>NZ_JBHRSV010000028.1:489957-497679 GCF_042643335.1 Hyphobacterium vulgare
TCCGCAAATGTTCTACTCTCCACCTCACAGGGAGAGAGACATGGACCAGCGCGTATCGCTCATCACGCTCGCCGTTGCCGAACCGGCGCGGTCGAAGGATTTCTACGAGGCGCTCGGCTGGAAAGCCGGCTTCGTCAGCCGCGACATCGCCTTCTTCCAGCTCAACGGCATCGTGCTGGGCCTGTACCGCCGCACGGCGTTCGAGGCTGAGACCGGCCGCACCCTGTCCGGCGGCGATGGCGTGGCGCTGGCGATCAATTTCGCGGCGCGCGACGCGGTCGATGCCGTGCTAGACGAGGCGGTGAGGGCAGGCGGCGAGATCATGCGCCCGGCCGCCGACACCGAATGGGGCGGCTATTCGGGCTATTTCGCCGATCCCGACGGCCATGCCTGGGAGGTCGCCCATAATCCGCACTGGAATATCGACAATGACGGGAATGTGTGGATGCCGGACGCATAGGTGTCATTCCGGCATTTTCCCCTCGCCCCCATTTGGGGGAGAGGGGCCAGGGGTGAGGGGGCGCACGCAGTCTTCGACTACGGAGCAGAACCCCTCATCCGCCCTGACGGGCACCTTCTCCCCTTCAAAAAGGGGAGAAGGGAAAGACCCTACCCCTCCAGCGCGTCTTCCAGCGCCGTGTTGAGGGCTTCCATGTTGGCGCCGGGGATCGGCGTGCCGTCGACGATGAAGAAGGGCGTGCCGTCCGCGCCGAGCATGCGGCCGAGCCGGTAGACGTCTTCCAGATGCGCCTCGATCGCCGGGTCTTCCATGTCGTCGCGCATCTGGCGGACATCGATCCCCGCGGCGGCCGCGAAACTGTCGATCCGGTCGGACGGCAGCGGGCCGGAGGCCTGTATCATCGCGCTGTGGAAGTCGAAATAGAGTTCCTCGCCCTGGCGCAGCGCGGCCAGCGCGGCGCGGGCCGCTTCGCGCGATTCCTCGCCGAGGATCGGATACTCCTTGAACACGAAGCGGACGCGGTCGCCATATTGCTCGCGGATCGTGTCGACCCAGCGATTGACGATCCGGCAATAGCCGCACTTGTAGTCCATGAACTCGACCACGACGATCTCGGCGTCTTCGGGGCCGATCGAGGGGTCGCGCGGGTCGTTGTAGATCGCGTCGGCATTGCGCTCGATCGAGGCGACATAGGCTTCCATCTCGCGGGCGCGGGCGCGGCGCTGCAATTCGATCAGCGCCTCTTCGATGATTTCCGGATTCTCGAGAATGTAGTCGCGGGCGAGTTCGCGGATTTCCGCGCGCTCGGCCTCGGTGAACTCGCTGTCATTGGACTGGCGGGCGTCGGCCGCGTCCGGGCTGCAGGCGGCAAGGGCAAGGGCGCTGGCCAGCGCCGCGAATACGCGCGTCATCATCAATCCCCTCGGATACACTCGTGTTCAGGCGGGTTTACGGGATCGCGCCGGGAAAGGCGAGCCTTGAACGCCGCCTACCGGCCCTGCTGCTGACGCTGGCGTTCCTGCTGGCGGCGCTGGCGCTGCATCTCGCGGATTTCCTCGTCGGTCGGCTGCGACACCGCAATCAGTTCCGCGGCGCGGAATCGCGCCGTCGTGCCCGGCTCCAGCTCCTGCATCGCGCGTTGCGCGAACTGGAAGGCGCGCATCCGGTTGCCGGTGTAGTAGGACTGTTCCGCCACGGCCAGCTGCGCGAGCGCGGTATTGCCCATACGCTCGTGCACCAGCGAAAGATTATACCAGGCGAAGGCGTTGTCCGGCTCCATGTCGAGCGCCACGCGAAGGTGATCGCGCGCGGCTTCGAGGTGGCCGTCCTGGTCGGACGCGATCATCGCCATGGCGAGATTGATCCGCAGCAGCGGTGCCGTCGGCATCAGATCGACCGATGTCTGGTGATAGCCGATGGCTTCGGCGGCATGCCCGCTCTCGAACAACATCTGGCCGTAGAGCTCAAAGAAATAGGGGTTTTCCGGCTCTTCCGCGATCAGGCTCTCGATCTCGCCGCGGGCGCGGTCAAGCTGCGCATCCTGATAGTAGGCGACGGCGCGGGCATAGCGCGCGGGCAGGGAGGTGTCGCTTTGCGGATAGCGCGCGAAGACCTGTCCCGGCGGGGCCATGAAGCCGAAGATCTTGGCCTGGATACGCTCCAGTTCCGCCTGCTCCTCGGGCGTCGCCGTGACATCGGCATACGGGCTCTGGTCCACGCCGTGGCGCAGCGCGGTGATCCGCTCCGAAGACAGCGGGTGGGTCAGGAAATAGCGAAAGCGGCGCGCCGGGGTGAAGACTTCCTGGTAGCGGAAGCGCTCGAAGAATTCGACCAGGCCTTCGCCCGACTGGCCGGTCGCCGTCAGATATTGCAGCGCGGCCTGGTCGGCGGCCGATTCCTGCGCCCGTGTGTGGGTGTAGAAGTTGAGTGCGCCGAATTGCGGCCCGGAAGCGATCAGCGCGCTCGCCGCGCCGCCTTCGCCGGCCATCGCCGCGATCAGCCCCAGACCGATCGACACGAACATCGGCACCATGGCGCCGCGTCCGGCCTCGCTCATCCGCACCAGGTGCGCGCCGGCGATATGCCCGGTCTCGTGCGCCAGTACGCCTTTGAGCTGAAGCGGGTTTTCCGCCTCCATGATCGTGCCGGTATTGACGAAAATGTTCTGACCGCCGGTCACGAAGGCGTTAATTTCCGGATCGCCGATCAGATACATGTCGACGTCATTGGGATCGAGCCCGGCCGCGACGATCAGCGGATCGGTATAGGCGCGCAGCATGACCTCGATCTCCGTGTCCCGGAGCAGGGTCTGGGCGGCGGCCGTGGCCGGCAGGGCAATCGAAAGGGCTGCGGCGCTGATGGCGGCTATGAGGGCGCGCATGAAGTCTCCGTTCAGTCAGCCCCCGCTGAACGCACAGATTATCAAGTCAGAACGCGCTGACAACGATGAAGACAGCGGCGGCGCGAACGAAAGCCGTCCGCGCCGCCCGCTGCATCAGCTGAACAGCTTCCCGCCGCGCTGCCACCAGCCGCGCTTTTTCGGCGCGTTGTCGGCTTCTTCGAGCGCTTCGGGTGCATTGGTGTCGCTCGCCGGGGCGTCCGGTTCGGCCGGCGCGTCCCCGGCAGCAGGGGCCGCCTCGGGGGCTTTGGCCACAGCCTTCTTGCGGGTCCGCTTCGGCTTTGCTGCCTCCTCGGCCGGAGCCGCTTCGGTCACGGCTTCAGCCTCCGGCGTCGGGGATGCGGCCTCCGGGACAGGCGGTTCAGCCGCAGGCTTCGGGGTCTTGGCAGCCGGTTTGCGACGGCTGCGCTTCGGCTTTGCGTCTGCCTCCGCAGGCGGTTCCGAAGCCGGTTCGGCTTCGCCGGCAGGCAGTTCTTCCGCGACCGCTTCGGCGGGCGCCTCGGCTGCGGTCTCGGCCTTCTTGCGGCGTGACGGACGCGTGCGCTTTCTCGGCTCGGCGTCGGACGTCGGCAGGTCTTCCGCCGTCGGTTCAACGACGTTCAGCGCGTCGCTGCCATCGCTGCCCGAAGCGGCGACGGCCGGTTCGCCATCGCCTTCCGCGGCATCGCCCTGTTGGGCGTCGTCCTGCGGCTCGCCGCCCTGGCCCCGGCGGCGGCGGCCGCGTCCACCGCGGCGACCGCGGCGGCGGCGCTTCTTCGGCTGACCGTCATCGTCGCCTTCACTGCGGTCGCTGGCGTCGGCTGCGCGGTCTGCTTCGTCATCGGACTCATCGGATCCGGCGTCACTGGCAGGTTCGGCGTCCTGGCGCGGGGCCTGGTCGCGGTCGCCATTTGCGGCGCGTCCACCGCGGCGCCGGCGCCGGCGGCGGCGATTGCCATTGCCGTCTGCGTCGTCGCGAACCGGAGTGTCGTCGCGGACGTTCGCCTCGGCTTCGTCCTCGTCTTCATCGTCGTCGGGAATATCCTCGTAGACGTCTTCGGGTTCGGGGTCCGGTGTCACCACGGCCGGTTCCGGCCGGCGCGGTGAATCGGCTCCCTTGGCGTCGAGCATCTCGACCTTGCATTCCGGCGGCGTCATGTCCGGGTCGGCACCGATCACGATCCGCATCGCCGAACGCGCTTCGATCGCCAGCACATTGTCGCGCTTCTCGTTGAGGAGGTAGAGCGCCACCTCGGTCGGAACCGTCAGGCGTACCCGGTCGGCGCGATCCTTCGCGCCTTCCTCTTCCAGCGCGCGCAACGCAACCAGCGCCGCCGATTCCGTCGAGCGCACGAAGCCCGCACCCTTGCAGGTCGGGCAGGCCTTGGTCGAGCCTTCCAGCAGGGAGGTCCGGCGCCTCTGGCGCGAGATCTCCATCAGGCCGAACTGCGAGATCTTGCCCATCTGCAAACGGGCGCGGTCGCGCTTCAGCGCGTCCTTCATCCGCTTTTCGATCACGCGGACATTCTTCGACTCTTCCATGTCGATGAAGTCGATGACGATCAGCCCGGCCAGGTCACGCAGACGCATCTGCCGCGCAGCCTCGTCGGCGGCCTCGATATTCGTCTTCAGCGCGGTCGCCTCGATATTGCGTTCGCGCGTGGAGCGGCCCGAATTGACGTCGATCGCGACCAGCGCCTCGGTCTGGTGGATCACCAGATAGCCGCCGGATTTCAGCTGGACCTGGCTGTCATAGATCGCTTCCAGCTGGCCTTCGGCGCGATGCTCCTGGAACAGCGGGATGTCGCCGCGATAGGCCTGGACCTTCGATGCATGGCTGGGCATCAGCATGCGGATGAAGGCCTTCGCGTCCTTGTAGGCTTCCTCGCCCTGGACGAGGACGGTCTCGATATCCTTGTCATACAGGTCGCGGATCGCCCGTTTGACGAGATCGCCTTCCTCGTAGATCAGCGCCGGCGCAACCGAGGTCAGCGTCTTCTCGCGGATATTGTCCCACAGGCGACGCAGATAATCGTAGTCGCGGCGGATTTCCGCCTTGGTGCGCGCGGCGCCTGCGGTGCGGATGATCAGGCCCATGCCCTTCGACAGATCGAGGCCCGAGACGACGTCCTTCAGCCGCTTGCGGTCCTTCGCATTGGCGATCTTGCGCGAGATGCCGCCGCCGCGCGGCGTGTTCGGCATCAGCACGCAATACCGGCCGGCCAGCGACAGATAGGTCGTCAGCGCGGCGCCCTTGTTGCCGCGTTCTTCCTTGGCGACTTGCACCAGCAGAATCTGCCGGCGCTTGATCACTTCCTGGATCTTGTAGCGCCGCATGACATTGCGGCGTCGGCGGCTTTCGCCGGAATCCTCGTCGTCGCTGTCATCATCGTCGTCGGAATCGTCCGCGCGTGCGGCTTCTTCCTCTTCCTTTTGAAGGGCGACGCGGTCTTCGTGCGGAATCTGGTAATAGTCGGGATGGATTTCGTTGAAGGCGAGGAAGCCGTGGCGGTTGCCGCCATACTCCACGAAGGCCGCCTGGAGCGACGGCTCCACACGGGTCACTTTCGCCAGATAGATGTTGCCGCGGATCGGTTTGCGGGCCGCGGCCTCGAAATCAAACTCCTCGACTTTCGATCCTTCGATCACGACGACGCGGGTCTCTTCGCGATGCCCCGCGTCGATCAGCATTTTCTTGGGCATGTATCAGGGCTCCTGCGCGCGCCCCGTGGGGGCGCGGCGGCGCAACGCACGCGGAGAGCGTCAGCTCAGGTCCAGCGATGTCGTGGGGCGTGCGGCGCATTGTTCTTCCAAAAAGCCGGAGTTCGGGAACCGAATCCCCCGGCCGATGCGATCGGGTCGCCGGCGGCGGATAAGTGCGCACACGGCGGAGAATTTGCGATTCGGCCGGGCGTTTCCGCCAGCCTCGGCGCGCTCCGTGAAAAATGGCGGCGGCTCAAGCGCTTCGCCTCTCGGAACGGGATGCACCATGCCCTATAAGTTTGACCATGGGAAGCGGTCGATTCCGCGTCAGGCGAAAAACCTCCGGTCATCAACCAAACGTCAAGGCACAGCTGTTATTGATCGACAAAAGCCGTGAATGGAATCGCGGTTTCTGCGATGGTGGTTTGATGGTGATGCTCCGGTCTTTCAGCGCGCTGATGCTGGCCGCGGGCCTGCTGGCGACAGCGGGCACAGCCGACGCGCGCGATAGCGAAATCCGTCAGGTCCGGTTCGGTGAGAATGGCGACACGACGCGTATTGTCGTCGAAACCAGCGAGCCGATGGATTTCGAGGCCTTCACCCTGACCGATCCGGCCGCCCGCCTTGTGCTGGAGATTCCGACGTCCGCATGGTCGGTAGCCGGTCTCGAGACCGGCGAGGGCCGCGGGCATGGCCTGGTTTCGACCTTCCGCTTTTTCGATGCCTCCGGGGACACGTCGCGCCTGGTTTTCGCGCTCGGCGGTCCGTCGGTGATTGTGTCCCAGTTCTCGCTCGACCCGAATGAGAGTGGCAATCACCGCATGGTGATCGATATTCGGCGCGCCGAGGCGGAAGAGCTTGCCGCCGTGACGGAATTTCCGACCAGCGGTCTTGATGCCCTGATCGCGGAACGCGTCGAGGCGATCTATGTCCCGCCACCGCGGGAACGCCGCGTGATCGTGCTTGATTCCGGTCATGGCGGGCACGATCCGGGTTCGCTTGGCGCCGGCGGCGCGGAAGAAGCCGATGTGACGCTGGCCGCGGCGCGCGAGCTTCAGCGCCAGCTGGAGGCCACCGGTCGCTATGTCGTCTACATGACCCGCAACAGCGATAGCTATCCGTCGTGGGAAGAGCGCGTCGGCGTCATGGCCGAGCAGCGCGCCGACCTCTTTTTGTCGATCCATGCCGATTCTTCGCCGAGCCCGGCAACGCGCGGCGCGGCGGTCTACACGCTCAACGACCATGCCGAGAACCGGGCGCGCCAGCGGGCGCGTCAGGGCGCGGCGCACACCGCGCGTGCTGACGTGAACAACATTCTCGTCGAACTGGAACTTCGCGAGAAGCGCAACCAGTCGACCGCCTTCGCCGAAGTGATGCTGGAGCATCTGTCCGAAGCCGGGCCACTGCTGCAGAACCCGCACCGGGAAGCCAATCTCTTCGTTCTGCTTGATCCCCGCGTGCCGGCGGTTCTGCTCGAAATGGGCTTCATGACCAATGCGACCGACCTGGCGAACATGCGGTCCGAAACGGCCCGCGCACGACAGATGACCTCGGTCCTGCGTGCGATCGATGCCTATTTCGCCCGCGAGGACGCGCCCGAGGCACCGGTGCGCCAGGCCTCGCTGACCACGCGCGCGCGGTAGGCAGGTCTCCCGACCTTACGCCGTCATTCCCGCGAAGGCGGGAATCCAGTACAATCTTTGCGTGAAACAGCCCTGCGTTTATTTCCTTGCGAGCCAACGCAACGGCACACTCTATATCGGCGTGACCAGCAATCTGCTCGGCCGGTCGTGGCAGCATAAGAACCGTCAGGGTTCCCGATTTACCTCCAAATACAATGTCCACCGTCTCGTCTGGTTCGAGCCACATGAGACGATGGAGAACGCCATCACGCGAGAGAAGCAGATCAAGAAATGGAATCGTGCCTGGAAGCTCCGCATGATTGAGGAGAAGAACCCCGATTGGCGCGATCTGTATGAAGACCTAACCCTCTTAGCGTCATTCCCGCGAAGGCGGGAATCCAGAGCGACGACGAGAGCGACGCTCTAATCTTTGATAATTGGTAGCATCGGACGAAACTGGATTCCCTGAGTTCTCAAACGAAGTGCAACACCTTCCTAGGGTGTTGCGATGGGACAGCGATATCGACATTTCAGCGTTGAGGAACGGGTTGAGATTTCCC
>NZ_JBHRSV010000029.1:0-1913 GCF_042643335.1 Hyphobacterium vulgare
GCAATGATCTGCCTGCGGCCACCGGATTTTCGAAAACTGACAGGGACCCGAACGACGAGACGATCGCCCTGGATCTCGGTGTGTATTTGGGGGCGAGGCGTCATGATCAGGCCGCCAGCTGAGTCTGACTGCAGAGCTGATGGATGCCATCGATCCGCAGCACCACCTCGACCTGATCAGATCCGATGGTCACCCGGTCGACGAGCAGCGCCACGAGCCGGCCCTGTTCTTCGGGCATCAGATTTTCCCAGATCAGCGTCAGTTCCTGAACCAATGCAGGGAGGTCGTCGAAGCGTTTGGCGACACCGGCCTCGACGAGCGCGTGCTCGACGCTCGCAATGATTTCCGGTTCGGCAAGTACGTGCTTGATCCGATCCAGTACGAGCGCCTCGATCTCGTCGGCGCTGACCCGGCCGATCTCGCAAGCGCCGGCACCCTTCTGAAGGACGGTCTGGCTCACATAATAGCGATATAACTTCTGCCCCTTCCTTGTATGGGTCGGAGACATCGGTGCCCCGTCCGGACCGAAGAGCAGGCCCTTCAGGAGTGCGGGCGTCTTCGCACGGGTTCGGCCAGCTCTGCGATAGGTGTTCGTGGCCAAGATTGCGGCGGCCTTCGACCAGGTCGCCTCGTCGATGATGGCCTTATGAACGCCGTCGTGAAGTTCGTCCCGGTGACGGATCTGTCCCCGATAGATTGGGTTCTTGAGCATCTTGTGGAGACGGCTTTTCGAAAAGGTGGGGATTTCGTCGTTCGCAGCCGTTTCATCGGAAAGGCGCTGAACTGATCCAAGCGCGATGAAGCGCTTGAAGAGATGTTCGACCACCGCAGCCTCGTGCGGCTTCTTCGAGAGCGCTCCCTTCCTGCTCTGGTAACCGTAGGGAACGACACCCCCCATCCAAAGACCGCGGCGCTTGGAGGCTGCGACCTTGTCGCGGATGCGTTCCGCGGTGTTTTCGCGCTCGAACTGGGCGAACGACATGAGGACGTTCAGGAGCAGCTTGCCCATTGCATCGCTCGTGTTGATCGACTGGGTGACGGATACGATCGCGACATCATGGGCTGCGAAGACGTCGGTCAGCTTTGCAAAATCCGTGATCGAGCGGCTGAGGCGATCGAGCTTATAGACCACCACCACATCGATCTCGTCGCGTTCGATCCGCTTGAGGAGGCGTCGAAGCGCCGGGCGATCGAGCGTGCCGGCCGAGAAGCCGGGATCTCGAAATTCCTCATCCATCACGACCCAGCCCTCATGGCGCTGGCTGGCGATGAAGTTGGCGCAGGCCTCGGCCTGGGCGTCGAGGCTGTTGAAGGACTGCTCAAGTCCTTCCTCCCGTGATTTGCGCACGTATATCGCGCAGCGCTTCGGGTGCGTTCCCGGCGGGAGGGAAGCCGACGATCTCATCGCCGGCCTCTTGAGGTCGACAGGCCAAAGAAGCTCCAACCGTTCCACCGGGAACCCGTGATCGCATGAGCGATCGCAGACAGGGATTTGTAGCGTCGGCCTTGATATTCGTATCCGTCGCGCAGGACCGTGACCTCGTGGTCGATCCCCTTCCATTCTCGGATCAGCCGCGTACCGGCGACCGGCTTGTCGTCGACGCGCTGTCGACGCCGCTTCGGATCGCCGCCATCGAGTTCATTCGCGATTGTGAGCAGCCGGTGGTGGAGGCGCGGGCTCAGGCCTCCGCGCCTCAGTTCCTGCAGCCGGTAGACCAGACGCGCTTCAAGCGTGCGGCGATTGAAGAGCGGGGGGTCGGACCGGAAGAGTTCGATCCACCTCGCCTTCAGTTCGTCGAAGGAGAGCGACTTCAGTTCGGGGAAGGGATCGCGATGTCTCGTCATGAGTTTGTCTCTTCTGACGAGCGCTCGAAATCACGCCGAAGTCCAGTCCCGGGAGCGGTATTTGCCGA
>NZ_JBHRSV010000003.1:0-68807 GCF_042643335.1 Hyphobacterium vulgare
CCTGGCTCTCCCACGGGCTTGCAAGCCCCAGGGTGGATCGGTCTTCCATCCGCCGCCGCACACGGCATCATGCCACAGGCAGGCAGGACAGAGTTACAAGGGAGGAAAAATTTCGTTATTGCCTACGCTTCCGCGGGGATTTCCGACAGCGCGGTCTCGAGCTCCATGAAGCTCGGCTGCGACTTGGTCGGCACGCCGGTCCGGCCGATCTCGACCGAGATTTGCGCCGCATTGCCGTGCAGGTGCGCGACCAGAACATTCTGGATGATGACGTAGAACATGTGTTCCTCGTCATAGACTTCCTTCAGCCGCGACGCCATCGGGCCGACAAAGCCGTAGGCCAGGAACACGCCAAGGAAGGTGCCGACCAGCGCCGCGCCGATCTTGCCGCCCAGCACCGCCGGGGGAGAGTCGATCGCGCCCATCGTCTTGATGATGCCCAGCACCGCCGCGACGATGCCCAGCGCGGGCAGGGCGTCGGCCATGGACTGCATCGCGTGCGCCGGGGTGGAGGCTTCGTGATGGTGCTTCTCCAGCTGTTTTTCCATCGCGTCCTCGACCTGGTGCGGGTCTTCGAGGTTCATCGTCATCATCCGCAGCGTGTCGCAGATGAAATCGATGGCGAAATGGTCCTTCATGATGCGCGGATAGCGCTGGAAGATGCTGGAGTCGTGCGGGTTCTCGATATGGGTCTCGAGCGCGATCACGCCCTTGGTCTTCATCGTCTTGGTCAGCAGGAAGAGCAGGGAGAGCAGGTCCCGGTAATCCTGCGTCTTCCATTTCGGACCGGCGATGATCTTGCCGAAATCACCGACCGTCTTCATCACCGTCTTGCCGGAGTTTCCGAGCAGGAAGGCACCGACCGCCGCCCCGCCGATCATCATCAGCTCGAACGGCGCGGCGCGGATGATGATGTCGAAATGCCCGCCGGCGAGCATGAAGCCGCCGAACACCATGACGAACACGACAACAATGCCGATGATCTGAAACATGCCCCTGGTCCACCCGTGTCTGTTCCGGCGGCGCCTCTGTAGCGGGCACTGTCCGGTTTCGGGACGGACTATGGCGCGTTTAGCTTAATGTCCGGTGTAGCGCGCGTTAGGACCGCGTTTACGGGGCGGGGTGGGCTGGTCTGGATGGAGAAGGGCAGGACGGGGCAAATCCCACACTGTCACACGCCTGTCGTTGAGTTTCGCGCGAAGCCGTGGAAACGTCCGCCGCGACACGAGGGCGGGGGGACGTCTTGGACATTTTCGGCATCGAGCTGTTTGCGCTCGTGGGCTTTCTGTTTGCCGCCTATTCCATCGTCGCGAACGATGTCATCCAGACGCTCGGCACCTTCCTCGCCTCCAATGCGAAACGGCCCTGGGTCGTGTTGTGGCTGTTTGCCAGCACCATCATTGTCGGGGTGATGCTCTATGGCTGGTTCGCCTATGACGGCGACATCGCCTTCGACCGGCTGAACCGCATTCCCTATCCCGAGGGCGGCATCCAGTGGTGGCACGCTCTGCCGCCCCTGGCGCTTCTGATCCTCACCCGTTTCGGCATTCCGGTGTCCACCACCTTCCTGGTGCTGACCATTTTTGCGCTGACCGGCGGCGAGTCCACCGAAGGCGTGATGGAATCGATGCTCGTCAAGAGCCTCGTCGGCTATCTCGTCGCCTTCGGCGCCGGCATCCTCGTCTGGCTCCTCATTTCCAACCTGTTCGAGCGTTGGGTCTTCAAAACGCGAGAGAATCCGCAGAATGCCTTCTGGTTTGTCGCGCAGTGGGCGTCGACCGCCTTCCTGTGGACGCAATGGCTGATGCAGGACCTCGCCAACATCTTCATCTTCCTGCCGCGCGAAACCGTGGTCGACGCGTCCGGAGACGTACACGTCACCTTCTCGGTCGGGCTGCTCGTTTTCGCCACCGCGCTGATGATCGCGCTGCACGCCGTCATCTTCGCGATGCGCGGCGGCGAGATCCAGAAGATCGTCACGACAAAGACCAATACGCGCGACATCCGTGCCGCCACCGTGGTCGATCTGGTCTATGGCCTGATCCTGCTTTTCTTCAAGGAACTGAACGACGTGCCGATGTCGACCACCTGGGTCTTCCTCGGCCTGCTCGCCGGCCGCGAGACCGCGATCAGCCTCGTCACCGCGCTCCGGAAGCGACTCGAAATGGTCTGGGACGTCGTGTCCGACGTGATCCGCGCCTTCATCGGACTGGTCGTCAGCGTCGTGCTCGCCATCGCCCTGCCGGCCATGGCCAGCGGTCAGGCCCCGTCGCTGCCTGCCTTCCTGACCGGGGCGTTCCAGTAACAGGGCGACGCCATTCGTGAAGCGGGCGGTGATGGACGCGCCCCCGTCCCGGGTCTAAGTCCTAGGCAGTCATGCCGCCGATTTACGATCCGGCCAACCCGTCCTCGCCCGAGGTCCGGCGCCGCGCCTTCCGCCTCCTGTTTCTCTGCCTGATGGCGACCGGCATCGGCAATTCCATGCTGTTCGCCATCCTGCCGCCACTGGCGCGCGAGCTGGACGTGGCGGAAATCTATATCGGCGCGATCTATACGCTCTCGGCCCTGCTCTTCCTGTTGATGAGCCCGGTCTGGGGCGCGCTGTCCGACCGGCGCGGGCGGCGGCCGCTGATCATTTTCGGCCTCAGTAGTTTCGCGGTCTCGACCCTGATCTTCGCCTGCGGGGCATGGGCGGGGCAGGTCGGCCTGTTGCCGCCGCTCGCTGCCATCGTGGCGATGGCGCTGTCGCGGGCGCTGTTCGGCGGGCTCGGTTCGGCGACCAACCCGTCGGCGCAGGCCTATGTCGCCGACCGGACGAGCCCGATGGAGCGAACCGAGGCGCTCGCCGGCCTCACCGCCGCCTTCGGCCTCGGCGGGGTGATCGGCCCGGCGCTGGCCGCGGCCTTCGTCGAGCGGATCGGCGTCGCGCCCTTCATGATCGCGGTGGCGGTGATCGTCGCGCTCGGGGCATTCGCCGTGCGGACCCTGCTGCCGGAAAACACGCCGCCGAAACAGCGTCAGCGCCCGATCAACCCGTTCGCGCAATTCGCTTTCGCCGGCGATCCGCGCCTGATGCCCTTCATGGTCTATGGCGTGTTGATCTGGCTCAGCCAGGCGTCATCGCTGCAGGCGATCGGCTTTTACGTCATGGACCGGCTTCAGGCCGACCCGTCCGAGGGCCTGCAATATGCCGGTGTCGCGCTGACCGCCGGGGCCGGGGCGCTGATCTTCGCTCAGCTGGCGGTGATCCCGGCGCTGAAGGCCAGCCCGCGCACGCTGATGGCGCTGGGCGCTGCTTTGATCCTGGTCGGCAATGCCGAACTGGTTTTCGCCACGAACTACGCCGCCATCGTGTTCGGATTTCTGCTGAATTCCTTCGGCTTCGGCCTCGCGCGCTCCGGCTTTACCGGCGGGGCGTCGCTCAGCGTCGATCCCGACGAGCAGGGGCGCGCCGCGGGCCTGACCACCGCGACGGCGGGCCTCGGCTTCCTCGTCGCGCCGGTTACGGGGCTGTGGCTCTACCAGGCGGTCGGGCCGCAAATGCCCTTCATCCTGAACACCGTCGTCGCGGTGCTCGGGACCGGGCTCGCCCTTCTCCACCCGCGCATCCGCGCCGTGGTGCAGATCGCCGTGCATGAGCCGGCGCCGAAAGACCCCCTTTAAACCGAGTTTAAAGCTCCACCCGCCAGACCGGACCGCCTTCGGGGCGGATGACGATCTCGACCAGCGCGCAATCAGCCTTCACGCAGCGCTCGGTCAGCGTCAGCTGCGGCGAACGATCCCCCAGAATGACGGCATAGGGACCGACCAGAATCTCGGTCCGCACCTCCGGCATCACCGGCTCGGCCAGCAATGCAGATCCCGCCAGCGTGAACGCCGCCACGGCCAGTTTCGCCTGCACCAACATGTCCCAACTCCGCAAATCTCTGCCCCCGCTTGCACCTTCAGATGCGGGGCGTCCCGGATTCGGATGCGGCAAACGGCGCGGTGCTTGCAGTTAACGGGGTCAGTCAGTCGCCTCTGGCGCGAATCGGGACGGAACACATGTCGATCCACGCTTCCGCGGAACACTTTGTCGAGGAACGCCGCTCGCGGCCGCGCCATATCTGGTTCCTCAATTCCGCCTTCGACAACATCGACT
This sequence comes from Hyphobacterium vulgare, assembly GCF_042643335.1. NCBI lineage: Bacteria > Pseudomonadati > Pseudomonadota > Alphaproteobacteria > Maricaulales > Maricaulaceae > Hyphobacterium > Hyphobacterium vulgare. The sequence goes on from NZ_JBHRSV010000003.1 coordinate 4,142, forward strand.
TCCCGCTTGCCATTCAGCGCCTCGCCGAGCGCGACCCGATGAAGCCCTTTGCCTTTGTCGTCACGCCGAATGTCGATCACCTCGTCCGCCTGCGTAAGGACGGCATCCTCGCCCCGCTCTACGCGCAGGCCTGGCTGACCGTGTGCGACAGCCGCGTGCTCGAACTGATCGCCGGGCTTTCCGGTGAGGATGTCGCCGTGACGCCGGGCTCGGACCTCACCGAAGCCCTGTTCGACAATGTCATCACCCAGCACGAGCCGGTGACGGTGATCGGCTGCAGCGAGGACGTGATCGAGGCGGTCAAGGCGCGCTATGGCCTGCACGACGTGCGCTGGCACCAGCCGCCCATGGGCCTCAGGACCAATCCCGAAGCCATCGCCGATTGCGCCGCCTTCGTCGCGGCCAACCCGTCGCGCTTCGTCTTCCTGTGTGTCGGCTCGCCGCAACAGGAAATGATCGCCGAAGCCTGTCAGGAACGCGGCGACTGCACCGGCATAGGCCTGTGCGTCGGGGCGTCGCTCGACTTTCTCGGCGGCAAGGCGCAGCGCGCCCCGAAATGGATGCAGCAGACCCGTCTCGAATGGCTCCATCGCCTCGCGCAGGAACCGCAGCGCATGTGGAAGCGCTACCTCGTCGACGGCCCGAAAGTCGCCTTCCTGTGGTGGGAATGGCGCAAGGCCCGCGCCAAGCTCCGCGCCTTCGAAAAGCAGCTCGCGGCAGCAAATTTCAGGATTTGACGAATCCGGCTGGCAGCCGTGAGTCCCGCGGCTAGAATGCTTTCGCGGTAACGCCGGGAGCTATGGCTTGGATTTTGTGAATGATCACGCGGCGATCCTTGCCCTGCTTGTGCTGGCTGGGATGTTCGCCCTCTTCCTGACCGAGAAATTCCCGCCCGAAGTCGTCGCCATCGGCGGCGTTGCGGTGATGCTGGTCTCCGGGCTTTTGCCGACCCGCGATCTTCTCGCCTCATTCGACAATTCCGCCCCCATCACCATCGCGGCGATGTTCGTCATTTCCGCAGCCCTGGTTCGAACCGGAGCGCTCTCATTCGCCAGTTACGTGATCGAACACGGCGCGGAACGCGCACCCGTTTTGATCCTTCCCGCTGTGCTGCTGATGACGATGGTGGCCTCGGCCTTCATGAACAACACGCCGGTCGTGATGGTGCTCATACCCGTGCTGATCGGACTCGCGCGCAAGCTTGGCCATGCGCCCTCGCGCTATCTCATTCCGCTTTCCTTCGCCGCGATCATGGGCGGTACGGTGACGCTGATCGGCACCTCAACCAACCTCCTGGTTGACGGTGTTGCCCGCGCCAACGGGCTCGAACCCTTCGGCATCTTCGAGATATCGGGCCTCGGCCTCGCCATGGCGCTGGTCGGCGGGATTTACCTCATGGTCATGGGCCCGCGGCTCCTTCCGGACCGGCAGTCTATGACCGAATTTCTCGGGTCAAACACCGAGGCACGCTTCCTGACGGATGCGACCGTGCCGGCCGTGTCGGAATTCGTTGGCAAGAATCTGAGCGATATTGCCTTCTTCAATCGCCGCAACATGCGTCTCATTGATGTCCTGCGCGCCGGAGAATCGCTTCGTGACCAGCTGGACGTGGTCGTGTTGCAGGCTGGCGACAGGCTGGTATTCGACAGCCCGGCAAACGAGATCCTCTCGTTGCGCCGAGACGGCCATCTTGAAATGGGATCCGACCGCTTTGCGGACGTGCGCGAGCGCGAGGCAATCATTGTCGAAGCTCTGGTGCCCGCAGGCAGCCGCCTCTTGCGCGGGCCGCTGAAATACTTGCGCCTCCGTCGGCGTTTCGGCGTCTACATCGTCGCGGTACATCGGCATGGCGAGAATTTGACCGATCATATCGGGGCGATTTCGCTGTCGCCCGGCGATACCGTGCTCATCGAAGGTCCGGCTCAGGATGTGAAGCGGATGGCGGAGTATTTTGGCCTCGTCGAACTCGCCGAACCCCAGGACCGGGCATTCCGCCGCGAGAAATCATGGCTTGCCATCGCGATTCTCGCCGGGATCGTCGGGTTGGCGGCGCTCAACATCATGCCGATCGCGGCCCTCGCCGTGATCGGTGTGGCGGTGGCATTTCTGACGGGCTGCGTCGATGCCGACGAGGCGTTCGAATCCATCGACTGGCGAATCCTGGCGCTCATCCTGTCGATGATCGCGATCGGGGCCGGCCTTGAGCGCGCCGGCTCGGTCGAGCTTCTCGTCGACAGCGTCAGCCCCGTCTTGGCCATGCTTCCGCCGATTGCCGTGCTGGCCGCAGTGTACATCCTGACATCGATATTGACCGAGGTGGTGACCAACAATGCGGTCGCTGTCGTGGTCACGCCGGTGGCCATTGCGCTGGCACTCAGCCTCGGACTTGATCCGCGCCCCTTCGTGGTCGCCGTCATGGCCGCAGCCAGCGCCAGCTTCGCCACCCCGATCGGCTACCAGACAAACACGCTCGTCTATGCCGCTGGCGGTTACCGCTTTACCGATTTCCTGAAAATCGGCGTGCCGATGAATGTCCTGATGGGCGTGGTGACCGTGGCCGTGGTTCCGCTCATCTGGCCGCTGGACGCCGTCCATACCGCCGGATAGGTTCCGCGCCGTATCGGTTCCCGCAAGGGATCTGATGGGAAGACCGGTGAGGCGGGCAACCGCCGAGTCCGGCGCTGTACCCGCAGCCGTGAGCGGCGAGCGGCGATGCAAGGAAGCCACTGGGGCCACCCGGGAAGGCGCATCGACCGCACTGACCCGCGAGCCGGAAGACCAGCCGATGCCGTCGCTCGTTCGGCCCGTGCGGGAGCACGCGGGAAGGCGCGGACCATTCCGTTTGCAGCGACTCCTTTGAACCCGGCGGACCGGTCATCCGGCCGCCCGACTTGGAGTCTGTGGACCATGACCGGATTATCCGGACATTCGTGCTTTAGGCGAAGTCTTTTCGCCGCAACCCTCCTTTCCTCCCTTATCACAGCCCCTTCCCTCGCGCAGGACACCGGAGACGAGACCATCATCGTCGTCGGCGCCCGTGTCCCCGTGCCGGAAAGCGAAGTGACCTCGGCGGTCACTTTGCTCGCACCGGAAGAGATCGAACTGCGCGGTCCGGTGCTCGCCGACGCGCTGCGCGCCGTGCCGGGTCTCGCCGTGTCGCGCTCGGGACCGGCCGGATCCCTGACCGATGTGCGCCTGCGCGGCAGCGAGGCGAACCATGTCCTGGTCCTGATCGACGGGATCGAGGCGTCGGTGCCCTTCACCGGCGGTTTCAACTTCTCCCAGACCCCGGCCTTCGGCGTCGAACGCGTCGAGGTTCTGCGCGGCGAGCAATCCGCGCTCTGGGGGTCGGACGCGATCGGCGGCGTGATCAACATCCTGACCCATGCCGGCACGCCGGACACGCGCTTGTCCGCCTTCGCCGAGGCCGGTTCCTTCGAGACACGGCAGGCCGGCGGATCGCTCTCCGGCACGCGCGGTTCGCTGTCCGGCGGAATGTCCGCCAGCCTCTATGCGACCGAGGGCATCGATGCGGCGGGCCTTGGCGGCGAGGAAGACGGTTTCGACCTGCGCGGTGTTTCCGCATCCGGCACGCTCGGCCTGTCGCTCGGCATAAGTGTTGAAGGCGCGGCGCGCCTGACCGCCTATACGACCGAATATGACGCCGACACCGACTTCGACGGCCGGCTGAACGACACCGCGAACGAGACCGACGGACTGCGCCATGGCGCGCGGCTCGCCGTCATCGCCGAGCCCGGCGCGATCCGCCTGCCCTGGCGCAGCGAGCTGGCGCTCAGCCTCGTGTCCGACGTGGCCGAGAATTTGGATGCCGGGGTGTTCGCCGGCGAGACCGAAGGCCGCCGCTGGCAAGCCTTCTATCAGGGTACGGCGAACTGGTCGGGCTGGGGGGGTGAACACCGCCTGACCGTCCTGGCCGAGCACGAAGCCGAGCGCTTCAGCGCCTTCTCCGGCCCCGGGGCAGGCGACAACCAGGTCCGGGAATTGTCGAATGACGCCCTCGCCTTCGACTATAGTGCGACGGCGGGCAGGCTCAGCCTGCATGCCTCGGCGCGGCAGGACTGGAATGAGCGCTTCGACGACGCGCTGACCTGGCGCATCGGTGCGGCCCATGCCTTCGATGCTGTCGGCGGGCGTCTGCGTGCCAGCTTCGGCGAGGGGGTGAAAAACCCCGGCATCTATGAGCTTTACGGCTTCTTCCCCGGCTTCTTCACCGGCAATCCGGGTCTTGTCCCGGAACGCTCGCGCGGCTGGGAGATCGGCTGGGACCAGCAATTCGGCGACACGCTGCGCCTCGGCCTCTCGGCCTATGGATCGACGCTGGACGACGAGATCTTCACCGACTTCGCGCCCGTTCCGGCCACGGCGCGGAATCGCGCGACGCAGTCCGAACGCCGGGGCGTCGAGATCGAAGGGGAATGGCAGGCATATCCCGCGCTCATGGTACGCGGGTCGGCCACCTTCTCGGAGGCCGAAGAGAACGGGACGCCGGAGATCCGCCGTCCGGACCGGCTCGCCAGCCTGTCGGTGACCTGGTCGCCCGTCGATCGGCCCTTCCGTGCGGGCTTCGCCGCCGATCATGTCGGCGAGCAGACCGACACCGACTTTGTGGCATTCACCAATGTCTCCCTGCCGGCCTACACGCTCGTCTCGGGCCGGTTCGCCTGGTCCGTGATTGACCGTCTCGAACTTTATGTTCGCGGCGACAATCTGCTCGATGAGGAGTATCGCGATGTGGTCGGTTATGCGGCGCCTGGCCGCGGCCTGTATCTCGGCCTGCGTCTGGGCCACTAGCGCTTCGGCACAAGAGGGAAGCGACGCGCCCCCGTCCAACCCCGGGCGCGTCGCGTCCGCCGATCTGTGCGCCGACGCCTGGGTCATCGAACTGGCCAGCCGGGACAGCGTGATCGCGTTGTCCTGGCAGGTTGATTCACCGGTCTCCACTGCGTCGGACTGGGCCCGCGCCCTGCCGCGCGCCTGGGCCGATGCCGAGCGCCTGATGGCCCTTGACCCGGACCTGGCCGTCTTCGGTCCGGGCGGACCCGGCCGCGCCCGTCCGGTTCTCGAGGCGGCGGGCATCGCCACACTGACCCTGCCCTGGGGAGAGGATTTCGCGGCGATCCGCGCCAGCGCCCGGGCAACAGGGGCGGCGCTGGGTCGGGAGGCCGAGGCCGAAGCCTGGATCGCCGGTCTCGATGCAAGGCTCGAAGCCCTTTCAGGCCGGGCCGAAGCACGCGGCTGGTCACCGTCCGTCTTCTACCTCTCGGTCACCGGAGGCACGGCGGGCGAGGGCACGCTGATCGACGCCGCTATTCGCGCCGCGGGCGGGCGCAATGCGGCAAGCGAAGCCGGCGCGGTCGGCTGGACCCGGTCCGACGCCGAATGGGCGCTGCGCGTCTCGCCCGACCTCGTCGTCACCAGCTATTTCACCGACGGCTACCGGACCGCCGGCAATGCCGGTCAGCGCCATGCCGCCTTCCGCCGGTTGGTCGGACGCCATCCCTCGGTCGAGGTGCCGGGCGCGCTCTGGTCCTGCACCGGGCCAGGCCTGATCGAGGCTGCAGAACGCATCGCCGATGCGCTCGATACACTGGCGCGGGAGGGCGAAGGATGAGGGATATGAAACTCATCGTGATCCTGTTCGCCGCCTGCACACTCGCCGCGCTGGCCAATTTGCTGGCGGGCGGTTTCCCGCTGGGTGCGCTCATTTCCGGTGAGCAAGCGGCGCGGTTGATCTTCGTCGATCTGCGTCTGCCGCGGCTTGTCCTCGGCCTCGTGATCGGTGCCGGGCTCGGCCTGACTGGCGCGGTGCTGCAGGGCTATTTCCGCAATCCACTCGCCGACCCCGGCATTGTCGGCGTCACATCGAGCGCGGGCCTCGGCGCGGTGATCGCGCTCTATTTCGGTCTCGGCGGCTTTCTGGGGATCGGCGTGCCGCTCTTCGCGATCCTCGGCGCCGGCGCCGGCGCGGCGACACTTCTCTTCGTCGCCGGGCCGCGTGCCGGGGCGACGACGCTGATCCTGTCCGGCGTGGCGGTCGCGGCGCTCGCCAACTCGCTGACCGCGCTGATGATGAATCTGTCGCCCAACCCCTGGGCGCTGTCGGAAATCGCCTACTGGCTGATGGGGTCGCTCGCCAATGCCAGCTGGACCGAGGTGTCGGTCGCCCTGCCGCTGATCGCGGCCGGGGCGCTGGTCCTCGCCTTCACTGCCCGCGCGCTCGACGCGCTGACACTGGGCGAAGCAACGGCGCGAAGCCTCGGAACCGACCTCGCCCGCCTGCGGATCATCGTGGTCGCGGGGTCGGCGCTGGCGGTCGGTGGCGGCGTGGCCGTGGCCGGGGCGATCGGCTTTGTCGGGCTTGTCGCGCCCCACCTCCTCAGGCGTTTCGTCGACCACCAGCCCTCGCGCCTGCTCCTGCCTGCCGCGCTCGGCGGTGCGGCGCTGCTCACCGCGGCCGACGCACTGGTCCGGCTGCTCTCGGGACAGGGCACGCCGCTCTATCTCGGCGTCGCTACGGCGCTGCTTGGCGTGCCCTTCTTCTTCTGGCTGGTCCGCACGCAGACACGGGGGCCGGCATGACATTGCTGTCGCTGAAACAGGCCACGCTCGGACATGGCCAATGCCCGGTGCTTCAAGCCGTGGACGCCGCCTTCTCGCCCGGCGAATTCGTCGCGCTCGTCGGCCCGAACGGGGCGGGCAAGTCGACGCTGCTGACCGCGCTCGCCGGCCTGAATGCGCCGATTGCCGGCGCAGCGGCACTGGACGGCCGTTCCGTTGCCGCTCTGCCACCAGCCGTACGATCCCGCCGGATCGCCTTCATGCCGGCCGGCGAGCAAGCCGTCTGGCCGGTCCCTGCCCGGACCGTTGCCGCGCTCGGACGCCTGCCGCACCGCAAGCCGCTGGATCGCCTGTCGCTGAATGACGAAGCCGCGATCGAGATCGCGCTGGAAACCACCGGCGTGGCGCATCTCGCCCATCGCCGCTTCGACACGCTGTCGTCAGGCGAACGTGCCCGCGTTCTGCTGGCCCGCGCCCTGGCGACCCAGGCCGGCATCCTGCTGCTCGACGAACCCACCGCCTCGCTTGATCCCCGCCACCAGCTGGCAATCATGGACGTGCTGGCCGCCCAGGCGGCCAATGGAAAACTGGTCGTCATCGCGGCCCACGCGCTTGATCTCGTCGCGCGCTATTGCAGCCGCGTCCTGCTCGTCGAAGGCGGACGGGTCGATATTGACGGAACCCCCGCCGAGGTCCTGTCGGAGGCCAATCTCGAGCGGGTTTTCGCGATCACCGCGCCGGGCGGCGCGAAGCCGACCGACTGGTCGCCGATCTGACGGTCAGCTGAAGACGATCTCCGGCAGCGGCTTGCGGGCCTCATCGCAGGCCGCCAGCACACTGTCAGCCAGCCGGGCGAAAGCGGCCGAGACCGGTCCTTCGTCGAACGCCACCGGGCGGCCCTCGTCGGAGCGCTTCCGCAAATCGATATGCAGCGGGATCTCGCCAAGGAAGGGCACGCCCATCGCCTCGGCCTCGGCGCGCGCGCCGCCATGGCCGAAAATCTCGCTCGGCTCGCCGCAATGCGGGCACAGGAAGACCGACATGTTTTCGATCAGCCCCAGGATCGGCGTATGCGTCTGCTGGAACATCGCCATCGCCTTGCGGGCGTCGTCGAGCGCGAGGTCCTGCGGCGTCACCGCGATCACCGCGCCGTCGACCGCGGCGGTCTGCGCGATCGCCAGTTGCGCATCGCCCGTGCCCGGCGGCATGTCGATCAGCAGCACGTCCGGCTCGTCCCACACTGTCTCGTTGAGGAATTGCGTGATCGCGCCCTGCACCATCGGTCCGCGCCAGACGACCGCTGCGCCGGGCTTGGTCAGGAAACCCATCGACACGACCTTGATGCCGTGCGCCTCGGCGGGCCGGATCCCGGCCTCGGTCTTCTGCAGGCCCGGCACATCGCGAAGGCCGAGCAGGCGCGGGATGGACGGGCCGTAGACGTCGGCATCGAGCACACCGACCTTCAGGCCCTGCTTGGCGTAGGCCGCGGCAAGATTGGCGGTCACGGTCGACTTGCCGACCCCGCCCTTGCCCGCGGCGACGGCGATGATCCGCTTGGCGGGACGTTTCGCGGACGGCGGCGAGACGGGCCGCTGCGGCTTTTCCGGCTTCGCCGCGCGTTCCATCGTGGTGATCAGGCGCACGCGCTTGACGGCCCGGTCCCTTTTGAGGGTTTTCTCGATCGCCTTCTTCAGCGCCCCGTCATCGCCGCCCTGCGGAACTTTGAGGACAACGGTCGCGGTGCCGTCGCGTTCGCTGACGCCTTCGAGCCGGCCCGACTCGGGCAGGGGCTTCCCGGAAACGGGATCGGTGAGGGCGGCGAGCAGGGCAATCAGGCGGTCGGCCATGGGACAACTCCGGTTTCATTCCGGGAGATAGCGCTGCGCGGGGGCGGGCGAAAGGGCAGTGCGGCAATTGACAGGGGGCGGACCGCACTCTTCCTTGCGCGGCGATCGAACGGAGTGCGGCGTGAGCGATACCGACCTTCAACGGGACATGGATGCGGTCCGGCGGCTGACCGCCGCGCAGCGCTATGGCGAGGCCGTACAGATTTGCGAGCGGCTTGTCGCCGCCTTCCCGGATGCGTTCGATCCTCACTTCCATCTCGCCGCGATTCTGTTGCTCCGCGAGCCGAAGAAGGCGATTCCGTTTCTGGAACGAGCACACGCCATCGATCCGGCTCATCACGAGGTCCTGACCCTGCTCGCCCGCGCGACCGAGCGTGTGAATGACTGGCCGGCGGCTGAGGCCTGGTCGCGCAAGGTGCTTCAGAAGGATCCGGGCAATGTCTACGGCATCGCCGCCTTCGCCGCCGCCGAGATCGAGGCTGGACGGCCCGCCGCGGCGATCGACTGGATCGACAGGCATTTCAAGCCCGGCGGACCGGACCCGATGGCCGACGCCGCCGTCTGTGAGCGGCTGGGGCGAGCCCGCGAAGCCCTGGCCGACTATCGCGCCGCCTTCGACGCGCACATGACCGGCAACCGCATCGTCAAGACGGCCTTCGCCGACCGCATCGATCCGGCCTCGCAGATCGCCGGGCCTCCGGCGCTGAAACGCATCGCGGATTTCTATGCCGGCATGCCGGTCCAGGCCATGCCCGATCCGGTCGACGACCTGCCGGACCCGTCCTTCCTGCTCGGTTTTCCCCGTTCGGGCACGACACTGCTGGAAAACATGCTGGCAGCGCACCCGCAGGTCGAAACCACCGACGAGCGCCCGCTCCTTGACCCGATCGCCAACGCCGCCGGGTCGACACCGGAAAGCCTGGCGCGCTTCTTTGCCGCGAGCGACGGTGAAGTTCGCAAGATGCGCAGCTGGTACTGGCACAATGCCCGCGGCGGACCGCCGCCAGCCGGCCATGTCTTCGTCGACAAGCAGCCTTCGAACACGATCTGGCTGGGTCTGATCGCGAAAGTGTTTCCCCGCGCGCGCATCCTGTTTGCCGTGCGCGATCCGCGCGACGTCCTGCTGTCGAACCTCTTCCTCACCTTCGACACCAACCCGTTCGGCCTGAACATGCTGACCCCCGAGGGTGCGGCGGACTATTACGGCCTGGTGATGACGGCCGGTCAGGCAGCGCTGCGGGCTTTCCCGCACCTGGCGGTTCATGAGGTCCGCTACGAATCCGTGGTCGAGGACTGGGAGGGCGAGGTCCGCGCCGCGCTCGATTTCCTGGGACCGGGCTGGGACGATTCCGTGCGCGATTATCGCGAAACACTGGGGCAGAGACGGATCTCGACCCCGTCCGCCCGGCAGGTGTCCAAGCCGGTCTACACTTCGGCGCGCGAAAAATGGCGGCGCTACGGCTTCGCCTTCGAGGGGATTCGCGGCGCGCTCGACCCGTGGATCCGGCACTGGAACCACCCGGCCTGGGACGAGACCGGTCAGATCACGCACACGTGATGCCCGGCCGGAGGCCGGATTCGCACGTTTCGGACGGAAGGGGATGGTGGGCGCGGCTGGGATCGAACCAGCGACCCCTACGATGTCAACGTAGTGCTCTCCCGCTGAGCTACGCGCCCATCCCGTTGCGGGGAAGGCGCTCTTAGCCTCCGCCGGGCGGTCGCGCAAGACCCCTGTCAGCACCCTGGCTGTCCGTTCCGTGACAGCCCCCTCAACAGGTTATGACTTTTTTGCAACATGCAGGGCCGAAATGCGGTGGGAATAGGGCGATCCCTTTACGGGGATGGGGCGCATGGCGATAGTGCGCGTCGGGATAGACTAGACTCCCGTCTGTGCGCTCGTTCGGATCAAGCCGGAAGGGCGGAGGAAACAACACCACGAAGGGGTATTGCATCGTGAGCAGCTATTGGGATCGTGAGCGACTTCTGCGCTCCACCATCTTGGCCGGCTTTGCGGCTGCGGGTCTGACGGTCGCACCGTCTTGGGCTCAGCAGGCTGAAGACGACGAAGATGAAGAACAGGCCGAAGAGGCCGAAGACAGCATCGTCGTGACGGGTTCGCGTATTCGCCGCGACTCCTTCTCCTCGACGTCGCCGCTTCAGGTCATCGACGCCGAAACCGTGACCGAAGCCGGTCTCGTCGACACGGCGGAAATCATCCGCTCGGTGCCGGTTATCCAGGGCGCCCAGCTCGACCAGACCATCAACAACGCGTTCGTCACGAACGGCGGCCCGGGCGTGAACAACGTCTCGCTCCGCGGTCTGTCGGCGGACCGGACGCTCGTCCTGATCAACGGCCGCCGCATGTCGCCGGCCGGTGTGGAAGGCGCGCCGTCCTTCCCGGACATCAACCTGATTCCGTCCTCCATCATCCAGCGCGTCGACATCCTGCTCGACGGCGCGTCCTCGGTTTACGGCTCTGACGCCGTCGCCGGCGTGATCAACATCATCACGCAGCAGGACTATGAAGGCCTGAACATCGAAGGCTACGTCTCCGTTCCGGAAGACGATGGCGGCGAAAACCAGCGTTACTCGCTGCTCGTCGGCGATCGTTCCGAGCGCGGTGGCTTCACCTTCGCGATGGAATACTACGATCAGCAGAACCTGCGCGCCAACCAGCGCGACTGGAACCGCAGCCCGTCGGGCTTCTACTGCTCGCAGGACATCGACCTGGATGCCTCCGGCAACCAGATCACGTCCTCGGCGACCCGTCCGAACACCTGCGGCGGCTCGATCGTCAACCGCGTCCGCGTCTTCTCGACCCTCGCCCGTCCGGGCGGCGGCCTCCTGCTCGGTACTGACGTGTACCGTTTCCAGGGCCCGGCCGGCGTTGCTTTGAACACGGCTGATGCACGTTCGCCGGCTGGCTGGTGGGTCGCTCCGACCGCGACTGGCCGGACCTTCATGTCGAACCTGCCGGAAGCGCAGTCCTATCCGTCGGCCCAGTGGTCGGACATCCTGCCGTCGAACTCGCGTTACAGCATGTTCCTGACGGGCGATTACGATATCGACTCCCTGTTCGGTATCGAGGGCACGACCTTCTTCTTCGAAGCGTCGCACTCCAACTCGCAGACCTTCTCGAACTCGAACTTCCACGGTCAGCTTTTCCCGACCGTGCCGGACTCCAACCCGACGAACCCGTTCACCTACGGTAATGGTGCGAGCTTCTACGGTTACGGCGTGGTGCCGATCATCTCCTCGCCGACCCAGCGTTCCGACGTGGATGTCGAAATCCAGCAGACCCGCCTTCTGACCGGTCTGCGCGGCGATCTCGGCTTCATCGGCGCGCCGGGCTGGGACTTCGAGTCCTTCGTCTCCTACACCCGCTCGATGGGCTACTCCTCGCGCGGTGCGGTGCTCGAAGAGCGTCTGCGTCTCTCGCTCGCCACGACCCGTTTCGACGGTGGTGGCAACCTGATCTGCGGCGATCCGTCCTATATCGACCTGTTCGGTTTCCTGGATCCGGAAAACTGCGTGCCGATCGACATGTTCGCGCCGTCGCTCTACGTTTACGACCCGCAAACGGGTCCGCAGTGGGGATCGCAGGCCGAAGCCGACTTCCTGACCGGTGAGCGTACCGTCACCACGAAGGTTGACGAACTGGTGGCCGGTGCGTTCGTCACGGGCCCGCTGTTCAACATGCCTGACGGTGAAGTCAACGCCGTGTTCGGTTGGGAATACCGTGAAATCGGTCTCGACTCGGGCGTCGACACGGTTGCCGCTCTGGGCCTCGCGGCCGGCTTCTTCGCCGACCAGCTGTCCCAGGGTTCCGTGAACCTGAACGAGTTCTACACCGAGCTGTCGTTCCCGCTGCTGCGTGGCCGTCCGTTCGCTGAAGACCTGACCTTCGACATCGCGGCCCGTCTGACGGACCACGAATTCTACGGTCAGAACTCGACCTGGGCCGCGAAGCTCTCCTGGTCGCCGGTTGATTACCTGACCTTCCGCGGCACGGCGGGCACGTCCTTCCGCGCTCCGAACGTCCGGGAACTCTTCCTCGGCGGTCAGACCGGCTTCACCGGCGGCGGTGCCGACCCCTGCGTCGTCCCGCAAGCGGCGATCCCGGGTGGTCCGGGTTCCTACGACCCGACCCTCGACCCGCGTTCGCCGACGGTTCTCGCGAACTGTATTGCGGACGGTGTCGACCCGACCTCGCTCGGTGCGACCGGCGTTCCGTCGATCCAGTCCTTCCGGGCCGGTAACCCGGGCCTCGAGCCGGAAACCTCCGACTCGATCAGCGTCGGTTTCGCGATCGACCAGCCGTGGTTCGACTCGTTCGACTTCCAGTTCGGCGTGAACTACTTCGAGATCAACGTGGAAGACTCCATCGCGATCCCGGGTACGGCCTTCTCGCTGAACCGTTGCTACAACTCGACCAACTACCCGAACGATCCGTTCTGTGCGCGTCGTCAGCGTGACCCGAATACGGGCTTCCTGACCTTCGTGGACAACACGCCGTTCAACATCGCTCAGCAGACCACGCAGGGTCTCGACTACAATGCCCGCTTTGGCATGGACGTGTGGGGTGGTGCGCGCATCGAAGCGAACACCGTCTTCACGCAGTCGATCGAGATCACCAACCAGACGACGCCGAGTTCGGCGATCAACGACACGGTTGGCACGATCGGCTTCCCGGAATGGCGCGGCACGATTGATGCCCGCTACATCCAGGGTGACTGGACGCTCTTCTGGCGTGGCCGTTACATCGGCGCTCAGGAGAACCTCGGTGTGTTCGGTGCGGCGGAACCTGCTCTCGAGTTCACGGGCAGTGTGGATCGTCTCGATGACGTTGACGCGGTCCTGTACCACGACCTGTCGCTCAGCTGGCGTTCGGACACCTGGCGTGTCACGACCGGCTTCAACAACCTGCTGAACGAAGAGCCGCCCCTGGTTGACCAGAACACGGCGGACGCCACCCTCGGCGGTACGAACGTGCCGCTCGGTGCGGGCTACGACATGATCGGTCGTCGCTTCTTCATCAACGTCTCCAAGCGCTTCTAGTCGAACGCTGGGTTACGTAAGGATCGGGCCCGCTCTTCGGAGCGGGCCCTTTTCTTTTCTGCCTTCGCGGCAATGAAAAAGGGGCGCCCGTTGGGGCGCCCCTTTGCGTTTGCCGATGTGATCGGGATCAGGCCGCCATCACCCGGGCGACCTCGTCGACCAGCTCGCGAAGGTGGAAGGGCTTGGACAACACCTTGGCCTGCGTCGGCGCGCCCGAACCCGGGTTCAGCGCCACCGCGGCAAAGCCGGTGATGAACATGATCTTCAGGCCCGGCACCGTCTCCGCGGCGCGCCGCGCCAGTTCGATCCCGTCAATGCCCGGCATCACGATGTCCGTCAGCAGCAGGTCGAAGCCATCCGGCTGACCCTCGAACACGCTGAGGCCCTCATCGCCATCGGCACAGGAAATGACCTCGTGCCCGGCCCGTTTCAGTGCCTTGGCCAGGAAGTCGCGCATCGAATCGTCGTCTTCCGCCAGCAGAATTCTCGCCATCTCGCGATACTCCCCCGAATTGATCGTTGGCAGGACCATACGCGCTCTTGGTAAAAACCCGCTGAACGCCGGTGAATTGGTTGACCCGTCGCGCAGCGCACATCAGCATGAACGACATGGTGGTGAAACTGACATCCGCGACGCGCACGGCGCGCCCGCCCGGCACGGCCGCGCTGCCGCCGGTCGAAGTGCTGCGCCCGCTGCGCGGCACCGCGCCCGTCATCATCGCCTCTCCCCATTCCGGCCGTGCCTATCCTGAACGCTTTCTCGAACAGTCCGCGCTGTCGCTCGATCTGCTGCGGCGGTCCGAGGATGCCTTCATGGACGAGCTCTACGCCTCCGCGCCGGCGGCCGGGCTGACCCTCGTTCTGGCGACCTTCCCGCGCGTCTATGTCGATCCGAACCGGTCAGCCGACGAACTCGACCCGCTTCTGACCGGCGACCGGACCGATCCGTTGACGCCGATCCGCTCGCCGCGCGCCCATGCCGGGCTCGGTGTCGTTCCGCGGCTCGGGGCGGATGGCCTGTCGATCCATTCCGGCCTGCTCGACCGGGCCGAGATCGCGCACCGCATCGCGCTCTGTCACACGCCCTATCATGCTGCGCTGGAGGCCGAGATTGCCCGTACCGTCGACCGGCACGGTTTCGCGATCCTCATCGACGCGCATTCCATGCCCTCGATCAGCGCCCCCGGCATCGACGCAGTCATCGGCGACCGTCACGGCGTGTCCTGCGCGCCGCGGATTACCGATGCCATCGAATCCGCCCTCCAGGCCCAGGGGCTCAGGACACGGCGCAACACGCCCTATGCCGGCGGGTACACGACCGAGCGCTACGGTCAGCCCGACCATGCCCGGCACGCCGTTCAGATCGAGCTCAACCGCGCGCTCTATCTCGACGAGGGGCGCGTGGCCCGATCCGGGACATTCGACTCCCTCAGATGGAGAATCGACGCCTTCCTCGCCTCCATCGTGGCGATAGATTGGGTCGAGAAACTCGCCTAACTGCGTGTATTTCAAGGATTTGGTCACCTTTTGAGCGTTCGGCACGCCGCTTGCTCCCTTGTCACGCGAAAGCCTGGGGCGCGAGGGCCAGAGGCGGGATACACGCATCAAGGGTGGACGTTCGACATGACCAATGAAATCGATCTTCACGTCGGCAAGCGGCTGCGCCGCCGCCGCCGTCTCCTGGGCCTGACGCAGCAGCAGCTTGCCGAATCCGTCGGCATCCGCTTCCAGCAGATCCAGAAATACGAATGCGGCGCGAACCGCGTCAGCGCCAGCCGTCTGTTCGAACTCGCCGAGTCGCTCGACGTGCCGGTACAGTATTTCTACGAGGGCCTGTCGCGCCGTGAAGGCGCCGACGAACCCGAAGCGGTGCTCGCCGCCGACATTCTGTCGCAGAAGGAAACCATGGACCTGATCCGTGCCTATTACCGGCTCGGCGAGCGTCCGCGCAAACGCCTTCTCGAACTGGCAAAATCCCTCGAGCCGGGCGAACCGGCCAACGACGCCGCCTGAACCAAGAGTTCTGGCAGCCAGCAAGGATGCGTGATAGGCGGGCAGCGATGTCCGCCTTTTCCTTGTCAGAAGACCTCGAATTCGCCTTCCGTCTGGCCGACGCGGCCGGAGAAGCCATCCTGCCCTTCTTCCGCAACGGTACGGCCGTCGACAACAAGGAGGCCGCGGCCTTCGACCCCGTCACGGAGGCCGACCGTGCGTCGGAAGCGGCCATGCGCCGCCTGATCGAGCAGCACCGGCCGGGCGACGGCATTCTCGGCGAGGAATTCGACACCCTGCCGTCCCGGAACGGACGCGGCTGGACCCTCGATCCGATCGACGGCACGCGCGGCTTCATCGCCGGAACAACCGCCTGGACGGTCCTGATTGCGCACACGCGCGACGGGCTGCCCCGCGCCGGCGTGATCGACCAGCCTCACACCGGCGAACGCTTCTTCGGCGACGGCGACCGGGCGGGACTGTCACATCGCGGCGCGACCCGGACCTTGCGCGTTTCGCGCACCACACGCCTCGACCAGGCACTGATGGCGACGACCGATCCCTATCTTTTCCAGGGGGCGGAAGCCGAGCGCTTTGCCGCCCTGCGTCCGCAGCTCAGACTCGTCCGCTATGGCATGGACGCCTATGCCTACGCCCTGCTGGCGGCGGGCGGTGTCGATCTCGTCGTCGAGTCCGGCCTGAAACCCTTCGATGTCCAGGCCCTGATCCCGGTCGTGACCGGCGCCGGCGGGCTTCTGACCGACTGGCGCGGTGGTCCGGCCCATGCGGGTGGACAGGTGGTGGCCGCGGCAACGCCGGAGTTGCACGCGGCGGCGCTGGATATCCTCGCGCCGGCGGCGCGCCGGGCCTAGCCTTCCTCGCCTGCCGCGTCCCCGGTGTCCTCTTCGGCCTCCGAGGGCGTATTGTCGCGCAGCGGCTTGCGGAACAGCAGCGTCATCCGGTCGCTTTCGCCGATCGCGTCATACGGCGCGCGGTCGAAGGCCGGGTCTTCCGGTTCTCCGAAGGGCGAGGTGCGGCCGACCGGCGGCAGCGTCCAGACCCCGAATGGGTGATCGGCGGTATCGGCCGGATTGGCATTCACATCGCTGCGGCCGACAAACTCGAACCCGGCCTCCTCGGCCAGCGCGATGACATAGGCTTCCTGGACATATCCTGACGAGGCGCCCGGATCCTGTTCGCGAGTGTCGGGCAGGCGGTGCTCGACCACGCCGAGCACGCCGCCCGGACGCAGCACGGTGTAGAAGTCCGCGAAGGCGCGCTCCGCAAAGCCGCCGCCCATCCAGTTGTGGACATTGCGGAAGGTCAGCACGGCATCGACACTCCCGGCCGGGGCGATATCGGCGCCATCGGCACTGAAATCGCCCGCAGCGACCTGCCCGTAGACCGGGTTCGATGCCATTTCCGCGAGGAAGCTGGCCCGCGCCGCGCGCCGCGCTTCGCTCGGGCTGCTTTCGGGGAAGGTCGCGCCGATATAGGTGCCGCCATTGGCCGCGACCCACGGAGCCAGGATGCGCGCATACCAGCCGCCACCCGGCCAGATCTCGACGATCGTCCCGGACGGGTCGATTTCGAAGAATTCGAGCGTCTCCTGCGGGTTGCGCCAGGCGTCCCGCGCCGCATCCTCGCCGCGCCACTCACCGGCCACCGCCCATTCGAGCGTGCCCTCCGCCGCAGAGGCATCGGCCGGGTCCTGCGGCGCCACGCCAGTGTCGGTCGCCATGCCGGTATCGACGACCATACCTTCATCACCGCCGGCTTCGGTCTCGGTCGTATCCGGTTCACGGCCGCCGCAGGCGGCGAGCAGGGCGAGGGAGGACAGGGCGGTCAGAAGGGCGAAACGCGACATGATGGCTTTCCTCGATTGTGACGCCGATAGCCCTAGCCGAGCGGCGTTCCGGGCGCAACGCCTTGCCTCTTGAACCGGCGAGACGGCTACCCAAATAGGTCCGTGCGGAACGCCGTTACGGGTTTCGCGGGTCCCCGGCACGGCCTTCGGGCGTGCGGACGGGGATCGCCTGAGGACGCTCCGCAAGGAACATCGCGGAGCGGCTTGTTGCTCTAACTGGAGGATAAGTGCCATGCGTGGTGTTGATTACAGCCCCTTCTACCGGTCCATCGTCGGCTTCGACCGGCTGGCCAACCTGATCGATGCGGCCTCGAAGGCCGAGCCGTCGAACGGATACCCGCCCTACAATATCGAACAGCTCGGCGAGAACGACTACCGCATCGAACTGGCCGTCGCCGGCTTCGGTGACGAGGATCTCTTCGTCGAGGTTCAGGAGAATGTCCTGACCGTCTCCGGCCGCAAGGCCGACCGGTCCGAGGACGAGGCCCCGAACTATCTCTATCGCGGGATCGCCGAGCGGGCGTTCGAACGCCGCTTCCACCTTGCCGACCATGTGTCGGTGACCGGTGCGGAACTGAAGAACGGCCTTCTGCTCATCAGTCTCGAGCGTGAAATCCCGGAGGCGGCCCGTCCGCGCCGGATCGAGATCGGCAATTCTGGCGGCAAGGCCAAGACGATCGAAGGCCGCAGGTCCAAGGCGGCCTGACGCGCGGCAGCGCGAGCATACCCTTCGAGAAACCTTGAGCGGGCGGGGATCATCCCCGCCCGCCTTTTTGTTCGTGAAGCTCAGGCGGCGTCGAGATCGACCGCGCCGTCGGCATTCTCGACGTCCTCGCCGAAACTCGGATCGATCCGGGCGCCCGTGAAACAGGACCCGGTGAACAGGCCATGGCGCACGTCGCTGGCATCGAGCCGCGAATAGGAAAAGTCCGCACCCGTCGCCCGAATCCGCCGCAAATCCGCACCGCGCAGATCAGCATAGCGGATCTTGGCCGCCGCGAGCGAAGCCGGCATCAGCCGGTCCTTGCCGATCAGCAACGGGCCCAGCTTGCAGTCGCGCAGGTCGGCATTGTTCAGCCGCGCCCCGGTCAGGTCCGCGCCGCGCAGATCGGCACCGCGCAGGCAGGCCATGCGCAGGTCCGCCCGTTCCAGACGGGCCCCCTGAAGCTGTGCCCCTTCGAGATCGAGCCCGTAAAGCGTCGCGCCCCTGGCCTGGAAGGCGGTCAGCCGCTTGCCGGCCAGGGAGTGCAGTTCGCGCATGTCGGCACCGTCGAAGATCGACGGGCGGCCTTCCGCGCCGTCGGTCTCGCACCAGCGGATGTGATCGGCGAGCAGCTCGCCGACGGGCGCACCGAGCGCTTCGAGTGTCTTGCCGGCCGGCTTTTCGGTCAGCGCCCCCGTGGTCTTGACGCCTT
This sequence comes from Hyphobacterium vulgare, assembly GCF_042643335.1. Lineage (NCBI taxonomy): Bacteria > Pseudomonadati > Pseudomonadota > Alphaproteobacteria > Maricaulales > Maricaulaceae > Hyphobacterium > Hyphobacterium vulgare. The sequence goes on from NZ_JBHRSV010000003.1 coordinate 22,900, forward strand.
CGAGCTTCGACATGGTGAGATTGGTGTTCACCAGGATCGAATCCGACAGATCGGCATCCGACAGGTCGGCGCCCGACAGGTCAGCGCCCTCGAGATTGGCGCCGGAGAACACGCTGCCGCGCAGATTGGCGCGGATCAGGCGGGCGCCGAGCAGCATGGCATCGGTGAAGTCGGCGCGCTGCGCCACCATGCCGGCCATCTTCGACCGTGTCAGGTTCGCCCCGGTGAAGTTCGCTTCGGTCGCTTCGCCGGCCCGGCTCTCATGCTTGATGACGGCCAGACCCTTTTCCCGGTCGGGCCGGGCAATGACGCCTTCGCGCAGATCGGTCTCGGTCATGTCCGCGCCGGTCAGGACTGCACCGCGCAGCACCGCGCCGCGCAGATCGGCCCGCCGCAGCGACGCACCTTCGAGATTCGCCCGGCGCAGATCCGCGCTGTAGAGGCTGGAGGAATTCAGCACCGTGCCCGACAGATTGGCACCGGTCATGATCGCTCCGGTGAAATCGGCATCGGACAGGTCGCGGCGCGACAGATCCATGTCGGTCAGGATGCAATAGGCGAAATGCGCGCGCGCGCCGCCCGAACGTCCGGACCAGAGCCGTTCGTGCCGGTCGCACATCTCTGACACCTGCGCCTGGGTCAGCGTCTTGTATGCAATACCTTCCGCGGGCATGGCGCTCGGCCGGATCCTGCTGCTTCCGCGAACCGGAACGGTCCGCATCCTGTGGATAACGTAGTCAGTTCCGGTTAACGGTAAGTGTTGATGGCACGCGGTCTTCAGCCGGGAAGATCAACCGCCGCGCCGGGGAAATCGCGACAGGAATTCGGACTTGATCGCCTGCGCCAGCTCTTCACGGAGTCCGGTCTCGGTTCTCACTCCGGCGGCGGCCAGCCGCGCAATCCCGCCGCCATCCACCCGCGGATCGGGATCGACAATCGCCACCACACACCGCGCGATCCCGGCTTCGATCAGTGCGTCGGCACACGGGCCGGTGACACCGGTATGGGCGCACGGTTCCAGCGTGACATAGGCCGTCGCCCCCCGGGCGGCTTCGCCGGCTTGCTGCAGGGCCCGGGTTTCGGCATGCGGGCGGCCGCCATCGGCCGTCCGTGCCGCTCCGACGACAGTGCCATGCTTTACCAGAACACAGCCCACCGAGGGGTTGGGCGCGGTGCGGCCGAGCCCGTTTCGCGCCCAGGCGAGCGCGGCGTCCATGAAGCGAAGATCGCCGTTCCAGCTCAAGGCAGAGCAGGCAGGGGCTGGGCGCGATCAGCATCGAGATAGCGCGCGGAGACCGGTTTCAGATCGGCGTCGAGTTCGATCATCAGCGGATTGCCCGTCGGGATCTCGACCTCGACAATCGTGTCGGGCGACACATTGAACAGCAGCTTCACGATCGCACGCAGTGAATTGCCGTGTGCAGCGATGAGAAGGTCATCTCCGGCCTTCAGATGCGGTGCGATCTCGCTTTCCCAATAGGGCTGAACCCGCTCCAGCGTCGTGGCGAGCGATTCCGTCGCCGGAAGGTCGCTGTCGGCCAGACCGGCATAGCGCGGGTCGAAGCGTGGATGGCGTTCGTCGTCGCGATCGAGCGCTGGCGGCGGCGTGTCAAAGGAGCGGCGCCAGACCTTGACCTGCTCTTCGCCGTGCTTCGCCTTTGTCTCCGCCTTGTCGAGCCCGGTCAGCGCCCCGTAATGGCGTTCGTTGAGCCGCCAGCTCTTGTCCACCGGAATCCAGCTCATCCCCATGTCGGCCAGGGCCAGGTTCAGCGTTCGGATCGCGCGGGTCAGCATGGACACGAAAGCCCGTTTCGGCGCGAAGCCGGCCGCCTTCATCAACGCACCTGCCTTCTTCGCCTGCGCTTCGCCCTCGCTGGTCAGATTGACGTCGACCCAGCCGGTAAACCGGTTCTGGAGATTCCATTCGCTCTGGCCGTGACGGACGAGGACGAGTCGGGACATGGCGCGGACCTTGTGTCGGGTATCGCCGGACCGTCCGGCAACTTCCAGCGGGATAGCCCGCCCGCCCGCTGCGGGCAAGGCAGGCGAAGCGCTGCCGCCCACTCGCCTTTTGCCTCGCGCAGGCCTAAAAGGCGAAGCCATGAAACATGATGACAAGGCTATCGCGGCGGGCCGCCGCGTCGTCGAGATGGAGCGCGACGCGCTCGGTGCACTCGCGGACTCCATCGACGCCGACTTCGCCCGCGTGGTCGACCTGTTGAACGGGATCAGGGGACGCCTGATCTGCGCCGGGGTCGGCAAGTCCGGCCATGTCGCCCGCAAGATTGCCGCCACCCTCGCCTCGACCGGCACGCCCGCCTATTTCGTCCACCCGACCGAGGCCAGCCACGGCGATCTCGGCATGATCACGCCGGACGATGCGGTGCTCGCCCTGTCGAAGTCGGGTGAGACACGGGAACTGGGCGATCTGATCGCCTATTGCCGCCGCTTCGGCACGCCGCTGATCGCCATGACCGCCGGCCGCGACTCCCTGCTCGCGCGCGGCGCGGACTTTCATCTCTTCGTGCCGGATGCGCCGGAAGCCTGCGGCGAGACCCGCGCCCCGACCACGTCGACAACGCTGATGATGGCGATGGGCGACGCGCTGGCGGTGGCGCTGCTGGAAGCGCGCGGGTTCACGGCCAGCGACTTCCGCGTCTATCACCCCGGCGGTTCGCTCGGCGCGGCGCTGGCCACGGTGGGCGACCTGATGCACGCCGGCGAGGCGATGCCGCTGATCGGTATTGACGCGCCGATGTCCGAAGCCCTGCTTGAAATGTCGGCCAAGGGTTTCGGCTGCGTCGGGGTCACCCACGCGGACGGGACTCTGGCCGGGATCGTGACCGACGGGGATTTGCGCCGCCACATGGGCGGGGGGCTGGTGACCCGCCCGGTGTCCGAGGTGATGACCCGCGATCCCCAGACCATTGAACCGGGCGCGCTCGCCGCCGACGCGATGCGTCGGATGACCGCTGGCGACCGGAAAATCCTGCACCTATTCTCGTTGGATCACGAAGGTCGGCCGGCGGGACTACTTCATATCCACGACCTGCTTCGCGCGGGTGTCAAATAGGCCAGCTTACAATAGCGACACAATCGCGTCGGCAACTCGTTTGACACCCAACCCGTCAGGATAAGGTTGGGGCGACAACGGCCTTTCCAATGCTTCGATGACCTCGTCCACCAGGTGCGGGTCCTCGATCCGGTCGAGCACGACCAGCCCTTGATCTCTCGCCGCTTTAACGGCGAGCATCTGAGATGCGGGTATTGCGATTGCCGTTGTCGAAAGGCCTGCTGCTAGCGCTTCCAGATAGCTCACCCCCATGGCTCCGACATAATGGCGACACTCCGCCATGAGGGCCGGCATGTCGATCCCGCTCAACACCTCCACTCGTGCATGTCGATTGCCTGGGACCGATACTTCCGACCCGACTACAGCGTAAATCGTCCGGTCGATCCGATCTGCCAGCCTGTTTGCGATCTCGACGGCTCGCTTGCCGATTGTGCTGCCGCCGAGTGTCACCAATACCGCCCCGTCGTCCGGGCGCGGGCTCTCATGCAGCGCCGCATATTCCGATCTCAGCAAGGCGAATTCGGGTCCGAGCAGAAGCTGCTGCGCCTCGTACTGCGCGTAATCGAGCCCCTTTGCATGGAGATTCTGGTTGACGACCAGGTCAGCAGGGAAGGGCGTATCGGCGAGGTCGTCGATCAACACGAGGTGCCGGGCTCGCAGCTTGCGCGCCAGCCTGTCCTGTTGGCTGAACCTGTAGCCATCCATCACGATCACGGAAGCCTTCCGGTCCTCATACGCCCCGACCGGAAGTGAGACGACCCTCTGAGCCATGGCAGGGTCGGCGCTCTGAACTTCTACGACCAACCCCCTGGCTGTTAGCTCGCTCGCGAGCGCTGAACAACGACTGGCGTGGCCGAGGCCAATTTGTGGGCCCGCATCGACCACGAAGAGTATGTCTGCCCGGTTGTTTTTCCCTTCGGATGGCATCGAGGGACGGTCCTTATTCTGCTCTTCCGCCCGGGTTTCGTCCGGAACGGCACCATTTCCCTGATAAGGCTGAATAAACAGCGTAATTGCGCTAATTTACCCTATTCAGCGCCAGTATCCATCCCGTAAGTCACTGGAAAAAATCGTCGTCTAGCGCTTTTTCCCTATGACGAATATCAGGGAATTTTTGTGGAGCATCTGGGAGCGGATCGGCCAGAAATCCGGATGCGGTGCCATTTCGATGCGTTTTCAGTTCTGTCCAAAAAGAGCGCGAGTTTGAACCCTCAGTCCCTTTGACGAAGTGGATTCCCGAGGCAGACGAAGCGCGATTCAAGACTGGCTCTTGCGGGGCGGTATTGCTTCGCAGGTCAATGCCGGCGAGGAGCGGGGGGCCTTGAACCCTTCATGGTGACGACTGGGGGTAAGACAGGCCAGCCGCCTTCATATCTGGTTCGCCGAAGGCGGGGGCGCAAACGAGCTGTTGGAACACGGCGGCCGGTCCTGTTGCCCGCGGGAGCGAGCAGCCGCTGGAGCCTCGACGTCGTATCGGATACCGCCTCTGACGGCCGGCGCTACCGAAAGCCTTGTTTGGTCGATGACGTCACGCGCGAGGCGTTGGCGGTTGTCGTCGACGCTTCGCTCTCAGGTGCCCGGGTCTCACGCGAACTCGACCGCCTGATCGAACAGCGCGGAAAGCCCCGAATGATCGTCAGCGACAACGGCACTGAGCTGAACAGCCACGCTATCCTGCGCTCGCAGAAGGAGCGCGGTGTCGAATGGCACTACATCGCACCGGGAAAACCTACCCAGAACGTTCGTGGAGAGCTTCAGCGGCCGGCTCAGGGACGACTGCCTGAACGAGCACCGGTTTTTTCTCGGCGAGGCCCCGCAGCTTGAGGTCTGGCGGGTCGATTACAACACTGACCGTCCACGCAGCCCCATCGGCTTTCGAACGACGACGAAGACAAGAAATGCGTCGGGACTTACGCTGCCCGTCCTGGCTTCAGTCCCGCAAGAGGGAGAGCAGATTTATAAATACGGCTGAGATGGGGGGCTGGGTCATCAGCTCAGAATAGGCCTTCCAGCCCTGCCGCGGTCATCAGCCCATGGGAATGAGGGTGACCTTCGACTCGCCCACGAGATCATAGAGCCTGCGGTAGCCGTAAAGTGCCTGGGACAGAGCGTCTACCTGGTCGTCATTGGCACCTTCCGGGAATGTCCGGCATTCATTGACAAAGGGGTCGACCCACGACATCTCGTTCGGGGCTGGGATATGCAGTCGGCCTTGCGCGATCAGTAGGCTGGCCTGCGCCCACCGCGCTTCCTTGGATATCGTAGGGTTCACAGGATGGAGCCTAGCTCCCCACCCCGTTCCATCGCTCTGATGTTTTTGAAGAAGATTATGGACCTCTGCGGCCAGCGCAATTCCCGTCGACGCCTTCTCAATGAGGACGTCCGCCGGCCGAAAGCGGTTGATCGCGTTCATGGTCTGCGATCTGAGCTCGACGAAGTCGGCGCGTTTCCGCCAGACGTAGCGCAGATAAAGGTGTCCATCGAAGACCGCGAAAACCATGATCACGGAATAGGACTTGGCGGTCGGTCCGCCCCCGGCAGAGTCCACACTTATGAGATGGGAGTCGGCTGTCTTCCGGGGGAAGCCGGAATAAGTCCTGAACTTGTTGACATCGATCAGCCCTCCGCCCGCTGGCAAAGGCGCTTGCATGAACTGAGCCTGGTAGTGGTGGGCGCCGAGGTCTTGTGCGGTCTCGTCCAGCACGAACTGGGGAAGGCGGGCGGGGTGCAATAGCTCTCCCTTTTTCCATTCATGATGGATGTCGGGACCCGTCTGAACGTTTACCGTTGCAGTCGCCTTGGCCGAAAGGATCAGCTTTCTCCATTTCCCCGTCTGCGTAAGTTGGGAATGCGGGTCCCATATAGATAGTCGCTGCATGACACAGATCATGACACCCGTCGCCATGTTGTTGAACCGGGTTGAAAGGGTGTGCTTGATCCAGTGCGCCACCTTGTTGCAGGCCTTTTCGCTGGCGGCGTCGAGCGCGCTAATGGGGTCGTCCAGAATAATAACGTCTGCCCCCATGCCCGTGACACCGGCAAAGGTGGTGAGGCTGGTTCGCCCGCCGAGTTTCGAGGTCGTGAACTGGAATTCGGCGTTCTTGGTTGGCTGCGGCTTCAGGGTCGGGAAGACCGTTTTCAGCTCGGGGTGATCCATCAGCGCTCGAAAGCGTACCGCGTGCTCCAGCGCCAGTGATTCGTTATGGCTAACGACGAAAACCTTCTTGGACGGGTCTTGGCCGAGCAAAAAGGCCGGCCAGGCAACCGATACGATAAACGATTTGAGCGTTCGGGGCGGAAGGTTGATGGCGAGCCGTCGGGTCTCTCCGGAGCGCACGCGTTCAAGCTCGAAACACAACGCGTCGATGTGGAAATTATCCGCGAATGGAACCCCGGGGTGAACCCATCGGAAGGCAAGACGAACGAATGATTTGAAGTCCGTCCGCGCCGCGGCATAGACGGCCGCCTTACTCGCCTCGATCGGCATGATCGCCTCCCGCATTCTTTCGCGTGGAGCGACGTATCAGGTCCTCAAGGAGTGCGAGGTCCGACTCGCTTGCCGGAAGAGCGTGTGCGTCGTCTCCGGTCTCATCAGGCAAATGCATCTTGATCTGCCGCAGGAGTTCCGCCAGTGTTCGCGGATCGCCCTTGAGCGCCTTCGACACGAGCTGTTTGACGACTGCCTCCATCTTCGTCATGCGGCGAGTCTTGCCGCCCTCCTTCACGATTAAGCGTTCTGACAGCTCCGCGACGAGGATAGTTGAAAAGCTTTTCCGTCCTCTTGGCCGGCCTTTCGGATTGCCTGACTGACCGGGTTTGAACTGGCTCTTTCTCGGGGGCTTGCCGTAGCCAACTTCATAGTCGCTCATGACCGTCCCCCGGAGTCGTGGGTAAGGCGAGGGGTAGGCGCGGGAAGGGCGAGGGGTTCTGCCCTATTGAGCAACCTGGCCTGTTTTCCCGTGAGCACCGTCCAGCGGGCGATCGCGACATCGACGTATTTCGGTTCGATTTCGATAATTCGGGCGCGACGCTGGGTGCGTTCTGCTGCGAGAATGATCGACCCCGACCCGCCAAATCCGTCGATCACGATGTCGCCGGGACGCGAGGCATCGAGGATGGCGTCGGCCAACAATTGCACCGGCTTGATCGTCGGATGGTCGGCGAGGTCTTTGTCTCGGCCTTTGCGGAATGTGTTGGCGCCGGGATAGGTCCAGACATTCGAGCGATTCCGACCGAATCGGCCCAGCTGAACATTGTTGACGTGCGCTGCCGCGCCAACTTTGAACAACGCAAAAAGTTCGTGGCGAGATCGATAGAATGACCCCATCCCCGCATTTGTTTTCGCCCAGACGATGAGGTTGAGCTGTTCGGAGTAGATCGGGTCAGCCGCCGCATACAGCTCGCGCATATGCCGGTGATCCATTGCGATAAAATGCAGCGCCCCGTCGTGCGAGAAGGCGGCGGCCAAACCCAGCCCCTGCTGAAGAAAAGCGTTAAATTCGGCCGCGCTCATCTCCCCCGACGCCATCGCGAATTCGCTATGGCGTTTGGAGGTTACATGGCCTTTGATACGGACATTATAGGGTGGATCGGTGATGCAGAGCCCTGCCTTGTCCCCGTCCATTAGGCGGTCCCAGCTCGCTTTCAGGAGGCTCGAACCACATAGAACGCGGTGGTCTCCGAGCGCCCAGAGATCTCCCGGTTGGGTCACCGGTTCGGAGGGTGGGTCTGGAATGTCGTCATCGGACGAATCGGCCTGTTGATCGGGGTCATCCGCGAGAAGCATGTCGACTTCCGGGATCTCAAAGCCCGTGGCTTCGATGTCGATCTCATCAGCAAATTCAAGAAGTTGGCTGACTTCGAATTGGAGAAGCTCGCGATCCCACCCCCCTCGCTCGGGAAACCGGTTTGCAGCGATGACAAAAACACGCTTTTCGTGAGGTTTGAGGTGCGTGACGCGGATGGCCGGAATCGTTGTGTGTCCGAGCTTCTGGCAGCACGTAACCCGTAAGTGTCCTGACAAGATCACATTGTTTTCATCGATGATAATCGGATCGACGAGACCTAGCGCGTCAATGGATCGGGTCAGGCTCCTCGCCTTGGCCCGATCATGCTTTCGGGCGTGGTTGGGGAACGGCCGGAGCGCCTCGAAATCCACATCAATTAAACGCGAGTCCGCTAAAGCGGGCTTCATAGCACAAAACTCCCTGTCCTCCCGGTTCCGGAGGACGCTGACGCGTTGATTCCGCGTCCGCTGATGGGGGTTTCATGCTGCTCCAGGAGAACCGGGCCATCCTTGGCTCACAGCGCTCCGGAGCTCGGTCCATCCTTGGACCCATCCCGGACAAAAATTCACGCTGCTTCGGCGGCTTGGCGGTCTAGCTTCCAACTGTAGCTTCGCTCAATTCGGCATCCAAGCCATATTTTACCGTGCAGACGAGCATGAAACTGCTTGATTCGGCGTCTATCAGTCAATCTTCGAGCGTAGTCGAGAGTGCCGGTTAAGGCACCAACGATCTAAATGTGGTACGGAAGGCGCCCCTCTCGCAACGGCGAAAAATGTGCCCTGCGGCTCCGGCATACCTCAATTATTTCAAGAGTCTGAGCGTTTCATTCGGGATGGTTTAAGGCCTGCCGAGCGTGAAGAGAACAGAGCGGACGGATAGCGCGAGCAACAGGAGCGCTGCAGGCGCGAGACTGTTCAGTGATGAGTGGACTGGCTGTCGATGTAGTCGTGTCACCAAGCCGCGAGAACCTCGACGACGGTTTGGCGAGAGATGAACACGTCGCCCGGTTGCACCGTCATCTCACCGTTCTGTCCGCCTCCCCATCGTCTCTTCCCCGGACCTGCTCGCGTCGACCGTAAAAACCCAACTCCCTTTGGGCTCGTACGCTTGCCACGACTGCCTCGAACTCACGGTCTGTCATGTATCCCAGTGCTGCCATCGCGTCTTCGACAGGCGCGATCAGTGGTCGATCGTTGCTGACTGCACCGAATACACGGCCGGCGCGTTCCGCCGCTTCTGGCAGGTTTTGATTGGGACGCCTTCCCGGCGCATCCTTGAGATCAGTCCTCGAACCGACGTTGCTCGCCAGCGAAGTTCGGCTGCCAAGGCAGATGCCGTCCTCGCAATCCCCGTCTCGAGAACGGCGACTACCTTTTCCCGCGGGCTTTCTCCGGGCTGACTGGCGCTGCTGCTCATGGCCCGACCGTCTCCTGGCTCTCCTTCCAAAGCTGTTCCGCTGCCTCGATGGGATCCACACCGTGCGCCGCCCACCATTCCGCTTCATCGGGGTCGCGGTGCAGAAGGTTATGGTGCCGGCGGCAGAGAGGCACGGTGAACTCGTCAGATACCTTCTTTGCCATTGCCCGTGGCTGGGTAAACCGGAGGTGATGCGCATCGCTCGGTTGCCGGCCGCAGATGAGACAAGGCTCGCCCCTGACGTAGGCAAGGTGCGCTGGCACCCTTAACCGTCTTTGTTTTGGAAGCAGGAGGCCTGAGCCCTGGTTAAGTGTAGGAAGAAGATCGCGGGCTCGCACGATGTTGGTTTGCATACCGCTGACACGACCAGCTTGTGCGCTCGCGCGAGCGGTGTGGTTGGGCCCCTCTGTGCTCGGGTCCTCGGAAGAGTGGCTCGTCCCTGTGAAGCTTCTAGCGCGATTGGGGGCTTCTTCAGCGCGGTCGAACCTCGCATCGGATCCGTTGTCTCCGCCCAAGTCTGAGGGCAAACACGAGTCGGAAGATGGTCTCCCTTCGGCTGGGTCCGAGACGGCCGGATTTTCTTCCCATTCACTGCTGGGTATGGGCGTGGCCGCCGAGGTCACTTTATTGCCGTCGCCAGTTTCAGAGGCGTCTGCGTTGGAACTGGCTTCGCCAGCTATGCCGGAAGATTTCCGCGGCTGACGCCGGTTGGCGGAATGACCAGCAAGTCGCATCGTTCCGAACGGGCGACCGAACGCCGCCAAGGCGCGTACCGTGGCATCAAGTTCAGCCGCCTTTAGCCCTTTGTTATGGGCTTCGAAGGGCGTCGCTCCTTTTCCTTCACCGCACCCCTGCGCGTCGCGAAAGCCGCCATTTGCGTCGCCCGTTAGCGAAACGCGGACCTTTGCAACATAGGCTGTTGTGACGAGACCCTCTCTCTCACGCGTCGCCGCACAGCGCATTTCTACGAGTTCGCGGTTCCATCCATCTGCGCCGAATATCCTGTTCGCTGCGTCGATCGCGCGCCAGGCCTCATGTGGTCCGGCATCGGGATCGATTGCCGCCTTACCTGAGTGGCGGAGATTGTTTCGGGTTTTGCTATCGATCGCCATCAGCGGACCCTCACCGACAGGGTCGCTTCGCCCTCAACGAGTGTTGCGCCGTCGATCGTGATGCCGCTCTTAAGGGCATCTCCTAGCGACCGTCGATCGATCACCGGGGCGGGCACTTTCCAATACGTCTCGGGAAGGCGCGCTTCATCGAGGATCTCGACCCGTTTCGACCGTGCCCTCAACGAAACGGTCAGATCGGCACCAAGGATTTTGGAGATGGCGCATGTCTCCATGGCTTCCGCGCAGATGCGCCGTTTGGTCTTCGCGCGTTCTGTGAGCCGTTCGAGACGCGCTCGTAAATCATCGATCCGACTTTTGAGGGCTTCCGAATGGGCTTCGTCGTCGAGTGCGGAACGAAGCGCAGCGAGAATAACTTCATTAAGATCGGTGAGGCCTTCCAGCGTATCCGCGAGCGTTTCCTCGTCGAGATCAGGGTGTTCGCCGATGAGGCGTTGTTTCACCCAATTGTGGCGGGCTGTTTCGGTTGCGATATCAAACATCTTTTTCATCCACTCCCTGTGTGGTGGGTTCGCAGGGACCAGCTACCGCTCGGAAAGAGTCTGAAGTCGACATCGATGTGAGTATGTACAGCGCAGATGCTTTCAGCGTGTCTCCGACACGAGACACCAAGAAAGTGAGAAATGAGTCTTGCCAGGAAGCGCTGCTGGCTTTGACGCCCTACTCGGTGCGCTCGCCAGCCCTCAAAACTATATCCTATGAAAGTCCCTGCCCCTCGAAACTAACGAGGCAAGCAAGGATAGCAGGTCAGTTCCCGTTCGTTCTGGCATTCGTTGTTGTTGATCGAATGAGATTTCAGAATCGCAAAATGGGTACCGGGCTATTCAATCAGGTGGGGTTCGCCGCGAACGCAAAGACCCCGTTCGTTCAGATGCTCAATGCATCGATCAAGGGTTTCGTTTCGGCCCGCTCTTAAGCGAAAGGTTTTTTTGACTTGATCGGTATCGCGCTCGGGTGAAATAAACAGGCAATCAGAGCTCACAGCCTCAAGTTGGCTCAGAAAGACATTTATCTCAAAAAGAAATGCATCCGTTGCGTCGGCGCGGACGCACACTTTCGACGAAACCATGTTGCTTTCCCCAGCCTTACCGGCAGTCGCTCAAACTCGAAACCCCGTCGCAGTCGAGCGGTACCACATTAAGCTACCAACGACGTGTGCCGTCAAGGCGTCCGATGACAGCAAACGCTTTCGCGAAGCCGAAATCTCTTATGGGAATTTGATTCTTGCCGATCGAGAGGCGCAGAGTCCGCATGGCCGGTTGCGCTTGGTAACTCTCTTTCAGGTTGCTGCCGTCCAGTTGCCCCAGAAATCCTCAATCACCAAGCGAAGCAAGGTAATCTTGGTAGGTTTCATCCGGATCGCCAATTCGAACGATGTGCCCTTCGTGCAGCCATACCGCCTTGCTGCACATTGAGGACACGAAATCCGGACTATGGCTTGCGATGACGGCAATGCCGGCATCCTCGATCAATGTGTCGATGCGACGCTTCGACTTTTCGATAAACTTCGCGTCGCCCGTGCCGATCGTCTCATCGAGAAGCAGGATCTCTGGTTGAAACGCGGTCGCCACCGCGAAGCTGATCCGCATCATCATTCCAGAGGAATACGACCGAAGCGGCAGATCTATAAAATCACCAAGCTCTGCAAAGTCGGCAATTTCATCAACGCGTTCCTCCGCCTCGCGGCGAGATAAGCCCGCCATCATCGCGCGAAGAAGGATGTTTCGTCGTCCGGTCGCGTCAATGCGCACCCCATAGCCGAGCGATAAAAGGGCGCCGATGTGACCTTCAATCTTCACAATGCCCGATTGAGGTTGAAAAATTCCGGCAAGAACCTTGAGCAAGGTGGTTTTGCCTGCCCCGTTTCGCCCGATTAAGGCGACGCGATCACCTTCGTTAAGCTCGAAAGAGATATCCTCAAGCGCATGGACCTCGGCTTGCTTGTTACGTGCCACAAGCCGGCCGATCCCTGCCCCAGCGTCGGCACCTGCCTTCATGGCAAACAGCGGAAACCGGACGTTGACTTGATCAAGGCTGATCCGGGTCATGGGCTCAAAACCAATAGGGGATCTTGTTGCGAGCCCAAGAAAATGCAGCCCACCCCAAACCAAGGTTAATCGCAGTGACAACCCCGACCACCGCCCAGCTCTGGACCGGAACGACCCCCTCCACCAATGGTGCGCGGAAGATGTCAATCATGTAGACGAAAGGATTCCACCAAAGCCAATTGGCAACTTCGCCGATTTGCTCCGGCGTCCAGACAAGGGGAGTCAGGAAAAACAATACCCGCAGTCCCGCTTGTATGATCTGTGTTATATCTCGATATCGCGTGCAAAGGGGCCCGAGATACATGTTCACCGCCACGGCGTTCAGGATATAGGCCAAGAACGCGGGCAGAACCCAGACGATCTGAGCGACATGTTCCCACCGAAGAAAAATAAACGCGATTAGAACGATGATGGAGCTATAAATAAAGAATATTACTTCCCTGAATATATTCTGAAAAATATAAAGAGAGAAAGGGAGTTGGAGTCCTAGTATCCAATTTTCCGATGTAACAAACACATTGCAGGCGTCGAGAATGCTTCCGCTGAGAAACGTCCAGGCGAGGAAACCAGATGCCACATAGAGCAAAAACCAGGCGGTAGGTTGTGGGGCGATCGCTCCAAAGATAATGACCTTTGCCGCGACGAAAACCAGATAAGAGATTGTGATCCACGCCAGTCCGAGTGCCGTTCGCTTGAACCGAAAACGGACGTCATCATGCGACAGTGCAATCCAAAGCTCGAACCTGCGCGCTCCAGATATCAGATCCGACAGGGTTGACCCGTTCACCGGGCTCGTTCGATCGGGCGCAGGCATTCGTGACCGAGAAGACTGAGGCGCGATGCTCATACCCCTTAACTCCGATGGCCGCCAATCTGCGCGGCGAACCGTCAAACCTGCTCGGCCGCTTCAGAAAAGGTGGCTATACGACATGACAGGTGGTGGCAATCTCCGCAACGTCGGTCTATAGGCGGGCGATAAGAAAGAAAGGATTGCCGCATGCGCGTTGCGATAATCGGAACCGGATATGTCGGCCTCGTCTCCGGGGCTTGTTTTGCCGATTTCGGGCACCATGTGACCTGCGTTGACAAGAACGAAGAGAAGGTCGCGATGCTCCGCGGCGGGGGCATCCCGATCTATGAGCCGGGCCTCGATCTTCTCGTCCAGCGGACTGTTCGCGAGGAACGCCTCGAATTCGAAACCGACCTGTCCGACGCGGTGAAGCATGCCGATGTCGTCTTCATCGCCGTAGGGACGCCGTCGCGCCGCGGCGACGGTCACGCGGACCTGAGCTATGTCTATGCTGCCGCTGAGGAAATCGCCTCGGTGATGGACGGATATACGGTGATCGTGAACAAGTCGACCGTCCCCGTCGGTACCGGCGACGAGGTCGAACGCATCATTCGCGAGCGCCGCCCGGACGGGGATTTCTCGGTCGTCTCGAACCCCGAATTCCTGCGCGAGGGCGCGGCGATCGACGATTTCAAGCGTCCCGACCGGGTTGTTGTCGGCACCGAGGACGACCGCGCCCAGGCGGTGATGAAGGAACTCTACCGTCCGCTCTATCTCAACGAGACGCCGCTACTGTTCACCGGCCGCCGGACGTCCGAGTTGATCAAGTACGCCGCCAATGCCTTCCTCGCCATGAAGATCACCTTCATCAACGAGATGGCGGACCTGTGCGAAGAGGTGGGTGCCAACGTCCAGGAAGTCGCCCGCGGCGTCGGTCTGGACAAGCGCATCGGCTCGAAATTTCTCAACGCCGGCCCCGGCTATGGCGGGTCCTGCTTCCCGAAGGACACGCTCGCGCTGACCAAGACCGCGAAAGAGGCGGGCACGCCGCTCAAGCTCGTCGAGACCACAGTCGATGTGAACAACACCCGCAAACGTGCCATGGCTGACAAGGTCGTCCGGGCGCTCGGCGGCAACGCCGAGGGCAAGACGATTGCGGTTCTGGGCCTGACCTTCAAGCCCAATACGGACGACATGCGCGATGCGCCCTCGCTCGATATCATCCCGGCGCTGCAGGCCGCCGGCGCGAAGATACGCGCCTACGATCCGGCCGGAATCGTCGAAGCCGAGCGCCTGATGAGGGACGTTGAATTCTGTTCTGGACCCTATCTGTGTGCTGAGGGTGTTGATGCGCTGGTCATCATCACCGAATGGAATGAATTCCGCGCCCTTGATCTCGACCGGCTAGGTGAGCATATGAAAAGTAAGGTCGTCGTCGACCTGCGCAATATCTATCGACCCGAAGACATGGCCGCGCGCGGCTTCGCTTATACCAGCGTCGGTCGCTGACCGGGATGGAAAACTCCGACGACAGCCGCAAGACCCCGGGCTTTGACCTCTGGGTCCTGGCCTCGGACCCGGTCTTTTATGTCGTGACGATCATTTTTGTCCTGGGTGTGATAATATTTGCTCTGTCAGGAGAAACTGAAACCAGCGGATTTAGTTTCGACGGACGCCATCTGGTCATTGAGGACGAAGCGCTAGCAGGGCTGGTACCCGGCCCCGGCACTGAGTCAGAATACGCGCCGACCGAACATGCGGCTCGCATTACCGCGAATGCCACTTTTGATCGCGCCGGAACACTGTCTGCGGGAGTCGGGCTTTTGTTGCCCCGTTCCTTTGAGGAAGATGTGATTGGTCGCAGCGTCGAAGTCACGATCGAGATGCGCGCACTGCAAGACGATCACGACCAAGCCTATATGTCGTACTTCACAACGGACGCAGCAGATTCGCCCCGGCACGTCGCGCAATTGGATACGGACTGGCAAACGTTTTCCTTCGTATTCGTTGTTCCCCCCCATGTCGTTGCCAACGACCAGGAATGGATTGGCATCTGGCCCGATCTCGACGGGCTGGAGCGACCAGTCCTCGTGCGCCGTATCGAGGCGCGCATTCTCGACACTGATGAATGATCCCGATCGAAAGGACTGAGAGATGAAGCCGCTCGCCTCCGCCCGGCCCAACAGTTGGGATTTCGAGACCCGTCCCGTGATCAAGCCGACCGGCTTTCGCGAGTATGACGCGCGATGGTGGTTCGGGAATCCGGCCGATCCTCGGGAGCCGGAACTCAATCTCTATGGCGTTCAACTGCTCGGTCTCGGGCTCGGCACGTTGATCCACGAACTGGGAATCGAGCCGCGCATCGTCACCTGCAATGATTTCCGCGCCTATTCGCTCGGCGTGAAGCAGGCGCTCGAACTCGGCCTGATGTCGGCCGGGATCGAGGTCAACGACATCGGGCTCGGCTTGTCGCCGACCGCCTATTTCGCGCAGTTCGATCTCGGTATTTCCTGCGTCGCCATGGTCACGGCCAGTCACAACTCCAATGGCTGGACCGGGGTGAAGATGGGTGTGGAGCCGCCCCTGACCTTTGGCCCGGACGAGATGGGTCGGCTCAAGGAGATCGTCCTCGAAGGCCAGGGCATCACCCGCGCGGGCGGGGCCTACCGGCGCGTCGAGGGCGTCGCCGAACGCTATCTGGCGGATCTGTCGGACGGAGTCCGCCTGACCCGCAAACTGAAGGTCGTTGCCGCTTGCGGCAACGGCACTGCCGGGGCGTTCGCGCCGCAGGCGCTGGCAGCGATGGGCGCCGAAGTGATTCCGCTCGACTGCGAGCTGGACCATAGTTTCCCGCGTTATAATCCGAACCCGGAGGACATGAAGATGCTTCACGTCCTTCGCGACGCCGTGCTCGAACATGACGCGGATCTCGGTCTGGCCTTCGATGGCGATGGCGATCGCTGCGGCGTGGTCGACAATGAGGGCGAGGAGATCTTCGCCGACAAGATCGGCCTCATGCTGGCGCGCGATCTGTCCGGCCGCTTTCCCGAGGCGACATTTGTCGTCGACGTGAAGTCGACCGGACTCTTCCTGACCGACCCGGTGCTGAAGCAGAACGGGGCGAAGACGCTCTACTGGAAGACCGGCCATTCCTACATCAAGCGGAAGTCGAAAGAGGCTGGCGCCCTCGCCGGCTTCGAGAAGTCCGGCCATTTCTTCATGCAGCCGCCGGTCGGCCGCGGCTATGATGACGGCATCGTCGCCGCCCGCTCGGTCCTGCAGATGCTCGACGCCGTACCGTCGAAATCGATGGCCGACCTGCGCCGCGAACTGCCGGTCAGTTTCACCTCGCCGACCATGTCGCCGAAATGCACCGACGAGGAGAAGTACGATGTCGTCGACGCGATCGTGGCGACCTACACCAGGGCCATGGAGGCCGGAGAGACGATCGCCGGCCGCAAGATCGCAGAAATGATCACCGTCAACGGGGTCCGCTTCATCCTCGAGGACGGGTCCTGGGGGCTGGTGCGCGCGTCGTCGAATACCCCAAACCTGGTCATCGTGGTCGAGAGCATGACCTCGCCCGACGACATGAAGGCGATCTTCGCCGACATCCAGGCGCGCCTGAGTTCTCAAAAGGCCGTTGGAGACTTTGATCAGCAAATTTAGCCCAAAGCCCCCAAGTAAATCGCTGATATCGCTGTCCTGAGTTTGGTATTTCTCATGTAAATCATTAGGTTGTCATCCACGAGAGACGTTTTTTGTTGGATCACCTGAAGGGTGAGAGCTTGGATCGGGTCGATTTCGACCGCCGAGTACGGGTGGAGTTCCGGGGTGCGCAGATCAGTTCGGACGGCGACTTGCCGGTGATGCGGGAACTCGATCACGCGCTCGGATTGTCCGATCTGACGGCAACAGCCCCACGCGAGACCCGACGCGGCAAGAAC
The DNA here is from genome assembly GCF_042643335.1 of Hyphobacterium vulgare. NCBI lineage: Bacteria > Pseudomonadati > Pseudomonadota > Alphaproteobacteria > Maricaulales > Maricaulaceae > Hyphobacterium > Hyphobacterium vulgare. The sequence goes on from NZ_JBHRSV010000003.1 coordinate 40,091, forward strand.
ACGATCCACCGTCTCGACGGATTGTTCCGGCAATCGGTATTCGGCCGGTTGGCCGGATACGAGGATGTCAACGATGCCGACCGGCTGGCCCTCGACCCCGTCATTGCGCGCTACGCGGAGCGCGACCTTGGCGGCCGGTTCTTCCAAGCTGATGCCGCCTACGCAATCCCCGCGATCTAAGAGCGACTGGAAGAAGCCCGATTCTTCTACGCCATCCGGCTGCCCGCCAACACTGTCCTGGGTGAGAAGATCGCGCAACGGCCGACACGGCCCTTCGGGCGACCTTCGCTGACCAAGGTCAAACGGTTCTTCGAGGACTTCCATTATCAGGCAGCGTCCTGGGACAAGGAGCGCCAGGTGATCGCCAAGATCGAATGGCACCCGGGCGAGCTGTTCCCGTGCGTCGGCTTCATCGTCACCAACCTCTCGATTAATCCCGACTGGGTCGCACGATTCCACAACTAGCACGGCACCGCCGAGCGGCACATCAGGGAAGGCAAGGGTGCCTTTCGCTGGACGTGGCTGTAATGCCGGAAGTTCCGTGAAAACGAGGCGCGGTTGCAACTGCACGCGTTGGCCTACAACCTGGCCACCTTCTTACGCTGCATCGAGTTGCCCGAAGCCATGGCCGACTGTTCATTGAGCAGCCTCCAGCTCAAGCTGATCAAGATCAAAGCGCGTCGAACGCCACGCCCGCGCCATCACCTTCCAGCTGGCCGAGGTCGCCGTCACCGGCCCGATGTTCCGTGCAATCCTCGCCGCCATCCGCCGTCTTCGAGCGCCCCCTCATGAGCATGACCGCGATCCAGACTCAAACTAAACGAAACCGGCAGGACAGGTCTGCCCGCTGCGCTGAAAAAACACCACCGCCTAGCCAGAACACCGTGGCTTCGCGGAATGATCCGCCCAGTTCCAGCAGTCCGCTCGACCGAAGAAGCCGCTCGAGGCGTAAAATGCTTGTCCAACAGGCCGCCTATGACGATATTGCAATCAGAAGGCAGTCCACTTGGGGAATGTCGGCTACTATAAGCCGAACATGCCCATCGCCCTGACCGAAGCGAAGGACAACAGGACCGATGCAACGGCACAGGCGGATTTTCTCGCCGATTTCGGCGCCGAGATGCTGGCCGGCCGGGTCACCACCGACGGCTTGCGGTTAACGCTCGCTTTGGGGCGGGTCATTCATCTGCGGCCCTCGGCAACGCCCCGAAGCTGCGGTTCTATGCCGAGGCGGCGACGGGGCTGGAAACACTGAGCAAGAGGGTGGGATAGATGGAGAAATTCTTTTCCGTAGACGGCGACACGATCACCGTCCGCCACAATTCCGGGTTCTTTTCGAATTGCAGCGTCTCGCTTCATGCCATCGTCACCCTAAGCAACCGTACGGGGCGATTTCCTGAGCATGTCGACTTCAGCCAGACTTTCCGGGAATTCAAAGATCCCGAGGATCTAGAAGCGGATGTCTATCCAGCGTATTTCGCGGCACAGAACCAGCCTAGAACACGCCCCCCCGAGGGGGGGGCTGTCAACTTCCCACTCTATAGTCTCTTCGACTATCGCGAGCAATCCTATACCGCGATCGAACCGTTTATGCAGCGGTATTTCCGCCCCTCGCAGGCGGTGCTGCACAAGGCCCTGATCCTGCAGGAAAAATACGGCGTGAATCCGGATCGCCTCGTCACGGTCTGTTACCGGGGCACCGACAAGCATTTGGATGCGACGCCAGGCAGCTTCGAGACTTATATCGACGAAACCCGCCGCCGGCTCGAGCAGGATCCGATGCTTGATGTCTTGGTGCAGACCGACCAGCAACAATTCCTCGATTTCGCCCGCGCGGAACTGGGATCCGTCCTCGTCATCGACGACCTGCCCCGGACCACGTCGGGCACGGTCATGCACAGGATCGTCTCGGACGGAAAGGTCGATTGGGCGCAGACCTTCCTTGCCGTGACATGGCTGATTGCGCAATCGCGGCACCTCATCACCCATACCGGGAACGTCGGGCGCTGGCTCTGCCTGTATCGGGGACATATGGATCGTGTATCTCAGTATTTTCACCCCAAGGGTGCCGAGACCGGGGGATGGATTCGTTGACGGGTGGGGCGGCAGGATTTCCGGCCCTCGAATCAGGCGCCTTGCAATCATGGCTAACGATGCTTCTGTAGCCCCGTTCAGGTGACTCCGGTGAATCGTAGATTCGGAGGCTCAGGTTCCGTGCTCGACCAGGAGGCCGATCGCCCTACCTGCAGGCGGCTCAGGCACAGAAGCGTCTCACGCATAACACCATGTTGGAACGGCTGGACCTGATTGTCCAGCTGGTCTTGCAGAGCCTTTCCGAAACCACCCCAACCCTTTCACCCGACGAGGAGCAGATCTGGGCGGTCGGCAATTTGCAGGCTTGTCACGATGACAGATGTTGTCGTCCTCGGCTCAAACAATAAATCGATTGGCTACAAGGGACGCGCGCGTGGGCTCTACTGAGTCAGGCATCGTGCCCAAGCCCAAATGGAGCTGTAGTGAGGACATTAAACCTATGCCACCTGGCCGTCCATGCGCACAACTCTATGTAAAACAAGCCGACGCGAAAGGTCTGGTGAAGGTTCATTGGAGAAGCAGCCTTTCGCTTGCTCCGGTTCGCGGGTCCCGATACAAGCACTAAGGATGCTCGGTTGTGGGGGTTTATCGTGATAAGGCCGGTGATCTTGTGCGGCGGGGGCGGCACACGATTGTGGCCCTTGTCGACACCTAGAAAGCCCAAGCAGTTCCTCAACCTGATCGGCGCGCGTTCGATGTTGGCGGAAACTGCTGCTCGCGTTGACGATCCGGCTCGATTTTCGAAACCACTCGCTATCGGGGCGGCTCGTCATGCGCACCTACTTCGTGATACGCTGCCGAATGCCGACATTTTGCTTGAGCCTATCGGTCGCAATTCTGCTCCCCCAATAGCTGCAGCTTGCCTCCTGGGCGAGTCCGACGATTTGATGGTAGTTCTTCCCGCGGATCATTTCATCGCGGATTTACAGGCCTTTCATGCGGCGATTGAAACAGGGGTCAGTTCAGCGATGGCCGGGCGACTAGTCACGTTTGGCATTGAGCCTGATCATCCAGCCATCGGTTACGGATACATCGAAGCGGCCGGCTTCGGGCCGGTCCGACCCGTAACCAAGTTTCACGAAAAGCCCAGTCGCGAGGAAGCGGAGCGCTATCTCGAGGCGGGCGGATTTTATTGGAACGCCGGAATATTCCTGTTTCGTGCCGGGGACATGATCGACGCATTCGCCGAGTTCGCTCCAGACATACTGGATGCCGTAACAAAAGCCTTAACCCCGGACGGCTTGGACCCGGAGAAATTTTCCGCGGTCAGGAGCGAGAGTATCGATTACGCCGTACTTGAGCGGGCCGAGAGAATTGATGTCGTACCGGTGGAAATGGGGTGGAGCGATCTGGGTGACTTTCGAGCTCTGCATGCAGCAGGGGTCACGGCGTCGGTCGTTCCAGGCAACGTTGTTTCGCAAGGCCACGTCTCGACGACTGAGACTACGAACGCCTATATCCGAGCGGAAGGGCTTCGCGTTGCGGTACATGGACTTGATGACGTTGCGGTCGTCGCGACGCCCGAGAGCGTTCTTGTGACACGTCTAAGTGATGCAGCCGGTATTAAGCCGGTAGCAGGGGCCATACAAAATCCAGGATTTGGTGCGGTAAGAGAGGACCAGAGGAATTGGCTTGGAGACTGGCTGTGGGGGTCTGTCCTGCCGGCTTGGGCAAAGCTTGCGGTGGATCCGGTACAGGGCGGCTTCGTCGAGAATATCAATCTGGATGGCACACTGCGAGTTTGTGAGACTCGGCGCGGGCGCATCGCTCCGCGTCAGCTCTTCGCATTTGCACGAGCGAGGCGTCTCGGTTGGAATCCAAACGGTGCCGCTGACGTGATTATTGACGCAGCGCTGGATTTTCTTACCAACCGGGGACGAGCGCCTGGCGGTGGTTGGGCGCATAAGTTCAACGGCGATGGAACGATCCAGGAAGGTAACCGCGACCTTTATGATCATGCGTTCGTTGCGCTAGCCGGGTCAGAACTCGCTTTACTTGGCGATGAGCGAGGTATCGCGCTTGCCAACGAAGCGTTTAAAGTCATCGACACTCTTTTCCTCGACCCCACCCACGGTGGTTGGCGGGATCCGGAGACAGCGCCCAATCTTAAGCGAGCCAATCCTCATATGCACCTTCTTGAGGCGAGCTTGGCTCACTATGAAGCCCTGCACGACCCGGTCTCGCTCAATCGGATTGAGACGATTGCGGAGCTGTTTGAGAGGTGGATGTTCGACCCCGCAACGGGCGCCGTGATCGAGGATTTCAATTCAGATTGGTCACGCTTGGGTGAGGCGCGTGTAGAACCCGGACATTGCTATGAATGGGCGTTCCTGTTGGCTGAAGTGGAACGCCTCACTGGGAGGGATACGGCCAGTTGGCGTCGTAGACTTGTTGATTACGCTGAGCGTGCCGGAGTAAGCGCTGGACTGGTTATTGATGCCATCGGAGCGGAGCCGGTCTCTCACAGATTATGGCCTCAGCTGGAACGCTTTCGTACGCTGGTTCACGTTTATCACCCCAGCTCAGAACTTTCGAAATTCCTGGAAGAAGTCATCGAACTGTTTCTCAAACCTGGTCCGAGGCACGGTTGGATCGACAAGTTGGACGCCAGTCGAGCATGGGACGTGTCTGCTGTTCCTGCTAGTATGCTCTATCATCTTATGACTGCACTAGCCCCGATTGCTCGTGCGCCGCGATAAGTCGTGATCTATTCTCCACCCGTTGGAAAGTTTTTGGCGTGTTTGACGTGACCCCCTGTTTTCATCCAACCGAAGCGAGAGTCCGGGGTTGTTTTGATCCTTCGTGGATCGGGGTTGCATGAGGACGGGGCGCGGAGCCTTGACGTAGCGCAGCGCCCCGGTCGTCGTTGGACAGCTGGCGACGGTATTCCGCAGGCGTCATCCAGCTGAGCTGAGAGTGAGGTCGTTCCTCGTTGCAATCGCGCCGCCAGCCGCTCAGGACGGCTCGCGCGTGCGGCAGGGAGTGGAAGAGGGTCTCGTTGAGAAGTTCGTCCCTGAGCCTGCCGTTGAAGCTTTCAACGAAGCCGTTCTGCATCGGCTTGCCCGGTGCGATGTAGTGCCAGCCGACACCGGATCGGTCAGCCCACGAAAGGATCGCATTCGAAGTGAACTCGGTCCCATTGTCGCTGACGATCGTGGTCGGCTTGCCCCGCTCTGCGATGAGTACGTCCAGCTCGCGCGCGACACGCTGGCCTGAGAGCGAGGTGTCGGCGATCAGGCACAGGTTCTCGCGCGTGCAGTCATCGACCACCGCCAGCATCCGGAACCGGCGCCCGTCGGTGAGCTGATCAGAGACGAAGTCGAGGCTCCACCGTTCGTTCGGCCGCACTGGCGTCTCGATGGGGCGCCGCGTTCCAAGCGCTCGCTTCCGCCCGCCACGCTTGTGCACCATGAGCTTCTCTTCGCGATAGATCCGCTGGACCCGCTTGTGGTTGACCTCATGGCCCTCGCGGCGGAGCAGCACGTGGAGCCGGCGATAGCCGAACCGACGACGCTCCTGGGCGAGCACCTTCAGCCGGTCGCGCAGCTCCGCGTCGTTCTCACGCGTGGACGCATAGCGGATCGAGGTCCGGTCGCTTCCGATCACACGGTACGCCCGCCCCTCACTCATCTCGAAGGCCGTCCGCAGATGCGTCACGGCCTCGCGTCGAGCCGCGGGCGTCACCACTTTTTTCCCAGAAGGTCTTTCAGCGCCGTATTGTCCAACATCGCGTCGGCGAGAAGCCGCTTCAGCTTGTTGTTCTCCTCTTCGAGAGCCTTCAGCCGCTTAGCCTCAGACACGCCCATCCCGGCGAACTTGGCCTTCCACTTGTAAAACGTGGTCGTGCTTACTCCGTGACGCCGGCAGACTTCCGCCGTCGACATCCCTGCTTCCTGCTCGCTAAGGATCGCAATGATTTGCTCTTCGCTAAATCGTGACCGCTTCATCGTTCGTCCCTTCCTTGGGCCGAACTCTACCCTTCCGTGGAGGAATTTCAGGGGGTCACGTCAAAGGTTTTTCGGAAGTTGGAGTCGCAGGTAAATCGAACTCGCGTAACGCCTTAAGACCGCGCGCAAGTATTATTTCGCCCGAACTCGGGTTTCTACGCTGTTCGCGCCAATAGGCATGATCCCAAGCGATATGGGTGATCGCTTCGTAAAGGCCCGGACTGCGCAGCCGTCCAAGGAAGCGGCGTAGGGACATATCAGGCTCACGCCAGACTGGCGGCGGGGCCACAGGATCTGGTCGTCCGCATATTCGATCCATGATAACATGTGCCCGTGCCTGACCAGCAATTAATCTGAAAAGATAGCGCCAACTCAACCTATCAGCCTTGATGTGGTGATCGAGGCGCAAAGATGGGATGTAGCCCACTTGATAGCCTAGAGCGTCAGCAATCCGAGAAAACAAGCTGTCCTCTCCGCTGGCTAGTTCGCGGCCAGTCCGGCCAAGGCCGCCAGCGTCGCCACTTGCACGCACTAGGTCAGCGAATACGCGAGCGATATTGGCTCGCACGCACAGTCCCGCGCCAAAAGGTTCATGGGGACCCCAATGTTCGCCAGATCCGATAAGGGGGTCATCGCCGAGATCGCGTACCGCATAACGCGCGATATGTTGGCGTACCAACCAATCTGGCTGCCGTTCGAACAGTCCGTGTGCTCGTCCAGCAAAAACCCCGATTTTAGAGTTTTCTGAGGCAGCGCGTGACGCCTCAGACAGATAGTTTGTAGACAAGATATTGTCGTCATCGACGAATACAAAAAGTCGGCCTCTGGCCGACTCTATTCCACGTGCGCGAGCAAAAGCTAATCCTTGAACTGGTTCTTTGACCAAGCGTGCTGGAGAAACACCGGAGGCTTTGACTACATCATCCTCCAAGGCTGGTTCACTTCGATTGTCGACGATTATCACTTCACGGGTAGGCGCGCCCCGCTGCGAGGCGACGGCCTTCAGAACCCTGTCTAGAAGTCGGCGGTCCGGCTGATGAGTGCACAGTATAACCGAAACTTCGATCATCGCTGTATACTGCTCACTTCGTTTGCCAGCTCGGCAGCTGCGGTCTCATAGGCTTTGAAAGCCGCCCTCGCAGCTGATCGATTGTGAAGGTAACGCCAAAGCCGCGCAATCAATCGGGGCGGCTGGGTCGCTCCAAGTGCGGCGACCTCGCTCTCATAGACTTCAGGATTCAACCGCGATCTATTTTTTGAATGCAAACGAAAGCCGCCGAGTACACTCGATAGGGTAACCAACTCGGCACGCCGTGCGAAGCAGCGCCACAAATGAAAATCACCGGCAAGCGTCTGGGTGGCGAAAATGTCACGTTCAATTGGTGTAAGATCCGCATAAAGCGCGGTCGAGAAAAACACACTTTCTTGCTGGATTGCTCCAAGAAAACCGTCATGTCGACGTCCGGCCAAGATGTCCGAACGACGGTTCTCGCCACAAGGAAGCACCGCACGCAGACGGCCATGGTTGTCGAAAAGGCCAGGTAGACCCGTGACCCACAATGCCCCGCGAACAAATGCGGCGTCAGCCTCGATCAATGCCCAAGGCGTATACAAATCATCGCTGTTTAGCCACGATAGTACTTCGGCGCGACCGCTAAATCGGTCGAATTGGCGGCGTAATGCGTCATACATGCCGGCGTCCGATGCGGACTCAACGGTAATGCGCTGGTCTTCCGAGGCGTGCCGACGGGCGATGTCGAGTGTTCCATCAGAGCTACCTCCATCACAAACAATAAGCTTCCAATCCTGATGGTATTGTGCGCGGACCGACTGCAATGCCGCATCCAAATAGCGGGCCCCATTGAGCACCGGAGTTAGAATAAGAAATCGCATCAACCTATCCCACAGATCAGAGCGTGCTAGTTCTCTAACTTCCTTAAGGGGCGCGGTCATCCAGCGCACACCAAAATCGAAAATTTCACGGCATAAATTTTCATAACTCACGAGAAAATTTTGTATAGGCGGCAGTCGCGATCTTAAAGAAACATAAATATGAATTCTCGTAATTATATATACAAAATTTTCTATTATTTAGTTATATCTAATTAATAAAAAAATATAATAGAATTTATTCAAATAATATACTATATGATTTAAATAAATAAATAAATAAATAAATTTCTTATATAAGCCTCAAAAAATATAAATCGCAAAATAAGGGTGTCTGAATGAAAGTTTTACAACCCTAAAAAATCTTCGTAGGCGTTTTTTAAGCCGTCACGCAGACTAATCTTCGGAGCCCAGCCCAAGGCGCGCATACGATTAGCACTCATGAGCTTTCTTGGCGTCCCATCAGGCTTACTTGTGTCCTTGATAAGGGTGCCGTTAAAGCCGACCACCTCCATCACAAGGTGCGCCAGACGCTCGATCGCTATGTCGTCACCCGAGCCGACGTTAACGTGTTCTATTGAGGAGTGGACCTTCATTAGGTGAACCAAAGCATCGGCACAGTCGTCGGCATGCAGGAATTCACGCTTGGGCGCACCAGTTCCCCAAATAATTAACGAGTCAGCTCCAGCGAGCTTCGCCTCATGCGCCTTTCGAATCAAAGCTGGAATCACGTGGGAGTTAAGAGGGTGGTAGTTGTCGCCGGGTCCGTAAAGGTTTGTCGGCATGGCTGAAATGAAATCGCATCCGTACTGCTTTCGATAAGCTTGGCACAACTTGATTCCGGCAATTTTGGCGATGGCGTACCACTCGTTGGTAGGTTCAAGCGGTCCAGTAAGAAGGGCTGTTTCGACGATTGGCTGCTCAGCAAACTTTGGGTAAATACAAGATGACCCAAGGAAAAGCAGCTTTTCTACACCTGCCTTATGGCAGGAGTGGATAATGTTCGCAGCGATCATCAAATTGTCATAGAGAAACTCCGCGGGATATGTTTCATTCGCCAAGATGCCGCCCACCTTGGCAGCCGGAATGAAAACTGCGTCCGGCTTCTCCCGTTCGATCCAACGTGTGGTGGCGACTTGGTCAATCAGGTCGACTTCTTGGCGTGTCACCCTCAGAATATCTGCAGGATTTTCGCGTTCCAGTCGTCGCACTAGCGCAGAGCCCACCATACCGCGATGGCCGGCAACCCAGACACGCTTGCCTACGAGTGTATAGACCAACTGCCCTACTCCCCGCCGTGATTGCGCCGGTAGACGGCTTCAACCTCGATTAGCTCAATGTCGCTGCGGACCATTTCGCGGACCAGCTCAGGAAACGGCGTTGAGTGGGTCCAGCCTAGCTTCTCGCGCGCCTTGGACGGGTCGCCAATGAGAAGGTCGACTTCGGTCGGCCGGTAATAGCGCGGGTCGACCGCGATCAGGTCTCGCCCGGTTTCAGCGCACCGCCCAACTTCGCACTCCCCGGTTCCAGACCACTCGATCGTGATGCCGATTTCTTGGAACGCCAGTTCGACGAATTCGCGGACGGTATGCGTCTCACCGGTAGCGAGCACGTAATCATCACCCGTATCCTGCTGCAAGATGCGCCACATGCCCTCGACATAATCGCGGGCATGCCCCCAATCACGTTTCGCATCTAGGTTGCCGAGGAAGAGCTTGTTCTGGCGACCGAGCTTGATAGCCGCAACGGCGCGCGTGATCTTGCGGGTGACGAAGGTCTCCCCGCGCGTCGGGCCTTCGTGATTGAATAAAATACCATTCGAAGCGTGCATGCCATATGCTTCGCGGTAGTTCACTGCGATCCAGAAGGCATAGAGTTTCGCCGCCGCATATGGGCTTCGCGGATAAAACGGCGTAGTTTCCTTCTGCGGCACTTCCTGCACCAGCCCGTAAAGCTCCGATGTGGACGCTTGATAGAAGCGGGTCTTGGTCTCCATCTTCAAGATGCGGATGGCTTCCAGCATGCGCAACGTGCCGATGGCATCCGCATTCGCCGTGTACTCGGGTGTCTCAAAGCTGACCTTAACATGACTCTGTGCGGCGAGATTATAGATCTCATCCGGCTGAGTTTCCTGGATCAGCCGGATGAGGTTCGTAGAATCGGTCATGTCGCCGTAGTGCATGAAGAAGCTTGTGCTACTCTCGTGCGGATCGACATAAAGGTGATCCACGCGCTGGCTGTTGAACGAAGAGGCGCGCCGCTTGACCCCGTGGACCTCATAGCCTTTGGACAGCAAAAGTTCGGCGAGATACGCACCGTCCTGACCGGTCACCCCGGTGATGAGCGCCCGCTTCGTCATGGATTCTCCTTGCGCATGGCTTCACGTCTGGTCTGGTTCGGCGAAGGTGTTAGACTGTCGAGCTAGCCAAGACAAGCAAGGCTTCTTGCGGTTCATGCGATTGAAACAACCTGCACGCATTTCCGTCGTGGTGCCGGTGCTGAACGGCGCCCGGGTGCTCGGCGGCGCCTTGCGTTCGCTCACCAGTCAAGCCGGCGTCGATTTGCAAATCATCCTCATGGACGGCGGATCCAGCGACGGCACGCAGGAGGTGGTCAGGGAGTTCGCGCATGCGATCGACACGATCGTGAGCGAGCCTGACGCCGGACAGGCCGCTGCCCTTAACAAGGGGTTTGCGCGCGCCGACGGGGAGTACTTCGCCTGGTTGTGCGCCGACGACCGGCTTCGTCCCGGCGCCCTGGAGGCCCTCGCGGGGACGCTCGCTTCGCACCCGGACGCAGTGCTGGCTACGGGAAACTGCCTTCGCCAGTATACTTGGGGCGAACAGATTACGGCGCCGCCAGCGGATTTCCATACACGCCTGCAATGGATGAACACGATCGACCAGCCCGCCTCGCTTTGGCGCAGCGACGCTCATCGTCGCGCCGGAGATCTCGACACAGGGTTGAAATACGCATTCGACTGGGAGTTTTGGCTGAGATTACGCCGGCTCGGCGATTTCGTTGCGATCGACAGGCTTGTGGCCGACTATGTTTTTTCAGGTGAGAATCTCACCGCGACCGGCGGTGACCAGCTTGCTGAAGAAATGTACCGCGTGATGAAGCGTCATGGTCCCCAAAGGGGGGCGCTGGCGGACGCCTATCGCTTCCTCTATCACGTGTTCGACAAGCGCGGCTTTTACGACGCCGAGCCGGACCGCCGTCCGCCGACCTGGGCCCGCGCAGCCCACCACCTTGTGCTAGCCGCCATGCATCGTATTTACGGGCGGGAGCAGATCGACAGCTATAACTGGAACTTCGCCTCGCGGCAGGCGCGCGGTCTCGATGTCTTCTAAGTGGGGTTCTGGTAATCGAGCGCTTCGTTGATCGGGCCGAAAAACACCGGCCGGCCCTTTTCAAGCACAAGCCCCTTGGTGCAGAACGATGACTGAAGGGACCGGTTATGGCTCGCAAAGGCGAAGATGCCGGCCCGTTCGATCAGATCGCTGAGCCGGGCCTGCGCCTTCTTCTGAAACTGTGCATCGCCGGCCGAAATCCACTCGTCCAGAATGAGCACCTCAGGCTCGAAGGCTGTCGCGATGGCGAACGCCAGGCGCAGCCGCATCCCGGCGGAATAGGTCTTCATGGGCAGGTGGAGGTAGTCGCCGAGCTCGCTGAACTCGGCGATATCGTCGAATTGGCGGCGGATCTCGCCTTCCGTGCAGCCCATATGCCGGGCGCGGTCGCGAATGTTCTGCAGCCCTGAACACTCCTGGTCCAGGCCTGTGTGAATCGACAGGAGCGAGGAGATGCGCCCCTCCACCACCACGCGGCCGCTGGTGGGTGGAAGAATGCTCGCCATCACCTGCAGCAGCGTGGTTTTGCCAGCCCCGTTGGGACCGATCAGGCCAAGTCGATCGCCGTTGAAAAGCTCAAGATTGACGCCTTCAAGCGCCGTGACGCCGACGCCGCCCAGGCCATCCCCGATCCTGCCGCCAAGTGCGATCTTCGACAGCGCGCTTCTAAGACTCGTCGCGTCGGCGAACGGCAAGGCGTAGTGGACGCCGACATTCTCCAGCTTGATTCTCGCCATCTACAGCATCAGGCCCAGTAGTTCAGCCGGCGCGCGAACAGGCCGAAGCAGACCCATCCGATAACGGCGCTCGCAGCGGTGACGCCGCCGGCGACGGCGAAGCTAAGGCCGGTCCCGTCAAGTCCCATGAGCGGGCCGCGGAAGATGTTAAGGTAATGGTAGAGCGGGTTTAACTTCACCACCCAGGACCAGTCGCCCAACCGGTCGGTGGTCCAGAATACTGGCGTAAGGAAGAACGCGAAGGTGAGCGCTACGCTTGTCAGGTTCGGAACGTCGCGAAATCGGGCGCCGAGCACGCCGAGCGAGAGGCAGAGACTGAAGCCGGTGATCAGGATCAAGGAGAGGCCGGCAACCGCCAGCACGAGATCAAGGAGGCCGACGGTGCGCGATACGAGGAGCATCGCTCCGACAAGCACAACGAGCTTGACGAGGAAGGTGATCAGCTCGATGCCGACGGAACGGATCGCAAACAGTGTTTTCGCCATAGGCGTCTGCGTGTAGGTGCCGCGAGCTGCGATGAACACGCCGGCCGCCCCGTTCAGCAGGCTGGAGATCAGCCCCCAGACGATGATCCCGCAGGCGACATAAGGTAGGAAGAACTGCAGGTCGGCGGCGAAGATTCGCCCCCATAGAATCGCCATCCCGCCGACGGTCGCCACTGTGATCAGGAGCGTCCAGAAGATCGCCGACACCACCCCGTTATGGCGCTGAATGAAGCCGGCTCGAATCAGCGTGGCGGCGAGGCTGGTGCGTCGCAAACCCTCGCGAATGTCGCGCATGGCGTAGGCGAAGCCGCTCGAAGCGGCGTCATATTCGTATCTCGCGAGCGCCCGATCCGGCTCGCCGGATGGTGCGGATTCCAACGGGGGGCGGGACTCGACAGCGGCCATAACGGTAGGGATAGGAGTTTTGCTCCGGACGGGCAAGCATGTGGTGCGGGCGAGGGTATAAATGCGCCCGCCTTCCCGCCTACCGGCCACCTCACGGCGCCTCAGCGCGATACCACTGCAAGGAATGATAGCTAAGTTGCTACCCTGCTGTTCCGGGTGAGCACTCCATGAAACCGGTCGTGCAACTCGTTCCAGAACTCATCCACAGGACGATCATACACCGGGAAACAAAGCATGCGCCGGTTGAGCTCGATCGCCCGAGCATTGGCTGAAATTTCCAAACTCTGAGAGCCAAGGTAGCCGATCGAAAGACAGGGGAAGTAGTACCGGCGAGTCTCCACCCCAACCGAGTACAGATCCCGAATCAGCTGATCCTCCACAGGTTCATTCATAATCACAGGGAACATTGACCAAGAATTCTGGAGATCACTGCACACAGGGCGACCAAAGCCTGTCTCGTTGAAGTAAGAGATATATTTAGCTGCATGAGCACGACGGCGATGGATAATTCCTTCCACCTTTTCAAGCATTGTAAGCCCTATAGCGCACCGAAACTCGTCGATCTTGGCATTGGTCCCGTCCAAGAACCGCCGATCTTCCTGGAACCCGAAGTTTGTTCCGGCCTTTATGCGATCATGAAGTTGCTTTGGGGCCGCGATCATTCCGCCCTCTCCTACCGCAAATACCTTCGTCGCATGAAGCGAGAAAACTTCGATCTCGCCAGACATGCCAAATGTCCGCTCTCCAGGAACGCCAAGGGCCGCAGCTGCGTCGACTATAAGGGGAACGCCGTGCCGAGAAGACACGTCTCGTATCGGCGAGAGATCGCGGGCGAAGCCAAAACAACGAACATGGATTATGACGTCGAGTTTCCCACCATCGTTTAAGTAGTCGTCAACACCCTGCGCATCTAGTTCCGTGGTATCGGAATCAACATCGAAAATTACAGGTAGGGCGCCGGCGGCTAGGACAGCCTGAAGCGTCGCAGCGAACGTGAAGTCAGGTAACCCAACACGCTTACCCCTCAGATCGAGCGCGTGCATGACTGCTTGGAGGCCTAATGTATTACTGGTGACCGCAATAGCCTGATAGTCATCTTCAAGGTAGGCGCGCTTCAGTTTCTGATTGAACTCCAGACTCAATGGACCGCCATTCGAGTAATGCCGAGCGGCATAGGAAGCCTCAAGCAGAGGTGCCCATTCTTGTATTGCTGGAAGAGTCGGAATTAGGAACGGAAAATCGTATCCAGCCATGGTCGCCCCTGCGAGTTAAAAGAGAGACCGTCTAACACTCGGAGCCTTAGTCAGGCAAGGTTTGATTGGACCTGCGCGTGGGGAGCTCGCTTGCGTAGCGGCGCCGGGATCGCTATTCGTTGGTCGGTAGGCTGAACCAAGAAGGGGGCAATAAAATGCGTTTTGGGCCAGCGGGATTCAGTCACCCGGCTTCGCCATACATCGCTTTGTCTGTGCTTGCTTTCATCGGATATGGTGTTCACGTATATGGCATGGTGCTCTTCGATGACGATCTCGTAGGGCGGTTCCGCGGAATATCGAACCCTTCCGCGATTGAGGCGGCGACAAATAATTTTGTTCAGTGGTCGATGGGGCGTCCGCTGGGGCATGCTTCGAACGTCACCTTCCAGACAATCTTCAGTGAATTTCCAGAGTGGTCTATTCTGGCGTTCGCCTCGATTGTGCTTACGCTACAGTCATTCGTAGTCTATCTTATCGGCCGCGAAGCCAAACTAGGCCGCGCGGCAAGTTTTTTTGGAGCTGCCGTGTATCTTACGACACCGGCGGCGATCTCCCTTCACCTACCTGTGCACTCATTAGCCACGGAATGGTCGACTTGGTTCATTTTGGCCGCCTCGCTGCTTGCGTTGCGAAAGCATTTTTTCCTTTCAGGAGCCATCGCCGCGCTACAAGTGAACGTCTACGAAATATATATGACCGTATTTTTCATACCTTATTTCATTGCTATTATCCCCCCAATAGTTGCTTGGAGATTCGATCTGCTTGATCTCGCGAAAAAATTTGGTCTCTATGTGACCGGATTTTTCAGTGTATTTATAGTATTTATGTTTATCCGGGTCTTAAAGAATGCCGCAGGTCGCGCTTCGATGTTGGACGGCGCAACCCCGGTCGAACTGGTGGGCAGGATGGTGTCCGCGGGCTGGATTGGAACCGGCACTCTTGCTGATATGCATCTCGGAGCCTTCGATTGGGCGATGAGCTATGGCCCAGCCTACATTTTCGGCTTCTCAATAATGCTGTTTTTTGTTGCCCTCTTAATGCGGCCCCAATTCGGCGATGAGGCTGCGGAGGGGCACGCTGTTGCGTCTTCGGTGCATGGCTTCTATGGGGCCGGGGTGCTCATCGTCGCCGGTTTGATCACGATTTTCATGTCGTATATGGTCTTTTTTGCCCAGCGGTATCCACCGGATTGGCAGACATCCAGATTAGCCAACATTCATACTGCGGCGCGGTTCGGTCTTTTTTTCTTAGCGGCTGGACTGACCTGGCTGACCGGTTTTTTCGTTGCCAAACTGCGCCAACGGAAAAGTCACATAGCTGTGACGGCGGCGAGGATCAGGCTGGTTTTGGCCGCAGCGGTGATCACGGTGTTCACGACCTATAATCACGCTTATGGGTATCAGCAAGTTCAGCAATCGCAGAGGGTGTTGGCGCTCGTTTCGGCCCTGCACTCGGGTTGCGAGGCCAGCGCGCCGGGCGACGTTATCATTGTAATTACGCCACCCGGATTTGAATCATCGCGAACCGACCGAGTGCTCACCTGGGGTAACGTATACCTTGGTGAGACCAAATTTACCGGATGGGACAACAGGGTTCTGATCGTCCGGTCGCATAATCGTGCTCCGCTTTTGGCAGCCTTGGCGTCATCAGACGGACAGATTTCTGGATCTGAATTGGTTAGCCTTGTTGACCCCGCTTTCTCACAGTACGCGTGGCTCTTTCCACGAGGCGACGTCGCGCGATGGGGGGTAATTGAAGAGGAGCGAATAGTGATCGTCGATCTTCAGGTGGAGCGAGAGTTATATACGGTCGAAATTCTCCAGGCTCCTTCTGAATCACGTGTTTGCCACCGCCGGCCTAGCTAGAGCAGCCATCGTGAAAAATCTCTCCACCAGGGGCGACAAATCTCTCCCGAACAACCGGGGAATCCGATTTATTCTGGTCGGGTTTACCAACACGCTGCTGACGCTCTGTATATATAGCGCAGCAGTTGTTTACGGCTTAAAAGCCCCACTGGCTGTCATTATCTCTGCCTTGTGCGGGATTACTTTTAGCGCCATCATGAATAGTTTTTACACGTTCAGGCGTCGATCAGGCCTGCATATAGCTGCATTTTTTGCGGTTTACTTCATTACGGTATATATAAATATAGTTGTGTTAGAGTATATTATTAAGACTTTCGTGTTAAATTCGATTATTGCTCAGGCTATTTTGGTTCTCCCGATAGCTGTGATAACATTTGGACTGTTGCGTATCTCTGATTCAATTCTGGCGGTCTGGGTAACAAGGTGACAGGGCGCCGTCACCCGGTCCCATTAGTTATATTGGGCGCAGGCGGCCACGCTGCTGTGGTACGTGACGCCGCTGAGGAAAGCGCTGAGTTCCAGGTTGTCGCAATGCTGTCAGATGTCGAGACCGAATGTGGCAAATCCCGTGGGCGCGTTCCGGTTTCCGGTCCCATTAAGACACAGGTCCCGCACTTTCCGCCCCACTTCGCCTTCGCGTTGGGGATCGGAGACAATAGCGCGAGAGAAGCGTACTCGGCGTGGCTTCTCGCCTCAGCTCGACACCTTCCCATAATTCGACACCCGCGCGCTTGGGTGTCTTCTTCAGCTACCCTCGGCCCAGGTACATACGTCGGAGCCAACGCCACAATCAATGCGGGGGCTACAATAGGCTCCGCCGTGATTGTTAACACCGGCGCCATAATAGAGCATGATTGTATAATCGGTGACTTCTGTCATCTCGCGCCAGGTGCTTGCGTGGCTGGCGGGTGCCATGTTGAGGAAGCGGCCTTTCTGGGTGCGCGGTGCACACTAATCCCTAGAATAAAGATTAGCAGCAGAGCAACTGTCGGCGCTGGCGCTGTCGTTGTCCGAGACGTTTTGCCCGGCCGCACTGTCAAGGGCGTGCCGGCGAGTTAGTATCTAGGCGTGTAACGACCCCCTCATTGCTCCGGCTTGGCGACAGCAAGTGCTCACGGCACAGTACAGTTCGTTCCGTATAGAATGGGTCTTGTCGCACATGAATAAATATTTGAAATATAAATTCACCAAGAGCGGAGAACGCTCCAATCCCAAGGATTATGCCGAGCAGAAGAACATTGATTATGGCACCGTTGGTGTATTCATCAACAAAATCTAGCCCGAAAAAAATTGAGGCAAAGAACTTTAGGGCAAGCGCGATCGCGAGCGCTAAGGAGAGCACAGTAAACCACAGGAACGGTCGTGAACTAATCCCTAAAATTTGATCGAATAGGAATTTGATGAGTTTTGGGATGCTCCATCCGGACTTGCCGTATCGCCTTGCGTGGTGGGTTATGGGAACCTCCACATAGTCCCGGGCCAAGCGCAGAACAAAGGCCGTATTCCAAATCTTGAATGGGCCAAATCCGAACGGATACACCAGAGACCCTCGGTAGACCTTAAAAGTGCATCCGATATCGGAAACCGGGTGCCGTGCAATCCTCCTCGTGACGATATTCACCACCTTTGACGGTAGGCGGCGAAGGGCGTGATCTTTGCGTTTGACTCTGACACCGCTAACGACGTCGGCGCCGGCATCGAATTTCTCTAATAAATCCGGAATCTCTTCGGGATCAAGCTGCAAATCGCTATCAATAAAAATCAGATTCTCACCCCGAGCGTGGCTAATGCCGCAGCTCATGGCGGCGGTCTGCCCGCTGTTTCTCATAATATCTATTACTTTATGCACTTCTGGGAAACGTTCAAATAGCGACTTTTGCACTTCGAAAGTCTGGTCAGTACTGCCGTCGTTAATGAGAATTACCTCAAATGTTCGCCCAGTGGCGCGCATGGCATCTACGAGGCGACTTACGAATTCGATGAGAGAGTGTTCTTCGTAATAAGAAGTTACGATATTCGTGAACTCAACGTAATATTCGCGGTACATTATGAAGCGCCCGAGTCTTGGAAACAGCTTACAGTCGAACGCGAGGTCAAAAGTCCCGCCAGATACGCGCCGTAGCCGCTCTTGCCGAAGCGCTCCGACGCCCGCAGCAGATCGTCGTCCGAGAGCCAGCCATGGCGCCATGCGATCTCTTCGGGCGAGGAGATGCGCAGGCCCTGACGCTCGGAAAGGGTACGCACAAAGTTACCCGCATCAAGCAGCGAGTTGTGCGTTCCCGTGTCGAACCAGGCAAAGCCGCGCCCCAGGAGTTTGACGCTCAGCTCGCCGCGTTCGAGATAGGCCTTGTTGACGTCAGTGATTTCCAGCTCGCCGCGCGGAGACGGCCTCACGTTTGCGGCGATGTCCAGCACGTCATTATCATAAAAATACAGTCCGATCACGGCGAAGTTCGATTTCGGCACGGCTGGCTTCTCCTCGATCGAGATCACACGGCTGTTCTCGTCGAACTCTACCACACCATAACGCTCGGGATCCTGCACACGGCATCCGAAGACCGTCGCGCCGGTTGTCTTTTGCGCAGCCGTCTGGAGCAATTCCTGCAAACCATGTCCGTAGACAATGTTGTCGCCAAGCACCAGCGCCACGCTGTCGTTTCCGACAAACTCGCGGCCGATGATGAAGGCTTGGGCGAGACCATCGGGGGAAGGCTGCTCGGCGTAGCTGAGCCGCACCCCGAAATCCGAGCCGTCGCCCAGCAGGCGCTTGAACCCGTCCGCGTCATGCGGCGTGGTGATGACGAGGATCTCCTGCACGCCCGCCAGCATGAGCAGCGACAGCGGGTAGTAGATCATCGGCTTGTCGTAGACCGGCAGGACCTGCTTGGACAGCGCCAGGGTGAGCGGGTGGAGGCGCGTGCCCGCGCCGCCGGCCAGGATGATGCCCTTCATGGCGCGACTCCCGCCTTCGCCGCGCCGCCGGCGGACAGGCCGAGGCGCTGCGCGCCGCCGGTCCGCTCCAGCAGGCCGCGCCACCAAGCTTCGTTGTCGAGATACCAGTTCACCGTGTCGGGCAGGCCCTGCTCGAAGCTGCGCTTGGGCCGCCAGCCGAGCTCGCGCTCGATCCGGCTGAAGTCGATCGCATAGCGGAAGTCGTGGCCGGGCCGGTCTGCGACGAAACTGATCAGATCGGCGTGCGGCGCGGCCTGCGGGAAGCGCGCGTCGAGCGCGTCGCAGATCGCCTTGACCACTTGCAGATTGGTCCGCTCCGCGCCGCCGCCCACATTATAGCTCTCGCCCAGCCGGCCCTTGGTGGCGATGAGAATGAGCGCCTCGGCGTGATCTTCCACATGCAGCCAGTCGCGGATGTTCTCACCCTTGCCGTACACCGGCAGGGGCTGGCGGTCGCGGCCCTTGGCGATGATCACCGGGATCAGCTTTTCAGGATATTGCCACGGGCCGTAATTGTTCGAGCAGTTGGACAGCACGACGGGCAGGCCGAAGGTCTCGCCCCAGGCCCGCACCAGATGGTCGGAGGCCGCCTTCGACGCGGAATAGGGCGAGCGCGGATCGTAACGCGTCTCCTCGGTGAAGGCCGGTTCGTCGAGCGAGAGCGAGCCGAACACCTCGTCGGTGGAGATGTGGTGGAAGCGGAAGCGCGCGCGCGCCTCGCCGGACAGACGCTCCCTATGAGCGCGCGCGGCCTGCAGCAGGTTGAACGTTCCAACGATGTTGGTCTGAATGAACTCGCCCGGCCCGTCGATGGAGCGGTCCACATGGCTCTCGGCGGCCAGGTGCATGACCAGGTCCGGCGCGTGGCGCTCGAACACGGCGCGCACGCGCTCGGGATCGCGGATGTCGCCGCGCTCCAGAGTGTACCGCCCGCTGTCCGCGCACGCCGCCACAGCCTCCGGCAGAGCGGCGTAGGTCAGGGCGTCCAGCACCACCACCTCGTGCGGCGTCTGAGCGATCAGCCGCCGCACGACCGCCGAGCCAATGAAGCCCAGACCGCCGGTCACAAGAATTTTCATAAGGCCCCCGGTGTCGTCATGTCGGTGCGACTGTTACTGCGCGCTTGGTTCAATGACAAGGTCAGCTTCGGTCACCCGCAAATCCGCTACAGTCTCCGCGCCCGGGGCCGCGACGAGGCCGTGAAACGCAATATGCATGGTGGTGACGTCTTCAGGAACAGTAACCGTTCGGTTGCCTGAAATCACCCGATCGCCATCGGTTTGCGCCTCGGCGAAAAGCTGCTCTGTGTCGGCTGGGCTAAGAATTTTGGGTCGGCGCAACAGGGATGGCGCTTACGTAGGCTCACAGAGGCTTCTGCGCAATCGGGGCGTGGCTGCCTTGGATTGACCGGGCAGCAGGCCGTCGATATTGGAGCACGAAGCAGATCTTGGACCCCCATGCAAACCGACCTCATTTTCGACTTTGGCATGCATGTGGGGCAGGACACGGCGTTCTATCTGAAGAAGGGCTTTCGGGTCGTCGCGGTCGAAGCCAACCCGGCGCTCGCCGAGCGGGCGCGGCTCCGGTTCGCGCGCGCGGTGGCGCAGGGCCGGCTGGTGATCGAGGCGCGCGGCGTTGCGGCCTCGGCGGGTGAGGCTGACTTTCACGTCAACACCGCCGACACGGCCTGGAGCTCCTTCCACGCCGAGATCGGCGGCCGCGGCGCCGGCGCCAGCCTCGTGCGGGTCCCCACGGTGACCGCGATCGAGCTCTTCCAGACCCACGGCGTGCCCTACTTCATGAAGATCGACATCGAGGGCAGCGACCATCTGCCGCTCCAGGCGCTGCGAAAGACGTCCGATCGCCCCAGATACGTCTCCGTCGAGAATGGCGGGCCGGAGCTGCGGGCGCTATTGTGCGAACTCGGATATGACCGCTTCAAATGGGTAAACCAGCGCGACGTGCCGCGCCAGCGCTTGCCGTTTCCGGCGCGCGAGGGCCGGTGGACCTTTCACCGCTTCGCCTACGGCGCCTCAGGAGCGTTCGGAGAGGAGGCCCCGGGGCCCTGGCTTGCACTGTCCGAGGTCGAGGCGGTGATCGACGCCCACGGCGCGGGGGAGGATTTCGACGCGTCGCGAGATGGCTGGGGCGACCTGCACGCGCGGCTCGGCGCGGGATGAGCGGAACCGGGCCTTCCGTCCCGCTCCTTCAGCGCGTTCCGGGCCGATCCCGATCGGCCGGAAATGCGCCAGCCTGGTGACGGATCGCCCTTCGCGGCGTCGAAACCGGCTTTGCGCGCGCTGGAAAACCCCTAGCCCCGCGCAATCTCCCACTTGCTCATGTCGAGGCCGCCGGCATAGGGCTCAAGCCCCATCTCCTTCTCGATCCGGCTGTTCAGGAAGACCAGGTCGGCCTGGACCCAGCGCCCGTCGTAATAGGCGAGATCCACGATGTCGAACAGGGTGAAGCCGGCGCGAGTGAGCCGGTTGAGGCGCCAGGGAATGTCCCGGAAGGTGACTTCCAGGACGACGACGCTGCAATGGGGCAGGGTCTCGCGGGCGCCGTCCAGAACCCGTTCCTCCGCCCCGTCCACGTCGATCTTCAGGAGGTATGGCTTGGCCAGGGTGCGCGCCGCGCAGACCGAATCCAGGGTGAGCACGTCCACGGTGCGGTGGGACTCGCTCGGGGCGGCGGACTCGTCGAGCTGGGCGTAGGTGATCGGTCCGCCCGGCGAGGCCGAGCGCAGGCGCATCGGCGCGCGGCCGTTCTCGCGGGACAGCGCGGCGGACACGATCTCATGCGGCGTGTTCTTGTAGTTGCGGGCGATCTCGGAATGAAACTCGGCGATCGGCTCGATCAGCAAGTGAGGCCGTCCGGGATAGGCGCGCAGCAATTCGGGCGTACACGTCTGCACGCCCACATCGATGACGGTGCGCACGGGCACCTTGAGCGCCGCGAGGCGCGCGAGCGCCTCGGCCTTGACCGCCCTGCGGGTGAGCTTTCCTGGCGCCATCGCTAGACCTTGAACTCGCTCCAGCGCGCCAGGTCGAAGCCGTCGCGGTAGAATTCCAGCTGGTGATCCTTGATGATCTTCCGGCTAATGAAGATCATGTCCGCCTGAACGAACCGGCGGTCGTAGTAACAAAAGTCCACCAGCTCGCAAAGCTGGAAGCCGCGCCGGTCCATCTCGACGCCGCGCTCGATCAGATTGACGACGCTGGCCTCGAGAATCACCAGGCTTGCGTTTGCGAGCGTCTCCTCGGCGCCGTCCAGAACCTGCATCTCAGCGCCGTCAACATCCACCTTCACGAGATGGGGCGCCGGCAGGTCGCGCCCGCGCATTGCGGCGTCCAGCGTGGTTGCGCCGACGCGCCGGTATTGCGGTCCGGTGGGATCGCCGTCCACCATGAAGGCGTGGCTGACGTTCGGCCCCGGCAGCACGCTCCGGAGCAGCAGGGTGACGGCGCCCGGCGCAGTCGTGGCCGCCTCGTTGAGGAGCTGGTAGGAGACGCCGGCCGACGCATAGGTCTTTTCGATCGCAGTGTTCCACTCGGCCAGGGGCTCGATCAGCAGGTGCGGGCGGTCTGGAAAGGCGTCGATCAAGGCCTGGGTCCCGCTCTGGACGCCGACATCGATTACCGAACCCACCGGCACGCCAAGCGCGATCAGGCTTTCCAGCGCCTGCCGCTTGGTGGGACCGCGCTGCCGCCGTTCATTGGAACGGATCATGTCGCCGAGGCGGCTGCGAAGTCCCATAGTGAAGTCCCTGATCGACCTGCGGACGGTGACGTCTACGCCGCCGACGCCGCCGCCGCAAGTCCGCCCGGAACTGGACAGGGCGGGCGGTGAACGCTACGAAACCAGGGCGGGCAGGGCTACGGACATTTTCCATCATGCAACTCATCCTGGTCGGCCGCGGTGATGGGGGGCTGCGCAATTTGCGGGCGGCGTTTGCGCCTGGCGCTGCGGCCCTGGCTGACGGCTTCGCCCTCGCAGAGGCTGGAGACGTGGACCCCCCCGACCCTCTGGCGGATGCATCGGGTCCATTGCTGATCTTGCTGGACACGCGGGACGCAGTGCGCGCGCTTGAACTCTGCCGCTTCCTGACGGACGCCCGGCCCGACCGCCGCGCCCTGGTCGCGTGGCCGGAGGCCGACGGAGACGAGGCGGAGGCCTGGTCGCGGTGGCTGGCCGACAGCAGCGCGCGCGCGGCGAGGCTGGACCCCGCATGGCCGGCGAGGGACCCCGCGGCGTTCTCCGCCTGGTTTCAAGCCTGGTCCGGAAGCCCGTCCCCGGAAGTGTTCGCCGCCGCCCCGGACCAGCTGGCGGGACAGTGCGCAGCTCCACCCCGCGCCCCCGTGAAGCCTGCCGTCGCCAAGGCGCCGCGGGCGCTGACAGGCCGTCTCAAGGCGGCGCTGCGCGAGAGGATCTGGCGCTGGCGCTATCGCGCGCAGGCGCTGGTGCTGCGCGCCTCGCCGGAATTCGACGGTCAATGGTATCTTGCGGCCAATCCCGACGTGGCCGAGGCGGGGCTCGATCCGGCTCTGCACTATGTCGCCGCCGGCGCCCGGGAAGGCCGCGCCGCCGGGCCGGGCGAGGCGCGCCGTCCGGTGGAAACGGCCGGACGGAACTCGGCGGGGCTGCCGTCATGAGCCATGAGGCGGGCGTGACTCCGCATGTCCTGATCGTCACGCCCGTGCGCAACGGCGTGGAGACCCTAGGGCGCACCTTGCATAGCGTGGCGGCTCTGGCAGGGCCGGTTCACCTCATCCACCACGTCCAGGACGGGGCGTCGGAGGACGGAACGAAGGCGTTGCTGGAAAAATGGGCGCGGCTGGCCGCCTGGGGCGGCGTCCGGTCGGGATGCGCCAGCTATCGATTCTCCTGGTCCTCCAGTCAGGACGGCGGCCTTTATGCCGCGATCGCCCGAGGGTTCGCGGCCCATGACCACGGGGACGCGCAATGGCTGGGCTGGATCAATGCTGATGATGTACTCCTTCCTGGCTGCGCCGGTCTTCTGGCGGCGGTGGATCGCGATCTCGGGCCAGCCGGCCCATCCTGGATCGGCGGACGCGTTCGTGCAGCCAAAGGCGGCCATGTCGTCACCGAGCATGACCGGCCCGCCTGCCGCGCGGTCATCCAGGAGGGCTTGTGCGACGGCCTGCATTTCGCTCCGATCCAGCAGGAGGGAGTGTTCTTCCGGCGGTCGCTGTGGGCGATGATCGACCCCGACGCCGATTTTGCTCGCTTCAGGCTAGCGGGTGACTGGAATCTGTGGCGCGCCTTCGCCGCCAGGTCCGATCTGCACCAGATCGATCTTGCGCTCGGCGAGTTCACCTTGCGCCCCGGACAGCTCAGCGCGGCCGACGCGGACGGCTACCGGGCGGAGATCGAGCGCGAACTACCCTTCGAAGTGCGCGCCGAGGCCTTCGACCGTATTTCGCGCCTAGGTGCTTTGCGGCGGGAGCGCCTCAGGGTCTTGTGGCCCGAAGGTCGCGTAGAGATCGCTCAGGAACCGGTCAACTGGATCTTATCTGACGCAACCATCCGCGCCGAGGAACGCGCCGCCTACGCGTCGCTTGATCGCAAGCCGGTGCGCATGCCGATCCGGTGCTCTGGCTCTTGCGGTCGGATCGTCACTTCGCGCAACGGCGCGATCGTCTCCCACGACGCTGACTGGCAGGCGCCGGCCGAGACCGAACGTCACGCCTATCTAAAAATGGTCGAACACTGGTCTGGTGCGCACGGCTCGGCCTATCTCGGTTTTCCCTGGGCCACGCTCATCGACCTGCAAAACCATTGGTCGCCGCGCCGCCTGACGCTCGAGGGCGCGCTCGCCGAAGCGGTAGATGCCCTGCCGCAAGGAGTGCGTGTCGCGACGGTTTGTCAGCACATCCATGCGCGCCGGCTAGTGCCGCTGATGGCCGGGGCAGGTGTCACAGATCTATTCTGGAGTCACGCTGAACACGGACAGACAAAACTCAGCGGCATGACCGTACATTCATTTCCGCTTTTTCCTGTTCAGAGAGCGGAGCGCAACATAGTACGGCGAGACTTGCTTTACTGCTTTATTGGTGCAATCGAGGATGAATGGTACCTTGCTAAAACGCGTAGTTGGATTTTCAAGCACCTTAAGGGTCGTCGGCGCGGTTTGATCGTTGAACGCCCCTCGTGGCATTATAAGCGTGCGGTCTACTCCGAACAAATCGGAGGCGAAGAAATGCGGGCTTCTACTGAGGAATCCGTCCGCGAAGAAGAGTTCAAGTCAGCGCTAGCACGTAGTTTGTTCGTTCTCTGCCCGTCAGGATCGGGTCCAAACACGATCCGGATTTGGGAGGCGATTTATGCAGGAGCGATCCCAGTCATACTTTCCGATCGGTGGCGCCCGCCGGGCGATGCGAGACTGTGGCGCAAAGCAGCGCTGTTTTTTCCCGAAACCGAATCGGAAGTTCGCGCCCTGCCGAGAACTCTTGCGCGGCTCGCGCGAGATAAGCGTCAGATAGCAGCGTTTCGTGAGGCTGGCAGCGCGGTGCGAGAGCGCTACGGGCCGAATTTGTTTGTGGGCGACATCGTCGACTGGGCCGCCGGGTGATGCGTCATTTAGGTCCGCCATTTCGCCGACAAGAACCGCGCCTTGCTGTCGGCCGGAGCGGAAAGTTCGATTCGGCGATCGCTGCCTGGTGCGACTTGCTCGGTGAATGTGAGCCGCCATTCGCCTTTGGCGATCATCGCCGCTTCGGCCTGTTCGCTGCTTACTAAGACTTCTTCGCTCGAAAGCGCGACAATCAGTTCCGATCGCGCGGAATCGAATCCATTCGGGATACGGAGAATTGCTTTTCGGCTCCCGTTTTCACCGGGATGTCGAGCTGCCGTAAGCCGAATGCCGCCAGTGGTTGTTCTGCTGCGACCGCTTTTTGAAAGTCGGAACAACCAATCGGCGCCGAGCCCGTCGAGTCGCGCCGAAAGCACGGTTTTTAGCGCGTTCAGCGTGCCTGCATGCTTGCGCGTCAACTCAAACATCTCTCGCGCCCGCCGCGGGCCGAGACCGAAGGTTTTTGTACCCTCGCCCCAGTAAACAGCCGACCAGATCGCGTCGACCGGCGCCAAGGTCTCCCCAGCCTGGCGAAGGCGGGCCCAGAACTCCCAATCCATGACATAGTGGAGCTGTTCGTTCAGCCCAGCGACCGCCTCCATGGAGTGGCGCCGTACGAAGCAAGAGGGCTGAGAGATCGGGTTGGAACAGGCGATTTGATCTGTAAGGACTCCCACCTGTCCATGAATGCCCAACACGGTACGGGCGGCGTCAAAGACAACTGAACCCGCGAACACCCCCGCATCACTCGGGCGCGCCTCTAGGGCAAGCCCAGCTTCGTTCAATGCGCCGGAAAGCAGAAGGTCGTCGGCGTTAAGCCAACCGACAACATCGCTTGCGGTGTTCCTCCAGCCCTCCATAATTGCAGCGCTCTGTCCGGCGTCTGGTCCGTGTCGACGATAGGCAAAGCAGAGCCCGCTTGCGTCTAGCGCCTTCGCCACGCGCGCGTCACCAGAGGCGTCAAGAACAGCGACTTCAGGCGATGGAGCTTGCGCAGCGAGACTGCGCAGAGCGGCGGGGAGCATGGGGTGCCAGCTGCCTATAGGTACGGAAATCGCGAAAGTTAAATTCGTTTGCGACATTTTCACTTTCATGCCCACGACTGCTGCATATTCGCCGCGTGCCGTCGATGCAAGCGTGTGACACCGCTTGGACCGGCTAACAACCAGGACCATAGCTTGAGAGGCGTAGGGGATTAGGTTATCGATGCTCGCGTGGCTTCCGGACATGAGAGGCACCTTGCCGGTATTCTTTTCCATATTCACGGCTGACGGCGTCATTTTGACGAATCTGGCCAATATGATCGCGGGTGAGCGCATCGAATTCGAGCATGTCCGGGACGTGCTGGCACGCGACGCGAACGCGCGTATGGTACTTGTCGCTCCCGCGCCGGCCGATCTCCTGATGCAGCGACTTCACACCGTCACAGATCCCGTCCAAGCTCTTGAGCGAACTTGTGATGACGTTTCAGCTGTGCTGAAGACGTTTCGTCAAGCGCGGCGGCGTATTCTGCTTCTCGACTATGCTCAATGCGTACGCGGGCCGAACCGCCTTTCTGCGGCTTTGGGGGCGTGGGCAGAAGGCAAATCACCCGAAGTGTTTGAGGTCGGCTCGTCCGCTTTGCAGCCCGCGGATGCACTGGCGAAGGTGGTCGCGCTCGCCATGATTGCCGGCGACCGTCAGGCAACGCGCCTTGCCGAGGAATACGAAGCCAGTTTGAGCACGCTCGAAGCCGCGCCTGAAAGTCAAACTGAGCTTGCACGACAAGCTGCAATTCAGTGGCGCGCTGCGCTGTCCTTCAGCCCGTCCGGCTCGTCATTGAATGGCCGAGAAGCTTGGTCCAAGCCGGAAGATGCCATCACCGATCTCGATGCCCAGCGCACAGCTATTTCCGAGCTCCAAGCGGCGCTCAAAGAATGCCAAGACGAAGTAACTCGGTTGTATGCCCAGAATGCTGAGGAAGACGCGACGAATGATCACAACGTAGATCACCGACTCAGCGAACTGGAGCTTGAACGTGACGCCCTGCGCGCCGATCTCGCGGCGCTGAATGTGGAGGCTGGTCATCTGCGCCTTGATAACCATCAGCTGCGCGACGCTCTCGATCAGATAAGAGCCTCCACGTCGTGGAAAATGACCGCCCCGCTGCGACGCCTTCGCGGCGAACCTAGTTCCGCCAGGGAAGAAAAGGCAGAATGAGCTTGCGGGATCTGCTTCAGGTCAACGACGGACCCTACGCGGTGGCCCTCCACATTGGGTGCGGAGCGGAACCGGCCAAGCTTTGGGGCGATGCAGCGCGCGCCGTCATTGCCGTCGAGCCTGACCCATACGCAGCCATTTCCGCGCGGGACAGCCTAGCCCGCTATGCGGATCCTTCGCGCGTCCTTGAAGGCGCCATCGCGGTCGAAACCGGTCGAATCTCATTTATCCGGTGCAATCTCTCACTGCTTTCTGGATGGCGCGAACCCACCGGTGCGCTGGAACTCTTTCCCGGACTGAAAGAGCTGGAACGCGTATCGGTCGAGTGCTGGTCGGTACTTGGTATGATGGAAGCAACAGGCGTTCGCCATATCTCCGGACGGAAAGCACTCTTGATCGAGGCACCGTCGGAGACACTGAAGATCCTGAGCGAACTGGAAAAGTCGGGCGATCTCGTGCAGTTCGACACTGTGGTCTCCATTGCGCCAGGCGTAGAGCTACATGCGGGAGGCGGAGATCGCGCCGCATTGGAGGCTTGGGCGAGCGAACGGAACCTGCGCCTCGTGTCCGAGCTAGATCCCGAAGACCCAGACTTACCGTATGTGCGCATCGAGATCGACTACAAGGCTGACTGCGCCACCAAGAGTAAACGCATCGTCGAGCTGGAGTCGCTGCTGAAGACCGCGCGGGAGGATGCGCTGAGACACTCAACTGCGTGGGAGGCCGCACAAACAGAGGCTGCCAAAGCCTCAACATTGGCTGAGCGCGTCGACGCATTGCAGGCTCGGTGTTCTGACGTGCAGCGTAGAAGCGAATCTTGGAGAAAAAAGGCTCAGCGTGCTGAGGCCAAGCTGGAAAAGGCCGCGCAGTTCGAAGCTGACGCTCGACGCTTGCACGATGAAAATCAGAATTTATTAGCGAAGCGCGCTGAGCTGGAACAGGCGC
>NZ_JBHRSV010000030.1:0-1272 GCF_042643335.1 Hyphobacterium vulgare
TGACCCAGCCCCCTGATCCGGGCCGTGAGTTAGTAGAGTCTGTTCGCCTTTCTTTCTGGGTTGGTATGGGTGGTCAAGGCCCGGTGAGCGGAGCCATTGCGTAGCTCAGGCGAACCGGGCCGGGGGTGACGGGACTGCTCGGCATAGACACTGGGCGCCAGTCCCCCGAGTGCGGTGTGTGGTCTCTCGGTGTTGTAGTCGATCCTCCATTCCTCGATCAGGCTGCGGGCTTCGCCGAGCGAGGAGAACAGGTGCTCGTTCAGGCACTCGTCCCTGAGCCGGCCGTTGAAGCTCTCCACGAACGCGTTCTGTGTGGGTTTGCCCGGCGCGATGTAATGCCATTCGACACCGCGCTCCTTATGCCAGCGCAAGATCGCATGGCTGGTCAGCTCAGTGCCGTTGTCACTGACGATCATGCGCGGCTTTCCGCGCTGTTCGACCAGGCGGTCGAGTTCGCGTGAGACCCGCACACCTGAGAGCGATGTATCAACCACGACCGCCAACGCCTCGCGCGTGAAGTCATCGACCACACACAGCGTTCGGAAGCGCCGTCCGTCAGACAAGGCATCCGATACGAAGTCGAGGCTCCAGCGATGGTTCGCTCCCGAGGGCAGCAGGACCGGCCGCCGTGTTCCAACAGCTCGTTTGCGCCCACGCCTTCGGCGAACCGTCAGTCCCTCCTCCCGGTAAAGCCGGTAGACCTTCTTGTGGTTCGCATAGAGGCCTTCGCGCTCAAGGAGAATGCCCAGCCGGCGATAGCCGAACCGGCGCCGTTCACTGGCGAGGTCTCGTAGTCGCGTCCGCAGTTCACCATCGCTGCCAGAGCGCTTCTGGTACTGGAAGGTCGACCGGTCCAGCTCTGCAAGAGTGCAGGCCCGACGCTCGCTCATCCCGTGCTTGGACATCATGTGCTGCACGGCCTGGCGCTTCACGTCGGGCGTCAGAAGTTTTTTGAGGCAATATCCTTCAAGGCCGCGTTGTCCAGCATCGCATCGGCCAACAAGCGCTTCAGCCGCCCGTTCTCCAGTTCGAGCGTCTTCAAACGCTGTGCGTCGGATACGCTCATCCCGCCGAACTTGGCCTTGTACTTGTAGAATGTCGCATCGGAGATCCCGTACTTCCGGCAAATCTCCTTCGTGCTCACACCGGCGTCGTGCTCGCGCAGCATGCCGATGATCTGCTCCTCCGAATAGCGGCTCTTTCGCATCGTCCATCCTCTTCTCGATGGACTCTACCACGTTCAATTGGCCGGAATTCAGGGGGCTGGGTCAC
>NZ_JBHRSV010000031.1:0-111443 GCF_042643335.1 Hyphobacterium vulgare
TACGCAATGGCTCCGCTCACCGGGCCTTGACCACCCATACCAACCCAGAAAGAAAGGCGAACAGACTCTACTAACTCACGGCCCGGATCAGGGGGCTGGGTCACTCGCTCGGCATTGTGATCTGCCCACCTCCTCGGCAAATGCCCTTGAGCAACCGCTTCTTCGAGTTTCCGCGAAACGGCCTCGATACTGGATCGGATGTTTTGGAGTGCTCCGTAAGGAGAGAGGTCACCGGCAACGTTCGGAAACGTATCGGTCAGCGCGGCTGTAATACCCTCACCCTCGTCATCTAAGCGCCGGATCCAACCAACCGTCGACGGATACCCATCAGCAACGAGCGAAGCAGTGATTCGAGCAGCGAACTCTACGTCGACGGCTTCGCGCGCCGCGATGCTCCAGGAGCGTGGCGATCCCATATCTGAAAGCGCAAATGCCGCCTCCAATTCCGCCTGAAGCTCACTCACCCTTGCGCAAGCCGCTCGTAGTCGCTCGCGAACAAATGCTCGGTCACTTTGATCGTTCAGGAACTCCCAGCTTGCTCGAGCTGAAAGGCTTTCGTCTCGAATTTCAGTGAAAGCGCTTTGGATCGTAGTTTCACCTATAGCAGCGACCAATGTACCTAAATTCGAGAAGTCCAAGCGCGCAGGCGTCGATCTTCGGAGCTCGTGTAGGCGCGCCTTGATTTCGATCAAGCGTTCAGGATTGGAATTGGCGTCGATGCATAGCGAAACAGCTTGGTTTTTTGAGCGTGCCAAGAGCTCTTGAGCGTATCCTTGTATGTATTGAGGTGGGTCTGATTCGTCGATCATGCGAACACGGTATTACTTGCTTGATCTGGCGTCGCGGGAGATTCTTGGCACACCCCAAACATCTGAGATGACGTGACTCCAGAAATTCCTCCATGAAGAGATGGCCTGCGACCCTGTCGTCCCTCGTTTACTTCGAGAGTCTGAGCTCTCCGTTCGATTCCCGGCGGACCGCGGTCAGCGGCGGATAATTTCCACTATGTGATCCCAAGGGTCCAATCTCGGGCTCACTCGCTATGGCGTGCGCACTGCCGCGCTGGTTGCGCCGCGCACCACGCCGCCGCCATCGCGCCAACGGGCGAAAATCCTGACACCGGCGGGATCGAAGGCCACGGCACCATTGGCCCGAACGAAGACGGCGAATGTCTTCACCTCGCCTGCGCCGAAGCTGACCGTCGTCAGCGCGGCGCGGGGGGTGCGGCAGGCGCCTCCGTTCGACAAATCGGTCTCGCAGACCTCAATCGTCACCGGAATATCGGTTCCGGTCACATCGGCGGAGAAGGTGATCTCGCCGGTGCTGCCGAGGTTGAGCGCGGCGGTGGAAAGAAAGCCGACCCCGGAAGTCGAGGGAATGCGGATCACGCCGTCATTGGACGCGGTGGTGCCGATCGAGAGGATGTCGGGTTGCTGCGTGGTGTCGGCCGAGATCAGCACCGTGTTTACGCCGGCGACCGAAGGGGCGTCGTCCGCGTTGGCGCACGAATACGTCAGCGCGACCTCCCGCGCCGCGACCGGCTCTCTCGGTGTCAGGGCGAAGAGATAGGTGACTGGCCGCAGCACTTCCGCGCCGCGGGTCTCGCCTACGGCACCGTCGATCGCATTGGTCGCCGGGTTGGTCGGCCGGAATTCGAGATCGAAAGGCTGGGACGGGTCGGCGAGCGCCAGGCCGCAGTCGAGGCCGGCGCGATAGCCGTTGTTCAACAGCGTCGCGAAGCCGGTGATCGGCTGACCCACCACGCCGGAGCGCGCATAGGGCAGGGTCGCACCGCGCAGGCGGGGATAGAGCGTGTTGTCCCATCCCGCATTGACCCGGATGATGCCGCGCTGACCCGGCGGCGAGGTGATGACGAACATGATGCCCGGGCTATTCCGCCGCGGCGTGGATTCACGATTGGGCGCAAAGATCTCCGCCGATGTTAGCCCGTCGGCAACATTGTCATTGCTGGCCAGCGGCTCGCTGCCCTCCGAATAATAGGGCGAATACAGCGTAATCTGGGTATCGACGGTGCTACCAGACGTATTGATCGAATAGGGCGCAAGCTCGTATTCGCTCAGGCTCGACCCGTACCAGATGGAGGCTTCGGGGCTGAACCCAGCATGGTTTCCTTCTCCCGGGTCCGCGGTCGCGTAAGTATTGTCCACGACGCTGATAAACCGCGTCTGCTCACTGCCAACGGGATAGATCGGCTGGATCTGAGTCGGCGAATTCAGACTGTCATTAGACGGCGCTCCCGGCGACAGCCAGAAGGTGAAATCGCCCTGCTGGCGCATGTAGCTGGAAACCCGGATTGAGTAGGTCGTGCCCGCGACCGCGTCGAAATCGAAGACAAAGGGCGTCAGTGCCGGGGGTGGACCGCCATTGTGCGCTACACCCCTGACCAGCGAAAGCGCGTCGACCTCGCTCCCCGTATAGACGGCGATCTGCGGGTTGATGAAGGCCGAGGTGGCGTTAATGCGGTAGCGGCCGGTCTCGGGGGCCGTCCATCTGTACCAGACGCCAAGTTCCTCACGCTCGCGCATTAAATCGTAGAAGATGTCTTCGGTCGGTTCGTCGGTTTCTCCCGAGGCAAACCGGTTCTGGCCGTGGATAGTTTCGCCGAACGCGATCGAGATGGCGTCTGCAAAGTCGTCATTGAGTGGATTTTGACCCCAACCGATCGTCAGTCGATAGGGCGGATGGGGCGAGTCAGGAGCCGGGGCGCCCGGCATGCTATCAAGCTTCACGTAATAAGTTTGGCCGGCGTCGACATCGAAATAGGACTGAAAATGATTGATCGACGCCCCTTCGAAACTCGAGATCCGACTACCTAGTTGGATCAGATCGAGCTGTTCGTAGCTTGCTCCCTCGAAAACCTCGAAATTGATCAAGGGCCATGCGCTGATGCCGTCATAGACAATCGAACCTTCAGTCGTGATGTAGGCTCGTCCGTCGGATTCAGGAACAAATCTCCACCACTGGCTATGACCGCCGCCGCGCAGATCTGGGAAGCCGGGCTGCCGCGTGGCATAGCGGTTTGTACCTCGAAAGGACGATAAAGGTCCCACCACGTCCGTGGCGTCTGCGAAGTTGTCATTTAGCGGCGAACGATTGTCCTCAGGGCTGATAATTTCTAGAATTGCTCCGAACGTTCCTCGTCCGGAAACGTGGATTAGATACCTCTGGCTGGACTGTGCTTCGATCAAACCATCGTAAAGGTTCTCGACTCGGCTTCCAGCGTTGGACGTGAAGCTTGAGAGCAACGTATCGCCTGACGCGTCGAAAATTTCCACTAGGCCGTCTCGCGGGTATTCTTGGGTTCCGTCGATCGTATTGCCGTGTCTGAGCCGATAGGCGTGTCGACCCGAGTGTGAGGGGGTCCAGAGAAGCCAGGCATCGCCGCCTCCTGCAAAATAGCCGGGCAAGGACAACGGAGCCTGTACACATCTCTGAGTTAAACCGTGAAGCGCTATGGGCATCGACAATGATGAGCCAGATATTTCAAGCGGTGTGTCCCGCGTCTCGTAGCCCGTGCTCAGAGCAGGCATGAGTTGCACCCCAACCGCGTCGAAGTTTGGATCTCGGTTCTGTTGGACCGCGAAATGGAAAACCTCACCCGCTTCGGCTAGAAATCGGTAATACGGGTTGGCTCCCGCCGCGCCGCTTTCTGTAACAACGCCAGACTCGGTGTTGCGGACTGCACACCGCAACTCGGTTTGGATCGCTTCGAGCGCTTCAATATTCTCGCCGCGAAAAACTGAAGCGCGAAAGCTATAAAACGGCTGCTCTGCAGGCTCGCGCGCTCGAAAAATGTAATCGCCGCTCTCCGGTGCCACCCATTTCCACCAAAGCGTTCTTAGATTGGGGACAAGCCCAAGCACGCTTGCATTGGCTACGGCCTCGGCGCTTCCAAAATAGCCGAACCCGAAGTCGCGAAGACCACTTAGCTGGAGAGCATCCGGAAAATTGGTGTTCGGCGAACCCACAAGCAAAAGCACTGTGCGCCGCAGGGGGCGATATCCGTCGATTTCAATCGATACTGACGACCGATGCACCCCCGCAGGAAGCGTCGCGGCGACTTCGTTGAGGCGTATGATTATACTCGTCGTGCGCTGCGTAGAAGAGGGCGCTTCGATCTCAATCCAAGAGGCGCTTGCAGACGCAGACAACGGAATGCCGATGAATTCGTTTGGATTGTGAAATCCACCCGGAGTCGAAATTGAGATTTCGGCTTCGTAGGGTGAATTTATATAGCTTTGATACAGGCTGAAGGGCCCTCCTACCGTACCGCCGAAAACGATTTCACTATCAAACCCGGTACCGACTTCCCTGATAAAATCGAGCTGAGAGAACTCATTTATCCGAAATGGACCAAGAGTGGTCTGATCAAGTATATCCAGAGCTTGTCCGACGCGAACGGATGTCACTTCGTGATTGAGACGCCGATCGAGCAGGAAAGGACCGCTTGCGCGGAATGCGCCCCATATTTCCGTTGGAGAATATTGTCCAACGCTCCGGAGGAGGGCAGTGGCTCCAGCAACCTGCGCCGCGGCAGCCGATGTGCCGGTCACGGCACCGTATTCACCGCCCAGTGTCGATGTTGGCACTCCCTCTCCCGCCGCCGACAAATCTGGGATGCTGCCAAAGACATGCTCAGCGGTGCCTTCGTTCCAATTTGCGCTAGAATGAATGACCCAAGTATTTGAAAAATCCGATATCTCACCAGTTGCCGTTTCGGACTGAATAAACATGCGTCCAAAACCAACGCCGCATGGCATGCCTCGAAAACGCTGATATCGACCTTCGTTTCCGGAGGGTATAACTCGCGGTAGCTCGCTAATGGAGTTGGATCGTCCAAATGTAGACACGCATGCTGAGTTGAGATTGGTCGCGCTGTTCTCGACATCGATATAGGGCAGATCGGCAAATCCGTAGTAGATCGCTCCGACGTCTTCGTGGCGCCCATAGGCCCAGTGAGAGATTTCCAACTCTGCGGCAAAGAGATCTGAATACCATGCAACCAGGCAGGCATCGCGCTCGCCGCAATATTCTTCGCCGGTCATTCGCGTAAAAACCTGCACTGGCAATAGACGAGCGCCTGGCGCCACACCGCGCATGTCGGCGTTTGAGCCGACCATGATGCCCGCAGTTTGTGTGCCGTGAGCACATTCGGGCAGATCAGTACAAGCTTCGGCTGCGGCCGGCCCGACTGCGGTGGCCAAACCGCCCGGGCAGAGGCTCATGCCATTCTCTCGTGTAGTGGAAAAGCATAGGCCGTGTTCGAGATTGGCCGCGATGAAGGGGTGATCGGTGTCCACTCCTGTGTCGAACTGGACGATAGTCACACCGGTCCCATCAATTCCTTCGGCGTGTAGAATGGGGGCCTCGATCGCGTCCCCGATCTCGAGCATGGTCGGGCGCATGAAATGATCTGGCTCTACCGATGCGATATTGGGATCGGCTCGTAGCGCTTGAAGGGACGCCATATCGACGTCTGCGGCAAAATAATTCGGGTCACTGTACAGATGGGTGACAGAGAATGCGTCAGCTTCGCCTATGACGGCGCTCGTCCGCTCAACATGTCTTTGAAGAATTGTGCGGCGGAGGGTCTCCTGAGAAATCGCACTTCCAGATGACGGTTCGTTCAATCGTACGATGACGCGTTGGCGTTCAGTACGTTCGGGACCTGCTTGGGCGTTCGCGGTCGAGAAAAGCGAAACCGATAGGAGTGAAATCAGCGCAAGTGATCTGAACAAATTCAAGGGGATATATGACATGTTTGGATCCTTGCGATCTTCATCCTCAAATTTACCCGAGCCTTTTCGTATAGCAATCAGAGATTTATAACCGACCTGCTGACCCAGCCCCCTGACCCAGGCCGTGAGTTGGTAGAGCGTGCACTCCTGTTGCGCTGCTCCCAGAGAACTGGGCCGCTGGATCGCGACACACGTGCGCCCGCCGCAAGAATATACCCGTGATTGTCTCTCACGAGATCGCGCAGTAGTTTCGGACTGATGGCGATTGGATGAGCAGAATGAGAGTTGTCCTAGGCTTGGTAGGTGCCCTCTTACTCGCTGCGGCTGGCTTAGCCGCGCCTGTTGAGCTCGAACCCGAAACGCACGAGCGCCTCGATGCCGGCGAGCGTCAGCGCGTCATTGTGGAATTTGCGATCCCTGCGTTGGACTATGCTCGCGAGCGCAATGCGTCTGACGGTGAAATTGAAGCGATAATCGACGATGTGCGCGACCGGGTCCTGGCATCTGCTTTTGGACGTCCTGCCGGCATGATGGCGACGTTGGAAACCCCTGAACCGCAGGGGCCCGTGTTGGTGCGCGCTTTCCGTTATACGCCGGCCGCGGCGATGGTTTTAAGCGCAGCAGAATTGAACGCGTTGGCCCGCGAACCCGGCGTGAGCCGGATTATTGAAGATCGTCTCGACGCCCCTTTACTGGATCAGAGCGTGTCGGAAATCGGTGGCACCGATTTGCATCAGCGCGGGTTCGACGGAACCGGAACGGCGATCGCCATTCTCGATACCGGGGTTGATCTCCAGCATGGCATGTTTGTTGGACGCGCGGTGGCGAGCGCGTGCTTTTCCTCGACGGTGTCCGGGCAATCGACCAGCTTTTGCCCGAGCGGCGTGCCGCAGGCGATCGGAGGTCAGGCCGGAGATAACTGCGAAGCTCCGCTCATCAACGGAAATAGCGGGATTCTCGATTGCTTTCACGGCTCGCACGTTGCCGGCATTGCCTTGGGATCGAGCATCTTCAGCGAAGGAGCGCAAAACCTCCAAATTTCGGGTGTGGCTCCGGGTTCACAGCTTGTTGCGGTACAAGTGTTTTCGCGCTTCACGGGCGCACAGTATTGTGGGTCGGCGCCTGCATGCGCGCTGTCTTATGTCAGTGACCAGATCGCCGCCCTTGAGTGGATCTATAGCGAGCGGTCCAATCACCCCTTTGTCGCGGTGAATATGAGTTTGGGCGGCGGCGAATACCGAGATGCCTGCCTCGATGATCCGAGACGCGAGATCATCACCGCCCTTCGATCCGCCGATATTGCAACTGTCGTGGCGACCGGCAACGATGGATTTCGCGGTGCCATTTCTGCTCCGGCCTGCATTCCCGAAAGTGTCGCCGTGTCCGCGTTCGGAAATTATCCGAACATCGGTTTTTGGGGCGATCTGACTGCGCCTGGAACGGACATCCTATCGGCTTACCCGTCACCTGCAGATGAGGGAGGCAATTACGCCGCTATTGCAACCGGAACCTCGATGGCCGCTCCGCACGTCGCCGGAGCGTTCGCCTTGCTGCGGCAAATGTATCCGGAGGCCGGGATAGATCAGGCCGAGGCGGCCCTGATGACAACTGGTGCGACGTACATCCGCGTCGACCGCGCTGCAGATGGACTGGCCGGTCATGCGGGAAACCGCATTGGTGCTTTGGCGCTGAGCTCAGCTGGGCAAATCCGCTTCTTTCACCGCCAGTTCGACGACAGTTCGAGCCTCTATCGCGACATCACCATCACCAATTCCTCCGCGACCGCCGCGGATTGGGCGCTGGAGTCTAACCAGAACTGGCTGACGTTGAGATTAGTCGGCGAGGAAGAGACGGCGCTTCTTCTTTCAGGGACTCTCGAAGCCGGTGCCAGTGCTATAGTCCGAATTGAACCGGTTATCAGTCTGATCTCGGTTTACGAACTCGGCGCCAGCATCGAGATCAGTTCGTCGTCCTCAACGACGTCAATCACTCTCCCGGTTCGTATGTTGGTCCGGCCACC
Organism: Hyphobacterium vulgare; assembly: GCF_042643335.1. Lineage (NCBI taxonomy): Bacteria > Pseudomonadati > Pseudomonadota > Alphaproteobacteria > Maricaulales > Maricaulaceae > Hyphobacterium > Hyphobacterium vulgare. The sequence continues at coordinate 7,780 of NZ_JBHRSV010000031.1, forward strand.
GCTTCCAGCGAACGACAACTTCGTCGATGCGCTCGAGCTCAATCCAGCAGGACGAACAACGGCATTCATCGACAATCGCGACGCAACAACAGAGCCAGGCGAGCCGGCTCATGCTGGTGTTCAGCCCATCGGGACGCAATGGTGGTTGCTCACGCCGGATCGAAATGGTGTCTACAACATCCGCGTGAGCCCCGGCGATTACGACGGTGTGGCCGCGGTCTATAGGGGTAATGCTCTGAACTCATTGGCGCTCGTTGCCCAAAGCAATAGTGCGCCAGACAATCCCAAGCATGCAGAAATCACTCTTCCAGTCACTGCAGGGGTAACCTATCGCATTGTGTCCGGGTCCGATGGGGAAGACGAAACCGGGCAGGGCTTTCTCTTCATCAGAACCGAACCCGACGTGCCCGCTAATGACCAGATCTCCGAAGCACAACGCATATCGGGGGCTCGCGGACGGCTTCGTGTCGACATGCAAGCAGCAACTCGCACTTCTGACGAAGAAGGCCGCCCTGGAATAACGATCTGGTACCGCTGGACCGCGCCGCGCAACGGCAATTTTGCGTTCTTCGCGCATGAAGGACGCACCGCACAATATGTCGACCTGTTCGATGGACCCGATCAGGCGGTGCAGCGAGGCGAGGTTACGCCCGATGTGGCGTACAATGGGACGCGGGTCACCGTTGAGCAGGGTGAAGAGCTATATATTGGTCTTCGCGCCCGAGGCCTTCGCCAATCCCCGATCGAGTTTGCGTGGCACCCTGCGGATGAGCAGGGCTTGCCCGTTCGCGCAGCGGTGCTCCCATCTTCACGTGTTGTGCGGCTCGGCGACTGGGCGACAGCATTTGTGACGCTGATCAACCCGGCATCGTTTGGGCAGACCTTGACCGGCTGCCGAATTCTGCCGCCTGCGATGTTCGGTGGAGGCTTCCATTTTCAGACGACAGATCCTGCGTCAAACACCCTGACTGGGACCAGAGATGCCCCCGTGACGATTGGTCCGGGACAGTCCCAGTCCTTTGTCGTGTCCATTCAGTCGCCGCAGAATGAGGCGATGGATTTTGATATGGAGTTCGTTTGTGACGGCGCTGCGGCCGCGGTTGCGACACCAGTCAGCGCATTCTGGCTGGCAACAAGCGATGTTCCCCGGCCTGACCTGCTCTACATCGCAGCAACGGCGAGTGGAAACGGCATTCTTGACCTTGAGCCCGGCGGAACGCGAGCCTTTGCCGTCGCCGTCGTGAATGCAGGTGAGCCGGGTCGGGCATCGATCGGAACCTACTCAACGATTGGAACGAACGCGACTATCCGAATGTGCGAGACTGACCCCACGAACGGGCAATGCGTATCAGACCGTGAACGGTCTTTGTTTCTCGAAATGGATCGCAATCAGGTGCGGACGTTCACCGTGTTCGTTGGATTAACCCCTGATGCGGTTGTTCCATTCGACCCCGCCAATTCGCGCGTGGGCCTCCAGTTTGGCAACTCAAATGATGCCGGGGTGGCCTCCGTCGCCGTCCGGACCCAATAGTGTGCTCGCGCGCCGTATAAATATGCGGAGCGGAATGTACGTCGCCTATAGCACTGGAATCTCCAACCAGAAGGAAATCCCGCAATCGGGCCTTGCCTCATTGCTTATGGCGTTACAGTCAGTTGAACACCCGGTGTCCAACCTCAAACGTAAGCAACGAAATCGCGAACATCGCGACCGCGAGCAACGCCCATCGGAAACTGGACTTGGTGATCTCCTTCATGCGCCCGAGCTTGTAAGCAAAGCGAACTGCTTTGAACGCGAATCACCTGCTGTGAGAATCCCGCATCGGGGATGAGGGTGGGGCGGAGATAAATTCGCTTAGAGGGCGATTGCGATTGCCTGCTTTGTAATTCTAGGCTGCTATTTGGACATGAAAAATAGACGTCAATCATATGCTGTGAAAACGAAATGCGACGCCTGTGGGTATATGTCATTTCATACCATTGAGCCTGAAGGTGTTGGACCGCAATTGAGCTACTGCAAAGATTGCGGGCCAGATCAACCTCTGCGGTCTGAAACTCTTTCCTTCGTCCGCCGTGACACGAGCGTTGCGCACGGGCTGTGACCAGCCGATGTCTCATCCCCGTTTGACCTGAGTGCTCGAAAAGTCAGTTCGAGTGACGGGGGCGGCGGCCGAGACTCAAAGCTTACTTTCTGAGAGCCTAAGAGAATTGGATTCGATCGAGCCGGCGAAAACAGCGTCGGTTCGCCATCGAAGCGACACGGCCGGGCGAAACGCCCGGCCGCGTTATCAAGGTCTGAGGCGACCCGATTGCTTCTTCTTGGCTGCCTTGCCGCCACGGCCGAGGCCGATCTGCTTGGCGAACTGCGAGCGGCGCTTGGAGTAATTCGGCGCGACCATCGGGTAGTCGACGGGCAGACCCCAGACGTGCCCCCTGTTTTCATCCAGCCGAAGCCAGAGTCCGGGGGTGATTTGTGCCGATTGACAATCCGGGCCATTCAGTCCCCAACAGAGACCGGTTCGCTTTTGTCTGAAAGCACCGCCATTTATTCCCGTAAAATCAGAGACTTTCCCCTAACCGGGACATTCCGGGCTTGCGGTGAGTGCCGCAGGCGGGACTGGAAAATGCATTCCGGGCAGAGGCTCGCCGCCGCCGGAAGGCATCCGTTCGCAGGCACTTTCGCAGAAACGAGCGACGCGCTGTTCTCAAATGCGAGTCATTGGGCGTAAGATTCCGGCTCGGGGGAGGACCGGGCGATGCGCAATCTGTTGATCGCCGGCGGCATTCTGGGTGCACTCGTACTCGCGGCCGGGCTTTATGTTGTTGGCGTGCTTCAGGGCTGGCACGGGCAGACCCGGGGGCCGGGCGATATCACCGGTGAGGCCATTCCTGCCGAAGTCATCGAGGATCGGGTTGCCCGTATCCAGGCATCGGCGGACGCGCTGGGCGAACCCGCCGATACGGAAATTCTGTTCGGCGATCTGCATGTCCATTCAACCTTCTCAACCGACGCCTTCGTCTGGGCCCTGCCGCTGCTGCGTGGCGAAGGGGCCAACCCGCTGGCGGATGCCTGCGATTTTGCCCGCTATTGTTCGGCACTCGATTTCTGGGCGTCCACGGATCACGCCGAAGCCCTGACACCGACACGCTGGAGCCAGATCATTGGCACCATGCAGCAATGTGCCGCGCGCTCGAACCCGGACGGCACGCCGGATGTCATCCCCTTTGTCGGCTTCGAATGGACCCAGGTTGGTGCGCTTCCCGACGAGCATTATGGCCACAAGAATGTGATTTTCCGCACGCTGGACCCGGATCAGATCGCCGCCCGTCCGATTGCGGCCGCGGGCATTACCGTCACGGCGCTGCGGGACAATGCGCAAGCCCTGCTGCCGCCGGAAGTCGCGTTTCTGGATCTGGCCAATCGGCAGGACTATTACGACTTCGGCCGTTTCGTTCAGGAGGTACGCGATGTGCCCCTGTGCGACGAGGATGTGCCGTCAAGCGAATTGCCGCGCGAATGTTATGAGATTGCCGCCACGCCGGGTGAGCTGGTGGCGCGGCTCGAAAGCCAGGGCCTTGATCCCCTGATCATTCCGCACGGCTCCTCCTGGGGCTTTTATACCCCGCCGGGCACGACATGGGACAAGCAGCTCGATCCCGCACAGCGGCCGGAAAGCTTTCGCCTGATCGAGATATTCTCCGGGCACGGAAATTCCGAGGAATACCGGTCCTGGCGTGCGGTGATCGGCGATGACGATGCCCCCGTCTGTCCCGAGCCGCCGGACAATTATCTGCCGTCCTGCTGGCGGGCCGGCGAGATCATCCGTCAGCGGTGTCAGGCCGAAGGCTTGTCCGATGAGGTTTGCGAAGCGCGGGCGATCGTCGCGCGAGAGGATGCGGCGTTTGTGGGTTTGGCCGGTCATTTGTCGGTGTTGGGCGAAGACGAGGAGGACTGGCTGGATTCCGGACAGTGCCGCGATTGCTTCCTGCCAACCTTCAACCATGTGCCGACAACCAGCGTGCAGGCCGGGCTGGCGACGACGCGATTCGACGATTCCGGCGACGCGTTTCGCTTCCGCTGGGGATTCATCGGCTCATCAGACACGCATACGGCCCGGCCGGGCATCGGCTACAAACCCTTCGAGCGCCACTACATGACCGATGCAGGCGGGGCGGTCAGCCAGGATATTGCCGAGCGCTTCCTGCCGGCGGATGGCGAAGCGCCCGCCGAGTCGCGCCGGATGTCGCGCGACGAGCTGATCCGGACGCCGGGCTTCCAGATCACCGAACTGGAGCGGCAGGCCAGCTTCTTTACCGGGGGCGGGCTGGTGGCGGCCCATGTCACCGAGCGGTCCCGGGATGGCGTCTGGCAGGCGCTGGAGAACCGGCAGGTCTATGCCACGTCCGGACTGCGCCAGCTCTTGTGGTTCGACCGGATCGATGAAGACGGAAACCGCCTGACCGCCATGGGAGGCGAGGCCGAGACCGCCGAGGCACCCGTCTTCCGGGTGCGCGCTGCCGGCTCCTTCCGTCAGAACGAAGGTTGTCCGGATTATGCGGTTCGCGGTCTTGGGCCGGATCGGCTGGAGCAGCTTTGCCGCGGTGAATGCCACAATCCCGGAAGCGAGCGGTATCGCATTACCCGCATCGAGGTCGTGCGTATCCGCCCGCAATCCCATGAGGGCGAGGCGCTGGACAATCTGATCGAAGATACTTGGATGACACTTCCCTGCGATGATCGCGGGGAGGGCTGCGAGGTGACGTTCTCGGATCCCGGCTATGCCGAAGCCGGACGCGACACGATCTATTATGTCCGCGCCATCCAGGAGCCTTCAGGCCAGATCAACGCGGAAGGTCTGCGCTGCACCTATGACGAGAACGGCCAGTGCATCGAGGTCAATCCCTGCTTCGGAGATTATCGTACCGAAATGAATGATGACTGCGTTGCCGATGTCGAACACCGGGCCTGGTCGTCTCCGATCTATCTCACCTACCTCGCGGGGGAAGCCGTGATCGAGGAGACCGAATGAGTCTCGGCAAATGGGCGTGGGGCGCCGGCGCTCTGGCCGGCGGTGTGATGGTGCTGGTCAATGTCTTGTGGCCAGACGAAGCGGCGATAGCCCCGGGCGATGACGCGGCCGCGATCGTGAACGGGCATGTCATTCCGGTCGAGGATGTCGAGATCGCGCTCGAAGCCATGGCCCGCGACAGCCGGGGCGCTATCGACCAGAGCGATGCCCGCTTCGCCATTCAGCGGCTGATCGACGAGGAATTGCTGTTCCAGCGCGGCATTGCGCTCGACATGCCGCGCAACGCCTCCAATGTGCGCCGCTCGATCGTCATGTCGATGATCGATTTTGCACAAGCCAATGCAGAACCCTTGCCTCCGGACAATGAGCTCAGGGCCTTTTTCGAAGCCAATCTCGACTTTTTCGAAGCCGCGGACCGCTATCGCGTCAGCTGGGAATCGGCCGCATCAGCGGACGCGGAGCGCCGGCGGCCAGCCGCCCACCCGCCGAACCGGATGCTGACCGCGACGGACCTTCGCAATTATCTGGGCGACGTTCTGACGGGCGCTGTCCAGTCCGCCGCGCCGGGGGAAACCGTTGGGCCCATCGCCAGTGGCGGCCGGGTTCACTGGATCACCGTCGTGGAGTTTGCTCCGGCCGGAGAGACGGAGTTCGAAACACACCGCCGGCGCGTTGAAGCGCTGTGGCAGGAGCGGGCAGCGGAAGCCGCTCTGGAGGCCTATCTGGCAGAATTGCGCCGGTCGGCTGATATCGAAATCCAGCCCTTGCCGAGCGAATGAGATTCTGGGTCGGCCTGCTTGCTGTCCTGATTATTGCGGGCGTGGCCGATGCGCACGAGCGCAGCCGCTCGAACTCGATCTGGCAGGAGACCGAGGCCGGGCTGACGGGCCGCATCTATCTGGAAGCCCGCCAGGCCACACTCCTGCTGTCGCTGGAAGATAGCGGCGTCAGTCTTCAATCCGCCTTTCAGCAGCGCCTGATCGAGGGGATTGCTGTCAGCCGCGGGGGAGGCGTCTGCGCGCTTCAGGCATCACCGCAAATCCAGCTACGGCCCGACGGGCGACTGGAGGGGGTCGGGTTCTGGGCCTGTCCGGAAAGTGGCCTGATCGAGATCGATGTTCAGGTGTTTTCACCGCTCTCGGCCAATCATGTCCATTTCATCCGTCTCGAAAGCGAATCCCACCTGAGCGAGCAGGTGCTTTCAAGGGGGCGCACGACCGCCCGTTTCGGTGATGAGAGGCATGCGGCGCCGGCCCGCTGGACCGGATTTCTCGGTCTCGGATTCGAGCATATCCTGGCCGGGCCAGACCATGTCGCCTTTGTCATCGGGCTGATCCTGCTGGTAACCCGATGGCGGCGTCTTGCGCTGGTGACGCTGGGCTTCACGCTGGGTCATTCCCTCACGTTGGCCCTGGCCGTTATCGGGTGGGTCTCCCCCCCCGGCGCCGCGATCGAATCCCTGATCGGGTTCTCCATCCTGTTCATTGCGGCCGAAGCGGCGCTCGCCAAACGAACCGAATTCGCGATCGCGGGCTGGAGCGGCGGCACCGCCCTGGCCGCGTTGGCCGCGCTGTCAGCGCTCTCCGGCGGGCTGCTCGCCTGGCCTGTCTGGATCAGCCTGATCGTGCTCACCCTCGCCTATTTCCAATGGCTGGCTTCCGGCGGGAATGCCCAGACAGCGGCACCCGTGCTCAGCGGCGGGTTTGGTCTGGTTCACGGGGTGGGCTTTGCCGGCATCCTGCTCGAGATCGACATGTCACGCGAAGCCCTGATCACGTCCCTTCTTGCTTTCAATATCGGAGTGGAGCTGGGCCAGCTGACGATTGTTGCTGGCGTGCTCATCCTTGCCGCCATCGTCCGGCTCGTCGCGCCGGACCGCATTCTGGAATACGGGCGAGCCGCAGCGCTGGCGGGATTGGCCTTTCTGGGGAGTTTCTGGTTTCTCGGGCGCGCCTTCGGCTAGCCGCCGTTGATCATCGGTGGATCGTGGGTCCGCGCCGCGGCCAGTTCGCTTTTGCCGGACTATGCCCCAGTTCGCTTCCATACGATCAGCGACCTTCCCGGAACCGGGAGACTGCGTTGATGACGCGTTCGAAAGTCGCCCTCCGGGGGCAGGCCCTCCCCGGCCGGCGATCTGCAAGATCGACTCTCCAGGTTTTCCCGATGTGAGCGGCCGGATCCGGCCCGAGCTGACCGCTATCAGATCGAAGCCGGAGCAAGCCGGAAATTCCGTCAACCCCCATGGATGTGGCGTAGGCGCGCCGGCCCCTGCACGCGACAGTGTTCTCTGCGTGCGCGCGCAACGGGGGGGAATTCCGATGGGACAGCGACCTGCCAAAACGAGGTTAGACCAGTCCCGGATTCGGAGCGGAATCCTGCTGCTGGGATCGAGTGCGGCCCTGATCTTCGCCGCGTCATCCCCCGCTTTGGCAGGAAGCGGCAGCATCGTCAGCGGTGTGACGCTCGCGATCGACGGGACCTGTTCCGCATCGCTTCCTCGGACGCAATTCCAGGCCACATACACCGCGACCGGGGTAACGAATGACGGCTTCGGGGATGACGAATTCCTCTACTATCTTCTGGACGGCGACAATTTCGTGATCGGTGGCTCGTCGATCATTGCCGTACCGCCCGGCAACACGGTCTCGCTCAGCGCGGCAATTTCTCAAAATGCCGCGTCCACTGCTGCCGATTACTCGGTCATTCTCGTCGATCTGCCGCATTTCCTGAGCCAGATCTACCCGCCGTCAGACGGAAGCACGCTCTACAACGCAGCGATTCACGGCGCGATTCTCGATACCGAAGCGTTCAACCCCGGAGCGCTTGACCCGGACTGTCCGAACTCGACACCTGCGGATACGACTCCGCCGGTTCTTGTCTCGATCGAACGTCAGACTCCGTCGTCGCAGACAATTGGCGCGATCACGACAGCGGTGACGTTTCGAGCGACGTTTGACGAAGCTATCGTTCCGGCTCCCGGCACCGCCGCTTTCTCGGTCGCGGGAACAGGGGTCTCCGGGTCGGTCCAGTCGGTCAGTGCGGTCAGCGGCCTCGTCTACGACGTGGTCGTCAACACGCTTTCCGGGGACGGCGTTCTCGGACTTGATGTGACCGGAGCGGTTTCGGATGCATCCGGAAACACGGTCACAGGTCTGAGCCCGACCGGCAGTGACGAAACCTATACGCGCGACGCCACCGCGCCAACGCTGACCATCACCGGTCCGGCGGGTCCGGTCAGCGGTGCCTTCACCGCCACCTTCACCTTCTCGGAGGATGTGAGCGGGTTCACCCTCGGCGACATTGCGGTCGGCAATGGTGCGGCGTCGAACTTCCTGTCCACGTCGGCCTCGGTCTACACCGCCACCATCACGCCGGCGGGCGACGGGGCGATCAGTGTTGACGTAGCAGCGGCTGCCGCCAGTGATGCTGCGGGCAATGACAATGCCGCAGCCACCCAGTTCTCGGTAACGAACGATGCCACCGCGCCGACCCTGGCGATCACTGGTCCAGTCGGCCCGGTCTCGGGTGCCTTCACGGCGACCTTCACCTTCTCGGAGGATGTGACGGGGTTCACCCTCGGCGACATTGCGGTCGGCAATGGTGCGCCGTCGAACTTCCAGACCATTTCGGCTTCGGTGTACACCGCGACGATTACCCCGGCAGGCGATGGCAGCGTCACGGTCGATGTGGCCGGTGCGACTGCGACAGATGCGGCGGGGAATGCCAGCACGGCCGCTACTCAATACTCCGTCGTCTCGGACGCCACCGCACCGACCCTGGCGATCACCGGTCCTTCGGGTCCGGTCAGCGGCGCCTTCACCGCGACCTTCACCTTCTCGGAAGACGTCACGGGGTTTGTGCTGGGTGACATTGCGGTCGGCAATGGTGCGGCGTCGAACCTCCAGACCACGTCGGCCTCGGTCTACACCGCGACCATCACGCCGGCGGGCGATGGCGCGGTCAGTGTTGACGTAGCAGCGGCTGCCGCCAGCGACGCGGCGGGGAATGCCAGCACGGCGGCTACTCAATACTCTGTCGTCTCGGATGCGACAGCACCAACGCTGACCATCACCGGTCCGGCGGGCCCGGTCAGCGGTGCCTTCACGGCGACCTTCACCTTCTCGGAAGACGTGACTGGCTTCACCCTCGGCGACATCACGGTCGGCAACGGTGCGGGTTCGGGCCTTGCTGGTTCGGGATCGGTCTACACCGCGACGATTACACCTGCAGCCGATGGCAGCGTCACGGTCGATGTGGCCGGTGCGGCCGCGACAGATGCGGCAGGCAATGACAATGTCGCAGCCACCCAGTTCTCGGTGACGAACGACCAGACCGCGCCAACGCTGACCATCACCGGCCCGGCGGGCCCTGTGAGTGGCGCCTTCACGGCGACCTTCACCTTCTCGGAAGACGTCACGGGGTTCACGCTCGGCGACATCTCGGTCGGCAACGGTGCGGGTTCGGGCCTTGCTGGTTCGGGGTCGGTGTACACGGCGACGATTACCCCGGCAGGCGATGGCAGCGTCACGGTCGATGTGGCCGGTGCGACTGCGACAGATGCGGCGGGGAATGCCAGCTCGGCAGCTACTCAATACTCCGTCGTCTCGGACGCCACCGCGCCGACCCTGGCCATCACCGGTCCAGTCGGCCCGGTCTCGGGCGCCTTCACGGCGACCTTCACCTTCTCGGAAGACGTCACGGGCTTCACCCTCGGCGACGTCTCGGTCGGCAATGGTTCCGCGTCGAACTTCCAGACCACATCGGCTTCGGTCTACACCGCCACCATCACGCCGGCGGGCGACGGGGCGGTCAGTGTTGACGTAGCTGCGGCTGCCGCCAGTGATGCGGCGGGCAATGACAATGCCGCAGCCACGCAGTTCTCCGTCACGGCGGATGCCACCGCGCCGACCCTGGCCATCACCGGTCCGGCGGGCCCGGTCAGCGGTGCCTTCACCGCGACCTTCACCTTCTCGGAAGACGTCACGGGCTTCACGCTCGGCGACATCTCGGTCGGCAATGGTGCGGCGTCGAACCTCCAGACCATTTCGGCTTCGGTGTACACCGCGACGATCACGCCGGCGGGCGATGGCAGCGTCACGGTCGATGTGGCCGGTGCGGCCGCCAGCGACGCGGCGGGCAATGACAATGCCGCAGCCACCCAGTTCTCGGTGACGAACGATGCCACCGCGCCGACCCTGGCGATCACCGGTCCGGCGGGCCCGGTCAGCGGTGCCTTCACCGCCACCTTCACCTTCTCGGAAGACGTCACGGGGTTCACGCTCGGCGACATCTCGGTCGGCAATGGTGCGGGTTCGGGCCTTGCTGGTTCGGGATCAGTCTACACCGCGACGATTACACCTGCAGCCGATGGCAGCGTCACGGTCGATGTGGCCGGTGCGGCCGCCAGCGATGCGGCGGGGAATGCCAGCTCGGCGGCGGCGCAGTTCTCTGTCACGGCGGATGCCACCGCAGCAACGCTGACCATCTCCGGTCCGGCGGGCCCGGTCAGCGGTGCCTTCACCGCCACCTTCACCTTCTCGGAAGACGTCACGGGGTTCACGCTCGGCGACATCTCGGTCGGCAATGGTGCGGCGTCGAACTTCCAGACCACGACGGCTTCGGTCTACACCGCCACCATCACGCCGGCGGGCGATGGCAGCGTCACGGTCGATGTGGCCAGCGCGGCTGCGACAGATGCGGCGGGGAATGCCAGCACGGCCGCTACCCAGTTCTCGGTGACGAACGATGCCACCGCGCCGACCCTGGCCATCACCGGTCCGGTCGGCCCGGTCAGCGGTGCCTTCACGGCGACCTTCACCTTCTCGGAAGACGTGACGGGGTTCGTGCTGGGTGACATTGCGGTCGGCAATGGTGCGGCGTCGAACTTCCAGTCCACGTCGGCCTCGGTCTACACCGCCACCATCACGCCGGCGGGCGACGGGGCGGTCAGTGTTGACGTAGCTGCGGCTGCCGCCAGTGATGCGGCGGGCAATGACAATGCCGCAGCCACCCAGTTCTCGGTGACGAACGATGCCACCGCGCCGCGGGTCGCCTCGATTACACGGCAATCTCCGGCCAGCGAACAGACCGATGCCGACAGCCTGACCTGGCGGGTGACGTTCAGCGAGGCCGTGACGGGCGTGGATGCCGGCGACTTTACAGTGTCCGGTAGCACGGCCACGGTCACCGGCGTTGTCAACACGTCCGGCAATGCGTTCGATGTGACGGTTTCGGGCGGCAATCTTGCCAACCTCAACGGAACGGTCTCGCTGGATGCGCTGACCACGGGCGGGATTGCGGACACGGCGGGCAATGCCTTCGCCAATGCCACCCCCACCGGTGCCAACGACAACAGCTATTCGGTGCTCAACGATGCGGTCGCGCCGACCGTCACATCACTCCTGCGTCAGAAACCGTCCGCCGAGCTTACCAATGCCGACACGCTCACCTGGCGGGTCAGCTTCTCCGAAACGGTAACAAATGTGGATGCGGCCGACTTCTCGCTCACCGGGACGACGGCGGGTGTGACCTCGGTCACGAGTGTGGCGGTGGCCTTTCCGCCGAGCGTTACGGGCGAAGCGGGCACGCCGATCCTGGCACTCGCGGCCAACGCCTTTGATGTGACCGCGTCCGGCGGTGATCTGGCCGGACTGAACGGCCCGGTCTCGATTGCGGTCTCGTCCGGAAACAACATCGCCGATACGGCCGGAAACCCGCTGGCGAGCGTTGCGCCGACCGGAAGTGCGCAAGATTATCTCCTGGACAACACTCCGCCGGGACTCGCGATCAGCTCAAATGTCACTCCACCGGCGTCGGGTGTGTTCACTGTCACATTGACCTTCACCGAAGCGGTGTCGGGATTCGATGCTTCGGATATCGCAGTGCTTGGCGGAAGTGTATCCGGGTTCGGCGCGACCTCGGCCTCGCTGTATACGGCCGAAATCACACCCGGTGCCCAGCCTGCCGTCGTTATCGAAGTCGATGCGGCGGCGGCGATTGACGCAGCCGGGAACGAAAACCTGGCTGCGAGCCTGTCTGTCGCCAATGATCCTGACCGCACGGTCAACACCGGTCTTGCCGGTCTCGGCTCAGGCCGGGTTACGAGCAATCCGGCCGGCATCGACTGCGTCTCGACCTGTTCAGAGAGTTTCGACCTGGGCACCTTGCTGGTCATCAGCGCCAGCGCTGACCCCGGCTCGAGCTTCGCGGGCTGGACCGATGGTCCCTGCACCGGAACGACAGCACCTGAATGCGCTGTGACGGTGTCCGCCGACATCAACCTGACCACCCGCTTCACGCTCGACAATCCGCCTCCGGGCCGGATCGTGGCCGCGACCCTTCCGGCGGCGCGGTCGGGCTATGTTGGCGGTCCGGTGATCTCGGCCTTCCTCTCGGTTGTCAGCCGCGCATCCACGCCGGCGCAATCGTGCCGGATCACGCCGCCGGGCCATGCGCCCGTGACGTTGATGACCCGGGCGCTCGGCGCTGACGGGCTGGCCACAGGTCCCGTCGACCCGCTGTTCGACATACCGGCGGGCGGGACGGCTCATTTCGTGATGAGCATGACCGCGCTCACACCGACCGGAGCGGACGGGTACGACTTCTTTCCGGCGATCACCTGCGAGAATGCGAGTCTTGATCCGATACCGGGTGTCAATTCCGTCCTGCTGATCATCGACACGGCGCCTGTGCCCGACATTCTGTCCATCGCGGCCACGCCATCTGGCGACGGTGTAATGAGAATGACGCGTCCCGGGGGTGCCCAGGTCATGACTGCGTCGGTCGTCAATATCGGGGCAAGCGACGGATCCGCGGGCGCCGGCGAGGTGACACTCACGGCACGGGCCGACACCGGACCGGCCGTGCTCCCGCTGAGCCTGGAGATCTGTCAGACCGATGCGCTCTCCGTCTGCCAGACCCCGCGTGGAATTTCGGCGACGGCGGTTGCTGCAGCGAATACGCCCATCTTCTTCGCCGTCTTCGCGCGGGACTCGAGCGACGGTGCAGGCATTCCGTTCGATCCGGCCAATGCCCGTGTCTTCATGCGTTTCAATGATGCGACCAGCACGATCCGCTCGGTAACGAGTGCCGCGGTCACCGCACCAGCCGAAGCGGACCGGCCGGCGATTGCGGACGGTTTGCCGGTTGGCCAATGGAGCGTGTTGCGCCGCGCGGGCGGGGGGGCATCCGAAGGACTGATCCGCACCCGTCTGTTCGTGCTCGACGATGGCCGCGTGATCATCGATGACGGAGTCTCGATCGAGCGACTGATGATGGCTCAGGGTGCAGGTCCGGGCGTGTTCACCCTCTCCGGTCTCTCGGGAAGATGGACGGCTACCGGAACAATTCGTGCCGGCCGCGACTGGGCGGAAGGACCCGGCGCTTTCTGGGGCGTGCGCGATGATCGAAGCGATCGTCCGGCCCATTGGCGTGATGCGTCAGGTCGCTTCGTCCCAGCGAATGATCGCGGCCAGTTGACCCTTTCCGCGGACGGGGTGATCTCGGGCGTGCTTTCGGGCTGCATCGTTTCGGGGCAGCCGGTGCCGGAAAACCCGTCGGCTCCGGGACTTCTGGCCGCCACGGTCCATCTGTTGTCGTGCCGAGAGGCCGGAACATATTCGGCGGTCCTCAGCCTGGCGGGCAACCCCGCAGAAGCCACCAGCCTTCTGATCGCGAATGACGAACATGCGTGGCGCCTGACCGGCGGCTGAGGCCGTAACGGAGCATTGTCAACGGCAGCGGATGCCCGGGTCCGGGCATCCGACCGGGGTATCCGTATCGGGACCAGAAACATGGCTACTCGGTCATCACCCGCCCACTAGTCTTCGACCGGTTCACAATCGGAAGGGGAGGCCAGTCATGCCGGAGAACAAGGTAAACGGCGTCGCTCTCGTGATGGCGGCGACACTCGTCTGGCTGAATTCCCCGGCCGCGAACGCAGCTCCGTGGCCCCTGGCTCAGACGGATATCCGTCAGACGCCGCATGCCGCGAAGCAGGATTCCGGCCTCACTGCCGCCGAGGTGAGACAGGAACAGCGCCGCCAGGCTGATCTCGTGGAAGCCGTGCTGGACGAAATCGAGGACTTCACCCCCGACCATCGCGCCTTCATCGCGGACAATGATCAGGCGCAAGCCGATGCGATGGAGGCCCTGGAAGTCTTCCGCGAGCGGATGGCTGCGGCGATCACCGCTGATCTCGTCGCCATGGCTGCCGATACCACCAACAGCTATGCGGCACGCACGGCCACCGCGGCGAACCGGCATGCCGCCTACACGGAACGGACGATTTCGTCGGTTGATCTCGACCGTTTCCGCAACAGCGGCGGGCGGGACGACCTGGCCATCGCGCAATATTTCCTGATGGCCTATCGCGCCGAGCAGATGCGGCAGCTGGCACGGCTCTATCCGCAAAGCGAACCGGTCGCGCAGGCCCGGCAAGTTGCCGACAGGCTGATGGCCGAGCTTGGCTCGCTGGAGTCGGTGATCGAGGGCCGCGAAGCGGCACAGGCCGCGCGCATTGCCGAAATGCGCCTTTATCCCGCGGTTCGAAGCGACCCGGCGACGGAGCAGAATTTCGCCGCCGCCTTTGCGGCCAGCATCTGGACTCAAGGGGAGTTTGCCGGCAGCGAGATCGTGCGTGTCAACCTGATCAGCCCGGGCTGGACGGTGCGGCGCAACCCGATCACGGGTGTCATCCTCTCACGCGACCAGCGGGCCGATCTCGGGGTTCGCCGTCGCGACGGGCGGTGTTTTTCCTACGTCGTCGAGTTCGAGCAGTCTTACCAAGGCGGTGGATATGGCGGCACACGCATGGCGTCTGGCCGCGATCTTGAAATGCTGTGCGAGAATATCACGCCCTAGGGCCATGGGGATCCGACGCCCTTCACCGGGTCCTGCCCTGAAAAACGGGAAACGCCATCTCTCGCGGCAAGCCATATTCATGGTTTTCCGCACCGGTGTCGGTGCCATAGAGATGGTGGCCGCCGGCCGAGTTCGGGTATCGTCAATCGCCGGGACGGGAGGGGCCGATCGTGAGCGTAGTGACCGGTAGCCGCATCATCGACCGGTTGCGCCGTTCGAACCTGGTCCGGCTGCTCGGTGCGACTCTCGTTGTGCAGCTCCTGTTCTGGCTGGGTTTCAATCCGATCTTCATCCAGCCGGCAACCGCCCCGGTCGAGTTCTACGAAGTCACGCAGCTCAGCGTCGCGGAACCGGGCGCGCCCGACGCAACCGCACTGGCCCGAGCCCAATTTCGTCCCATCGATCCGCAGCCCAGCGTGATGTTCCCGATCGGCTACAGCGCGGTGCGTGCCGAGATCGAGCTCGAGCAGATCCCGAGCGAAGGGCTGGCGATGCTCGATCAGAATGGCGGTGACAACAGTCAGATTTATGTCAACGGCCAGCTGCTCCACGGCGAGGGCGAGATGCGGCTGCCCGGCGTCACCTACCATGCCCTGACCAGGCAGATCATTCGTATCCCGCCCGCCATGCTGGTCACCGGCACCAACCGGATCGACACGCTGCGGGTGTTCGACATGCCCCAGCCGGGCGCCAATTTTCCATCGCTGTTCGGCAACTATGATGAAGTCACAAGCGCGTTTGGCTGGAGGGCTTTCCTGCTCGGCCCGGCGCGGATCATTTCGCTGACGACTGGCTGCGTGCTCGCGCTGTTCATCTTCGTTGCGCTGTTGCGGGCGCAGCGCAGGACATTGCTGGTGTGGCTGTTGTTGCTCACGGTCAGCTGGGCCATGCGCAGCCACTTCCTGATGTGGGTCGACATGCCGCTTCACGGTTTCGACCGGGGTCTCTATTACGCGGTGGCCACGCTGTTCCTGTCAGCCTGCTGGCCGATCCTCATTGACGCCTGGTCGGACCGTCCGATCCGTTTCTTCAAGCCCGCCATGCTGGCGATATTCGCGGCTGCGGCGGCTGTCATCGCCTGGTGGTTGATGGTTCAGCAGGACAATTCCTCCTGGGACCGCTCGACCGATCTCATCGACAAGGTCGGCATGATCTTCATGGCCATCATGCTCGGGCGTGTGATCTGGCATTTCCTGACCACTGACGATGAACGCCACTGGGAGGGAGCCATCCTCCTCACATTGGGTCTGACGGTGGCGATCTTCCTCGTGAACATCATCCTGTGGGGCAGGAACACGCCCTATCTGACGATCACCCAGCCGCTGATGCTGCTGGCGTTCTCGATGGCCTTCTTCGCGCGCAATTTCCGGCTGTTCCAGTCCTCCGCCCAGATCAGCGCCCTGCTCCAGACACAGCTGGATGAGCGCACCGCCGAACTGGCTCAGGCGCATGCGCGCGAGAAGGAGCTCGTCAGGCTCGAAGCGCATGGCGCGGAGCGCCAGCGCATCCTGCGCGACATGCATGACGGTCTGGGCAGTCAGCTGATGTCGATGCTGATGATGGCCAAGCGCGGGAAGGCCAGCCAGGACGCGATCGTCGAAGGCATCCAGAGCGTGATCGACGAAATGCGGCTGATGATCGATTCCATGGATTCGGTCGGCGAGTCGCTCAGTTCCGCTCTGGCGATCTTCCGCCGGCGGATGGTGCCCCGGATCGAGGCGGCGGGTTTCACCTGCGTCTGGCAGATGGCCGAGGACTGCCCGCTTCCCGATTACGGTCCACGCGATGTGTTGCAGATATTCCGGATCCTGCAGGAAGCAGTCACGAATGCGCTGAAGCATTCGGGCGGCGACCGGATCACGATTGCCATCCGCCCGGGCGGCAGCACGGATCATCCGCTGCGGATCACGATCGCCGACAACGGGGCCGGACTGACCGCATCCGACGGGCGCGGGCGCGGTCTTGTCAACATGCGGGCCCGGGCGCGCAGCCTTCATGCGGGTCTGGACATCAGCGGCGCAGGGACGGGCTCCCAGGTCGCGCTCGACCTTCCCGCGGGACAGGAGAGACATCGCTGACATGCGCGCGCCACCATATTCCGGGCTGTCGCCACACCGCCTTTTATGGACGGTCCGCGCCCGTCAACTCGCAACGGGGCAGGTCCTGCGATGACCGATGATACACGCCAGACGCGCCGCATCGCCGTGGTCGAAGACGATCTGAACCTGCGCGACCACTTCATCGAGATCATCAGCGGCGCGGCCGATCTCGATCTCGCCGGCGCTGCCGGTTCGATCGCCGCGGCGCGCGACCTGATCCGGCTGAAGCCCGATCTCTTCCTGCTCGATATCGGCCTTCCCGATGGCAGTGGTCTTGATCTCGTTGCCCCGATCCGGGCGGCAACGGCAGCGCGGGTGCTGATCGTCACCAGTTTCGGGGACCGCGAGACGGTGGTGGCCGCCACGCTGGCGGGAGCGGATGGCTATCTCCTCAAGGACAGCGATCCGTCGGAAGTCCTCGACGGCATCCGCGCCACGCTGGATGGTGGAGCACCGATCAGCGCGGCCGCCGCAGTCTATCTCCTCGAGCGCCTGCGCAAGGAGACCGCGCTGGTCGAGCCGGCCGTCTCCGAGGAAGACGGGCTGAGCGCACGCGAGGTCGAATTGCTGAACCTGTTCGCCCGCGGATTGAGCTACAAGGAAGCCGCGATGCAGATGGGCATCTCGCCGCTGACCGTCGGCAATTACGTCAAGACGATCTACTCCAAGCTCGCCGTGCATTCGCGCAGCGAGGCGGTCTATGAAGCGCTCAAGACCGGCCAGCTGAAAATCTGAGCCTTTCAAAGGTCTTGGCCCCAACCATATTCATGGCATCAGCGCCTCTGGCGTCCGGTCTACACCCTGTCCCGACTTGGTTTCAGTTATCCTGGGGACAGCACCATGCGTACGGCCATTATCGGGAAATCACTGCTTCGTCGGACAACGCTTGCAGGCATGGCGGCGATTCTGGCGCTCGGGACGACGAGCCCTGCCTCGGCAGCGACGGTCAACAGCATTACCGGGTTTACGGTAACGGACGTCAACAACGCCTGCCGCATCTCGGCGGTAGTCAGCCTAACCGGCGTCAACACCGATCAGACCATCACGTCTGGTCCAATTGACTGGGTCCAAGTTGATGTTTCCGACATCAACGGCACGCCAGGATCCGTTTTGTTCTCAAGCGGTTCCAATCTTGCGGGCCACAACGCGCCTGTTGGATCAACGGTGTCGGTAAACACAGGGGCGCAATTCCGCCCGATCCCAGGGTCGGTGAGCGGTGACCTGTACCTCAACGTCTATGAGGTCGCCAGCAATTCGCCGACGGCACCAAGGACTGCGATCCTGGGTCAGGTCCAGATAACCCAGGCGATGATAAATGCCGCGGGTGGTGAGTGCCTCTTCCTCCTGCCGAATACACCGCCTGTTGTGAATGCAGGTACGGATTTGACGGTTGCCGGGGGCGCCGCAGTCGGGCTTGTCGGCACGGCATCCGATCCGGACCCTCAATTTCTCACCTACCAATGGACACAGTCTTCGGGACCTGCGGTGAGCCTGAGTGGAGCGACGACCCTGACGCCGAGTTTCGTCGCGCCGGCGAAAACAAGCTCCCCTCAAATCTTGACCTTCGACCTTGTCGCAAACGATGGCTTCGCTTCTTCAGCGCCGGATTCTGTCGCGGTGACCGTCGCCGCCAACGCTGGCCCAACCGCCAATGCCGGGCCGGACCAGACCGTGCTGGCCGAAAGTACAGTCACACTCAACGGATTCGCCTCTGCCGATGGCGATGGCGATCCGATCACCTACCTGTGGACCCAGACCGGCGGCACCCCCGTGACCCTGTCCAACGCCACGGCGGGCAACCCGAACTTTATCGCTCCGCCGCTCACCGCCGCTGCACAGGCCCTGACCTTCGATCTGGTGGTGAATGACGGCATCACGGCATCGCCTGCCGACAGTGTCACCATCACTATCCCGGCCAACACGCCCCCTGTCGCGAATGCCGGACCGGACCAGAATGCCGGTCAGGGCGCGACCGTTACGCTCGATGGCACCGGGTCCAGCGACGTCGACGGGCAGTCGCTGTCCTATGCTTGGTCGCAGACGGCCGGCCCCGCTGTCACGCTCACGGGTGCAAACGCCGCCAATCCGACCTTTGTCGTACCCCCCATCACTGTCGCGACCGCCATCGTCTTCGAACTGGTGGTGAATGATGGACTCACCTCGTCGAGCCCGGATGTCGTTGTGGTCGCAGCCTTTCCCAATGCCCCGCCCACGGTCAATGCCGGCACTGACGTGACCGTCGCCGGCAACAGCCCGGTGACGCTGGCCGGATCGGCGTCCGACCTCGAGAACGATCCGCTGACCTATCAGTGGACGCAAACCGCCGGTCCGGCGGTGACGCTGACCGGTGCCACGACGCTCACCCCCGGCTTCACGGCACCGGTCAAGGCCAACAGTGTGCAGGTACTGACCTTCAGCCTCGTCGCCAATGACGGCACGTCGAACTCCACCGCAGACACGGTGAATGTCAACATTCTGGCGAATGTCGGCCCGACCGCCGATGCGGGTCCAGATGTCATTGCCGGCGGCGGCACATCCGTGACGCTTGACGGAACGGGATCGACCGATGGCGACGGCGATGCCCTCACCTACGCCTGGACGCAGACCGCCGGTCCGGCGGTGACCCTGACGGGCGCCACGACGGCCAGCCCGACCTTCACCGCTCCGGCGAGTTCAACCGCCAACCAGGTCCTGACCTTCAGTCTGACGGTCGATGACGGGCTGCTCAGCTCCGCTGCTGACACGGTCGAGATCACCATCCCGGCAAACGCCCCGCCAACGGTCGATGCGGGCAATGACGTGACCTTCCCGGGCGGCAGCCTCGTGACGCTGGAAGGGATTGCCGCGGACCTCGAGAACGATCCGCTGACCTATCAGTGGACGCAGGTCGCCGGGCCTTCGGTCACGCTCAATGCGGCGACTACGCTCAATCCCAGCTTCACCGCACCGCCCAAGACGAACAGTGTGCAGGTGCTGACCTTCAGCCTCGTCGCCAATGACGGCACGTCCAACTCCGCGCCGGACACGGTGAATGTGAACATTCCCGCGAATATCGGTCCGATTGCCGATGCGGGTCCGGACGCAACGGCGGGCGGCGGAACGCCGGTCACGCTCGATGGCAGCGGCTCTACTGACGGCGACGGCGATCCGTTGAGCTATGCCTGGACGCAGACCGGAGGCCCGGCGGTGACCCTGACGGGCGCCACGACGGCCACCCCGACCTTTACCGCTCCGGTGAACACCACCGCCAATCAGGTCCTGACCTTCAGCCTGACGGTCAATGACGGTCTGCTTGGCTCGGCGGCCGACACGGTCGAGATCACGGTGCCTGCGAATGCGGCGCCGACAGTCAATGCCGGGACCGATCTGACGGTTTCGGGCAATAGCGCGGTAACCCTGGCCGGTACCGCGACGGACAATGAAAACGATCCGCTGACCTTCAGCTGGACCCAGACGGCCGGCCCCTCGGTGACACTCACCGGCGCCAATACGCTGACGCCGAGCTTCACCTCGCCGCCGAAGACCGGGGCCGCGCAATTGCTGACATTCAGTCTGACCGCGAATGACGGCATCTCAACCTCGGCGCCCGATACGGTTGATGTGACCGTGGCGGCGAATCTCGACGTGATCGCCAATGCGGGGCCGGACGAGACTGTGCCGGGCAACAGGGACGTGGCTCTCGACGCGACGGGCTCGGTCGATCCGGATGGCGATCCCCTGACCTATGCCTGGACGCAGACGGCCGGCCCTTCGGTCACGCTCGACGATCCCACTTCGCCGACACCTCAATTCACGACTCCCGCGAGCACCGCTTCAAGCCAGTTGCTGACTTTCCAAGTCAGTGTTTCAGACGGTTTCGGACCGTCCGCGACCGACAGCGTCGATATCACGGTGGCCCCCAACAGCGCGCCGGTCGCGAATGCCGGGGCCGACCAGGGCCCTGTCGACAGCGGCCAGACGGTCACGCTCAACGGAAGCGGCTCGAGCGATCCGGACAATGACACGCTCAGCTATCAGTGGAGCCAGATCTCCGGATCGTCTGCGACGCTCAATGATGCGACGGCTCAGAATCCGACCTTCACGGCACCGCCGGTGAATGGAACCGACACGCTGGTCTTCCAGCTGATCGTCAATGACGGTCAGGTGAATTCGCCGCCGGACACAGTCCAGGTCCAGGTCCGGGCGCTCGGCACGATCACGCTGGTCCAGCAGATCGAGGGCGGGGATGCGTCGGTGCGCTACACGTCCAACCTTCCCGCGCTCGACACCAGTGTGACGACGACGGGCGGAACGGCGACGCTGGTGGCAAACAATGTGGTCGCCGGCAATTATTCGCTCACCGTCGAGGATTTGCGCTCGCAAGGCTTCGCGTTGACCGACCTCAGCTGCAATGACAGTGACAGCGCGGTCGATGCGGCAGCCCGGTCCATCGCCCTGGCCCTGTCGCCGTCGGAAGACCTTGTCTGCACGATCACGATGATCGAGACCCGCGATGCAACGCAGGAGGCCATCCGGGACTTCGTCTCGGGGCGCAATGCGCTGCTGCTCGCCAATCAGCCAGACCTGCAGCGCCGTATCGGCCGTCTCAATGGCGGCGGCGGGCAGGGCGGATCAGCCTCGGTCGGCGGTCTCGCCGTCCCGGGAAGCGGTTCGCTGCCCTTCAACATGATGGCCAGCGAGACCGAGATGCGCCTGCAGACCAGCCGGTCGATGGCCTCGGGCCCGCGGGAGCTGAATGCGGACGGTCAGAGAATCGACGTGTGGGCCGACATCACGCTCGCCGATGTCACGATCGGCACGCATGAAGGCCGGTTCAGCCTGGTCTATCTGGGGGCGGACATGCTGGTCAGCGACGATGTTCTGATCGGTGCCCTGGTCCAGTTCGACGGTTTCGAGCGCGACGGTGCCATCCTTCCGGGTGCCGCAGACGGCGAGGGCTGGATGGTCGGCCCCTATGTCACAGCCCGCCTGGCCCCGCAACTCTATGTCGATGCCCGCGTGGCCTGGGGCCGGTCGGACAATTCGATCTCGCCCTTCGGCACCTATGTCGACGATTTCCAGACCGAGCGCGTGCTGTTCTCCGGTTCGGTGGTCGGTGATGTCGAACTCGGCGCGCGCACGACGATGTGGCCGGAGCTGTCCCTGCGGTATATCCGCGAGGAACAGGAGGCCTATCTCGACAGCTTCAGCGTCCCCATTCCGGGACAGGTCATCGACCAGGGTGAACTCGCCTTCAGCCCGCGCTTCGACTACCGCATGGATCTCGACAATGGCTGGACGATGCGACCGTTTGCCGAGGTCGAAGGGGTGATGACGTTCGGGGCCGAGGACAATTCCGTCATCGAGAATGGTCTGAGGGGGCGGGTCGCTGCGGGCTTCGATGCGGGTGGTCCCGGGGCCGTGCGTTTCAACCTGCAAGGCTTCTACGACGGGATCGGCGCGGAGGACTTCCGCTCGGTCGGCGCGACGCTCGGAGTTTCGCTGACTTTCTGATCCCGTTCGGCAGA
The DNA here is from genome assembly GCF_042643335.1 of Hyphobacterium vulgare. NCBI lineage: Bacteria > Pseudomonadati > Pseudomonadota > Alphaproteobacteria > Maricaulales > Maricaulaceae > Hyphobacterium > Hyphobacterium vulgare. The sequence goes on from NZ_JBHRSV010000031.1 coordinate 30,274, forward strand.
AGGAAAGGCGGCGCGCGAGGCGCCGCCTTTCGCCATTCCGGCGGATGCCTTTCCCCTCGAGTCCACCAGCCCCGCCCGGGTTGGTGAACACAGCCTGGACGATCGCCCAGGACGCGCCGCCACCACCCGGCTATTCCTGAGCGGGCTTCATTCCGATCGAGGCGAGGATTTCATCCGTGTGCTCGCCGTGTGAAGGAGAGGCGCGGTCGAGCTTCAACCCGCTCTCCGAAAATTTGAGGGGTGAACGCACGCCCGGCACCCCCTCTGGATCGATGCGCATGCCGCGTGCGACGGTCTGGGGGTCGGAGAAAACCTCGCCGACATCGTGGATCGGTCCGGCTGGGATGACGTGCGCCTCGCATGCCGCGAGCAGGGCGTCCCGCGTCCATTTCCGGGTTTCCGCCTCGATCAGCGGCACGAGCTCGTCCCGGTGCGTGACACGGCCGGAATTGGTCGCGAAGCGCGGGTTGCGCCCGGCCTCGAAATCCAGGATGTCGCACAGGCGGCGATACTGGCCGTCATTGCCGACGGCGATGATCAGATAGCCGTCCGAGGCAGGAAAGACCTGATAAGGCACGATGTTGGGGTGGGCCGAACCGATGCGGTGCGGCGGCGTGCCGGAGACCAGGAAGTTCAGGGCCTGGTTGGCCATGACGCCGGTCATGCAGTCCATCAGCGCCATGTCGATATGCTGACCCCGGCCTGTCCGCTCGCGCTCGGCGAGGGCCGCCTGGATGGCGATGACGCCGTAGAGACCGGTCAGGAGGTCGGCGATCGGGATGCCGACCTTCTGCGGCCGCCCGTCCGTCTCGCCGGTCAGATCCATCAGCCCGGTCATGCCCTGGATGATGAAGTCATAGCCCGGCCGGTCCGCATACGGACCATCATGGCCGAAACCTGTCACGGAGCAGTAGACAAGGCGCGGATTGACGGCCTTCAGGCTGTCATAGTCGAGGCCGTATTTGGCGAGCCCGCCATGCTTGAAATTCTCCACCAGCACGTCGCTTTCCGCGGCGAGTCGGCGGACGGCCTCCTGTCCCTGCGGGGTGCGGAAGTCGAGTACAACGGACCGCTTGCCGCGATTGCAGGCATGGTAGTAGGCGGCGGCGCGCTCGCCCTTCCGCTCGACCCAGGGCGGCCCCCAGTTGCGGGTGTCGTCGCCATCGGGGCTTTCCACCTTGATCACGTCGGCGCCGAGATCGGCGAGCGTCATGCCGATCCATGGTCCGGCGAGGACACGGGCGAGTTCGAGCACTCTGAGGCCGGTATGCGGTGGCTGCGTCATGACTCGTTTCCGCTGAAGCGGGGCGCGCGCTTTTCGAGGAAGGCGCGATAACCTTCCCGGAAATCCTGGCCCTGGAAGGCATCGAGGAACATCCGCTTCGTCTCGTCCGTGTCTTGATCGACGCCCGACAGGATCATGCGGATGATGGATTTCGTTACTCGCGCGGAATGCGGTGAGGCGGCCCGGACCAGTTCCAGCCAGCCCTCAAGCCCGGCCTCGAAATCGGCCTCGCCCCACACCCGGTCGACGAGCCCCATTTCGCGCGCTTCGGGTGCGCTGACGAGGCGGCCGGAAAAGAGAATGTCCTTGGCGTTGGAGGGGCCGACCGCGTCGATCAGGCGTTTGGTGTCGTTCAGCGTGTAAACCAGGCCGAGCTTCGCCGGGGTGATGCCGAAGCGCGACGCCTCCGTCGCGAAGCGGAGATCGCAGGCGAGGGCGAGCCCGCATCCGCCGCCGACACACGGGCCGGTGATCTTCGCCACCGTCGGCAGGGGGAAGGCGGCGAGACCGTCGAGCGCCGCCGCGACCGCCGCGGAATAGCGCGCAGCGCGTTCACGGGTCGAATAGACCTCCTCGAATTCGGCGATATCGGCCCCGGCCGCGAAAGCGCCACCCGCGCCGCGCACGATCAGTACACGGAGGCCTGCATCTTTCTCCACCTCGGCAAGGAGTTCCGGGATTGCGAGCCACATCTCCTGGGTAAGCGCGTTGCGCTTGTCCGGGCGGTTCAGCACCAGTTCGGCGATCGCGCCCTTGCGATCGAGATAGATGTCGGCGTCCGTCATCGTCAGATTACTCCCTTCTCGGCGAGCGCGTCGATCACCTTCGCCTGACGTTCGCGGTAGAAGTTGCGTTCTGGCGTGCGGACGGCGCCATGAATGAAAACCGATGCCATTGGATCCCGCTTCACCCGCTCCCGCCATCAAAGCCCGATCGAAGCGACGGACAAAGCCTCGCCGGAACACTTTCACAGGCAATTCAATGCTAGCAGGCCGGATGCGTCATTCCACTGCAAAGCCCTACGATCCGGTCCGGCCCGACGCGCTGAAACCGCTCGCGGCCACGCCCTGAACTCCCGGTCCACGCCACTGACGCTTGCCGGTCAGCCGTCCAGACCGGGCTGCGTTTCCGCTGCCTCGAGATACTGCCGCAAGGCGATGGCCGCTGCACGGGAGAGTTCGGCGACCCGTTCCCGGTCGGTTTCGTCGCCGAATTCGACGGTCAGGCCGGGGGCATTGTAGGTCAGGGCGAACCAGCTCTTGGCCGTCGGCAGGCCGGGATTGTGGCTCGGGTCGCGTGCGAAGGCCTCGCCTTCACCGGTCCAGGCCCCGTTGAGAAGCGCGATCCAGCCGGCCGAGAAATTCGCGGGCGTCAGGCCGGCATTGTCGTGCGGCGTGTAGATCACGTCGTGGCGCGTGCTGTGGAAGTCGAGCAGAATGAAGGGCGTGTGACCCGCCCCGTGCCGGGCGGTGATCGCGTCGCGGATCGCGGCGGTCTCCGGCTGTTCGAACGGTCCCCAGTCGCGGTTGAGATCGGTTCCGCCGAGATTTTCCCGCCAATGACCTTCCGCAACACCGTCGGGATTGAGGTCCGGCACGATCAGCCATTCGAACCGGTCAAGAGCCGCGTTCGCCGCCGCGTCCGCAAAGAGCGTGGTCAGGAAGGTGCGCAGGCCGAGCACGCCGGTGACTTCGGGCGGATGCTGACCGCCGACAATGATGATCAGCGGAGCGTCGGGTGTGGTGGCCGCTCGGGTCAGGGCCTCGATTGCCCGGCCATCGAGGCTGTGGCCGATGGTCTCGATTTCGAGCTCGTTTCGCGCTGCGAAATCTTCCCGCCACGCCGCGCGCTCGCCTATGCCGATCACCTCCTGGGCCGCGACCCGGTAGCGGCCGGGCGAGAGGGTCACGCGCAGCGTGGCTGCGTGACCGTCGTCATCAAGGCTGACCGCGGAGTCCGGAAACGCAATCCAGTTTCCGTCACTTTCTTCGACCTTCGGCCGGTAGCGGTGGCGGTATTCGCCGTAGTCGAGCGCGATCGACACTTCGGCTTCCCGGGCGGTCTCGATATCGAAGGCAAACCAGGGGCTGGGATTGATTGGCGTGCTTTCCGGCACGACGGTCAGTTCGAAGGCGGCCAGTCCCGTGCGCCGGCAGGCATAGTCGGGTGCGTTGGAAAAGTCCTGGGTGAGGCGGACCTCGCCCTGGGTGCAATCCGTGTTCTGGACCGTCGCGCACGCGGACAGGACGAACAGAACGACCGGGACGACAAGCACGAAACGCTTCACATCGAGCCTCATGGAATGGAAGGACGGACCGGGTCGGACGCCCGTGCGGCCATGGCCTGTTCGATCACCGCATCGACCAGTTGCCCGTCGAGGCCGAGATAGGTCGCCGGGTCGAGCAGCGCGTCGAGCTCGCCGGGTTCGAACAGGGCAAGAAGTTCACCATCGTCTTCGATCGCCTGGCGCAGGGACGCCCCTGTCTCTCCCGCTTCCGCGGCCAGGTCGCGCAGGCGGTGTTCGGCGCCTTCGCGGCCGAGATCGTCCTGAATGGCAAAGACGATGCGCTGGGTCAGGATCCAGCCCTCGCTGCGTGCGAGATTCTCCGCCATCCGGGCTTCGTTGACGCGCAGCCTCGCGATCAGCCGGCTGGCGTCGCCGAGCATTTCCTCGGTGGCGAGCGCAACGGCCTCGACCGCCTCGTTCGGCCGGGAGGTGTTGTCCCGCTCGAAGAAGTTGATCATGTCGTCCTGCACGATTTCCGCGAGACGCGGGATGACCCGCCCGTGCTGGATCAGGGCTTCGGAGAGCGACGGGTTGATCTTGTGCGGCATTGTGCTCGACCCGACCGCGCCGCCGGGGAGCTGTTCGTAGACCGAACCGATATCGGTCATCTGCAGCAGGAAGACTTCCTGTCCGAAGCGCGCCCAGGTGTGGGCGATCAACGACTGGACCAGCGCATATTCGGCAAACACGTCGCGGCCGGCATGCCAGTCGTCCGGCCAGGGTTCCGGCAGGCCAAGCTCGGCGGCCATCTGCCGCTCGATCTCCTGTCCGTGCTCGCCGAGGCCGAGATAGCTTCCAACCGCGCCCTTCATGATGATCGAGCGTTCAATCCTGCCCAGCAGGTCCGTCAGCCGGTCGATGTGGCGGCGGTTCTCGCCGATATAGCCGCTCAGCTTCTTGCCGAAGGTGATGGGCAGGGCGTGCTGGCCCAGCGTGCGGCCGATCATCGGCGTGTCGCGATAATGTGCCGCCTGTTCGACGAGTTGCAGTTCGATGGCGCGCAGGTCCGAAATCAGTTCGAACACGCTCTCGCGCATCTGCAGCATCGCCGCGCTGTCATAGAGATCCACCGTCGTCGCGCCGTAGTGGAGGTAGTCGGCACTGTCCGCGTCGAGGGAGCGGCGCAGCACATTCAGCAGTGCCACCATGCGATGCCGGACGATCGCGTATTCCGCATCGAGTTCGGCCTGCGGCAGGTTTTCCGGAATCGCGGCCGCTGTGATCGCATCGGCGGCCGATTGCGGGATTACGCCATGGGCGGCCTGGGCCCGGGCGAGGGCGGCCTCAAGTCGCAGGACCTGGGCATTCAGCGAGGTCACCGAAAAGATTTCGGCGATCTCGCCATTCGGCGACAGCGTTCCGGCCTGCGGGACGAAAGGTTCGGACCGGACGTCCGCTTCGGCGGCCGGAGCGTCCTGGGCGCCAGCGTCCGCAAGCGGCAGGCACAGTGCCGCAAAAAGCGCGGCCACGATCGCCGCGGCCGTCCTCATTCGACGCCTGCCATGAGGCCGAACAGGAGAACGTTGAGATAGTCGTTGGTTGCCGATTGCGGGCTTTCCGACATGCGCCAGTCGTCGAGACTGTTCGCGGCGGCGAGCGTGTAACCGCCATTCAGGAACATGACGCTGGCCAGGATCGCTTCCACGGTGCCGGTGTCGTGTTCGCGGGCGCTGCCATCGGCCAGCGCGGCATCATGCGCGTCACCCAGCCGGCGCCAGATATTGCGCAGCCGTGCCTGATAGCGGTTGCGCCGTTTCGCCGGCAGGGCGGCCATCAGCTTCAGCCGGATGATCGGCGTCATGCCGCTCGCCTGCATGTAGATCAGGTCGAACAGGACGCGCTGGATCCAGTCGAGACCGGAGTGGCCCTCATCGGCGTGATCGAGTGTCGCCTCGACAGCTTCGAGCGAGTGATCGACGCACTGGTCGAGAAAACTCTCCTTGTCCGGGATGTGATAGTAGAAGGCCCCGCGCGTGACGCCGAGCGATGCGGCGACATCGGCCAGAGAGACGCCTTCAAATCCGTACAGGTTGAAGAAGCGGATCCCGGCCTTGAGCAAAGCTTCGCGCTTCATCTCGTTGCGGGCGTCCCGGTCGAATATCTGGGGCAATTCCTTTTGCGTGCTGAATTGCAGCGTGACCCGGGACGGTACCGATCCGGCGCGCGTCAGCCCCTGGCGAAGAACATCGATCAGGACATTCGAGGCCGCCCGGAAATCCGGACCCGACATCTCGTTCGCGCTGAGTTTCAGCCAGTCGAGCAGTGCGAACATGCAGAAGGTCACCGGCTCGCTGCGGCCGAGTGCGCGGTCCGACTGGCCGAGCCAGTCCTGAACCATCTCGTTGACCTGTGCGACTGGAGCGCCCAACCGCCCTGTGATCCGCGCCTGCGCCTCATCGGGCAGCGCATCGAGTTCCTGGATCTGCGCCGGGTGGGCCCGCCTGCCGTCGAGCGCGTCGAGCAACTGGTCGGCATAGGTGCGGAACAGGAGAAGGAGTTTCTGGTCCGGCGAGGCGACCGTATCGGCAGCCGCCGATACCGCATCCTCGAGAAACTTGACGGCGGTCAGGAAAACCGCTTCGGCCAGTTCGTCCTTGGACGCGTAGTAATAGGCGATGCTGGTCTTGGTCAGGCCGAGATCCGCCGCGATGTCTTCGAGCCGCGTGCCGCGCACGCCCTGGACGTCAAACCGCTTCGACGCCGCCGAGCGGATCGCGGCGGTCTTCCGGTCGCGCTCCTGCTTTCGCGAGAAGGGCGATCCGTGGTCGGGAAATTTCGGTCTGAGAATGGCCATTTCGGACGTCACCAGATCTTGAACTGCCGCGCAGGCTGGGTCCCAGCCCGCGCATTCTTGGGTACTGGCCACTGAGGGGGTTTGTCCACAGTGTGTACGAAATTTGAACGGAGTGTATAATTTTTGTTGACACTGTCCAGCGTCGTTGTTTTCGTCTCCGCAAAACATCGAGGGGAGTACACGATGTCGTTTCGGGGATTCTTGAAGACTGGAATTGCGCTCGGGGTTCTGGCGCTTGGCAGCGCCGCCTATGCGCAGGAAACGCCGGCTGATGCCGCACCGCAGGCCGAGGAAGGCGATGTCATCGTCGTCACCGGCACCAATATCCAGGGAGCGCGCATCAACGAGGCGCTTCCGGTCACGATCGTCGGACAGAACGATCTGGATGCCATTGGCGGCGTGGACGGCGAAGACCTGATCCGCTCCCTGCCGTCCCAGGGCAGTGTGCAATTCCGGACCGACAACAACACGACGAACAACAATGCGCGCGGCGACGTGGCGTCGATCAATCTGCGCTCGATCGGGTCAAGCGGCACGCTGGTGCTGCTGAACGGCCGCCGGATGGTCAATCACCCGTCGACCCAGGCGGAACTTTCGACGCCGGTCACGACGGTCAACGTCAACGCCCTGCCGGTTGCCGGCATCGAGCGCGTTGAAGTGCTGAACGACGGGGCCTCGGCCATTTACGGTTCGGATGCTGTCGCGGGCGTGTTCAACACGATCCTGATGGACGATGTGGACGGGCTCTATGTGCGCGGCCGCTATCTCTACGCGACGAATTCCGGCCTCGACGAATCGACCCTCACGCTGCGCACCGGCCGGGACTTCAATGACGGCCGCACCAATATCTCGGTCTCGGCGGAGTATTCGCACCGGAACGGCATGTTCGCCAATGAGCATCCGCTTTCGGCGAGCGAGGACCTGCGGCCCTTCGTCGCCGGAACCACGTTCGACGGCGACGCCTCGTTCAACAACATGGCGACGCAATCGCCCTGGGGCCAGTGGACGCTGCGTACGACGACGGCCAACCGCGTGCGCCAGAACGGCACGACGCTGACCTCGACCTCAGGCGTGTTCCACCTGCAACCGACCAGCTTCGCGGGTTGCCGGGCGGCCACGGCGGGCGCTCTGTCGGTTGCCGATCTGTGTATCGACGACGGATCGCTCGATGCCGACCTGCGCTATGACGGGGCGTATGAGCGTTCAATCATCTCCGACCGCGACCGCTTCAACCTGTTCGCCTTCCTCAACCACGATCTGACGAACGGCGTGCATCTGTACGGCGAATTCGGCCTCTATTATGCCGAAACCCAGTCGACCAACGAACCGCGCAACGGTATTGCCGCAACGGAAATCTCGATCCCGCGGAATTACTACTGGAACCCGTTCGGCCCGGTGAATTTCTCGAACGGAGATCCCAACCCGAACCGCCTGCCGGGCCTGACCAACGTTCCGGTTGAAGGTCTTCCGGTCTTCACCGATGGCGGCCGTTACCGCTTCGTCGATGTCGGCTTCCGCGACATCGAGGTCGTGAACTCCCAGTGGCGTATTCTCGGTGGCGCGCGCGGCGAATTCGGCCAGACGGGATGGGATTGGGACAGCGCGATCCTGTACAACCGCTCCTTCGCCGAGGATTTCGTCAACAATTCGGTGTCGATGACGCTGCTTCAGCAAGCGCTGTCGCGTGAAACGGCGAACACCTACAACATCTTCAACGGTGGCGATCCGAACAATCCGAACATCGGCGATGCCACGCCGAACGCACGCGAACTGATCGAACCCTTCCTCGTCGACGTCGTTCGTACCAGCTCCGCGGATCTGGCGCTCGCCGACTTCCGGGTGTCCAATGGCCGCATCTTCACCATCCCCGGCGGCGATATCGGCGTCGCAGCGGGCGTCGAGGCGCGCTATGAGGGCTATGACGAAGATCGTGACTCGCGTGTCGACGGGACGATCACCTTCACTGACGCCGTCACCGGCGACGTCAGCGAGACCGACATCTATGGCACCAGCCCGACCCCGGACTCGTCCGGCTCGCGCAATGTGACGGCCGGCTTTGTCGAATTCTCGGTTCCGCTCGTCAGCCCGGACATGAATATTCCGCTGATCCAGACGCTCGATCTGCAGATCGCCTCCCGCTACGAGCATTATTCCGACTTCGGCGGCAGCGGTCTCAATCCGCGTATCGCAACAGCCTGGGCGCCGGTTGAAGGCATCATGTTCCGCGGTGCGTATTCGGAAGGCTTCCGGGCCCCGAACCTGCTGGTCGTCAACGAGGCGGTCGACCGGTCGAACGCCCGCGAGGACAGCTATTTCTGCGAAGCCGGCGTGCGTAACGGCACCTTCGCCAACTTCGCGGCCTGTACCGGTTTCTCGGTCGGCCGGACGGAGCGCCGTTCGGTGGCCGACGATATCGGTCCGGAAGACGACGTCTCGATCACCTACGGTATCGTTCTCGAGCCGAACTGGTTCTCCGGTCCCGCGAGCTTCCTGAACAATCTGACCGTCACCATCGACCGCTGGGAAATCCAGCGCCGCGGCGTGGTCGGCGTGTTCGGTGCGGAAAACCACATCAGCCTGGACTATCTGCTGCGCATGCAGGGGTCGTCCAACCCGAACGTGGTGCGTGCCAATCCGAACCAGGACCAGATCAACTACTTCACCGCGGCTGGTCTCGATCCGGCCGGCGATATCCTGTTCATTCGCGATACCTATGACAACAACGAGGATATCGACGTCGAGGGTATCGATTACGGTGTATACTTCACCTTTGAATCCGACCGGTTCGGCGAGTTCGACATCAGCGCGAACGCGTCCTATCTCGACACCTACTTCATCGCCCTGTCACCCGGTGCCCAGCAGATCCGGGACGCGGTCGACAGCGGACTGATCGCCAGTGAAATCACGGTTTCGCAGGAAGGCAACATCATCCGCCAGGACGGTCAGCCGGAATGGAACATGCAGACGACGCTGACCTGGCGTCACGACAATGGATGGGGTGCCGGCGGTCTGGTCAGCTATATCAGCGACTTCATCGACACTGGTGTCGGCTTTGATCCGAACGGCGATCCGTTCATCGTCGAGGAATTCATCACGGTGAATGCCTATGTCGAATACGAGTTCCAGCGGGCCGGACCGCTTGAAGATCTGCGGTTCCGCGTCGGCGCGAACAATCTGTTCGACGAGGATCCGCCGCTTGCCGACGAGACCAATGGCTATGATGCGGCCTATCACAGCATCCGCGGCCGTCAGATCTATTTCGACATCCGCAAGATCTTCTGATCAGTGGTGCAAGGGACGCCGGTGAAAGCCGGCGTCCCGGCCCTGTCATGACCCGCTTTCTCTTCATCATTCTGACTGCCGCGCTGCTTTCCTTCGGTTCGGCGTATGCTGACGACTGGCGATCGGGCAGCTTCGTCTTCACCGATTGGCCCGGTCCCCCGATCACAATTCACTATGTCGAACCGGATTCCGTAGACACGGGCGACGCTCCGGTGGTCATCGTCATGCACGGCGTCGACCGGAATGCCGACGACTATGCCGCAAACTGGCGCGGCCTGGTCGCGGAACACGGCTTTCGGGTCTACGCTCCGGAATTCTCCGACGCCGATTTCCCGGGGGCCGCGATGTACAATCTCGGCGGGATCGGGACGGACGGGCCCTATGCCTATTCCGCGATCGAGCCGCTTTTCACCGCGATCGCCGAACGGGGCGGAACCGCCGAGGGCTACTATCTCTTCAGTCACTCCGCCGGCGCGCAATTCGTGCATCGCGCCGTCCTGTTCGAGGCCCTGCCGCGCCTGATCATGGCCTTCTCCGCCAATGCCGGCTGGTACACGCTGCCCGATCCTGCCACCGACTGGCCATATGGGCTGAGCGGCACATCCGTTGATGAGGCGGCGATTGGCGCATGGCTCGGGCGGCCTCTCGTTGTCCTTCTGGGCGATCAGGACACAGACCGGCGCGATCCCAATCTCCGGCGCACCGCCGAAGCCATGGCGCAGGGCGAGCACCGCTATGCGCGGGGGGCCTTCTTCATGCGCACGGCGCGGGACCGGGCCGTTGAACTCGGCGTACCCTTTGCCTGGACGGCCTATAACGTCCCGGGCGTCGCGCACGACAATGCGGGCATGGCACAGGCGGCAGCCTTGCTGATTGCGCTTGACGCGGAAGCGGCCATTGGCGGCGAAGACTAACTTTCCGGCGTGCCTTCACGGGCTATCATGAACCGACAGACAAAGAACTGGCGAACGTAATGACCGCACGAGAGGAAACCGGACCCGCGCTCTATCAGCGGATTGGCCTCGTCCTTGGGCCGGTGGCCGCTCTCATCATCGGTTTCGGATTCGCGCCGGAAGGCTTGCCGCGTGAGGCAATCATTGTCGCCGCCATCGGCGTTTGGATGGCGATCTGGTGGGCGACGGAAGCCATTCCCGTTGCCGTCACGGCCTTCCTGCCGCTGGTTGCCCTTCCATTGCTCGATGTCGTGTCGACACGCGACATCGCGGCGCCCTACGCGCATCCGATCGTCTGGCTCTTCTTTGGCGGTTTCGTCGTGGCACTGGCGATCGAACGGTGCGGGCTGCACCGCCGCATCGCGCTCGGCGTCTTCGCCATGGCCGGAGCCGACGCCCGGGCGCTGGTCGCCGGCTTCATGCTCGCTGCGGCCTTTGTCAGCATGTGGATTTCCAACACATCGACCACGTTGATGCTGCTGCCGATCGCGATGTCGGTCGTCACGGTGATCCGCGAAACCATGCCCACGCTCGCGCCGCGGCAGCATGCCAATTTCGGGGTCTCGCTTCTTCTCGGCCTGGCCTATGGCGCAACGCTGGGCGGGCTGGCGACACTCGTCGGTACGCCGCCGAATGCCTTCATGGCCGGGTTCATGTCCGACAATTACGGCGTCGAGATCGACTTCGCCCGCTGGATGCTGGTCGGAATGCCCGTCTCGCTGGTCCTGTTGCCGATTGCCTGGCTTGTGCTGACGCGTTTCGTCTTTCCGATCGACTTCAAGGCTTCCGACGAAGCGATGCGCCACATCCACTCCATGCGGGCCGGCCTCGGCCGGATGAGCAAGGCGGAATTCCGCACGATGCTGCTCTTTGCCTTTCTTGTGTTCGGATGGCTGTCGCGCGGCTGGCTGGAATCGCGGTTGCCGTTCGGCGAGATCACAGACACCGGGGTTGCCATGGCCGCTGCGGTCGCGGCCTTCCTGATCCCGTCGGGCAAGAAGGGGCAGGCACTGATGACCTGGGACGCCGTCACCAAACTGCCCTGGGGCGTGCTGGTCCTGTTTGGCGGCGGTCTGGCTCTGGCGGCTGCCGTTTCCTCGTCCGGCCTGGCGCTCTGGCTCGGGCAGCAGCTGGTCGCGGTCGGTGCCGTCAACGCCATCCTTCTCATCGTGGTGGCAACGGCCCTCGTGATCTTCATCACCGAACTGACGAGCAATCTCGCGACGACGGCGACCTTCCTTCCCGTCATTGCGGCGATCGGCGTGGAAACGGGTCAGGACCCGCTCGTCTATGTCATCCCGGTCACGCTCGCGGCGAGCTGCGCCTTCATGCTGCCGGTGGCGACGCCGCCGAACGCCGTGGTGTTCAGCTCGGGCCTGGTTGCCATTCCCGACATGGTCCGCGCCGGCCTGGTGCTCAATGTCATCGCTGTCGTGGTGCTCAGCGTCATCGCGCTGTTCGTGGCCCCGCTGGTGTTCTGACGACCGTTGCGCGCTCGCGCGCAAGTCCGGCGGACCGATTTTGTGCCGCGGCAGGTCAGGCGGAAACTTGCCGCCCCTGCCGACATAGCCTAATCGGAGCACAGGGACGCCGGTCGCCTCCTGCGATCGGCTTACGGGGGTTTTCAATGCGTATTGCTATCGTAGCGTTGTTTATCGCGTTTTCCGCGAGCTGTGCGCTCGCCCAGGAAACGCAGAGCGAGGTTCTGTCCGGTGAGGTCACGGCTTCCCGGCCGCAGGTCGACTTTCCGTTCGAACTCGATGCCGGCGATGTCGTCACGCTGACGACGATGTCGGACGAGAATTTCGATACCATCCTGACGCTGACCGGTCCGAATGGCGCGCGGCTGGCCCAGAATGACGACATGGCGTCGGGTGAAAGCCTGCAGTCGCAGATCGTTCACGTGGCCACGGCGTCGGGTCAGTACACCGCTTCGGTCACCGGATACGGCAATGCGCTCGGGTCCTTCGAACTCGAAATCCTCCATGGCATCGATTTCGGCCTGTCCGACGACGCGCGCACCATCATGGAAGGCGTGGTCACGATCGATTCGGCCCGTCCGACCCGCAATTTCACCGTCGATCTGGCTGAAGACGACATTTTCGTCGCCTCGACCTTCGCGCTGAGCGACAGCCTCGACACGACGCTCGCGCTGCTCGATGCCGACGGCAACACGATCGCGCAGAATGACGATCGCGGCGATGGCACGCTGAATTCCCACCTGATCTTCCAGGCCCCCGAGGCCGGGCGTTTCCAGGTCCAGCTCGGCTCCTGGTCAGGTCAGGACCAGGGCGATGCCATCCTGTCTCTGGCGATCGACCCGAATGCCGAAGTTCCGTTCGATTTCAGCTCCATCGAGGGCGAACGGATTGCCGCCTACGCTGATTATCTCGGTGCCGATCCGGAATCGATCGAATACCCGGTGACGCTCACCGAAGGCCAGACGCTTTACGTGATGGCCGATACGGTCGAGGGCGATCTTGACCCGGTCATCCGCCTTGAGGGTCCGGACGGCTTTCCGGTCGCGCTGAATGACGACCGCGGTGACGGATCGCTCAACTCCGCCTTCGCCTACACGGCGACCGAGGCCGGCACCTACATGCTGGAAATCAGCCGCTACCAGGGCAGCGACACCGGCGGTCAGTTCGAGCTCGTCCTGATGTCGGTCGACGCGTCCGTCGTCGAAACGCTGCAGGCCCTGCTCGACAATTCGATCCAGCTCAGCGGCGAGGTGCAGTCGATCCGCACCGACGACTTCATCGTCTATTACACGCTTGAGGGCGAAGACGCCTCCTCGCTCGAATATGCGCAATCGGTGGCGGTCGCGCTGCAGGAGATGCTCGACATCCAGGTCGGCCGCATGGGCTGGGCCGAACCGATCCGCGACAATGAAGGCCTCTACCGCGCCTATGTCGGCGATGCCGGCGGCTCGCTGGGCTTTACCCGTCCGGCGCAAATGGTGTTCGACAATCCGAACACGACGGATGTCCGTGAAATGGCCGCGGCTCGCGCGATCTTCCTGATCGAGAACGACTTTGCCGGTCTCGGCAAGGCGGCGTCGCCGCACAGCCTGATGCGGGCGACGGCAACGCATGAATTCGCGCACGTCATCCAGTATGCCTATGACGCCGAGGAAGGACTCGACTGGCTCTACGAGTCGACCGCCTCCTGGATCGAGGTGGCCACGGTCGGTGCCGACCAGGACGCCACGGATTACGTGTCGAGCGACTACGATGCCCCGGAGCGTTGCTGGACGACCAGCGAAAGCGGTCACAATTATTCGCAATGGACGCTGCTGCAGTCGCTTGCCGACGTCTATGGCGAGGACCTGATCGTGCGGATCTGGGAGAACACGGTCGAACTCGACGGGTTCGAGACGGTCGCCGCGGCGCTGCGCGAGGAAGGCACGACGATTCCCGACGTGATTGAACGCTGGCGGGCGCAGAATCTGGCGCTCGACTATGAACTGGCACCGCTGTTCAATTCGACGGTGGCGCTGCAGCGCACGTTATCGCAGGCCGGTTCGTGGAACGCCAAGGGCGGGCTGGAACAACTCGGCGCGAACTATTTCACGGTCGATCTCGATGGCCGGTTCACGGTCACGCTGGACGGCGAGTCCGGGATCGAAGTCCTGGCGCTCGGCGTGCGTGACGGTGAAATGCATGTCGTTCCGCTCGGGCAGTCCGGTGCGATCGACACGGCCGGCTGGGACTATCTCGGCCTGATGGTGTTCAACGCCAACATGCCGGAAGAACCCGGCGCGTGCTCCGGCTCCGGTTACACGCTCGACGTCCAGCCGTCGAACGCGGCGATGGCCCGGGCGGCCTACCGCTTTGACGCCCGGCATTTCATCGCGCCGGGACAGGAATAGGCGTTACGCAGGACGGCGGGGCGGGGGCGCGAAAGCCCCAGCCCCGCCTGTTCCCCCGACCTGCGACATGCGCGGCGTATTGCCCCACTCTGCGTGGGGTCTCTTGAAAGCCGTACTTAAGGTGTGGGATTGAACCCACAGGACATTCGTCGGGGGACTCAATGACGAGCATCGCATTTCCCGCACCGCGGAAGGGGGGCGCTGAAGGCTTCCTGATCGCGCTCATCCTGATCGGGGTATTCTTCTGGTCGCTCTACGCGGTCGCCCGGGGCGGCGACCCGCTGATGGAACAGCAGGGCTGGCTGATCATGGCGGGGTCGCTGATCGGCTTGATCATGTTGGTCGGCGCCTTCTCAAAGGGCGGCCCGGTCAATGACGAGTCGCAATATGCCGAAGGCGTGATCAAGGCCGGGACGATCGCCACCATGTTCTGGGGCATCGCCGGTTTTCTGGTCGGCGTGATCATCGCGCTCCAGCTGGCCTTTCCGAACATCTTCTACTTCGAGGATTTCGGCTTCACCAATTTCGGCCGGTTGCGGCCCTTGCACACCTCGGCGGTGATTTTCGCGTTCGGCGGCAATGCGCTGATCGCGACGTCCTTCTATGTGGTGCAGCGGACCTGCCGCACCCGGATCGCCGGCGGCCTGTGGCCCTGGTTCGTTTTCTGGGGCTACCAGTTCTTCATCGTCATCGCGGCGACCGGCTATCTGCTCGGCATCACCCAGGGCAAGGAATACGCCGAGCCGGAATGGTATGCGGACATCTGGCTGACCCTGGTCTGGGTGGTCTATCTGCTCGTCTTCCTCGGCACGCTGTGGAAGCGGAAAGAGCCGCACATCTACGTCGCCAACTGGTTCTATCTCGCCTTCATCGTGACCATCGCGATGCTGCACGTGGTGAACAACCTGGCGGTTCCGGTGAACTGGTTCGGTGCCTGGTCCTATCCGGTCATGTCGGGCGTGCAGGGGGCCTTGACCCAGTGGTGGTACGGCCACAACGCGGTCGGCTTCTTCCTCACCGCCGGCTTCCTGGCGATCATGTACTATTTCATCCCGAAGCGCGCCGAGCGTCCGGTGTTTTCCTACCGGCTGTCGATCGTGCACTTCTGGTCGCTGATCTTCATCTATATCTGGGCCGGTCCGCACCACCTGCACTACACGGCGTTGCCGGAATGGGCGCAGACGCTCGGCATGACCTTCTCGGTGATGCTGTGGATGCCCAGCTGGGGCGGCATGATCAACGGGCTGATGACGCTGTCGGGCGCGTGGGACAAGCTGCGCACCGACCCGGTCATCCGCATGATGGTGCTGTCGGTCGCCTTCTACGGCATGTCGACCTTCGAAGGTCCGGTGATGAGCGTGCGCGCCGTCAACGCGCTGTCGCACTACACCGACTGGACGATCGGCCACGTGCATTCCGGTGCGCTGGGCTGGGTCGGCTTCATCACCTTCGGCGCGATCTACTGCCTGGTTCCGTGGCTGTGGAAGCGCAAGGGCATGTGGTCGAAGGCGCTGATCGAGTGGCATTTCTGGCTCGCGACGATCGGCATCCTCTTCTACATCGCGGCGATGTGGCCGTCGGGGATCACGCAGGGCCTGATGTGGCGCGCCTACAATGATCTCGGCTTCCTCGAATATTCCTTCGTGGAAACGGTCGAGGCCATGCATCCCTACTACATCATCCGGGCGTTCGGCGGCTTCCTCTTCCTCTTGGGTGCCCTGCTGATGGCCTACAATGTCTACCGCACCATCAGGGGCGGGGTCGAAGAGACGGAGGACCGGGTCAATCCGCAATCCTCCCTCGTGGCAGCCGAATAGGAGGCCTGAGCCATGTCGCAGAAAAAAGGCTTCTTTCAAGGCATTCACGCCCGGTTCCTCGAACGGAACAGCCTGATCCTCACCGTGGCCATCCTGGTCGTGGTGTCGATCGGGGGCGTGATCGAGATCGCCCCGCTCTTCTACCTCAACTCGACGATCGAGGAAGTCGACGGGATGCGGCCCTACACTCCGCTCGAACTGGCCGGACGGCAGATCTATGTCCGCGAGGGCTGTTACAATTGTCACTCGCAGATGGTCCGTCCGCTGCGTGACGAGGTGGAGCGCTACGGGCACTACTCGCTGGCCGCCGAGAGCATGTATGACCGGCCGTTCCAGTGGGGTTCGAAGCGAACCGGTCCGGACCTGGCCCGCGTTGGCGGCAAGTATTCCGACGAGTGGCACCGCGATCACCTGATCGACCCGCAATCGGTGGTGCCGGAATCGGTGATGCCGCCCTACGCCTTCCTGGCGGATGCGGCGCTCGATTACGGCCAGATCGAAGGGCATCTGCGCACGAACCGCCTGTTCGGCGTGCCCTATTCCGACGAGATGATCACCAATGCCGCAGCCGATCTCGCGGCCCAGGTCGATCCGTTCTCTTCGGGATATGACGATCTGATCGCGCGCTATCCCGGTGCCCAGATCCGCGATTTCGACGGCAATCCCGACGAGATCACGGAACTCGACGCCCTGATCGCCTACCTGCAGGTGCTCGGCACCATGGTCGATTTCTCGACCTATGAGGCCGAGGCGCCGGAAAACCAGAGATAGGAGAACGACATGTACGAAGCGCTTTCGCAATTCGCACAAACCTGGGGGCTCCTGCTCTTCGTTCTCCTGTTCGCCGGCGTGCTGGTCTACGCGTTGTGGCCAGGCAATGGCGAACGTTTCCAACAAGCGGCACAGATGCCGCTCGACGATGCCGAAGGACCCGAAGGCTTCGATACCGGGAAGGGCCGGAACCATGGCTGAGCACAATCACAAGGACGAAGTGACCGGCGTCGACACGACCGGCCACGAATGGGATGGCATCCGCGAACTCGACAATCCGCTGCCGCGCTGGTGGCTGTGGATCTTCTATGCCTGCGTCGCGTGGTCGGTGGTCTACATGGTCTTCATGCCGGCCCTGCCGGCTCCCCCGGGCTTCGAAGGCTTTACCCGGGGCCTTACCGGCAACTCCGAACGCGTGAACGTCGCGCAGCAGATGGCGGATCTCCAGGCCTCCCGCAGCACCAATTTCGAGCGGTTGCAGAATGCCGACTTCGCGGGGATCGAGAGCGATCCGGAGCTGTTCCGCTTCGCCATCGCTGCCGGCCGTTCGGCCTTCGGCGACAATTGTGCCACCTGTCACGGCAGTGGCGGCGGCGGTGCGGTCGGCTATCCCAACCTCAATGACGATATCTGGCTGTGGGGCGGGACGTTCGAAGATATCCGCTACACGCTGCATGTCGGCATAAGGTCCGATCATCCCGATACCCGGTTCTCGCAAATGCCGGCTTTCGGCCGCGACGAGCTTCTGAGTCAGGCCGAGATCCGCGATGTGACGCAATATGTGTTGCAGATGGCAGGTCAGAGCTTCGATGCGGCGGCCGCCAGCCGCGGCGCCGAGACCTATGACATGCAGTGCGCCTCCTGCCACATGGCGGACGGTTTGGGCGATCAGGCTCAAGGTGCGCCAAACCTCACCGATGCCGACTGGCTCTATGGTGGAAGTGCCGCGCAGATCGAAGCGACGATCCATCGCGGACCCTACGGGGTGATGCCGAGCTGGGAAGGCCGGTTGAGCGAGCCGATGATCACTGCGCTGGCGACCTATGTGTATTCGCTGGGCGGCGGTCAGGAAGACAATGGCGACGTCATGGGAGCTGGCGGGCAATAGCCCGCCAGCGGCCCTTTTGCCGCATCGACAGCCGGGCTGAAAACGCGTCCCTAGAGACCATGGTCCAGATTCATCCCAAGGCGGCCGCACCGGGCATCGAACAACACGATGCCGAAGCGGTGAACGATGCCGCGACCCGCAAGCTCTACAAGAAGCGCGAGCCGATCTATCCCAAGCTCGTGCACGGGAAATTCCGCTTCGCGAAATGGGTCTTCATGGCCCTTGCGCTCGGGGCCTACTACTTCATTCCCTTCCTCAGATGGGACCGGGGCGGCGGCGCGCCGGACCAGGCCGTGCTGGTCGATTTCGAGGGACGGCGCTTCTACTTCTTCTGGATCGAGATCTGGCCGCAGGAAATCTATTTCGTTACCGGTCTGCTGATCCTCGGCGCACTGGCGATGTTTCTCGTTACCGCGCTGTTCGGCCGGGTGTGGTGCGGCTATGCCTGCCCGCAGACGGTCTGGACCGATCTGTTCATCGCCGTGGAACGCCTGTTCGAGGGCGACCGCAACGCACGGATCAAGCTCGACCGCGCGGGCTGGAGTGTCGACAAGGCGTGGCGGAAGACCGGCAAGCACGCGGTCTGGCTTGTCATTGCCGGGGCGACGGGCGGGGCGTGGATTCTCTATTTCCACGACGCGTTCGACGTGTTGAGCCACTTCTTCACCGGCGGGTCGCCGATGTCGGCCTACCTCTTCTTCGGCATCCTGACCTTCACGACCTACACGCTCGCCGGGACGATGCGCGAACAGGTCTGCACATACATGTGCCCATGGCCCCGCATCCAGGCGGCGATGATCGACAATGACGCGCTTTCCGTCACCTATCGCTGGGATCGCGGCGAACCGCGTGGTCCGCACAAGAAAAACGACAGCTGGGACGGCCGGGGCGACTGCATCGACTGCAAGGCCTGTGTCGTCGCCTGTCCGATGGGGATCGACATCCGCAACGGCTCGCAGCTGGAGTGCATCAATTGCGCGCTGTGCATCGATGCCTGCGACGACATCATGAAGAAGGTCGGCCGCCCGACCGGCCTCATCGCCTACGATACGGACGTCAATATCGAGCGGCGCCAGGCCGGCGAGAAGGCGAGCTTCCGCTTCGTCCGGCCGCGGACGATCGTCTATGCGGTGACGCTGGCGCTGGTGGCGGCGGTCATGCTCGTCGCGCTCGGGTCCCGCTCGACGATGGACCTCAATGTCCTGCGCGACCGGAATCCGAATTATGTCATGCTTTCAGATGGTTCGGTGCGCAACAGCTATACCGTCAAGATCATCAACAAGACCCATGAGCCGCATCAGTACCGCATCACCGTCGAGGGCGATCCGGCGCTGAATGCCTGGCTGCTCGGGCAGGAGGATGGCGACCTGGTCGTGACCGTCGAACCCGACCGCACCACCGATTTCCGCCTGTTCGCGTCGCTGCCTGCAGAGGCGATCGACCGGAACAGCGAGCCGCTGCTTTTCCGTGTCGAGGACCTTGTCTCCGGTGAGGTTCAGGTGACACGATCGGTCCTGCAGACCGGGTATGACCGATGATCAAGCGCGTGACGGGCTGGCATGTTCTCGCGGTGATCCTCGTCTTCTTCGGGGTCATCATCACGGTGAATGTCATCTTCATCATCCAGGCGACGCGGACCTTCCGCGGCGAGGACCAGCCGCGCTCCTATGTCCAGGGTCTCGACTACAATTCGACCCTCGCTGCGCGCGCCGAACAGGCCGCGCTCGGCTGGACCGCCACGGCAGCGGTCGAGGACGGGAGCATCGTGGTTCACGTCCTTGATGCCGACGGCCATCCGATCGACGGACTCGACCTCAACGGCACGCTGCGCCATCCGGCGGACACGTCACGCGACGAGATTTTGACCTTCCAGGCCCGGGCCGAGGGGCGCTATGTCGCCGCGCTGCCGGAGGGCATGCGCGGACGCTGGCAGTTGCGGGCATGGCGCGAGGGCGAACCGCCCTTTACCCTGCAGTCCGAGCTATGGCTGCAATAGACCCGGCATATTCCGTCTCGACCGACGCCGATCCGACGGCCTTCGTGCGCGAGCGCGACGGGCACCGCGAGATCGACCTTCTGGTGAAGGGTGTGCATTGCGCGGGCTGCATCGCCCGCGTCGAGGGCGGCATGACGGAAATGCCGGGCGTGCGGAATGCGCGGCTGAACCTGTCGACCGGGCGGCTGGCACTGAGCTGGGACGGCGACAAGTCGAAGGCACGCGATTTTGTCCGCCGCCTCGCCGAGATCGGCTATCCCGCGACACCGTACGCCCCCGAGGAAAGCCGGTCGGCGCAGGATGTCGAGGAAAAGCGGCTGCTGAAATGCATGGCGGTGGCCGGCTTCGCAACCGCGAATGTGATGCTGTTCTCCATCCCGGTCTGGTTCGGCCAGGGCGAGATGGATGCCGGCACGACAGGGCTGATGCACTGGCTGTCGGCGCTGATCGTGCTGCCTTCCGTGGCCTATGCCGGGCGTCCCTTCTTCGAGTCGGCCTGGCGTGCCCTGCGCGCCCGCCAGGTCAATATGGACGTCCCGATCACGCTCGGCGTCACGCTCGCCTGCGCCCTCAGCATCTGCGAAACGGTCTGGGGGTCCGGCCACGTCTATTTCGACGCGGCGGCGATGCTGCTCTTCTTCCTCCTGATCGGACGGTTTCTCGACACGCGTCTGCGCGCCCGGGCCGGCGCGGCGGCACGGCGCCTGGCCTCGATGCAGGCGGCGACGGCCAACCGGATGGACGCCAACGGTCATGTCGAGGCCATCCCCGCCCGCGACGTGAAGCCCGGAGACCGGCTGTTGATCGCGGCCGGCGAGAAAGTACCGGTCGATGCCATCGTCTTCGAGGGCGACACCACGCTCGATACCGCGCTCGTCACCGGCGAGACCCTGCCGCGTGCTGCCGCGGCGGGGGAGAAGATCTTCTCCGGAATGGTCAATCTCACCGCGCCCGTGATCGCCATCGCCGAAGCCCGGCGCGAGGATTCGCTGCTGGCGGAGATCACGCGGCTGGTCGAGGCCGGTGAGCAGGGACGGTCGCGCTATGTCCGCCTCGCCGACCGCGCGGCCAAGCTCTATGTGCCGATGGTGCATACGCTGGCGGCATCCTCCGCCATCGGCTGGCTGGTATTCGGCGCCGAGATCTACACCGCGATCATCATCGCCGTGTCGGTGCTGATCATCACCTGTCCCTGCGCCCTGGCACTGGCCGTGCCGGCGGTGCAGGTGGTCGCGACGGGCCGGCTCTACCGCTCGGGCGTGCTGGTGAAGTCCGGCGACGCGCTGGAGCGCATGTCGGAAGCCGATCTCGCCGTGTTCGACAAGACCGGCACGCTGACCGTCGGCAAACCGCAACTGATCAATCGCGACACTCTCGGACACGAGAATTTCGAGCTCGCCGCGATGCTTGCTCGCACCAGCCGTCACCCCCTGTCGCGCGCGGTCGCCGATCTTGCCGGAATGGGCGATGTCACGCCCAAGGTCAGGGAAACGCCCGGTGGCGGCCTCGAAGCGGTGGTTAACGGCAAGTCCGTGCGCTTCGGATCGGCGGCCTGGCTCGGTCTTGAAGGCGGCACGGACGGCGTGTCGGAGGCCTGGCTGATGGTCGAGGGGCAGGATCCGGTCCGGTTCGCCTTTGCCGACACGCTTCGCCCCGACGCGGCGGAAACCGTGTCGCGGCTGCGCGTGCTGGGGCTGGAGCCGGTCCTGCTGTCCGGCGACCGTGAAGGCGCGGTGCGCGAAGTTGCCGAGGCGCTCGGGATCGCGCATTGGCGCGCCGGCCTGAAGCCTCAGGAAAAGATCGCCGAGATCGAGGGCTTCAAGACGCGCGGCCGCCGGGCGCTGATGGTCGGTGACGGCATCAATGACGCGCCGGCGCTCGCCTCGGCGCATGTCTCGGTCTCGCCGGCAGCGGCGGCCGACATCTCGCAGGCCGCGGCCGATTTCGTGCTTCAGGGCGAGGGACTCTCCGCTATCGCCGAAGCCATCCTTGTGTCGCGCGCGGCGCGGCGCCGGGTGCTGGAGAATTTCGGCCTGACCATTCTCTACAACTGCATCGCCGTGCCGCTGGCGGTGTTCGGCTTCGTGACGCCACTGGTGGCGGCGATCGCCATGTCCGGTTCGTCGATGGTGGTGACGCTCAACGCGCTGAGGCTGACCCGCTCATGACGATCATCCTGCTCCTGATCCCGGCCGCGCTGCTGCTGGCCCTGTTCGGTCTCGGCGCCTTCTTCTGGACCGTCAGGTCCGGCCAGTACGAGGACATGGACGGCGCTGCGCAGCGCATCCTGCTGGATGATGACGGTCCCCTGCCGGAACGCGCCGATGGCGATCAGGACGGGAAAAGATCCCGGTAGGCCCGGAAGCTGGCATGCCCCAGCCAGGGGAAGACGAGTGCCAGCGGCAG
The DNA here is from genome assembly GCF_042643335.1 of Hyphobacterium vulgare. Classification (NCBI taxonomy): domain Bacteria; kingdom Pseudomonadati; phylum Pseudomonadota; class Alphaproteobacteria; order Maricaulales; family Maricaulaceae; genus Hyphobacterium; species Hyphobacterium vulgare. The sequence goes on from NZ_JBHRSV010000031.1 coordinate 52,844, forward strand.
GATGAAGAGGGCGATCCCGCCGGCCGTCATCAGCGCGATGGTGATCGCCCAGCTCAAGGCCAGGACCGGCATCCGCTTCACCGCATCGACACTGGCGATCAGCGCCGTGACGGCATCGACATCCCGGTCGATCAGCATCGGGAAGGAGAAAGCGGAAATCGCGAATGCGGCGAATGCCAGCGCCGCGCCGATCACCGTTCCGACAGCGATCATCGCCAGGCCGGCCGGATCGGCCAGGGCAAATTGCGTGAATTCGCCGACCGGCAGGTAGTTACCGGTGGTGAAGGCGGCATAGAGCGCCCGCGCGATCAGGATCCAGAACAGGAAGATCACGACCAGCAGGACGCCAAGAAAGGCCACCTGTCCGAACCGCCCCTTCGGAATCTCGCGCACGCTGGTCCAGGTTACCTTCTGGCCGCCATCGACCAGGGCCGAAATGCGGTAGAAGCCGACCGCGAAGGCCGGCGCCACGAGCGCGAAGCCGGCGAGCGCGACGGGGGTGAGCGAGCCAAGGCCGAGCGACCAGAGGCCGGCGGTGATGGCCAGTCCCACGCCGACGAAGACCAGCCCGTATCCGATGGAGTGAATCGGTGCGGCCCACAGGTCCTGCCAGCCGGACTTCAGCCAGGCCCAATGCGAAGCGGCGTCCACATGCTGCGCTGTCATCGTTGTCATCTTCGCCTCCCCGCGTCGAAAGACCACATTCAATTTACGGATGATTTCGTGTCAGGTTCAAGCGTTCATAAGGCCGCAGGTGCAGGGGAAGAGTTTGGACCACGGCGCGACCGCATCCATCCTGACCCATCCCGGCTTTGCTGGCGGTGTGCTGGCGGGCTTCGCCAGCACGCTGCATTGCGCCGTGATGTGCGGCGGGATCGGGTCGGCAGTCATGTTCTCGCTGTCGCCCGGCGGATCGCTGGCCGCGCGCGCCGGCCTTCTGGCAACGGCGCAGGCCGGCAAGTGGATCACCTATATCACGCTCGGCGCGCTGGCCGGCTGGCTCGGATCCGGGCTGTTGGGCTTTCTCGATCCGGGACCGGCGCATCTCGTCACGCGCTGGCTCGCGGCCGTGACGCTGGTGTGGATCGGACTGTCGATTACCGGCGTGCTGCCCCCCTTCGCCGCCGCCGACCGCGTGTTCGCGCCGGTGACCCGGCGGCTGGTCCAGTCGGCCGGGTTCCGGGCGGCCGGGCGTGCGGCTCCTGTCGTCGCCGGTCTCGTGTGGGGGCTTCTGCCCTGCGGTCTGGTCTATGCCGTCCTGCTGCTCGCCATGAGCGCCGGTTCGGCGCTGGACGGGGCCGTGGTGATGGCCGGATTCGGACTGGGCGTGATCCCCGGCGTCACCGCGACGGCGCTCGGTTTCGGCAGTCTGGCGAAACTGGGTCAGGCCGCGCAGATCCGCGGCGCGGCGGGTCTGGCGATCGCCGCGCTGGGCATGGCGAGCGTCGCCTATGCTCCGGCGATGGCGTGGATCTGCCGCTAGCGCAGGGGTTCAGACCGAAAGGGAGTGTTTCGCGTTGCCGGTCATGAGGCGCGTATCGAAGGCGGCCGCCACGATGCGCGCGAGCGTGCGGTAGTCGGGATCTATCACGATGCGGTCGCCGTCGCGGCTGACAATGCCGTCGGCTTCCAGCTCCGACAGGTCCGGGTTCGGAACGGGCTGTCCGTGCTTGCGGGCGAGCGAGCCGATATCGGCTTCGAGATCGCACATCAGACGTTCGATGATCTCCGACCGGAACAGGTCGTCACCCTCATAGGCACAGCCCCGGGCGACCGGCAGATCACCCGCTGCCACGGCCTTTTCCCACGCGGCGATGTCGGCGGTGTTCTGGATATGCCCCTGCGGCAGGCGGCCGATGGCCGATGCGCCGAAGCCCATCAGCACATCCGCCGCGTCTGTCGTATAGCCCTGGAAGTTGCGATGAAGCTGACCGGTGCGCTGGTGTTCGGCGAGCGGGTCGCCGGGCCGGGCATAGTGGTCGAAGCCGATGGTGACATAACCGGCGGCAACGAGGCGCCCGGCGATTGCCTGGGCCTGGGCGATGCGCGCTTCGGTGCCCGGCAGGTCGCCGGTCTCGATCAGGCGCATATGCTTCTTCATATGCGGGACATGGGCATAGCCGAAGACCGACAGCCGGTCGGGATCGAGTTCCAGCACGCGGTCCACGGTCTCAAGGCAGCTTTCGAGCGACTGCTTCGGGAGGCCGTAGACGAGATCGACATTGATCGCGTTCACGCCATTGCCGCGCAGGCGGTCGGCGCAGGCTTTCGTCACCTCGAACGACTGCATCCGGTTGATGGCGCGCTGGACGTCCGGATCGAAGGTCTGCACGCCGATGCTGGCGCGGTTGAAACCGGTCTCACCGAGGGCCGCGGCGCGTGCGTCGTCGAGCGTGCGGGGATCGACCTCGATGGCGATCTCTGCGCCGGGCTGAATGTCGAAACGGTCGCGCACCAGCGCCATGATGCGGCGCATCCGGTCCGCCGGAACGAGAGTCGGGCTGCCGCCGCCCCAGTGCAGATGGTCGACCTTCAGCCGGTGCGGAACGAGCGCGGCCGTAGTGTCGATCTCCATTTCCAGACGGTCGAGATAGCGTTCGATCGGGCCGTCCTTGAGGCTCGCCCGCGTATGGCAGCCACAATACCGGCACAGCACCCGGCAATAGGGCAGGTGGAAGTAGAGCGATCCGCGCTGCTCAGAGGCGAGTTCACCCAGCCAGCGCGCATAGGTCTCACCGTTCACACCGGCATGGAAGTGCGGCGCGGTGGGATAGCTGGTGTAGCGCGGCGTGTTGCGCGCGGCGTATTTCAGGAGCACCAGGTCGGTCATGCGATCTGCCTATACCCGTGAGAAAAGTACGGGAATGCGACAAATGCGACCGGCCTATTTCCAGACCGCCGCCATGCCGGCAAGACGCTGGGACGGGCAGGGCGTGGCGCCCGGTTCGGTCGTCGGGGCCGAGCCGGACAGCGCGGCGGCGGCGCAGTCCGGGTCGAGATCGCGGATCGCCTCGAACTGGTGCAGATAGACCTTGCCGGTCAGTTCCGCGGGGAAGTGTGAGCGCTTCAGCGCATCCATCACCGGACCCTTCACCTCGCTCAGATGGAGTTTCGCCCCGGCATCGTCGAGGCGGCGGTTGATCGCCTCGAGGCTTTCCAGCCCGCTGGCATCGATCCGGTTCACCGCCGGGCACATCAGGATGAGGTGTTTCAGGTCCGGCCGGTTGGCGAGGATCTGCGCCGCCGTCTCCTCGAGGAAATTCGCCGAGGCGAAATAGAGGCTTTCGTCGACCCGGATGGTCAGGATCGCGTCCGGCACCACGACCGGATGGCGATTGACGTTGCGGAAGTGCTGGCTGCCCGGCACCTGGCCGACGATGGCGAAGTGCGGCCGGCTGGTGTTGTAGAGATGCAGGAAGAGGGACAGGACGACGCCGGTCGTGATCCCCCATTCGACGCCGAAGCTGAGTGTCACGGTGATCGTGCCGCCCATGGCCGCGAAGTCGGTCTTCGAGAAGCGCCAGACCTTCACGACTTCCTTCAGATTCACCAGCGACAGGACGGCGATGATGATGGTCGCGGCGAGCACGGCCTGCGGCAGATTGTAGAGGAAGGGTGTCAGGAAGAGCGTCGCCAGCGCGATGCCGATGGCGGTGAAGGCACCGGCTGCCGGGGTTTCCGCGCCGGCATCGAGATTGACCGCGGAGCGGGCTAGGCCGCCCGTCACCGGATAGCCCGAGGACAGGCCGGACGAGAGGCTGGCCGCGCCGAGAGCAACAAGCTCCTGATTGGCATCGATGCGTTGGCGTTTCTTCGCTGCGAGCGTGCGCCCGACCGAAACCGATTCCACGAAACCGATCAGGGCGATGAGGGCTGCCGAACCGGCCAGCTGGGCCCAGACATCGGCGTCGAAGCGGGGGATGCCGAGCGCAGGGAGATCGCGCGGGACGTCACCGAGGATGCGCACGCCCCGGTCGGCGAGACCGAGCGCGGTCACGGCGACGATGCTGGCGATCACGGCAAAGACCGGCCCGGCGCGCGAAACGAGCGTGGCGGGTGTCTCCGGGACGCCGAGGCTCCGGAGGAGGGGTTTCAGTCCGCTGCGCGCCCAGGCGAGGAAGGCGAGTGAGGCAAGGCCGATGACGAGTGTCGGGATGTTGGTCCGGGGCAGGTCGCGGGCGAGCGAGAAAAGCTGGGAAAAGAGGTTATGACCCTCGGCCTGGACGCCGAGAATATGCTTCAGCTGCGAGGCGGCGATGATCAGGCCCGAGGCGGTGATGAAGCCGGACACGACGGGGTGGCTGAGAAAGTTGGCGAGAAAGCCCATCCGCAGCAGGCCCATCACCAGAAGGATCGCGCCGGACAGCAGGGCGAGCACCAGCGCGGCCTCGACATAGGCGGGCGAGCCGGGCGCGGCGATGCGGCTGGCCGCGGCGGCCGTCATCAGCGACAGGATGGCGACCGGGCCGACGGCGAGCTGGCGGCTGGTGCCGAACAGCGCGTAGACGATCAGCGGCAGGATGGAAGCGTAGAGCCCGACCTGCGGCGGCAATCCCGCGAGCATCGCATAGGCGAGCGATTGCGGGATCAGCATGATGGTGACGATCAGCGCGGCGTTGAGATCGCTGACCAGCGTCTGGCCGGTATAGCGGCGGCCCCAGTCGAGGATGGGGAGGTAGCGCGAAAGTTTCACCGCTGGCCCATCCGCCTCAATCCGTTCCCGTCATGTTGTCCCCCGACTCACGCGATCATAGCGCGTTGATCGGAAGTTTCATGTAGCGCTGGCCATTGTCCTCGGCGGGGGGCAATTCGCCGGCGCGCATGTTGATCTGGACCGAGGGCAGGATCAGCTTCGGCATCGGCAGGGTGGCATCGCGCGCGGTGCGCATGGCGATGAATTCCTCGCGCGTCGTGCCGGTCTTCACATGCTTGTTCGAGCGCTTCTGATCGCCCACCGTGGTTTCCCAGACGAAGATGTCGCGGCCCGGCGCCTTGTAGTCGTGGCACAGGAACATGCGCGTTTCGTCCGGCAGTTCGAACAGGCGCTGGATGGAGTCGAAGAGCGTGCCGGCATCGCCGCCGGGGAAGTCGCAGCGGGCGGTGCCAAAATCCGGCATGAAGAGGGTGTCGCCGACGAAAACGGCATCGCCGATGACATGGCTCATGCAGGCCGGGGTGTGGCCGGGCGTGAGGAGAGCGCGGCCCTCGAGAGTGCCGATCCGGTAGGTCTCGCCATCGGCGAAGAGATGGTCGAACTGGCTGCCATCCGTGTGGAAGGACTGGCCCTCGTTGAAGATCTTGCCGAACACGTTCTGCACGACCGGGATGCGGTCGCCGATCGCGGTCTTGCCGCCCAGCTGGCTGCGGATATAGGGCGCGGCGGTCAGATGGTCGGCGTGGACATGGGTGTCGATGATCCACGCGCAGGTAAAGCCCTGCTCGCGGACATAGGCGATCAGCATGTCGGCAGAGGCCGTATTGGTGCGGCCGGAGGCCTGATCGAAGTCGAGCAGCGAGTCGATCACCGCGCACGCCTTCGTGTCCGGATCGGACACGACATAGCTGATCGTGTTCGTCGCTTCGTCGAAGAAGCCTTTGACGTCCGGTCTGTTCATGGCGGCCTCGCGTAACAGCGTGCGGTGGTTCACAGGATGGCGGGCGGTGGCCCGGCGTTCAAGCCGCGTCAGACGCCTTCGCCGGCGAAGGCCTTCTCGATGACGAATTGCGCCGGGGCGGCATTCGAGCCCTCGGTGAAGCCGCGCTCGATCATCATCGCCTTGAGGTCGCGCAGCATGGCGTCCGAGCCGCAGATCATCACCCGGTCGGTCGCCGGATCGAGCGCGGGCATGCCCGTCGCTTCGGCCAGTTCGCCATTGGCGATCAGGTCGGTGATGCGGCCGCGCTGGGTCTCGCTGTCGTCGCGTGTGGTCGAGGTGAAGTGAATGAGCCGGTCGCCGACCAGTTCCCCGACCAGCGGATCATTGCGGATCGCGGCGACCAGCTCCTTGCCGTATTCCAGCTCCGCCCCGGTGCGGCAGGTATGGGTCAGAATGACGGTCTTGAACTTGTCATAGGTCTCCGGCTCGCGGATCACGCTGGCGAAGGGGGCGAGGCCGGTGCCGGTGGAGACGAGGTAGAGGTGCTCGCCCGGCACCAGCGCGTCATGGACGAGTGTGCCGGTCGGCTTCTTGCCGAGCAGCACTCCGTCGCCGGGCTGGATGTGCTGCAGTTCGGTGGTCAGCTGACCGCCCGGGGCCTTGATCGAATAGAATTCGAGTTCCTCGTCCCAGGTCGGGCTGCAGATCGAATAGGCGCGCAGCACCGGCTTGCCGGCGATCATCAGGCCGATCATCACGAATTCCCCGGCGCGGAAGCGGAAGGCCTGAGGCCGGGTGATGCGGAAGGAGAAAAGCGTGTCGGTCCAGTGCTTCACCGACAAGACGCGCTCGACCGTCGTGGTTTTCGGCGGCGTGAAGTCGTCGAGAAGGATGTTGTCGAACATGGGCGTTCCGGCGTTCTGGACGCGGATGGCCGGGCCGTCCGCGAAGGGTCGGCCTTCACCTATGCGCTGGGGGCTCGATTGGCCAGCCCGCACGGTGCGAAAGCGTCAACGGGTCGCACGAAGGCCTGGCGGTGTCAGGCGGTCTCCCGCGCCTCGCCGTCACCTTCGCGCAGCCGCCCGTGCGGCTGGCGTGAGGCGATGACGCAGAGCGAGGCGATGTCGGCTCCGCGGTCGCGGCGCATGACGCCCTCGGTCAGGGACACGCCTGTGAAACCTGCGGCGGTCAGCAGGTCGCGGACATAATCCGGGGCGTGGGCGAAGCGGCGGCTGTCGCGCAGCGTCACGCCGTGCTCGCCCTTTTCCACGGTGAAGGCGAGCCAGCCCGTGTCCGACAGCGACGCGGCGCACCAGGCGACGATGTCTTCCAGCGCGCCGACATAGGTGAAGACGTCGGCCGCGACGATCAGGTCATAGCGTTCCGGACCGATTTCGAGCCGGGCGATATCGGTCTTGTCGAGCCGGTCATAGATGCGCTTGCGGCGGGCCTCGGCCAGCATCCGGGCGGAAATGTCGTTGCCGTCAAGCCGGGTGCAGACCGGGCGGAGATGCTGCCCCATCAGGCCGGTGCCGCAGCCGAGATCGAGCGCGTGCCCGGCACCGGTGAAACCGGCGGCATGCAGGGCATCCATGATCAGGTCGGGTCCGCGATAGCCGAGCTTGCCCACCAGGGCCTGTTCGAAGCGCGGCGCGTACTGGTCGAACAGCAGCTCGACGAAGGCGGGCGGCAGCGATTCCGCCAGCGGCTGCGGCCGGAGAAGGTCGCGCTTCGGTCCCGCCCCGAGCGGGTCGGCGGGATCGATCGCGACACAGCGCGCCCAGGCGGCATCAGCGGCGTCGGGGCGGCCGGCCTTTTCCTGCCATTCGCCGAGCCGGTACCAGCCGGCGATCCAGTGCGGGGCGAGGTCCAGCGCGCCGGTCATGACTTCGCAGGCGCCATCCGTGTCGCCCGAAGCGGCGAGGCTTTCGGCGAAATCGGCGCGGCGATCCGCGGCGGGATCGCCCGAAAGGAAGACAGGTCCGGCCATGGCGGCGGGCTTTCGAAGGTTCCGCTCATTGACCCCGTGCCGGTCACGCGGCGGAAAGGCGCTGCATCCGGCAGGCCGGTGCATCGCGCGGCGAAGTAGGGCCCGGCCCGCTGGCTGTCAATCGGAATCGGATCGGCTGTTCCGGCCGCGCCTTCCGGGCATTGACTCTTCGTTCCGCTTGAGGATTCATGATGAAAACAAAAGTGGAACAAACTCGTGAAGGACGCGCGCTCGAAAAAGCCGGACCTGACCCTCGTCTCGCCCTTCCTGCGCTCCGGCGACACGCTGGAGCGGCCGGAAAAGGCCGAGACGGGCGAGAGGGCAGGCACGCGGGCGGAGGGGCCGGATTTCCCCGCCGGGCGGGCGGAGCTGACTGAGATATTCGCCAGCGGCGGGGATGCCGGTGCAGCCGGCTTCGCGCTGGCCCAGCTGCCGGCCGGAAAACCGCTCTTGTGGGTCCAGGACCGGCTCTCGGCGCTTGAAGCCGGCCGGCCGCATGGCGGCGGGCTGACACGCTTCGGCGCCGATCCGGACCGGCTGATCCTCGTATGTGCCCGGGATGCGGGCGATGTGCTCTGGACGATGGAGGAAGGACTGAAATGCGCGGCGCTCGGCGGTGTGATCGGAGAGGTGTGGGGCGCGGCCCGCGCGCTCGACTTCACCGCGTCGAAGCGGCTGGCGCTGCGCGCGGAGCGCACCGGGATTGCGGTCACGCTCCTGCGCTTCTCCGCGCCGGAGGATCTGTCCGCCGCGCGGCGGCGCTGGCGCGTGATGTCGCTGCCGTCCGCGCCGCATCCGGGCGATCCGAAAGCTCCCGGCGCGCCGCGCTGGCGGGTGGAATTGTTCCGGGCGCGGGACCGGACGCCCGGCGTGTGGGAGGCGGAATATGACGGCGCGTCGCATCGTCTCCGTCTGGCTGCTCCGCTTCCCGATCCAGCGCTGGCGCCGCCGCAGCTTCGGACCGCAGGCGGGTGAGGAGGACGCTCCGCTCGTCCTGTCGGTGCAGGGCAACCACGGACCGGTCATCCACGACCTCAACGCCGCTGCGGTCCACGAAGGATTGAGCCGTGGCGGCCGGGTGACGGACGTGAAGACGCGCGTGCCGGACCTTATTGTCGCCGATGCCGATATCGCCGCCGATGCCGCCGATCTCGCTCGCCTGGCCGCCTGGTCGCGGCGCTGGTGTCCGTGGACGCGGGCCGACGGGACGGACGGCCTCCTCCTCGACACCACCGGGTCGGATCATCTGAGAGGCGGCGAGGCGGCGATGCTCGCCGACATGCTGCAGGCCTTCGCGGCCTCGGGCCTGACCGCGCGGCTGGCCGCCGCGCCGACGGCCGGGGCGGCCTGGGCGCTGGCGCGTCATGCGCCCGGCGTGATGACGGTCTGCGGTGAGGGCGAGACGGCGGAGCGGCTTGCCCGCCTGCCGGTCGAGGCGCTGCGGCTCGACGGCGAGACCGCGCTGCTTCTGAACCGGCTGGGTCTGAAGACGGTCGGCGCGCTCGGCGCCGTGCCGCGCGAGGCGCTGATGCGCCGCTTCCGCAGCCGCAGGGAGGCCTGGCGCAATCCGGTGATCCGGCTCGACCAGGCTTTCGGGCGGCTCGCCGAACCGCTGAAGCCCGGCCTGCCGGACACGCCGCTGCGGGCGGTGAAGCGGCTGGTGGAACCGGTCGGCGGGATGGAGAATGTCACCGTCATCGTGAAGGCGCTTCTGGACGATCTGTGTCCGGAGATGGAGAAGCGCGGGGCGGGCGCGCGGCGGCTGAAACTGACCGGCTACCGCACCGATGGCGGAACATCCTCCGTATACGTTGCGGTCAGCCGGGCAAGCCGCGAGCCGGGGCATCTGGCCAAGCTGTTCGCGCACCGGATCGACCGGCTCGATTGCGGCTATGGTTTCGACGCGATGACGCTCGACGTCATGGCTTTCGATCCGATGGACAGCGAGGCACAGGATCTCGAGGGCAAGAGCGCGGCCGACGTCGATGTCACGCGGTTGATCGACCGGCTGACGGCGCGGCTGGGTCCCGAAGCGGTGATGCGCCCGGCTGCGCAGGGCAGTCATTTGCCGGAACGGGCGGAAGTTTACACCCATGCCGGAAAACCGGGCGGCGGGGCGGTGCGCACGGAGCGCGCCCGGCCGCTGCGCCTGCTGCCATACCCGCAGGAGGCGCAGGTTCTCTACGCCGTGCCGGAGGGGCCGCCCGCGCGTCTCGTCTGGCAAAGGCGGACGCGTCGCCTGGTGCGCAGCGAGGGGCCGGAGCGGATCGCGCCGGAATGGTGGCGCGAGAAATCGACGACGCGCCTGCGCGATTATTACCGCGTCGAGGACGAGGCCGGGCGGCGCTACTGGATCTACCGCGAGGGTCTGCCCGATGACGGGCGGGGCGGGGCGCCGCGCTGGTTCGTGCACGGGCTGGATGCGTGATGCCCGATACGCCGCTGACTCCCGACAAGCGCACGCTGGCCGATCCGGACCGGTTCACGCCCAACCCGCGTACGGATTATGTCGAGCTGGGCGTGACGTCCTGCTTCTCCTTCCTGCGCGGCGCGTCGGACGCGACGGATCTGGTGCTGGCGGCGTGGGCGCTCGGCTATGACGCGATCGGGATTGCCGACCGCAACACGATGGCCGGCGTCGTCCGCCTGCACACGGAAGCGAAGACGGCCAAGCTGCGCCCCGTCATCGGGGTGCGGCTCGACCTGCTCGACGCGCCGTCCGTCTATGCCTGGGCGAAGACGCGGGCGGGCTATGGCGCGCTGTGCCGGCTCCTCTCCGCAGGCAAGATGCAGACCGCGGAGGGCGAATGGCAGGCCAAGGGCGTGTGCGACATCACGCTGGAGATGGCCGGGGAGATTCTGGGGGCAGAGGACGGTGTGGTGCTGGCCGCCATTCCGGGCACGGACATCGACGGATTTGCCGTCGAACTGCCGCGCCTGACCGCGGCGCTGCCGGGGCTCAGCCATGTCACGGCGAACTGGCTCTATCGGGGTGACGACCGGGCGCGGATCAACCGGCTCGACCGGCTGGCGCGGAGCCATCGCCTGAAGCTGCTGGCGACGAATGACGTCCACTATCACGCGCCGGAGCGCCGCCCGTTGCAGGACGTGATGACCTGTATCCGCGAGAAGAAGACGATCTTCGAGGCCGGGTTGAGACTTGAGGCGAATGCGGAGCGCTATCTGAAAGGCCCGCATGAAATGGTGCGCCTGTTCTCCAACTGGCCGGACGCGATCGCCGAGACGCGCCGCATCGCCGACGCCTGCACGTTTTCGCTGTCGGAGCTGCGTTACGAATATCCGAAGGAGACGGTGCCGGAGGGCAAGACGCCGGACGAATGGCTGCAGGAGCTGACCTGGAAAGGCGCGGCGGAACGCTATCCCGGCGGGATCGGTGACAAGGTGAGGGGGCTTCTGGACAAGGAGCTGGCGCTGATCGCGAAGCTCGATATCGCGCAATATTTCCTGACCATTCACGACATCGTCGATTATGCGCGCAGCATCGGAATCCTGTGTCAGGGGCGGGGGTCGGCGGCGAACAGCGCGGTCTGCTACTGCCTGAAGATCACTTCGGTCGATCCGGCCCAGCACGAACTTCTGTTCGAGCGCTTCCTCTCCGAGGAACGGATCGAACCGCCCGATATCGATGTCGATTTCGAGCATGAGCGGCGCGAGGAGGTGATCCAGCACATCTACGCGAAATACGGCCGCGCCCGCGCCGGGCTGTGCGCCACCGTCATCCACTACCGGCCGCGCATGGCGATCCGCGAGGTCGGCAAGGTGATGGGCCTGTCCGAGGACGTGACCAGCGCGCTGGCGAGAACGGTGTGGGGCAGCTGGGGCGGGTCGGCGGACGCGCTGAAGACCGGACAGGCCGGGCTCGACATGTCCGACCCGCATCTTCGCCGGACGATCCATCTGGCCGACCAGCTGATCGGCATGCCGCGCCACCTGTCGCAGCATGTCGGCGGCTTCATCCTGACGGAAAACCCGCTGGTGGAGACGGTGCCGATCGGCAATGGCGCGATGGCCGACCGTAGCTTTATCGAGTGGGACAAGGACGACATCGAGGCGCTGGGCATCTTCAAGATGGACGTTCTGGCGCTGGGGATGCTGACCTGTATCCGCAAAGGCTTCGATATGATCGCGGCGCAGTATGGCGAGCGCTGGACGCTGGCGACGGTGCCGCAGGAGGATCCCGCCGTCTACGATATGCTGTGCGCGGGCGATTCCGTCGGCGTCTTCCAGGTGGAAAGCCGGGCGCAGATGAACATGCTGCCGCGCCTGAGGCCGCGCACCTTTTACGATCTCGTCATCGAGGTGGCGATCGTGCGCCCCGGCCCGATCCAGGGCGACATGGTGCACCCCTATCTGCGCCGCCGGCAGGGCAAGGAGAAAACGCTCTATCCCTCGCCCGGGCCGGGGCATGATCCCGACGAGCTGAAGAAGATCCTCGGTCGGACGCTGGGCGTGCCGATCTTCCAGGAGCAGGCGATGAAGATCGCGCTGGTGGCGGCGCAATTTTCCACGGCCGAGGCGAACCAGCTCAGGAAGGCGATGGCGACCTTCCGGTCGAAGGGCATGGTCAGCGCGCACAAGGAGAAGATGGTCGGGCGAATGGTGGCGCGCGGCTATGATCCCGATTTCGCGGCGCGCTGCTTTTCCCAGATCGAGGGGTTCGGGGAGTACGGCTTCCCGGAAAGCCACGCCGCCAGCTTCGCCCACCTCGTCTACATTTCCAGCTGGCTGAAATGCCATTACCCGGCGGCCTTCGCCGCGGCGCTGCTCAATTCCCAGCCGATGGGTTTCTACGCCCCGGCGCAGATCGTGCGCGACGCGCGCGAACACGGCGTGACGGTGCTGGAAGCGGACGTGAACTATTCCGACTGGGACAGCGTGCTGGAGCCGCGCGAGGGGGCAAGTGGTGGCCGGGAGCGGGGTTTCGCCCTGCGGCTCGGCCTCAGGCAGGTCGACGGGCTCGCCAGCGAAGACGGGGCGCGGCTGATGGCCGCGCGGGGGCGGCCCTATGAGGTGGTGGAGGAGTTGCGCAGCCGCGCCAGGGTCTCGGCGCGCGGGATCGAGCTTCTGGCTTCGGCCGATGCCTTCCGCTCGATCGGCAAGGACAGGCGGGCGGCCTTATGGGACGCGCGGGCGATCAAGAATGCGCCGGACCTGCCGCTGTTCAGCTATCGCGAGACGGAGGACGAGGGCGCGGACATTCCCGTGCCGCTGCCCGCCATGCCGAAGAGCGAGCATGTCATCGCCGACTACCAGACGATGGGGCTGTCGCTGAAGGCCCACCCGATGCATTTCCTGCGCACCGACTATACCGGACGCGGCTTCGTTCCGGCGGCCGAGCTGAAACGCCTGCGCAGCGGGCGGCGAGTCTCGGTTTCGGGCCTTGTCCTGGTGCGGCAACGGCCGGGCAGCGCCAGCGGCGTCGTCTTCGTGACGCTGGAGGACGAGACGGGCGTGGCCAATCTCGTGGTCTGGCCAGACACGATGAAGCGGTTCCGCGGCGCGGTGATGGGTGCCCGCCTGATGGCGGTCGAGGGGGTCGTCCAGTCGGAGGACAATGTCGTGCATGTCGTGGCGCGGACCATCATGGACGAGACCGCGCTGCTCTCTTCACTGTCGGACGACCTGTTGAAGACGCGGCTCGCCCATGCCGATCACGGAGTCAATCCGCTGCCGAGCCATACGCAGCGCCATCCGCGCAATGTGCGGGTGATCCCGAAAAGCCGGGACTTTCACTGATCCCCGCCGCCGGACTTGGATCCCTTGTCGATCCGGGCGAGCACGATGAGGCTGAGGAAGTTGATCAGGCTGAGGACGATGGCGATGTTGAACCGGCCCATGCCGGCGGCCAGGCCGATGGCGCCGGCATTCCAGATGCTCGCCGCCGTGGCGAGGCCGTGCACGGTCGTGCCGTTCTTCAGGATCGCCCCGCCGCCGATGAAGCCGATGCCGGTGATGACGCCCTGTAACACCCGCGCACTGGCGTCGGGAGAGCCGTCCGTGACGGGGCGCAGGATGAGGGCGATGCCGCACGCCGCCATCGCCACGATGGGCAGAGTGCGGAAGCCGCTGCTTCTTGGCCCGTAGCCGCGTTCCCACGCGATGGGCAGTGTGAGCACAAAGGCCGCGGCGATCGACAGGCCGTCGCGCAGCAACATGTCCAGGTCGAGATTGAGGGATTGCATCGCCGGAAAAACACGTCACGCCCGGCCGGGTTCCGGAAGAGCCATCGGCTCGACAATCAAAAAATCACAAAACTTTCAACGCAACGCCTGAACCATTTCCCCGAACGCGCGTTAACCTTTCTGGAAATTCGCGCAAAAGGGGAGCTATGCGCGCATCAGCTTCATCCCGTCCGCGGCCGGTCAGAGTCGCGGCAAATCACATGTTTCGGTGGTTATTGTTGCTGCCGGCCGCCGCCCTGATTCTCTCCGCATGCGACGTCAATTCCAGTCCCGGCGAACGGGTGCTGGCTGCGTGCCTGGAGGACGAATACCCGTCCCCGGCCTGCCGCTGCTATGTCGGCGAGGTCCGCGACAATCTCACCTGGAGCCAGCTGACCCGGTATGACCGGATGGCGGGCGAGGGCTATTATTCCGACCGCGACCGCCTGCGCTCCGTGTTCGAGGAGCAGGGCGATTTCTTCGAACGCGCGGCGCGGACCTGCGAACTCAATCTCTGGGCCGCTTCGGTCTCGCATCCCGACCAGACCGGCGTCTCGCTGCCCAGCAACGAGGCGGCCGCTCCGCCGGCAATCCTGACCGGGTCCTACAACCCGCCCGGCGGGCCGGGCTTCCTGCCGGGCAGCGGACCGCCCGGCCGCCCGTCCCACGCCCCGCTCTATGAATTCCCGCGCGAGCCCTGGGCTTACCGTCTGGGAGATGCCGACCAGGCGCCGATCTGCATTCACGGTTTCGGCCCCGGCGCAGAGGGCTGCATGCCACGGGAACAGGCTGCCCGGCTGTACAATGACGGCGCGCGCTACTGGCTGCTGCGCGGCGATGCGGAACTCGCGACCGTCGACCTGCAGCGCCTGACCGACCGCGACTATCGCTACGACCCGGGCGGGCCGGACTATCGCGACCAGCCGTTTTTCGAACCGGACCGGGGATCGATGCGCCGGGTTATGCGGTTCTGGAACCGTTCGGTCGAATGGGGCCGGCCCTTCGGGGCGCAATCGGCCCTGATGGCGCAGCGGCGGTTGCAGGCCCACATGGTGCAGTGCGAATCCTCGCCGGGCAGCCTGGCGCGGGTCGCGCGCCGCGGGCCCGACCAGATCGGCGATGTAATCAGCCTCGAATTGCGGCAGGCGGCGCTGGCGTCGCTCGGCTATTACGCCGGCGAGATCGACGGGCATTACGGTCCGACGACGCGCGACGCGGTGCGCGGCTTCCAGCGCGAACTGGGCTATGACGAGACCGGCACGCTGACGCCGCGCCAGACCACGCTGCTGATCTGTCACGCCGCGCAGACGGCACGCGAGCCGCATCTGCAGAACGCGCTCGGGATCATGTACGCGACCGGGCTCGGCGTGGAATACAATCCCGACCTGTCGCTGGAATGGTTCGAGACCGCGGCCCGCCGCGACGATCCGGACGCCTATTTCAACCTCGCCATCGTGTTCGGGACCGGCGCGGTTCTCGGCAGCTACCGCCTGTGCGGCATCATCGAGAATCCGGAACGCGCCGACGCCTATCTGCGCGATGCCGCGCGGCTCGGGCACAACACGGCGCAGCGCTGGCGCGCCTCGCGGGAGTTCAATGCCCAGCCCAATGCCACCGACCGCTGGCAGCTGATCTCGACGCAGCTGGAATCGGCCGCGATCTCGCGCGGCAGCCTCTTCTATCTCGACTGGCGCAACCGGATCGATCTCGACCGGCTGGAATCGGCGCCGCTGCAATGCCTCGAGGCCGAATGATGGCCCGCACCCCAACCCATGGAGTCCGAGTGATGAAACGCTTTGCCCTGATTGCCGCGCTGGCCCTCGGGGGCTGCGCATCGACCGGCTATCATGACGGTTATGACCGCTATGGCCGGCATGACGGCTATTATGATCCCTATCCGCAATACCCGCCGGCCCCCTCCGCTGGCTACGGCGGGGATTCTGCGGCCACGGCGGAACGCGTGTGTTCCATCGACCCGTTGTCGGCGGCGCGCGAGGAATGGACCACCGAGATCCGCGAAGGCGGTTACCGTTCCGGTTCGAGCCGGACGGAGAGCCGGCTGACGACGACCGAACGGCCCTGGGGTCCGCAGACCGAAACGGTCGAGCTGGTGCAGGCGTTCGAGACCGATCTCGATGCCGCCTACCGGTTCGCGACGGCGTCCTGTCAGTCCTATGCGATCTGCATGGAAGAACGCGGTTATGACGAATATGCCTGCCAGGGTGCGGCCGACCAGTGGCGTCAGGCCCGGACCGAGTTCAACGCGATGTCCGGACGTCTGGCCGAGATCCGTCTGGAAATCGCCGAGCGTTGCCGCGACTGCTATGGCGACTGGAGGCCCTATGACGGTTACCGGGAGCATTACCGCTACCGCGACCGCGGCCATTATGCCCACCGCCGCCACCGGGACCGGGATTGCGACGGCATTCTGGGTGAGGTCTTCACGACCGGCGAGTGCGAATACCGGCAGAACGAATATTATCGCGGCGACGAGCGTCGGCATCATCGCCGTTACCGCTACTAGATTCCCGGGTCACGGCTTGCGTGTGGAATGCGCGCCCGGCAGGCCGATCAGCTCGTCCTGATCGTGGTCCGTCCGGCGCGGCACGACGCTGAAGCTCGCATCGCTTTCGAGAACGACCCACCGGACATCCGACAGGTGGTTCAGGCCGTTTTCCCGTACAGCGGCGTTGATCTCGCTCTCGGTAATGCGTTCCTCGCGCATCGCGGCGCGGCGGAAATTTCCGTCGAACAGAAGGGTCGGGCGGGATTTGATGATGCGCTCCACCCAGTCGAACCGGGCCGCTCCGAGCGTGAACAGGAATTGCAGCCCCATCAGCAGGCCGATCGCGAACACCGCTTCGGCGAGGGCCACGTCCTCGATCACCAGCAACGAGCCGACGAGCGAGCCCATCGCCACGGTGACGATCCAGTCGAAATTGTTCATCTGCGAGGTCGATCGCTTCCCGCTGAGGCGGATGAAGGCGATGATGGCGAGATAGACGAGCGGAGCCGTCACGGCGATCGAGACGATATTGCCCCAGCCGTCGAAGAATATGTCCGGCATGGAGAGTCTCCTTCCTCAAACGAGCCTCAACGGAACGGTTGCGCGAGGCGGGTGTTCCCTCTTCGTGGAAGACCTGTCCCAAGCCCTCGGCTTCGCCCGCTCGGATCTGGGCATTGCCGCCGCCCTGTCGCGGCTCGCTGCCGCGCTGGTGTGCGGCGGGCTGATCGGGCTCGACCGGGAACTCCACCGGCGACCGGCGGGGCTGCGTACGCACATGCTGGTGGCCCTCGCCTCGGCGCTCTTCACCATCCTGACTTTCGAGATCGTCGCCTCGGTTGACATGCAGGGCGAGGCGCTGGGTGTCGACCCGGTGCGCGTGGTGGAAGCGCTGACCGCCGGCGTCGCCTTTCTGGCGGCGGGCACGATCCTGGTGAACAAGGGTGATGTGAAAGGCCTGACGACCGGGGCGAGCCTGTGGCTCGCCGGGGCGGCCGGCCTCGCCACGGGCATGGGCCTCTACTGGCTCGCCTATGCGGTCACGATCGCTGCGCTGCTCGTCCTGATCGTCATGGAAGTCGCCAAGATCGCGATCGGCAAATGGACCAGCGACTGGCGCAAGAAGCTTGAGGACTGATTTCGCGCGCTGGGGAACATGCCGCTGCCTCAGCGGTTGAAGACACAACGCCGAACGGGAGTCCGCCATGTCCGCCTCACTCCGCATCGCCGCTCTGTGCGGCAGCCTTCGGGAAGATTCCTACAACCGGGCCATGCTGCAGGCCGCGTGCGACCTGTCGCCCGAGGACGTGACGGTCACGATCCACGATCTCGCGGGCATCCCTCTGTTCAATGAGGACGTGGAGGCGAAAGGCTGGCCCGAACCGGTCCAGGCACTCCGCGACGCGATGGGGAAGGCCGATGGCGTGATCATTGGCTCGCCGGAATACAATTTCTCGATCCCCGGCGTTCTGAAGAACGCCATCGACTGGCTGTTCCGACCGGCCGGCAAGGGGCCGCTCTTCGGTAAGCCCGCCTGTCTGATGGGGGCCAGCCAGGGCGCGTTCGGCACACTCCGGGCGCAGATGCATCTGCGCGAAGTCTGCCACTACAACGCCATGCCGGTCCTGCCGAAACCCGAAATCCTGATCATGAAGGCGCAAGACAAGTTCGAGGACGGCACGCTGTCCGACGAGACGACGCGCAAGCTGATCCGCACGGCGATGGAGAGGTTCAAAAGCTTCGTACGCGACCACCCATCCTCCTGATCGCCCGCCGTCGGGTCCCGGGATCCGTCCCGGCGCGACTATTGTGCACAGCGGCATTTCATGCTGCACTGCAATAGGGAGGAGTTGCATCGCTGCTGAAATTCACCGACACGCACCAGGCATATCCGCCGAAACGCGACGCCGAGGACCGGCGGCGCGACTTCGCCGAGATTTACAAGGCGTTCGGAGACAAGGCGGCAGCGCTGCAATCGGCGCGCTGCTCGCAGTGCGGCATTCCCTTCTGCCAGAGCGGCTGTCCGCTCCAGAACAACATTCCCGACTGGCTGAAACTCGCCGCCGAGGGGCGGCTGGAAGAAGCCTATGCGGAATCCAGTGCGACCTCGACCATGCCGGAGATCTGCGGCCGGATCTGTCCGCAGGACCGCTTGTGCGAAGGCGCGTGTGTGATCGAACAATCCGGCCACGGCACGGTGACGATCGGCGCGGTCGAGCAATACATCACCGACACGGCCTGGGGCGAGGGCTGGGTCGAGCCGGTCCGGCGCGGGCCGGACAATGGTCTGTCGGCGGGGATCATCGGAGCCGGGCCGGCGGGCCTGTCGGCGGCGGAGAAGCTGGCCGAGGCCGGGTGCAGCGTGACGGTCTACGACCGTTATGACCGGGCGGGCGGGCTTCTGGTCTACGGCATTCCGAATTTCAAGCTCGACAAGGCGGTGGTCGCGCGGCGGGTAAAGCGTCTCGAGGAGGCCGGGATCGAATTCCGCCTCGGCTTCGAGGTCGGGCGCGATGCGCAGCTCGCCGACCTGACGGACCGGCATGACAGCGTGCTGATCGCCACTGGCGTCTACAAGGCGCGCGAATTGTCCTGTCCGGCCGGAGCCCCGGCGGTACCGGCGCTCGACTATCTGACGGCGTCCAACCGCATGGGGTTCGGCGAGGCGGTCGCGGACTTCGACGGCGGCCGGCTGAATGCAGCCGCGAAACGCGTCGTGGTGATCGGCGGCGGTGACACGGCGATGGACTGTGTTCGCACGGCGGTGCGCCAGGGCGCGAAAAGCGTGACCTGCCTCTATCGCCGCGACCGGGCGAACATGCCGGGTTCGGCGCGCGAAGTGAAACACGCCGAGGAGGAGGGCGTGGTGTTCGAATGGCTCGCCGCCCCCGATGCGATCATGGGCAATGCGCAGGGCCCGACGGCGGTGCGGGCTCACCGCATGCGCTTGGGTCTGCCCGGACCGGACGGGCGGCAGGCCCCCGAAATTCATCCCGGTTCGGCGCATGAAATCCCGGCCGACCTCGTCATCGCGGCGCTGGGTTTCGAGGCGGAGGACCTGCCCACCCTGTTCGGCCATCCCGATCTGACCGTCACGCGCCGGGGCACGGTGAAGGTCGACGGGCCGAGCCTGATGACCAGCGTACCGGGCGTGTTCGCCGCCGGCGATATCGTGCGCGGGGCGTCTCTGGTGGTCTGGGGCATCCGCGACGGCATGGACGCGGCGGGCTCGATGCTGAAATGGATGAGCGCGCAGCGCGCCAGGGTGGCCGCGGAATGACACGTTGGACCCCCGAAACCTATCGTGACGGCCAGGCGCGGCTGGCCGCGTCCGGCCTCTATTCGCCCGAGAGCGAGCGCGACGCCTGCGGCACCGGCCTGATTGCCGCGATCGACGGCGCACCGCGCCGCGAGGTGGTGACGCTGGCGATCAAGGCGCTGAAAGCGGTGTGGCACCGCGGCGCGGTCGATGCCGACGGAAAGACCGGCGACGGGGCCGGCCTCCGGATCGGGATCGCGCAGGACTTCTTCAAGGCACAGGTCGTGCGCACCGGACATGAAGCCCCGGCCAGCGATGTCGGTGTCGGGATGATCTTCCTGCCGCGCACCGATTTCTCGGCGCAGGAAAAGGCAAGGACCATCGTCGAGGCGGAAATCCTGCATGCCGGCCTCGAACTGTTCGGCTGGCGGCAGACGCCGGTCAATCCGGTCGCGCTGGGGCAGAAGGCCAATGCGACGCGGCCCGAGATCGAGCAGATCCTGTTCACCGACCGGCATGGCCGCGACCGCGAGGCGCTTGACCGGGCGCTCTATCTGGCGCGGCGGCGGATTGAGCGGCGGGCGCGGGAGGAGGCGATCCCGTCCTTCTATGTCGCCTCGCTGTCGACCCATGACGTGATCTACAAGGGCATGTTCCTCGCCGAGGCGATCGACCATTTCTACGCCGATCTGCGCGATGACCGCTTCGCCTCGCATTTCGCGATCTTCCACCAGCGCTATTCGACCAACACCTTTCCGGAGTGGCGGCTGGCCCAGCCCTTCCGCATGCTCGCCCACAATGGCGAGATCAATACGCTGAAGGGCAATATCAACTGGATGAAGAGCCACGAGATCCGCATGGCCGCCGAAGGCTTTGCGGGTTCGGAAGGCGATGTGAAGCCGGTGATCCAGCCCGGATCGTCGGACAGTGCGGCGCTCGATCAGGTGTTCGAACTTCTGGTCCGGGCCGGGCGCTCCGCGCCGATGGCCAAGGCGCTGTTGATGCCCGAGGCCTGGTCGAAGCGGACCGATGTCGTGCCGCGCCGCTGGCAGGCGCTCTACGAATACTGCAACGCCGTGATGGAGCCGTGGGACGGGCCCGCGGCGGTCGTCGCCTGCGACGGCGACTGGGCACTCGCCGGGCTCGACCGCAACGGGCTGAGACCGCTGCGCTATTCACTGACCGATGACGGGCTGCTCGTGGTCGGGTCTGAAACCGGCATGACGCCCGTGCCGGAAACGCGCGTCGTGGAGCGCGGCGCGGTGCCGTCGGGACGGATGATCGCGGTCAATTTCGCCGAAGGCCGCTTTTATTCCGCCGAGGACGTTCTGGAATCCCTGTCGGCGAAACATCCGTATGAAGACTGGCTCGACAATATCCGCGACATTGAAGTGGAAGCGGGTCCCGGCGACGAACCCGTCCTGTGGGAGGCCGGGGAACGCCTGCGCCGTCAGGCCGCCGCGGCGCTGAGCGAGGAAGAGGTCGAACTCATCCTCGCGCCGATGGTTTCGGGCGGCAAGGAAGCGATCGGCTCGATGGGTGATGACAGCCCGCTGGCCGTGCTGTCGGCGCGCTACCGGCCGCTGACCCATTTCTTCCGGCAGAATTTCAGCCAGGTGACCAATCCGCCGATCGACCCGCTGCGCGAAGGCCGGGTCATGTCGCTGAAAACCCGGTTCAAGAATCTCGGCAACATCCTGGCGCAGGACAAGGCGCAGACCGACGTCCTCGTGCTCGAAAGCCCGATCCTGACGAATGGGAGTTTCGCGCGCCTGATGGCCATCTTCGGCGACACCGCTGCCGTCATTGACTGTACCTTCCCGTCCGAGGACGCGAAGGGGGACGGGCAGGGCCTGAAAGCCGCGCTCGACCGTATCCGGGCCGAGGCCGCCGAAGCGGTCAAGGCCGGGGCAGGCCATGTCGTCCTGACCGACGAGGCCCAAGGGCCGGACCGGATGACCGTGCCGATGGCGCTCGCGATCGGGGCGACACATCTGCATCTGACGCGAGCCGGACTGCGCACCTATTGCTCGCTCAATGCGCGCGTCGCGGAATGTTCCGACGCGCATGGCTGCGCGGTGATGATCGGGCTCGGTGCGACGACGGTGAACCCCTATGTCGCCTTCGAAACGGCGCTGACCCTGCGGTCGAGGGACTGCGAGGGGATGGGCGCGGAGGAGCGTGCTTTCAACCTGAAGACCGCGCTCGATGCGGGGTTGATGAAAATCCTGTCGAAGATGGGAATTTCGGTGATCTCGTCGTATCGCGGCGGATGCAATTTCGAGATCGTCGGCCTCTCCCGCGCGCTGGCCGACGACTATCTCGGCGGCGTACCGAGCCGGATTTCCGGGCTTGGCCTGGCCGGGATCGAGGAGAAGGCGAAGGCGCTGCACCGCTGGGCGTGGACCAGCGATGCCCTGCGCCTGCCGGTCGGCGGCTTCTACCGCCAGCGCGCATCGGGCGAACGCCATGCCTTCGAGGCCGGGATCGTGACCGATCTTCAGCGCGCCGTGCGCGAAGGCGACTACGCCGCCTACAAGGCCTTCTCCGACGCGACGCATTCGCGCGACCCGATCCAGCTGCGCGATCTGCTCGATGTGCGCCCGGCCGGAGATGCCATCGGGATCGACGATGTGGAATCGGTCAACACACTGCGCCGCCGCTTCGTAACGCCGGGCATGTCTCTGGGCGCGCTGTCGCCGGAGGCGCACGGGGCGCTCAATGTCGCGATGAACCGGATCGGCGCGAAGTCGGTCTCGGGCGAGGGCGGGGAAGACCCCGCGCGTTACACGCCCCTGCCCAATGGCGACAACATGAATTCGGCGGTCAAGCAGATCGCGTCCGGGCGGTTCGGCGTCACCGCTGAATATCTCACCCAATGCCGCGAGATCGAGATCAAGGTGGCGCAGGGCGCCAAGCCCGGCGAAGGCGGCCAGCTGCCCGGCTTCAAGGTCACCGAATTCATCGCCCGGATGCGTCATGCAACGCCGGGCACGACGCTGATCTCGCCGCCGCCGCACCACGACATCTACTCGATCGAGGATCTGGCGCAGCTGATCTACGACCTGAAGCAGATCAATCCGGTCGCCCGAGTTGCGGTGAAACTTGTCTCCGCCGCCGGGGTCGGCGCGGTCGCGGCAGGCGTCGCCAAGGCCAAGGCGGACATCATCCTGATCTCGGGCAATGTCGGCGGCACCGGCGCCAGTCCGCAAACCTCGATCAAATTCGCCGGCGCGCCGCTCGAACTGGGGCTCGCCGAAGCGCACCAGGTGCTGTCACTCAACGGTCTGCGCGAGCGGGTCACGCTGCGCGCCGATGGCGGCATCCGGACCGGGCGGGACGTGGTAATCGCGGCGATGCTGGGTGCGGAAGAGTTCGGCATCGGCACGACTTCGCTCGTTGCGCTCGGCTGCCTGATGGTCCGGCAATGCCATTCGAACACCTGCCCGGTCGGCGTGTGCACGCAGGATTCCGCCCTGCGCGAACGCTTCAAGGGCCTGCCGGACCATGTCGTCAACCTGATGAGTTTCATTGCGCAGGAGACGAGGGAAATCCTCGCCGGCCTCGGGGCGCGGTCGCTGGAAGACGTGATCGGCCGCGCCGACCTGCTCGACCAGGTCAGCCGCGGTGCGCCGCAGCTCGACGATCTCGATCTCAACGCGCTGCTGGTCCGCGTCGATGCGACGGAAAAGCCGATGCGCTCGACCCGGGAGCAGCGCAACGCTGTTGCCCCGGCGCTCGACGACACCATTCTCGCCGATTGCGAGCCGCTGTTCTCGCGCGGAGAAAAGCTGCAGCTCGACTATGATGTGCGTAACACGAACCGGGCGGTCGGAACGCGGATCTCATCTGAAATCGTGACCCGGATCGGACCGAATGCCCTGCGCCCCGGGCATCTCACGCTGCGCCTGAAAGGCTCGGCCGGGCAGTCGCTTGGCGCGTTCGGGGCGACGGGGCTGCGGATCGAACTGACCGGCGATGCCAACGACTATGTCGGCAAGGGGCTGTCCGGAGCGGTGATCGCCGTGAAGCCGTCACCGGGTCGCGCGATGCGGACAACCGAGGACGCGATCATCGGCAATACCTGTCTTTATGGGGCGACGTCCGGCGCGCTCTACGCCGCAGGCCGCGCAGGCGAGCGATTTGCCGTCCGCAATTCCGGTGCCGAGGCCGTGGTCGAGGGGTGCGGTTCGAACGGCTGCGAATACATGACCGGCGGACGTGTGATGATCCTCGGCAAGGTGGGCGACAATTTCGCCGCCGGGATGAGCGGGGGCGAGATTTTCGTTCTCGAAAGCCGCGAGCGTCTCGAAGCCCGGCTCAATGACGACAGCGTGGTGATGATGCCCGCCGATGCACAGGCGACGTCGCGGGCGCGCGCGATGCTGGAAGCGCATGTCGCCGCGACAGGGTCGCTGCCCGGCCGCGGCCTGCTCGACCGCTGGACCGAGACCGAGGCGGCGCTGGTCTGGATCCTGCCGAAGGAAAGCATCGAGCGGGAAGAGAAGAAGCGGGCGTAGGGTTTGCCCTCCCCCTTGAGGGGAGGGCCGGGAGGCTGAGCGTCAGCCGACCGACCGGGGTGGGGGTGACTTGCAGGAACGCTCACCCCACCCCGCTCCCGTCGACCTGAAGGTCGCCGCTCACGTCCCTCCCCTTCAAGGGGAGGGAAAACTCCAGATCAATCCCGGCCGAAGAAGTCCGGATAGGCTTCCATGCCGAGCTCGGCGCGGTCGAGCCCGCGCATCTCGTCCTCGATGGTTGGTCTGAGGCCCATCGTCTTCTTCAGGGCAAACCAGACGAGCGCGCTGGCGGCGGCGGTGAAAGCCCCGATGGACAGCACACCGAGCGCCTGCATGCCGAATTGCTGCCAGATGTTCAGCCCGTCGCTGTCCGAGGTGAAGGGCACGACCATCGTGCCGAATATCCCGCACAGCAGGTGCGCGGGGATCGCGCCGACGACGTCGTCGATGTTCAGCCTGTCGAGCAGCGGGACTGCCACGACAACGATGATGCCGCCCATGCCGCCGATGATCATCGACTGCCACAGGGCCGGTTCAAGCGGGCCGGCGGTGATGGCCACGAGGCCGCCGATCGCGCCGTTGAGAACGAAGGTCAGGTCGGCCTTCTTGAACATGATCTCCGAAGTGATCAGCGCCCCGATCACGCCTGCCGCGGCGGCCATGTTGGTGTTGGCCATGATCTTGGCCACGGCGCTGATGTCCTCGATCGTGCCGGCGGCCAGCTGGGAGCCGCCATTGAAACCGAACCAGCCGAACCAGAGGATGAAGGTGCCAAGCGCGGCGAGCGGCAGGTTGGAACCGGGCATCGGCTTCTGGACGCGGCGGTCCGGGCCGTATTTGCCATAGCGCGGGCCGAGGAAGAGCGCGCCGGTGAGGGCGGCCCAGCCACCCACGGAGTGAACCAGGGTGGAGCCGGCGAAGTCCTGGAAACCCAACGTGTAGAGCCAGCCTTCGCCCCACTGCCAGGCCCCGGTGATCGGATAGATCAGGGCGGTCAGGACCGCGACAAAGACCAGGAAGGGGCGCAGCTTGATGCGTTCGGCCAGCGTCCCGGAGACGATGGACGCCGCCGTCGCGACGAAGGCCATCTGGAAGAACCAGTCTGCCGCCGAGGCGACATCGCCTTCCGGCGCGTCGAGCGCGTCGGGCGACCAGACGCCGAGTGTGCCGAACAGGCCGCCATCGACGCCGTCATACATCAGGCGGTAGCCGACGAGGTAGAACATGATCCCGGCGATGGCGAAGAGGGTGATGTTCTTCAGCGCGATCGTGGCGGCGTTCTTGGAGCGGACGAGACCGCTTTCGAGCATGCAGAATCCCGCCGCCATGAAGACGACGACCATGCCGGAAAACAGGAGAAGGAAGGAGTTGTCGACGAAGGCGCCGGTGTCCACCGCGGCGGCCGGCGCGGCGGCAGCGGTTGCGAATGCGCTCAGCAGTCCCGTCGTCATGCGACCCCCCTTTGCTGCATTGCAGCACCGTGTCGCACCTGCGAAGAAATGTAAACGGCGGGCAGGCGATTTTCGAAGATGGGGTTTGGTTATCATTTCCCCTCGCCCCCATTTGGGGGAGAGGGGTCAGGGGTGAGGGGGCGGACGCAGTCTTCGGCTACGGAGCAGAACCCCTCATCCGCCCTGACGGGCACCTTCTCCCCTTCAAGAAGGGGAGAAGGGAATGCGATCGAACGAATGTTCTACCCGCCGACGAACAGGATTCCGGCGATTGCGGCGCTCATCAGGTTGGACAGGGTGCCCGCGGCGACGGCGCGCAGGCCGAAGCGGGCGATCTCGCCCATCCGGTCGGGAATCAGGCTGCCGAGCCCGCCGAGCAGAATGCCGACCGAGGAGAGGTTGGCGAAGCCGCACAGGGCAAAGGTCAGCACCGCCAGCGTCCGCGGGCTGAATTCGCCTTCCGAGCCGGTCAGCGAGAGATAGGCGACGAATTCGTTGAGGATGATCTTCTCGCCGAGGATCGCGCCGGCCGCCTGCGCCTCCGCCCAGGGGATGGACAGGACGTACATCAGCGGGGCGAAGACCCAGCCGAGGATGGACTGGATGGTCAGGCCCTCGATTCCGAACAGGCCGGCGACGCCGCCGATCACACCGTTCAGCAGCGCGATCAGCGAGACGAAGGCGATCAGCATCGCGCCGACATTGAGCGCGAGCTGAAGCCCGTCCTTGGCGCCGATCGCGGCGGCCATGATGACGTTGGAGTGCTCGTCGCGCGGCAGCTTGACCGCGATCAGATCCTGTTTGGCCGTATCGGACTTGTCGTCCGGCATGATGATCTTGGCCATCAAGAGGCCGCCTGGCGCGGACATGAAAGAGGCCGCCAGCAGGTATTCCACCGGAATGCCCATCTGGGCATAGGCGGCGAGCACGGAACCGGCAACCGAGGCGAGGCCCGACGTCATCACGGCGAAGAGCTGGGGCTGGGTCAGGCCGGCGAGATAGGGGCGGACAACTAGCGGCGCCTCGGTCTGGCCGACGAAGATATTGGCTGATGCGTTAAGCGATTCCACCCGGCCGGTCCCGAGGACAAGGTGGAGGAAACGCCCGAGCCCGGCGACGACCCATTGCATCACGCCGATATAGTAGAGGACCGACATCAGTGAGGCGAAGAAGACGATGACGGGCAGGACGAGGACGGCGAAGATGACACCGTTTTCCTCGACCGAGGCGAGCGGCCCGAAAACCATGGAAATCCCCGCCTGCGAATAGGCGAGCAATTCGCTGATACCCGAAGACATGACGTCGATCGCGTCGCGGCCGAAGGGCACATGCATCACGAGGACGGCGATGCCAACCTGGATGGCGAAGGCCGACAGTACGATGCGCAGGCTGATCGCGCGGCGATTGGTCGAGAGGGCCAGCGCGATCGCGAAGATCGCCGCGATGCCGAACAGGCCGCTGACGGATTCAGGCATTCGGTGCGCGCTCCCCCGCAAACTCCGTATTCGGCGTAGCGGGGCGGGCCGGATCGCGCAAGCGCGCACGCCCTCTGGTCAGGGCGCGACGGACGAATAGAGTGTGAGCATGAGCCGCGATGATCCGCAGATCCTGGACGCGCTCGTCATCGGGGCGGGCTTTGCCGGCCTGTGTTCGGCGATAAGGCTGAAGCAGGCCGGGTATCGCTTTGCCGTGCTGGAACAGGCACCGGCGGTGGGCGGAACCTGGTGGTGGAACACCTATCCGGGCATCGCGTGCGATATCCCGGCGCATTTCTACTGCTTCTCCTTCGCGCCGAACCCGGACTGGAGTGCGGCCTATCCGCCGGGTCCGGAAATCCAGCGCTATCTGGAAGACGTCACCGACCGCTTCGGTCTCAGGGCGTCGATCCGCTTCGGCACGCGGGTGACGCAGTGCGCCTGGGAGTCCGACCGGGGTTGCTGGAGGATCGAAACCGGGAGCGGCGAGGCGATCCGCGCCCGGCACCTCGTCCAGGCGACGGGCGGGCTGCATGCGCCGAACCTGCCGGACATTCCCGGCCGCGACGGCTTTCCTGGCCCTAGGCTGCACACAGCGCGCTGGGACCATTCCATTGACTTCAAGGGCAAGCGGGTGGCGATCGTCGGGAGCGCGGCCAGCGCGATCCAGCTGGCGCCGGCGCTCGCCCGCGACGGGGCCGAGGTGACGCTGTTCCAGCGCACCGCCAACTATATCAATTCGCGCGGCAACCATGCCTACAGCGCGCGGATGCGCGGCCTGTTCCGGCGTTTCCCCTGGCTGATGTCGGCGTGGCGCGGCTTCCTGCGCCGGCGGCTCGACGCCGTCGTCTATCCCATCGTGCGGCGCGCAGGCGGGTTCGGACGGTTCGCGCGCGGTCTCGTACTGAAGGGGATGCAGGCGCGGATAACCGATCCGGACCTGCAGGCGGCGCTGACCCCGCCCTATGCGCTGGGGTGCAAGCGAATGCTGATCTCCGACGATTTCTACCCGGCGCTGCAGCGCGGCGATGTCCGGCTGGTCGCGTCGGGCGTCGAACGGATCGAGGGCTACACCGTCGTGGCCGGCGACGGCACGCGGGCCGAGGCCGATATCCTCGTCTTCGCGACCGGCTATGACATCGGGGCGCAGCTGCGGGCGCTGCCGGTCACGGGCCGGGATGGCCGCGTGCTGCAGGACGCGTGGTCCGAGATCGCCGAGGCGCACCGGGGCACGGCAGTGGCCGGTTTTCCGAATTACTGGATCGTGACAGGCCCCAATACCGGGGTGGGGACGACATCGGTCATCTTCATGATCGAGACCCATGTCGATTACATATTGCGCGCCATGGCACGGGCCGGGTCCGGCACGATCGAGGTCAGGCCCGAGGCGCAGGCGGCCTATAATGCCGACATCCAGTCACGTCTGTCGGATACCGTCTGGGCCACGGGCGGCTGCGACAGCTGGTACAAGCGTCCGGACGGGCGGATCGAGACACTTTATCCCGGCAATGCCGCTGATTTCCGGCGCATGCTGAAGCGGGTGCGGAACGAGGAATACGTTCTGACGCCAGGCCGGGTCACGGCCTAGCGGAAGGCGGCCTCGCGCTCATCGACCACGGGGCGGCGCTTCGTGGCGATCCAGTCGCCGAACTGTACCGGAATGCCGATGGCGACGCCGCCAAACAGGATGGCGAGGCGCGTCCAATCGAGCGGCGTGACACCGCCGCCGGTCAGGCTGTCCCACAGCGAAAGCAGCATCGAGGCGGGCGAGAAGCCCATCTCCATCTCGCCGAAACCGGCGAGGCCCATGGCGTGATTGAGACCGGTGGCGGCGAAGACGGCACCGGCGATGGGCGTCGCGACCATGACGGCACGCGCGGGATAACGCAGCGCCGCGGCGGTCGTCAGCCCGCCGAGGACAAGGCCGAGGATGGCGGGCAGGCCGGTCAGCCAGAGCGCGCCATAGACGATCCCGCCAGCGAGCACCGCGCCATAGACGGGTGTCAGCAGGATGGAGAGCGAACCGGCGACGATTCCGGCCACGGCTGCGCCGGTCATGCCGGTGTCGGCTTCGATGGCGATCAGGGCGGCAATCGTCCCGCCCGTGACCGCCGACAGGAGCGGGGCGAGGCGGCGTCCCAAAACGATCATGAGCGTGCCGAGGCCCAGCCCGGCCAGTGCCATGGCGAGCGTCGGCCCGGCCAGATAAGGCCGGAGCCAGTCCTGGAACGCATACCAGGCGTCAAAAACCGGTGCGGCACCGTCCATCCGCGACCTCCTGACAGGCGCGGAATGCAAGGAGCGCGCCGGGTTTTTGACTTCCCCCTCACCCTGACGCGCGTCCCTTTCAGGGCCGCACGTCTTTCCCTCTCCCTGCAGGGAGAGGGAGGGGACCCGGCCTGAGCCGAAGGCGAAGGTTGGGGAGGGTGAGGGGTCTACCCCGTCACATCCTTCGCCAGTACCAGCGCGCGGCCTTCGGCGATGATTGTGCCATCGGAAAGGATGCAGGTGGTCTTGAGGTCGACGAGGTGTTTGTCGGGGCGCAGGCGGGTGATCTCGACGCGCGCGGTGAGCGGCTGCCCCAGCGGGGCGGGGGCGAGGTAGGCGGTTTCCTGTTTCAGGTAGTTGGTGCCCTGGCCGGGCAGTTCGACGCCGAGGAGACAGGAGAACAGGGCGTGGATAAGCGGCTCCGGCACGGAGTCCGCGGCCGGACTTGTCCCCGCCAGCGCGGCGAGGTCTGCGACCTCCGCGGCGGTGAAAATGCGCGTGATTTCGGCCGACTGACCCAGCCTCATTTCACCATCTCCGCACGGCCTTCGACCACTGTTTCGCCGGTCTTCGTGGCTTTCAGAGTGATGATCTTTCGATCTTCGTCATCTTCGACGATCTCGGCATTGAAGGTGACGGTCTCGCCGGCATGGGCCGGGGCGGGAAACATCACGTCCTGACGCGCCTGCCGCCAGCCGGGCGCGAGTTGTTCGCAAAGCGCCCGCAGCACCGAGCAGAGGAGGGCGCCATGGGCGACGGTCTTGCCGAAGCGTGTGCGCGCCGAGAAGTCCGGATCGACATGGATCGGGTTGTCGTCGCCCGACAGTTTCGCGAAGGCGTCGAGTTCGGCCTGGGTGAAGGCGCGGTCGAGCGAGACGGATGTCATGCGCGCCTTTCCGGTTTCGGCAGCAGGTGTTTCTGCACCTTACCCGCCGCCGTGCGCGGGAAGTCGGCGGCGAAGATCCAGTGGCGCGGTACCTTGAAGCCGGCGAGATTTTCGCGGCACCAGGCGGTCAGTTCGCCCGCTGCGGCTGTCTGACCGGGGCGCAGGATGATGTGGGCGCAGCCGACCTCGCCCCATTTTTCATCGGGCACGCCGGTGATGGCGGCTTCCAGAACGGCGGGGTGGCGGGCGAGGACATTCTCGACCTCGGCGGGATAGACGTTCTCGCCGCCGGAAATGTACATCTCCTTGATCCGGCCCGCGACATAGACGAAGCCGTCCGCGTCCTCGCGGCCGAGATCGCCGCTTTTGAGCCAGCCGTCCGCGGTGAAGAGTTTCGCCGTCTCTTCCGGCCGGTTCCAGTAGCCGGGCGTCAGGCCGGGGCCGTGGAACTGGATCTCTCCGGTCTCGCCGCGCGGGACGGGCTGGCCCTCCGGCGTGGCGATCCGTGCCTCGGTGAGGAGCCAGGTGCGGCCGACCGAGCCGATCTTTTCGAGCGCGTAGGCCGGGTCGGAGAGGAAGGCGGTCGGGCCGGTCTCGGTCATGCCGAAGCCGTTGCAGACGATGGCGCCCCTCTTCGCGAAAGTCTGGACCAGAATGTCGGGCAGGGGTGCGCCGCCGCAGGCCCAGTGGCGGACTTTCGTCAGGTCGGCGGTCTGGAAATCGGGGTGCAGGGTCAGCTCGCGGTAAACCGCCGGGACGCCGATGAAAATGTCCATCTTCCCGGCATTGACGAGCGCCAGCAGCGCGCCCGGGTCGAAGCCGGGCAGGACGTAATTCGTGCCGCCGGCGAAGAAGACCGGCAATGTGTGCAGATTGATCCCGGCGGTATGGAAGAGGGGCAGGAAGTTGAGCGTTGCATGCGTGCCGCGCAGGCCGGTCGCCTGGGCGATGTTGATGTAGTTCACATGCGCCATGGCATAGGTCTGGATGACGCCCTTGGGCCGGCCTGTCGTGCCGGAGGTGTAGATCAGATACCAGGTCTCGTCCGCCGGCCATTCGGCGCGGCCGGGATGGCGGGCGCTGGCGTCGCGCCGCGCGGCATAGTCCGCATCGAGACCGATCAGGACCGCGCCCGATCCCTTTGCCGCGTCATTCGCGACGGCTTCATCCTCTGCCCCGAACAGGACGAGTTTCGCCGCGCAATCGGCGATCAGCGGGACGAGTTCGGCCGCCGGCATGCGCCAGTTGAGCGGCACCAGGATCGCGCCGAGCCGGGCGCAGGCGAACAGGATCTCGAAGAATTCGACCCGGTTGCGGCACAGGATGGCGACGCGGTCGCCAAATCCGATCCCGGCTTCCGCCAGCAAGGTCGTAGCGCGTCCGGCGCGGTCGTCGAACTGCGCGAAACTGACACTTTCGTCCGTCATCAGATCGATGAAGGCGGTGCCGCCGGGATTGATCGCGGCTCGGCGGGCGGGGATATCGGTCAGGAAGCGCATCGCGCGGCCTCCGTTTTGGGCGCGGTGAAGGCGCGCATGCGGTCCAGCGTCTCGGGCCGGACGACCTTGTCCAGAAAGGCTTCACGCTCGGCTTCCAGCGCCGGGGCCAGGTCGCCGGAATCCGTGCCGGCGAGACGCCGCGCCTCGAGGAGGATGGCCGGATCCAGCGGGATCGCGGCCCGGGCTTCGGCCAGCGCTGCGGGCGTCAGGCCAGCCGGTGTGCAGATGCGGTCGGCGAGACCGATGCGCAGCAATTCGTCCGCATACAGACGGGCGTCCGTGGCGATCCAGCCCGAGGCGCGCGCTGCACCGATCCTTTGCGGCAGAAGCGCGGTCCAGCCGCCATCGGGCGCGAAGCCCATCACGGCGTAGTAGGGCTGCACGAACGTGGTATCGGTGATCAGGATCCGGTCGGCGGCGAGGGCGAGGCCGAGCGATCCGCCGGTGACCGGTCCGTTCACCGCAGCGATGACGGTTCCGGGGTGGCGGCGCAGGGCGAGAATGACACGGTTGAGCGCGCCGACAAGATCGCCGGCATAGGCGCGCAAGGTTTCTGCCGAACCGGCATGATCCAGGAAGCCGCCGATATCGCCGCCGGTGGAGAAGGCCTTGCCGCTGCCGGTGAGGACGAGCGGGCCGCCTTGCAATGCGGCGGTATCGAGCGCGGCCTGAAGGGATGCCAACAGGCCGGGGACAAGCGCATTGCCGCGTTCCGGCCGGTCGAGCGTCACAAGGCTGACGCCGCCCTGCCGCTCGTGACGGACGAGCGGATGTCCGGACCGGGCTGTCACGGCCGCAGCCCTTCGACGATCATCGCCGCGGCTTCGTTGGCGATTTCCCGGCTCGATCGGCTTTCGTCCCAGATGCCGTATTTCAGACCGAGATAGGTGTTCATGCCCATCAGCGCCCAGGCCCGGATATCGGCGTCACCGGCACTGATCTCGCCGCGTCTGACGGCGTCATCGAGATTGCGGCGATAGCCTTCCACGAAGGTCTCGTAATAGGCGCGGTAGGCGTCGGGCGCGACGAATTGCGACTCCATGACGATTCGGTAGAGATCGCGGTGGGCGCGCACGAAATCGATGTAGAGTTCGATGCCGAGACGTTCCGCCTCGAGGCGGTTGGTGGCGGTTCCGATACGCTCGGCAAGCCAGCTTCGCGTGGTCCGCCCCATATGGTCGACGAGGCCGCGGAAAATCTCGTCCTTGGAGTCGAAATAGACGTAGAAGGTGCCGAGCGCGACCTTGGCCCGCCTGGTGATTTCGCCGATCGAGGTGGCGTGAAATCCGTTGGCGCCGAACTCGCGTTCTGCCGCTTCCAGCAGCTTCCGGCGCGTTCGTTCCCCACGTTCGGTTTTCGGCCCCTTGGCGGAGGCTCTATCGACTGAAGTTGACATATGATTCACTTTTCACAAAATGAGCACACGCGCAATATCGCACAAAAGGGTCCGCAAGCGACCCCGCGCGCAACGGGGAGGACGTGAGCCTTGCCTCACGCGAATGCACTGGCCGAAGCCGGCGGGATCGCACGGCTGAAGGTGCCGCTCGGCGACGGCACGGGCATGTCCGTGGCCGTGAGCGGCGAGGGGCCGGACCTGTTGCTGGTGCACGGGTGGTCGGCCCATGCCGGCTTCTTCGAGGATGTTCAGCATCGTCTGGCGGACCGCTTCCGGGTGATCGCCCCCGACCTGCGCGCGCATGGGGCGACGCCGCGCGGCACCGCCCCCCTGACAATCCGGCAGCTGGCCGACGATCTCAACCGGATGTTCGAAGCGCTCGCCGTCCGCGACGCGGTCGTGTCCGGCTGGTCGATGGGAGCGATGGTGCTGTGGCGCATGATGGCGGACCACGGCGCGCAGCGGATTGCCGGTCTCATCGTCGAGGACATGAGCCCGCGCATCCTGAACGATCATGCCTGGACGCTGGGAATGTCGAACGGAATCGACGCCTCGACGTCGCAGCGCGCCTGCGATTCGATGCGCGCCAACTGGATGGCCTATGCGGAGGCTTTCGCGCCGCGCATGTTCGCCCGGGATTCACGCCACCGGCTCGGCAAGACCCGCGACTGGGTCGTCGGCGAATTCGCCGCCCATGACGGCGACGCGATGGCCGATCTGTGGACTTCGATGGCCGCCGAGGACGCGCGGCCCATCCTGCCCGAACTGAAGCTTCCCGTCCGCGTCATCCATGGCGCGCTAAGCGAAGCCTACAGCCCGGAGACGAGCCGGTTTCTCGTCGAAACTCTTCCCGATGCCGAAGTCGTCTCCTTCGCGCGATCGGGCCATGCGCCCCACCTGGAGGAGCCGGAACGCTTTTCCAGTGCGGTCGCCGAATTCGCCGACCGGGTGCAGCCGGCCGGCGGCCATAAAAACCCAACCAGTTCCGAGGGGAGTAAATCATGACCACCATGCGTAAACTGACCCTGCAGGCCACGCTGCTGTCCAGCGTTGCCGCAGCCGCCATCGTGACCGCGCCGGGCGCGATCGCGCAGGAGGCGGAGGCTTCGGCCCCGTCCGACGTCATCACCGTCACGGCCCGCCGCCGCGAGGAATCGCTGCTCGACGTGCCGATCGCGGTGACCGCCGTTTCCGGCACCCAGCTGGAAGCGATGGGCGCGGCGGACATCCTGTCCATCGCCCAGCTCGCGCCGAGCGTGACGCTGGAAGCCTCGCGCGGCACCAACTCGACCCTGACCGCCTTCATCCGCGGTGTCGGTCAGCAGGACCCGGTGTCGGGCTTTGAATCGGGCGTCGGCATCTATGTCGATGACGTCTATCTCAACCGTCCGCAGGCGGCGGTCCTCGACATCTTCGACGTCGAGCGGATCGAAGTGCTGCGCGGTCCGCAGGGTACGCTCTACGGCCGCAACACGATCGGCGGCGCGATCAAATACGTTACCCGCCGTCTTGATGCGGACAGCCCGACGGTCTCGCTGCGCGCCAATGTCGGCACCTATGAGCAGTTCGACCTGATCGGTTCGGCCTCGACCCCGATCGGCGACACGCTGCGCGTCGGCGCGGCCATCGCCCGCCTGACCCGCGGCGGTTTCGGTACCAATCTGACCACCGGCGAGGACAACTACAACAAGGACGTCCTGGCCGGCCGGATCTCGGTCGAGTTCGAGCCGAACGACCAGTTCCTGCTGCGCCTGTCGGCGGACCGGATCGAAGACAATTCGAACGCCCGCGGCGGTCACCGCCTGATGGTCGGCCGTCTGACCGGCGCGCCGATCCTCGACGACGTGTTCGACACGCGCGGCGGCCTCAATGTCGTGGCGCAGTCGGTCGAGGCCCAGGGGGTCTCGCTGTCGATGGAATACCGCCTCAACGACAACTGGACGGTGCGCAACATCCTCGCCTATCGCGACGACGAATCGATCACGCCGATCGATTTCGATGCGCTTCCGGGCGCCGACCTCGACGTGCCGGCGATCTACACCAACGACCAGTTCTCGGAAGAATTCCAGCTCCTCTATGAAGGCGACCGCCTGTCGGGCGTCATGGGCGTCTACTATCTCGATGCCAATTCCACGACGGTGTTCGACGTGCTTCTGGGCACCACCGGCACGCTGATCAATCTTCCGGGCCTCAACGCCCAGACCTTCGGCGATGTCGGCACCAATACCTGGTCGGTGTTCGCGGACTTCAGCTATGACGTCGCGCCGCGCACGACGATCTCCGTCGGCGGCCGCTACACCTATGACGAGCGGAATTCGACGGTTCTGCGCCGGACCTATATCGGCGGTTTCTCGGAGTATTTCGGCGGCAACCCGACGCTGATCGCGACGACGTCGAACTTCACCGGTTCCAACGACTGGACCGATTTCAGCCCGCGGGCGTCGATCAGCTTCGAGCCGAACGACACCAACACGCTCTACGCGTCCTACAGTCAGGGCTTCAAGGGCGGCGGTTTCGATCCGCGCGGCCAGACCTCGGCGACGCCGGACTTCAACCAGGACGGCAATATCACCGCCGACGAAATCTTCGAATTCATGTCCTTCGATCCGGAAACGGTCGACACGGTCGAACTCGGCTGGCGCGTCGCGACCGGCACCTACCGTCACAGCCTGACGGTCTTCCACTCCGAGTATCGCGATGTGCAGATCCCGGGCTCGGTCGGCGTCGACACCAACAATGACGGCATCAACGACACCTTCACCGGCGTCACGACCAATGCCGCCTCGGCGAAGATCACCGGCATCGAGTTCGAAGGTGCCTGGACGTTCGGCCAGGACAGCTTCACGCCGGGCGATGCGTTCAACCTGACCTGGGCGCTGGGCTATCTCGACGGTCACTACGGCCAGTTCATCTCCGGCCTGGGCGTGGACATCTCCAACCAGGTCCAGATCCAGAACACGCCGAACACGACGGCCAATGCGACGCTGGCCTATGTCGTTCCGGCCTGGTCCGGCGATCTGACCCTGATGGGCCAGGCGGCCTATCGCAGCGACTCCAGCCAGTTCGAGATTCCGTTCGCGGCGCTCGACCAGGGCTCCTTCACCCTGTGGAATGCCAGCGTGGTCTGGGATTCCGGCAACGGGAACTGGCAGTTCGGCCTGCATGGCCGCAACCTGACGGACGAGGAATACCGGGTCGCCGGCTATGACTTCGTCAACAACACGACCTTCGCGCCGGAACTCGGCCTCGAAGGCACGCTGACCGCCTATTACGGCGATCCGCGGACCTTCACCGCGACGGTCGCTTACCGCTACTAGGCGCGGGGGGACGCGTCTGGAACCCGGCCGGGAAGCGCTCTAGGGCTTTTCCCGGCCGGTGCTTTTTTCGGGGAGAAGAGACATGCGCCTGATCTGGATCATTGTGGCCCTATTGGTTGTGGCCGCAGGTGCCGCGGTCTTCTTCCTGACCCGGCCGGCGCCCGAGGCCGGACCGGCGATCGATTCGCCCTACTGGAGCGAGACCGACCAACTGGTCGATGTCGGCGGGCGGCAGGTCCGCGTCCGGATCACCGGACCGCGCACTGCGCAGCCCATCGTGCTGGTCCACGGATTTTCCGTCTCGCTGGAAAGCTGGGACGCCTGGGCCGAAGGCCTAGAAAGCGACTACCGCGTGATCCGCATGGATCTGCCGGGGCACGGGCTGACCGGTCCTGACCCGGAAGCGCGCTACACGGTTCAGGACACGGCCGATTTCATCGGCGAGATGATGGACGCGATGGACATCGACCACGCCGTGATCGGCGGCAATTCGCTGGGCGGGCTCGCCGCCTGGCGCTTTGCAGCCGACCATCCGGAGCGCGTCGATGCGCTGGTTCTGGTGTCGCCCGGCGGGTATTCGATCAACGGCGTCACCGAGGAGCCGGTCGCGGTGCCGCTACCGGTGGCAATGTATCTGCGCGGCGCGCCGGAAGGCCTGGTGCGTGCGGGCACCGCCAATCTCTATGGCGATGCCAGCCGCATGGACCCGTCCGTGCCGGAGCGGATCACCGCGCTGATGGCCGGCAATGGCGACGCCTTCGTGGAGCGCCTCGAAGTCTTCACCCTGCCGGAACCCACGGCCGATCTTGAGCGCATTTCGGTGCCGACGCTGATCCTGCACGGGCGGATGGACCGGATGATCCCGGTCGATCACTCTGAGGCGATGGCCGAAACGATTCCCGGTGCCCGCCTGATCACCTACGACGACCTCGGACATGTCGCGCACGAGGAAGACCCCGGGCGCACGCTGGCCGATGTCCGCAGCTTTCTCGACGAGGTTCTCTAGATGAGCGATGCCGCAGCCCCGATGAACCCGGCGGAGAACACCAAATACCGCTATCTGGTGCTTTTCCTTCTCTTCCTGGTCTATGCGTTCAACTTCCTCGACCGGCAGATCATTTCCATCCTGGCGATCCCGATCCGCGACGAGCTGGGGCTGAACGACCGTCAGTTGGGGCTTCTCGGCGGCCTCGCCTTCGCCTTTCTCTATTCGACCCTCGGCGTGCCGATCGCCTGGCTGGCCGACCGGACCAACCGGACCTGGATCATCACCGGCGCGCTGACCTTCTGGAGCGGCTTCACCGCGCTGTGCGGTTTCGCGACGAATTTCTGGCAGCTGTTCGCAGCGCGCGTCGGGGTCGGCATCGGCGAGGCGGGCGGTGTGGCCCCGTCCTATTCGCTGATCGCGGACTATTTCCCGCCGAAGAGCCGGGCACGGGCGCTCGCTGTCTATTCGCTCGGCATTCCCATCGGCTCGGCCTTCGGCGTGATCGCCGGGGCGCAGATTGCCGGCGGGGCGATCAGCGAGGCGCTCGACTGGCGCGCCGCCTTCATCATTGTCGGCGTGGCGGGAATCATCATCGCGCCGATCTTCAAATTCTTCGTCCGCGAACCGGTGCGCGGTGGGCTGGATACGGTGCCGATCGACCCGGCCGCGAAGAAGCCGAGTTTCTTCCAGGTACTCGGCGTGCTCAGCAAGAAGCCGTCCTTCTGGTACCTCACTTTCGGCGCGGCGTGCTCCTCGATGATGGGATATGGCGTCTTCTTCTGGCTGCCCTCCTTCTTCGCGCGCACGTTCGACCTCGGCATCATCGATACGGGTTGGTTGTTCGGCACGGTGTTGTTCATCGGCGGCACGGCGGGCATCGTGCTCGGCGGAGTCCTGAGCGACTGGCTCGGCAAGCGCTCGGTCTCGGCCTATGCGCGGGTGCCGGGCATCGCCTTCCTTCTGACCACGCCGCTCTATATCGCCGGCGTGCTGGCGCCGACGCCGATCCTGTCGCTGGTGTTGTTCCTGATCCCGACGGCGCTCGGCCTCGCCTGGCTCGGCCCGGCCCTGTCGGCCTTCCAGCATCTCGTGCCGCCCTCGATGCGCACCACGGCGTCGTCGATCTTCCTGCTGATCAACAACCTGTTCGGCATCGCCGGGGGCATTTATGTGCTGGGCGAATTCTCGACCTTGCTGACGCCAAGCTTCGGTGACGAGGCATTGCGCTATTCGATCATCCTGGGGTCGCTGATCTACCTCGTCGCGGGCGGGCTCTTCCTGCTTGCGTCGAAGCGCCTGGAAAAGGACTGGGAAGGCTAAGCGATTTTTCATGCAGACCGCCGTCGCGCGGCGCGCGGCGGCGGGCTAACGTCCGCTCCGGGCGATACCGGGGAGGATTTCATGCGGATGATTGCGGCCATTCTGGCAGGCGCGTTGTTGAGCGGTGCCGCGGCGCAGGCGCAGGACGCCTCGCCCTTTGAAATCCGTCACGACACGGACATTCCGGCGGCAGCCGATGTCCTCGGCCATGACTTCGGTACGGAGATCACCCCGCCGGAGGACGCGATCGATTATCTGCGCGCGCTCGAAGCCGCCGCGCCCGACCGGATCCGCGTGTTCGACTATGCCGAGAGCTGGGAAGGCCGCACGCTGGCCTATGCGGTGATCGCCCGTCCCGAAATCCTTGCCGATCTGGACGCCGTGCAGGCCAACCTCGCCCGCCTCGCCGATCCGCGCGGCGTGTCCGCCGCCGATCTTGACCGGCTGGCCGCGGAAACCCCGCCGGTCGTCTGGCTGTCCTATGGCGTGCATGGCGACGAGATTTCCTCGACCGATGCGGGCCTCAGGACCGCCTATCACCTCGTCTCGGCGGTGAACGACCCGATGGCTCGGACCATTCTCGACAATACGATCGTGATCATCGATCCGGTGCAGAATCCCGACGGACGCGCCCGCTTCGTGCACAGTTTCGAACAGGCACGCGGCCTTGAAGCCGATCCGCTGCGCTTCGCGGTCGAGCACGACCAGCCCTGGCCGGGCGGGCGGTTCAATCACTATCTGTTCGACATGAACCGGGACTGGTTCACGATGAGCCAGCCCGAAACCGTCGGCCGGGTTCAGGCGATGCTGGACTGGCATCCGGTCGTCGTGGTCGATGCCCACGAAATGGGCGGGGATTCGAGCTATTTCTTCGCGCCCGCCGCCGAACCCTTCAATCCGCAGATCGTGCGATCGCAGCGCGCGGCACAGGATCTGATCGGGCGCAATCATGCGCGCTGGTTCGACCGCTTCGGCTACACCTATTTCACGCGGGAAATCTTCGATCTCTTCTATCCGGGTTATGGCGACATGTGGCCGACCCTGCACGGCGCCGTCGCCATGACCTATGAGCAGGCGTCAGCGCGCGGCCTCGTCTGGCGGCGTCAGGATGGCTCGACCCTGACCTATGGCGACGCCGTCGATCACCATTTCATCGCGAGCCTGTCGACGGCGCAGGTGGTGGCTGAAAACCGTGAACGCTTCGTGCGCGACCGTCTGGCCTTCCGTCAGGGCGCGATCGACGAACGCTCCGGGCCGCGCGGCATCCTGCTCGACCGCACCGGCAATCGCTGGGGCGCGGAGCGGCTCGCCCGTCTCCTGGCGCGGCAGGGGATCGAGGTTGACGCGATCGAGGGCGGTTTCACCGCCTGCGGGTCGCGCTTCCGCAACGGAGCCTATCTCGTCCGCTTCGACCAGCCGGCCGGGCGTCTGGCGCGGACGCTGCTGGAAGCCGATACGCGCCTGCCCGACGCCTTCATGGAAGAACAGGAATCGCGCCGCGCCCGCGGGCTCGATCATGAACTCTATGACGTGACCGCGTGGTCGCTGCCGCTGATGTTCGACGTCGAGATGGCCGCCTGCCAGACGCTGCCGGCGAATGCGTCGCAGCGGTTCGACTCGGAGACTGCGATGTCCGGCGGTGTCGTTGGCGATGCCGCTTTCGGCTACGCGATTCCGTGGACCGATGCCGGTCAGGCGGCGATGGCCGCGGCGTTGCTGCGCGACGGCGTGGCGATGCGCACCACCGACGCGCCCTTCACGATCGGCGACCGGGTCTTCCCGCGCGGCACGGTGGTGATCCAGCGTCATGGCCAGACCGGCGATCTCGACGCACTGGTCCGCGCGGCCGCCGAGGAGACTGGTGCGATCGCGATCGGCCTGTCGTCCAGCTGGACCGACGAGGGCCCCAATCTCGGCAGCGGCAATTTCAACGCGATGGTCGCGCCCCGTATTGCCATGGCCTGGGGAGACGGCACCGCGCCGACCTCGGCCGGGGCGGTGCGTTTCGTGCTGGAACGCCGCTACGGCCTGCCGGTGACGATCATCCGCACGGCGCGCCTTCGAAGCGCCGACCTGTCGCAGTTCGATGTGCTGATCCTGCCGGAAGCGGGTGGCGCCGGGTACGCCGGAGAGCTCGGGGAGAGCGGCGCACATGCCATCACCCGCTTCGTGCAAACCGGCGGCGTACTGGTCGGCCTCGGCGATGCGACGCGCTGGATGGCGTCTTCCGGTGTCGATCTTCTGCCGGTTCAGCGCGAGCGTGCGGCGGACGCGATCCCGGACGATGGCGTGGACGGTCCGGTCATTCCGGGCCGGATCATCGAGGACGAGGCCG
Source organism: Hyphobacterium vulgare (assembly GCF_042643335.1). Taxonomy (NCBI): domain Bacteria; kingdom Pseudomonadati; phylum Pseudomonadota; class Alphaproteobacteria; order Maricaulales; family Maricaulaceae; genus Hyphobacterium; species Hyphobacterium vulgare. Next base: position 93,830 of record NZ_JBHRSV010000031.1, read on the forward strand.
AACTGCTCGCGGCGGAAACCCCGCGCGATGCGATGCCGGACTCCTCTCCCGGCGCGCTCTTGCGGGTGACTGCCAACGGCGATGCCTGGATGTCGGCGGGCTATGACGACGGCGCCTTCGCGCTGGTCACCGGTTCGGACATCTATTCCACGGTGCCGCTAGACGAGCTGACAACGGCGCTGCGCTTTGCCGGGCCGGACACTCTCGTGGGTGGCGGCTATCTGTGGGCGGAGAACCGGGCGCAGATCGCCTTCAAACCCTTCCTCGTCAGCCGCCCGTCCGGACAGGGCCAAGTGATCGCCTTCACCCAGGATCCGACGACCCGCGCGTATCAGGAAGGCCTCGACCTGGCGCTCCTGAATGCGGTGCTGCTGGGTCCGGCTCACGCCTCGCCGCTGCGCTGACCTGCTCCCGGGCGATGGTGCGGAAAATTTTCCCGCGGCGCGAAGGATTGCAGCAACCAAGAGCGTTCAAGCGTCGTGAGACTGTTGCCGGAGTCCCTTAGGGTCGCTTGGGCTCTGGGCGGGGCGGAGAGACGGGATGCGCGGACAAGACTGGGGATGGAAACTCGCGGCTGCGGCCGCACTGGTGCTGACCGCGTCGGGACCGGCCTTCGCACAATTGCGCGCCTCGATCCTGCCCGATGCCAGGTCCGTGACCCTGCCTGGCGGCGGCCAGGCTGCGACCGCGACCGTCTTCGCGACCGTGATCAATGCCGGCGGTGCCGCGCTGTCGAATTGCCGCGTGACGCTCGACACGCCCGGCCTGACCCTGCGCTACGAACCGACCGATCCGGCGACCAATGCGATTGCCGGACCGGCCGATACACCGTTTGACCTGGCGGCGAGCGGCAGCCAGTCGCTGCTGCTGAGCTTTACCGGGACGGCCGCGATCACGGCCCAGCTGGCCCCGCAATTCGTCTGTGACGGGACCGCACCGGCCCCGGTGCGCGCCGGGGTGAACACGGTCGATGTGACTCTGTCGGCCTCGCCGCTGCTCGACATCATTCCCATCGCGCTCGCGCTTCCCGACCTCGACGGAATCGTCAAGGTGAGCCAGGCCGGCGGGTCCGGCGCGATGGCCGTCGCGGCGATCAATATCGGCGCGTCGCGCCCGGTCCGGATTTCGGCAAGCGCAACCAGCGGGTCGGCGGACGGGTTTTCCGGAGCGGTGCTGATCTGCGAGACCAATGCGTCGGGCCAATGCCTCGCGCCTCATGCGCCCTTCATCGACACCAGTTTCGATACCGACCAGGTGCGCACCTATACGCTGGTGCTGCGCACCCAGGCCTTTGCCGGGATCGGGCTCGATCCGGCGGCGACCCGGATCCGCATCGACTTTCACGACTTGGGAACCGGACGCCGGGCGGGCGGGACCAGCGTGGCGGTGCGGTCGCCGGAGCCGCAGGGCCTGGCGCTGAGCCATGATGCGGCAGCGCGCTTCCTGACCCAGGCAAGCTTCGGCCCGACCTGGAGCGATGTCGACAGCGTCGCCCGGGGCGGAATAGAGGCCTGGCTCGACGCCCAGCTGGCCATGCCGCCCCTGGAATCCCATTGGGATTATGTCGAGCGCGGCGGCCCGCCGGGATGCGTCAGCTGCGAAGCGCAATACATCAACGCGACGATGGAGAGTTTCTGGCGGCAGGCCGCGACGGGCGACGACCAGCTGCGCCAGCGCGCGGTGTTCGCGCTGTCGGAAATCTTCGTCGTCTCCTCGGTGAACAGCGCGATCGATTCCGATCCCTACGCCCACGCCGCCTGGCTCGACATGCTCGGCGAGCATGCCTTCGGCAATTACCGCGATCTCCTGGAAGCGGTCACGCGCCACCCGGCGATGGGCTATTATCTGTCGCATATCCGCAATGAGCGCGAGGATGCGGCGACCGGGCGGATTCCGGACGAGAATTATGCCCGCGAAGTGATGCAGCTGTTCTCGATCGGTCTGTGGGAGCTTAATCCCGACGGGTCGCGCCGCCTCGACGGCCAGGGACAGCCGATCCCGACATACGGGCAGCCGGAAATCGCCGGCATGGCGCGGGTCTTCACCGGGCTGAGCTGGGGCACGCCCGATACCAGCGATTCGACCTGGCATGGCTGGAATATCTGGCCGAACACGCCGCCGTGGAATGTGCCGATGCAGATGTTCGAGCGCTACCATTCGACGAGCGAGAAACGGATCGTCAGCGGCGTGGTGATCGCACCGAACACGCCGGGCGATGAAAGTCTCCGGATCGCGCTCGACACGCTCGCGAACCATCCCAATACCGGCCCCTTCATCAGCGAGCAGCTGATCAAGCGGCTCGTCACCTCCAATCCCAGCCGGGAATATGTCGGCCGCGTGGCCGCGGTCTGGGCGGACAACGGGGACGGGGAACGCGGCGATCTGGCGGCGGTCTTCCGCGCGATCCTGACCGATCCCGAAGCTCGCGATGCCGCGCGGATCGACGATCCGGAATGGGGCAAGCTGCGCGAGCCGATGTTGCGCTTCTCGGCCTGGATGCGGGCCTTCGCGGTGCGGCCGCCGGACGATGCCGACGGCCGGTTCCAGATCTGGAATCTGGAAGATCCGGTCCAGAGTCTCGGCCAGAATCCGTTGCGCGCGCCGAGTGTGTTCAACTGGTTCCGCCCGGACTACGCCCCGCCGGGCGCGATCCTCGATGCCGGCCTGGTCGCACCGGAATTCCAGATCACGCACGAGACCACGGTGACCGGGTATTCGAATTTCATGCGCGATACCGTGCTGGGCGACAACTGGCGATCGGGCAATGTGCTGCCGGACTATTCGCCTGAACTCGCCCTGGCCGGCACGCCGGATGCGCTGATCGCCCGGCTCGACCTGCTGCTGACGTCGGGCCAGCTGTCAGCGGCGACCCGGTCGGAGATCCGCACGGCGCTGGAGGCGATCCCCTATGACGATCCCAATGGTCCCATCCTGCGCGTCGTCACGGCGGTCCAGCTGATCCTGGCGTCGCCGGACTTCGTCGTGCAGCGCTGAGGGAGAGCACAATGAGCCAGATCGGACGCCATCTCAGCCGCCGCGCCGCCCTCAGGGGCATGGCGGCGTGCTGCGCCGGGGCGGGGACGCCCTTTGCCTTCAACCTGCTGGGGATCGGCGCGGCGGCGCAGGCCCAGGCCGTGGCCGACTACAAGGCGCTGGTGTGCATCTTCCTGTTTGGCGGCAATGACCAGTCGAACACGGTCATCCCGCGTGAGGGTGCAGCCTATTCGAGCTATGCCGCGGCCCGCCCGACACTGGCGCGTCCGTCTGGTGATCTGGTGCCGCTGACGGTTCAGGACTGGTCCGGCCCGGCGCTGGGCCTGCCGCCGGAATTGTCCGGTCTGGCCGGGCTGTTCAATACCGGCCGAATGGCGATCGTCGCCAATACCGGAACGCTGCTCTACCCCACGACCCAGGCGCAGATCCTCAATGGCAGCGTCGCCCTGCCGCGCCAGCTCTTCTCGCATTCCGACCAGCAGAATTCCTGGCAGACCGGCCTGCCCGACCGGGATTCGCGCAGCGGCTGGCTGGGCCGGATCGGCGATGTCATCGAACCGCTGGCCAATGGCGGCGCGCTGGCGCCGATCTGCATGTCGGTGGCCGGAAACAACGTGCTCCAGGCCGGCGACACGACGGTGCAATACCAGCTGACGACGAATGGTCCTGTCGCGGTCCGCAACCTCGAACGTCTCTACGGTGTCTCGGCATCGGGAACCGCCTATCGTTCGGTGCTGACGCAGCCGCGGACGAATCTGCTCGAAGCCGAATATACCGGGATTGTGAGCCGGGCCATCGCGACCGAGACCGAGGTCACGGCCGCCCTGGCCGGCATACCCGCGTTGACGACCGGCTTTCCGCAGACCCGCCTCGGGGCGCAGATGGGCATGATCGCCCGGATGATCGCCGCGCGATCGGCACTGGGCCAGAACCGTCAGGTCTTCTTCGCCGCGATCGGGGGTTGGGACTTCCACGACAATCTGCTGGCCGACCAGGCCAACCGGCTGACCGAGCTGGGTGACGCGATGGCAGCCTTCAATGCCGCCACGGAAGAGCTTGGCGTCGCCCCGGCGGTCACAACCTTCACCGCGTCGGATTTCGGCCGGGCGCTGCAGTATAATGGCCGCGGATCGGACCATGGCTGGGGCGCCCATCATTTCGTGATGGGCGGGGCGGTGCGCGGCGGGCGGGTCTTCGGACGCTGGCCTGATGTGGCGCTGGGTTCGGCCGACGACGCCGGTCAGGGCCGGCTGATCCCGACGACTTCGGTCGATGAATACGCCGCCGAACTGGCGGGCTGGTTCGGCGTGCCGCCGGGCATGCTGAGCGATGTGATCCCGCATGTCGGCCGGTTCGACCGCGCCAACATGGACTTCCTGACCTAGCCGCCTTCGAGCGCTTCGCGCATCGCTTCCAGCTCCAGCCAGCGGTCCTCGGCTTCGGCGAGGCGGGTCTGTGCTGCGGCGACGTCTTCGGTCAGCCGGGCGAAGCGGGCCGGATCCTTCGCATAGAGATTCGGATCGGCGAGTGCGGGCTCGAGCGCCGCGATCTTCACCTGCAGTTTCTCCATCTCGCCGGGCAGGGCTTCCAGCTCGTATTTTTCCTTGTTCGGCATGCGCTTCCTGGGCGCATTCGACGGGGCGGAGGCGGCCGCCTTGTCCGTCTTCTGACCGGCTTTCAAGGTGTCACGCTTCACGCTTTCGACGCCGGCGCCGCGCTGGGCCAGCATGTCGGAGTAGCCGCCGGCATATTCGCGCCAGACGCCCTGACCTTCCGACATGATGACGCTGGTCGCGACCCGGTCGAGGAAGTCGCGGTCATGGGTGACCAGCAGGACCGTGCCGGCATAGTCGGCGATCAGGCCTTCCAGCAGGTCGAGGGTTTCGAGATCGAGATCATTGGTCGGTTCGTCGAGGACGAGGAGGTTCGACGGCAGGGCGAGCGCGCGGGCGAGCATCAGCCGGGCGCGTTCGCCGCCGGACAACACCTCGACCGGCGTGCGGGCCTGTTCGGGGCGGAACAGGAAGTCCTGCATGTAGGCCATGACATGCTTGACCTGGCCGCCGACCTCGACCCGGTCGCCGCTGCCCTGGGTCAGCGCCTCGGCCAGCGTCCAGCCGGGTTTCAGCGCGGCGCGCTTCTGATCGAGGCTGGCCAGTTCGAGATTGGTGCCGAGGATGATTTCCCCGGAATCGGGTTTCAGCTCGCCGGTCAGCATGTTGAGCAAAGTGGTCTTGCCGGCGCCATTGGGGCCGACAATGCCGACGCAATGCCCGCGCGCGATCCGGGTCGAGAAGTCCGACACGATGGCGCGGCCGGCATAGGTCTTGGAGATCGATTTGGCCTCGATCACGCGTTTGCCGGAGGCATCGGCGTCGGTGACGGTGATCTTCGCCTGCCCCTGCGGTCCGCGATGGTCGCGCCGCTGGGCGCGCAATTCATGCAGGCCGGCGAGACGCCGGACATTGCGCTTGCGCCGCGCGGTGACGCCGTAGCGCAGCCAGTCTTCCTCGCGGACGATCTTGCGGTCGAGCTTCTGCAGGTCGGTCTGTTCCTGCTCGAACACCTCGTCGCGCCAGGCCTCGAAGGCGGCAAAGCCCTTTTCCAGCAGGCGGGTCTCGCCGCGGTCGATCCACAGCGTTCGGCGCGACAGGTTGGACAGGAAGCGGCGGTCGTGACTGATCAGGACCAGCGCGCCGGGCAGGCTGGCAAGCTCGCTCTCGAGCCATTCGATCGCCGGCAGGTCGAGATGGTTGGTCGGCTCGTCGAGCAGCAGGATGTCAGGCTGGGGCGCGAGCGTGCGGGCCAGGGCGGCGCGGCGCGCCTCGCCGCCGGACAGGTTCGCGGTCTTCAGGTCTCCATCAAGCGCGAGATGTTCGAGCAGGTAACCGATACGCCAGGTGTCGTCGCCGTCCTCGAGCCCGGCGGCGGCATAGTCCCAGACCGTGGGATGACCCGACAGGTCGGGTTCCTGGGGCAGGTAGCGCAGGGTCGCGCCGGGATGCACGAAGCGTTCGCCGTCATCGGCCTCGATCTGGCCGGCCGCGATCTTGAGCAGGGTCGACTTGCCCGATCCATTGCGCCCGACCAGGCACAGCCGCTCGCCCGGCTCGACGCTTAGCGAGGCGTCGGTCAGCAGCGGACGCCCCCCGAAGGTGAGGGCGATGTTCTGGAGAGTGAGAAGGGGCGGGGCCATGCGGCGCGGAGGCTTACAGTCGTGCGCCGAACTTGTCATCCGGTGTCTGCGTTCCCACGTTGAAGATTAAACTTCGGTCAGAGGCGGCCCATCCGGCTTTGACCCGTCCGTGCGCGCGGATAGTCTCCGCGCCAACCAATCCAATCGGGGAGAAGAGTAGCCCTCATGAAAAAGATTCTGACCGCAGGCGCGAGCCTTGCCGCCATTCTGGTTGCCGTCCCGGCGGCCCAGGCGGCCTACACGCTTCAGGAAAGCGAAATGCCGATGACGCAGGCCAGCCTGTCCTGGATGAGCGCCGAGGACGTCGAGGCGCAGATGGAAAACAATCCGCTGCTCGCCGAATGGACCGGCCCCTATCAGGGCGTGCCCGATTTCGAGGCCGCCTCGCTCGATGATCTCGAGGCCGCGCTGGAAGCCGGCATGGCCGCCCATCTCGCCGAGATCGAGGCGATCGCCAACAATTCCGAGCCGCCGACCTTCGAGAACACGATCGTTGCGATGGAACGGGCCGGCGATCCGATCGGCCGGGTGTTCAGCTATTACGGCATCTGGTCGTCGAACGTGTCGTCGCCGGAGTTCCGCGCGATCCAGCAGCGCATGGCGCCGCGCCTGTCGGCCTACAATTCCGCGATCACGCAAAACGCCGCCCTGTTCGCGCGCATCGCGGCGGTGCGCAATTCCGACGAAGTCGCCGATCTGCGCCCTGACCAGCAGCGTCTCGTGACGCTGGTCTATGACGGCTTCGCGCGCAATGGCGCAACGCTGGAAGGCGAGGCGGCGGAACGCTACGCCGCGATCAATGCGCGCCTGGCGGAATTGCACACCACCTTCGCCAACAATGTGCTGCACGACGAGGAAAGCTACGTCACCTACATCACCGGGGACCAGCTGTCGGGCCTGCCGCAATCCTTCGTCAACGCCGCCGCGGCGGCGGCCGCCGAGCGCGGGCGCGAGGGCGAATACGCCATCACCAATACCCGTTCGTCGATGGATCCCTTCCTGACCTTCTCCGACGAGCGCGCGCTGCGCGAAGAGGTCTGGCGGACCTATTACAATCGCGGTGACAATGGCGATGAGTGGGACAACAACGCGATCATCGCGGAAATCCTGCAGCTGCGCGACGAGCGGGTCGGCCTTCTGGGCTATGACAATTACGCCCAGTGGCGGCTCGAGGACCGCATGGCCCAGACGCCGGAACGCGCCCTGGAGCTGATGGAAGCGGTCTGGCCCGCGGCGGTCGCCCGTGTCGAGGAAGAAGTCGCCGAGATGCAGGAACTGGCGGCGTCACAGGGCGAGGACATCACCATCCAGCCCTGGGATTATCGCTATTACATGGAGCAGGTGCGCCAGGCCCGCTACGACCTCGACAGCAACGAGGTGAAGCAATACCTGCAGCTCGACAATCTGCGCGATGCGATGTTCTACGTCTCCGGCGAGCTGTTCGACTTCGCCTTCTCCGAGATCACGGACGGCAGCGTTCCGGTCTGGCACGAAGACGTGCGGGTCTGGGAAGTGACCGACCGCGAGAGCGGCGACCATATCGGTCTGTGGTATCTCGATCCGTTCGCGCGCACCGGCAAGCGTTCCGGCGCCTGGGCTGGCGGCTTCCGCGGCCACACCACGTTCGACGGTCCGGAAAACGTGCTGGCGACGAACAATTCCAACTTCGTCGAAGGCGCGCCGGGCGAGCCGGTTCTGATCTCGTTCGACGATGCGCGGACCTTCTTCCACGAAATGGGCCACGCGCTGCACTATCTGTCGTCCAACGTCGCCTATCCGACGCTGAATGGCGGGGTTCGGGACTATACCGAATTCCAGTCGCAGCTGCTGGAGCGCTGGCTGCTGACCGATCCGGTGATCGAGAATTACCTGGTGCATGCGGAAACCGGCGAGCCGATCCCGGACGCGCTGGTGGAGCGGATCCGGGCCTCGTCGACCTTCAACCAGGGCTTCGCGACGACCGAATATCTCGCCTCTGCGCTGGTCGACATGTATTTCCATACGACCGATCCGGAAGGCATCGATCCGGACGCGTTCGAGCGCGAGACGCTGGAACGCCTCGGCATGCCGGACGAGCTGCCGATGCGTCACCGCAGCCCGCACTTCGGACACATCTTCTCCGGTGAAGGCTATTCGGCCGGATACTATGGATATATGTGGGCCGACGTGCTGACCTCGGACGCGGCGGAAGCCTTCGCGGAATCCCCGGGCGGCTTCTACGACCCGGAAATGGCCGAACGCCTCGTGGAGTATCTGTTTGCTCCGCGCAATGCGATCGATCCGGCCATCGCGTACCGGGAATTCCGCGGCCGCGATGCCGATATCGCGCCGCTGATGCGCGACCGGGGCTTCCCGGTGCCGGGCGAGGACAACCAGCATGAGGACGCCGGCGACAGCGAGTAACGCTGCCTTCCTTCCTCAACGGATCAGGGGCGCCTTCGGGCGCCCCTTTTTCGTGCGCGCTGCGACCCTTGTGCGCCTATCGGGCGGCGACCGGCTTCGCTAGGCTCCTTCTTCTGGAGGGAAGGATGACCCCGGCCGACCGGCAGACGTCGACAACGCCCTGTTTCAGAACACGCGGATTGACCAAGGTCTATGGCAGTGGCGAGAACGCCGTGCATGCGCTGCGCGGGGTCGATCTCGACCTGCCGGAAGGCGAACTGGTCGTGCTGCTCGGGCCGTCGGGATCGGGCAAGTCGACACTCCTGAACATTCTCGGCGGGCTCGACGCGGCCAGTGATGGCGAGGTCTGGTTCCGGGACCAGGAATTGAGCGCGGCCAGCCAGACCGCCCTGACGCTCTACCGCAGGCGGCATGTCGGTTTCGTGTTCCAGTTCTACAATCTGATGCCGAGCCTCACGGCGCGGGAGAATGTCCAGCTCGTGACCGAGATTGCCGACCGGCCGATGACGGCGGAAGAGGCGCTCGGCATGGTCGGGCTGGAAAAGCGGCTCGATCATTTTCCGGCGCAATTGTCCGGGGGGGAACAGCAGCGCGTCGCGATCGCACGGGCCATCGCGAAACGCCCCTCCGTCCTGCTCTGCGACGAGCCGACGGGCGCGCTCGACAGCGCCACCGGAATCCGGGTGCTGCAGGCCTTGAAACAGGTCAATGAGTCGCTCGGTGCGACGACGCTGGTGATCACCCACAATGCCGGCGTGGCGGCGATGGCCCACCGCGTCATCACCTTTTCCGACGGGCGGATCGGCGAGGTGCGCACGAATGAGCGACGGGCCGACCCGTCGGAGCTCAGCTGGTGACGTGGCTGCTGCGCCTTCTCTCCCCCCTCGACCGCAAGCTGGTGCGGGATCTGTGGGCGATGAAAGGGCAGGCGCTGGCGATCGCCTGTGTCATCGCGGGCGGCGTTTCGGTTTTCCTGATTTCGGCGGGCATGCTGGATTCCCTCACCGAGACGCGGCGTGCCTATTACGAGCGCTACCGCTTTGCCGACATCTGGGCACCGGTGGTTCGCGCCCCGGACGCCCTTGCCGCCGACATCCGCCGCATCGAAGGGGTGCAGGCAGCCGAAACCCGGATCCGGGCGCCGCTGCTGTTTGACATTCCCGGCATGGCCGAGCCGGCATCGGGCGAGGTGATCTCGCTGCCGGACGGGCGCGAGCCCTCGGTCAACCAGCTCTACCTGATGGACGGCCGGCTGCCACGGCCGGGCCAGCGCGGCGAGGCGGTGGTGATCGACAGCTTCGCCGCCGCGCACGGGCTGGAAATCGGCGACACGCTGAGCGCCACGATCCGGGGTGGGCGAAGCGATCTGACGGTGGTCGGCCGGGCGCTGTCGCCGGAACATGTCTACACGATCGCGCCGGGACAGATCGTGCCCGATCCGCGGCTGTACGGCGTGATCTGGATGAGCCGGGACGCGCTGGGCGAAGCGGTCGACCAGGACGGGGCATTCAACGAGGCTGTGGTGCGGCTGATGCCGGGGCATGATGCGGCACCAGTGATCGACCGTCTCGACCGCCTGCTCGACCCTTATGGCGCGCCGGGTGCCTATGGCCGGGCCGACCAGATTTCCGATGCCTTCGTGTCGAGCGAGATCGAGCAATTGTCGACGATGGGCCGGATCCTGCCGCCGATCTTTCTCGCCGTGGCTGCCTTCCTGGTGAATGTCGTGCTGTCGCGCCTCGTGGCGACCGAGCGTGCCGAGATCGGCCTGATGAAGGCGTTCGGCTATCGCGACCGGGACGTGATGGCGCACTATCTCAAATTCGCGGGGTTGATCGGCGTGCTGGGGCTGGGCCTGGGGGGCGCGGCCGGGATCTGGCTGGGGCGGCTGATGGCCGGACTGTATACCGACTATTACCACTTCCCCTTCCTGGTCTTCACCGCAAACCCCCGTGTCTACCTGCTCGCTCTGGCGATCACCGTGCTGGCCGTCGGCGGCGGCGCCATCCTGGCCGCACGCCGGGCCGCCCTCCTGCACCCGGCCATTGCCATGCAGCCGCCGCCACCGCCAGACTATTCGCGGACGGCGGGGATGGGGCTGACCCGCTGGTCGCTGCTTGACCAGCCGTCGCGGATGATCTTGCGGCGGATGGTGCGCTGGCCGGGACGGGCAGGCTTCACGCTGGCCGGAGTGGCGATGTCGGGCGCGCTTCTCGTCGGGACGCTCTATTTCACCGATGCCATGGAAGCGATGGTGTCGAGCTATTTCGACCAGTCCAACCGGCAGGACGTGACCGTGAGCTTCGTCGAGCCGCGCCAGCGCTCGGCCTTTCACGAGGTGTCGCGCCTGCCGGGTGTTCTGGCCGCCGAACCGTTCCGCTCGGTGGCGGTCCGGCTGCGCTATGGCCCGGCCGAGGAACGTGCGGCGATGATGGGGGTGCCGCGCGGCGCGGCCCTGTCGCGGATGATCGGTGCCGACGGGCAGGGTGTGGAAACTCCGCCCGGCGGGCTGGTCGTATCGCGCGACCTGGCCGAGACGCTGGGGATCGAGGCCGGCGACCGCATCGCGGTAGAGATCACCGAGGGCCGCCGTCCCGAGCTGGAATTGCCCGTCGCTGCGGTCGTGACCACGCTGATCGGGTCCGGCGTGCAGATGGAGCTGGGTGATCTCAACGCGCTCATGGGCGAGGGCGCGGCCGTCTCCGGCGCACACCTGGTCGCTGACGCCGACGCGGTCGACCGGCTCTATACCGCCCTGAAATCGGCCCCGGGTGTCGCGGGCGTGTCGCTGCAGAGCGTCGCGGAGCGCAATTTCCGCGCGCTGATGGACGAAAGCATGGGCGTCGCGATCTGGCTCTATACCGGCTTTGCCGGCCTGATCGCGATCGGCGTGATCTACAACAGCGTGCGCATCTCCCTGTCCGAAAGCGCGCATGAATTCGCGACCCTGCGCGTGCTCGGCTTCACCCGCGCTGAGGTGTCCTACATTCTGCTTGGCGAGATCGGGTTTCTGACACTGATCGCCCTGCCGGCCGGCGGTCTGCTCGGCACCGGACTGGCCTGGTATTTCGCCGAAGCCATGAGTTCGGATCTGTTCCGGCTGCCCTTCGTCATCCATCCGGCGACCTATGGCTTCGCGGCTGCCGTCATCCTCGTCACCACCGCCCTGTCAGGACTGATCGTGCGCGCACGCCTCGATCATTTCGACCTGGTAGCGGTGCTCAAAGCACGCGAGTAGGAATCCGACATGCGTCTTCGTTTCCGAAATCTGTTCTGGGCCGGAGCCGGACTGGTCATCCTGGCGCTCATGGTCTTCGCCTTCTGGCCCCGTCCGGTCCTCGTCGACCTGGCGGACGTGGCGCGCGGCCCGATGAGCGTGGCCGTACGCGACGAGGGGCGCACGCGGGTCCGCGACGTCTATGTCGTGTCGGCACCGGTGGCCGGACGGCTGCTGCGGGTCGAGCGCGAGTCGGGCGATGCAGTCGAAGCCGGCGAGACAGTGGCGCGCCTGTTGCCGAGCGAGCCGGCGCTGCTCGATGCGCGCAGCGAGTCCGAGGCCCGCGCCGCCGTCCGGTTGGCCGAGGCCGCGCAATCCTTTGCCCGCGCCGAGGCGGCGAGTGCCCTGGCGGCACTGAATTTTGCGCAGGCCGAGTTCCAGAGGATCGAGTCGCTGCATACCGGCGGGGTGGCCTCCCAGGGCGCGCTCGACCGGGTCCGGCTCGACCTGCGGCGCGCACAGGCCGCCTACAACACCGCCCAGGCCGGGGTGCGGATGCGCGACGCCGAGCTGGAAGCGGCCCAGGCCCGCCTGCAGCCGGACCATGTCGATGGCGAGAGCGAGGTCATGGAAATCGCAGCGCCGGTCGGTGGGCTGGTGCTGCAGGTCCTGCAGGAAAGCGAAAGCCCGGTTGCCGCGGGTGCGCCGCTCCTGGAAATCGGCAATCCAGCCGATCTGGAGATCGTGGTTGAACTCCTGTCGACGGACGCGGTCCAGGTCCGTGACGGTGCCGCCGCCACGATCAGCGACTGGGGCGATGGTGCGCTGCCCTTGCGTGGCCGTGTCAGGCGGGTCGAACCCTATGGTTTTCTCAAGATATCGGCGCTGGGTGTCGAGGAGCAGCGCGTCAACGTGATCGTCGACCTCGTCGATCCGCCGGAAGACTGGCAGCGTCTCGGTCATGGTTTCAGGGTCGAGGCGGCCATCGAGACCTGGTCGGAAGAAGACGTGCTGCAGGTGCCGGTTCCGGCGCTGTTCCGCCATGAAGGCGGGTGGGCGCTGTTCATCGTCGAGGCCGGACGGGCCCGGCTGACCCCGGTCGAGATTGGCCATGACAATGGCGAAGTCGCCGAAATTCTCTCCGGCCTTTCCGGCGAGGAGACAGTGGTCCTGTATCCCGGTGAAGCGGTGAGTGACGGTATCAGCGTCACAGCGCGATGACGTCGCTCACGCGCCCACACGAAGACTTGAGGCGCGGTCACGCCCGCGTGGGCGGGGCGGACGAATGGCCTAGATCCGTGTAGGATCGCTCCATTGATCGCCCGCCGAATCCGGCGATCGCCGTCCAGCCGAGGCCGCTCCATGCTGATCAAGTCGCGCAAATCCTGGCACCTGACCGAGAACGACGTCACTCCGGAACATCTCTATCTCAACCGCCGCGCCATCATGGCCGCGGGCGGGGCCGCCGCCGTCAGCCTGACCGCAGGCGCGTGTTCGGCCGAGGAGGCGCAGACCGGCGCGGCGCGCAGCGGAATGCCGGCGGACGGAAACTTGACGGCGCGGGAGACGGGATACCTTCCGCCGGACGGCGATCTGACGGCGCTCGACGCGGTGACCGGCTACAACAATTTCTACGAATTCGGCACGTCGAAGACCGATCCGGCGCGGTATGCCGACCGGATGACGACCGATCCGTGGTCGATCGAGGTGACCGGCCATGCCGAGCGCACCGGCAGGTTCGGGATCGAGGATCTGATCGACTTCAACGCGCTGGAGGCGCGGATCTACCGGCTGCGCTGCGTCGAGGCGTGGTCGATGGTGATCCCGTGGATCGGCGTGCCGCTGGGGCCGATCCTGGAAAGCTTCCGGCCGACCTCGGATGCGCGGTACGTCGCGTTCGAGACCTATTTCGACCGCGAGGAAATGCGGATCGGCCCCTTCCCGGTGCTCGACTGGCCCTATGTCGAGGGCCTGCGCATGGACGAGGCGATGAATCCGCTGACCCTGCTCGCGGTCGGGCTCTATGACCGGGTGCTGCCGAACCAGAATGGCGCCCCGATCCGCCTCGTCGTGCCGTGGAAGTACGGCTTCAAGTCGATCAAGTCGATCGTGCGGATTTCCTTCGTGTCAGAGCAGCCGCCAACGAGCTGGAACCGGTCGGCGCCGAACGAGTACGGCTTCTATTCCAACGTCAATCCGAACGTCGACCACCCGCGCTGGAGCCAGGCGAGCGAGCGGGTGATCGGGGCCGGTCCGTTCGCGCGGCGCGATACCGACATGTTCAACGGCTATGCCGACGAAGTGGCGTCGATGTATGCCGGGATGGACCTGGCGGAGAATTACTGACCGCATGGCTGCCGCGCAACGTTCGCCCGTCCTGCGGAGCTTTGCCAAACACTGTCTGAAGCCGCTCTCCCTGATCGCGCTTCTGGTGCCGGGGTTGTGGCTGATCTGGCTGTGGGTGCAGGTCTTCACCTTCAACCCGACGGCGCTGGGCTTCGACCCGGTGGCGCGGACACACCACTTCCTCGGTGACACGGCGCTGCGCGTGCTGATCGTGTCGCTGATGGTGACACCCTTCCGTGACCTGACGAAATGGGCGCCGATCATCCAGATCCGCCGCAGGATCGGGCTTGCGGCCTTCTTCTACGCGTTGCTCCACGTGACGGCCTATCTCGCCTTCGACCTGCGCGGCTCGCTGCCCGGCTTGTGGGAAGACGTGGTGGAGCGGATCTACATCACGCTGGGGATGGCCGCCTTCGTGTTGCTGATCCCGCTCGCCATCACCTCGAACAACGCGATGATCAAGCGAATGGGTGCGCTGGCCTGGCGGCGGCTGCATACGCTCGTCTATCCGATCGCGGTGCTGGCGGTGTTCCACTACGGCTTCATGGTGAAGGGCGTGCAGATGGGGCCGTGGATCCATGGCGCTGTGATCGCGCTGCTGCTCGGCTACCGGGCCTGGCGGGGCGTGTCCAATCCCGGCTCTTCCTTCCGGACGCGATTGAGGCAGGTGCGAGGGGCCTAGCCGTTTTCAATCGCCTCCCGGAACACCGCATTCGAAAGTCCAGAAGAGATCACCCCACCCCAACCCTCCCCTCAAGGGGAGGGAGTCGCGCAGGCATTTTCTCCCTCCCCCCACGGGGGAGGGCCGGGGTGGGGGCACTCATTATCGCTTTCTCCCCCCGCCTGCGGGGGGAGTGCCCCGGACTTGTCCGGGGCGAGGGGGATTTCCCCCCTCCAACACTTCGTGGTCCCCCTCCCCCGCAAGCGGGGGAGGAAAACGGCGTCTCCCGATTGCTGGAACCGCTTTTGCCCACTGGCCTCTCCGGCATGAGCCGCTAGGTTTCGCCGCAGCGGAACTTGCGAGGGGAGAAGACAGTCATGATCCGGTTCGACGGACGCACCGCCATCGTCACGGGTGCGGGCAATGGTCTGGGGCGCAGTCATGCGCTGATGCTGGCCGCACGCGGCTGCAATGTCGTGGTCAATGATCTCGGCGGCAGCGTATCGGGCGAGGGGGCTTCGGTCTCCGCCGCTCAGGCAGTCGTCGACGAGATCACGGCGAAGGGCGGCAAGGCGATGGCGCACGGCGCGAATGTCACCAAGGCCGACGAAGTCGCCGACATGGTCGAGACTGCGATCGCGACATTCGGCGCGGTCGACATCCTGGTGAACAATGCCGGCATTTTGCGCGACAAGTCGTTCTCGAAGATGACGGAGGAGGATTTCCGCCTCGTCCTCGACGTGCACCTGATGGGCTCGATGATCTGCACCAAGGCGGTGTGGGATCACATGAAGGAGCGCAATTACGGGCGCATCGCGATGACGTCCTCGTCATCGGGCCTGTACGGCAATTTCGGCCAGTCGAATTATGGCGCGGCGAAGATGGGCCTGGTCGGGCTGATGAATGTGCTGCAGATCGAGGGCGCGAAATACGACATCCGGGTCAACACGCTGGCACCGACCGCGCATACCCGCATGACGGAAGGCCTGATCCCGGAAGCCGCGCTCGAACTGATGACGCCGGAGAGCGTCTCGGCCGGCCTCGTCTATCTCGTCAGCGAGGACGCGCCGAAGCGGACCATCCTGGCGGCGGGCGCGGGCGGCTATGCCGCGGCGAAAATCTACGAAACGCCCGGCATCTATCTGAAGCCGGAGGATCAGACGCCGGACAAGGTGGCGGAGCATTTCGAACGGATCACCGCGCCCGAGGGCCAGCAGGAACTGACCGACGGGTCAGGCCAGACCCTGAAATTCCTCGCCTATGCGGCGGATCATTTCGGCGTGAAGCTCGGCTGATCAAATCCGTGGCTTGATCTTCCCGCCGCCGGGCGGTGAAGTGCCATACCTGATATTCAAAAGGAGCCCGCCATGCGCGAAGCCGTCATCGTCTCCACCGCCCGCACGCCGATCGGCCGCGCCTATCGCGGCGCGTTCAACAACACCCAGGCGCAGGAACTGGGCGGCCACGCCATCAAGCACGCCGTCGAGCGCTCGGGCGTCGATCCGAAGGAGATTGACGATGTCATCATGGGCGCGGCGATGCAGCAGGGCTCGACCTTCCAGAACACGGCGCGGCAATGCCTGGTGCGTGGCGGGCTGCCGGTGACGGTGGCGGGCATGACGGTCGACCGCCAGTGCGCCTCGGGCATGATGGCGATCTCGGTCGCGGCCAAGCAGATCATCTCCGACGGCATGACGGTGACCGTGGGCGGGGGCCTCGAATCCATCTCGCTGGTCCAAAACGAGCACATGAACATCCACCGGGCCTTCGACCCGTGGCTCAACGAACACGTCCCGGCGATCTACATGTCGATGCTGGAAACCGCCGAGGTTGTCGGCGAACGCTATGGCATTTCCCGCGAGGCGCAGGACGAATACGCGCTGCAGAGCCAGCAGCGGACGGCGGCGGCGCAGGCGGCGGGCAAGTTCGATGACGAGATCGTGCCGCTTGCCTCGAAAATGGGCGTGATGAACAAGGAGACGAAGGAAATCTCCCTCGTCGACACGCTGCTCGACAAGGACGAGGGCAACCGGCCGGAAACGACTCTCGAAGGCCTCAACAGCCTGAAGCCTGTGTTCGGCGGCGGTCAGAAGATCAAGGCGGGTCAGTTCATCACGGCGGGCAATGCCAGCCAGCTGTCGGACGGGGCCTCGGCCAGCGTGCTGATGGAAGCCAGGGAAGCCGAGAAGCGCGGTCTGAAGCCGCTTGGCGCCTATCGCGGCATTGCGGTGGCCGGTACCGAGCCGGACGAGATGGGCATCGGGCCTGTGTTTGCGGTGCCGAAGCTGCTCAAGGCCAACGGCCTGAAGATGGACGATATCGGCCTGTGGGAGCTCAATGAGGCCTTCGCGGTGCAGGTCCTCTATTGCCGCGACAAGCTGGGCATCCCGAACGAGAACCTCAACGTGAATGGCGGCGCGATCTCGGTCGGCCACCCCTATGGCATGTCGGGCGCGCGCATGGTCGGCCACGCCCTGATCGAGGGCAAGCGCCGCGGCGCGAAATACGTCGTGTGCACGATGTGCATCGGCGGAGGCATGGGCGCGGCGGGCCTGTTCGAGGTTTACTGACCAATTTCTGCTCCGACGTTCCCCGGCCTCGCTTTGCGAGGGCCGGGGTCCAGTCTGGATCCCGAATCGGCTCCGCCGTCCGGGAGACGTCAATCAAGATGATTCTGGGGTCCCCATGAAAATGGGGACCTGAAGCTTGCACCCCGTTTCGGGTTCCCGCATTCGCGGGAAACCCAGATTGAAGCAAGGAAATCTCACCCCACCCCGCTCCCGCCTTGCTTTCGCAA
>NZ_JBHRSV010000031.1:111574-115360 GCF_042643335.1 Hyphobacterium vulgare
GACATGACCGACCGTTGCGACATCATCGCCAAGTTCTGGAATGAGCTCGACGACAGCCCCTTCGTGATGCTCGGCATTCCCGCGCAGGGCGCGCACAGCGTGCCGATGACGGCGCAGTTCGACGACGATTATCCCAACCAGCTCTTCTTCTTCACGGCGAAGGACAATCGTCTGGCGGAAAATCTCGGGCAGGGCGGCGTCGAGGCGATGGCGCAATTCGCATCCAAGGGGCACGATTTCTTCGCCTGCCTGCGTGGTCGGCTGACCCCGATCAAGGATCACGACATCCGCGACAAGTTCTGGTCGAAGGCGGTTGACGCCTGGTTCGAGGGCGGCAAGACCGACCCGCATCTGGACGTGCTGAAATTCGACCTGATCGACGCCGAGATGTGGCTGGCTGATATGGACGTTGAGGGCCTGTTCAAGATGATTTTCGGCGGCGACATCAACCGGGACGACGCCCGAGAGAAGCATATCGAAACGGCGATGTAAGGGTGCTGCCTCTCTTGCCCTCCCCCTTGAGGGGAGGGCCGGGAGGCTGTGCGTCAGCCGGCCGACCGGGGTGGGGGTTAGTCATGGGGTCCCCGTGAAAACGGGGACCTGAAGCTTGCACCTGGCTTCGGATTCCCGCGTTCGCGGGAACCCCAAAGAGAACAAAGATCAAGCACCCCACCCCGCTCCCGTCTTGCTCGCGCAAGCCGCTCGCGTCCCTCCCCTTCAAGGGGAGGGGAAGGGCTTCTACCCCACCCTCTGATCCAGCCAGTCGGCGAATTTCGCCATCTCGGCTTCAGCGCCGATCTCGTTGAGGGTTTCGTGGCGGAAGCCTTCGAGGACTTCGGCGCTGACATCGGTGAAGCCGGCCTTCTTCAGGCGTTCGGCCATTTGCCGGGTGGCCTTGCCGCCCTCGGTCGCCGGATCACTGCCGCCGCCGATCAGGTGGAAGGGCAGTTCCTTGCGGACCCTGGCGAAATGGGTGTCATCGGCGGCGTATTGCATGCCTTTGAGGAAATCGCGCCAGAGCGAGACGCTGGCCGGCCAGCCGCATAAGGGGTCGGCGACATAGGCGTCGACCACCGAAAGGTCGCGCGACAGCCAGCCGAATGCCGGGCGGTCGTCCCTGAATTTCTTGTCCCACGCCTTGAAGGTCAGGGCGTCGATCGTACCGGCGGGTTTCGACGCGCCGCCGAGACCGTTGAAGAAAAGGACCAGCTTCATCACGCCGGCGAGACCGCCGGTGACGAAATTGGCATTCCAGATCGCCGCGCCGGAGACGGTGTCCGGATGGCGCATGACGTGGTTCATCGCCACCGTCCCGCCCATGGAATGCCCGAGCACGAAGACCGGCTTGCCGGGGTGCCGGGCTCGCAGATGCGCGTTCACCGCCGCTGTGTCTTCGGTAACTTTTTTCCAGCCATTGCGCTTCGCGAACAGGCGCGGGCTGCCGTCCTTTGCGGTGGTATAGCCATGGCCGCGATGGTCCTGCGCCGCGACATGGTAGCCGCGCCCGGCGAGGAATTCCGCGAAGGGCGCGTAACGCGCGGCATGCTCGGCGAGGCCGTGATTGATGTGGACCACGCCCTTCACCGGCGCGGCCGGCGGGGTCTCGTAGAGCGCGAGCATCGCGCCCGTCGGCGAACTGAAGTCCTGCCGCTGCCAGCCTGCCGCCATGGTCATCCCCCCGGATCATCCGCGATCGCCGGACTGGAAAAGCCCGGTCATTGGCGGCAGGTTAGCGCAAATCGCGCGGGGAGGAAGGCAGTGAAGGACGGCATTCTGGCCATCGACCAGGGCACGACGAGTTCGCGCGCGATCCTGTTCTCGCCCGAGGGTGCGGTCATCGCGTCCGCGCAGCAGGAATTTGCGCAAATCTATCCCCGCCCCGGCTGGGTCGAGCATGACCCGGAAGTGATCTGGGCGACGGTGATCTCGACCGCGCGCGATGCGCTCAAGGCCGGGCGCAAGGCGGGCTGGCGCGCGGCCTGTGCCGGCATCACCAATCAGCGCGAGACGGCCATCGTCTGGGACCGCAAGACCGGGCAGGCGATCCACAATGCCATCGTCTGGCAGGACCGCCGCACGGCGGAACGCTGCCGTGAGATCGAAGCGGGCGGAGCCGGGCCGGAGGTGGCGGCGAAGACCGGGCTCGTCCTCGACCCCTATTTCTCGGCGACGAAATTCGCCTGGATTCTCGACCAGGTGGACGGCGCACGCGAACGGGCGCGGCGCGGTGAGCTCTGCTTCGGCACGGTCGACAGCTTCCTTCTGTGGCGGCTGACCGGCGGCAAGGTGCACGCCACCGACGCGACCAATGCCAGCCGGACCTCGCTCTATGACATCAGGGCTGGGCGTTGGGACGAGGGGTTGCTCGAGGCCTTCAACGTGCCCGCACGCGGCCTGCCCGAAGTGCGCGACTGCGCCGGGGCGTTCGGCAAGATCTCGAAAAAGGTGCTGGGCGAGGAGATTGCCCTGACCGGCATCGCCGGGGACCAGCAGGCCGCGGCCATCGGCCAGGCCTGCTTCGCGCCGGGCGAGGCGAAATCGACCTATGGCACGGGGGCCTTCCTGCTGCTGAACACCGGAACGGAAATGGTGGCGTCGCAGAACCGCCTGCTCTCGACGATCGCCTACCGCATCGGCGGAGAGACGGCCTATGCGATGGAGGGATCGGTCCTGTCGGCCGGGGCGACGGTGCAATGGCTGCGCGACGGGCTGGGCCTGTTTTCGAAGGCGAGCGAGATTGAATCGCTGGCCCGGTCCGCGGACCCGGACAGCGAGGTGGTGCTGGTGCCGGCCTTTACCGGGCTCGGCGCGCCGTGGTGGGACGCCGAGGCGCGCGGCGCGATCCTGGGTCTGACGCGCGGGGCGGGCCGCGCCGAGATCGCGCAGGCGGCGCTCGATTCCACCGCTTTCCAGACCGGCGACCTGCTAGCGGCCATGGCCGGTGACGGCATGAAGACGGTGTCGCTCAAGGTCGATGGCGGGATGGCGGCGAATGACCGTTTCCTGCAACGCCTTGCGGACCTGACCGGCGTGGAAGTGGTCCGGCCGGTCAACACCGAGACGACGGCGTGGGGCGCGGCCTTCCTCGCGGCGCTGGGGGCGGGAATGTTTCACGGCATCGAGGACGGGCGCGCCTTGTGGCAAGCCGACCGGGCGTTCGAACCGGAGATGGAATCCGCAGAGCGGGAACGCCGCAATGCAATCTGGACCGATGCGGTTGGCCGGGTGCGCACACGCTGAACTTTTACATCGCAGGCAAGGCAATCTCCTATTAGGAAATTTCACCTAGCCCACATGAAGAGCCGAACGAATACACGTCATGATGCAAAGCCTCCTGTCCTGGAAAGGACCGTTCCAGCTTTCGAAGCTCTATGAGAACCGCATTCCGTACGGGGCGGGCGTGTACAAGTTGCTGGCTGATGCCGATGATCCGAATTCCGTGGTCTATATCGGGGCGGCCAACAATCTGCGGATCGAGTATGTGCGCGAGATCGAGACCCACGCCCAGGTGCGGGTCGCCAAGGCGAGCGCGTTTGCCTTTGCCGAGACGCCCTTCCCGAACGATCAGGCCGACAAGCTGATCGACGCCTTTCGCCGCCGCCACGGCCGCAAGCCGGCGCTGAACAGCGGGTTCTGAGAATATGCGTCACCCCCGCGAAGGCGGGGGTCCAGATTGACTGGCGTTCTGGATTCCCTGAGTTCTCAAACGAAGTGCAACACCTTCCTAGGGTGTTGCGATGGGACAGCGATATCGACATTTCAGCGTTGAGGAACGGGTTGAGATTT
>NZ_JBHRSV010000032.1:0-1968 GCF_042643335.1 Hyphobacterium vulgare
ACCCTGGCTCTCCCACGGGCTTGCAAGCCCCAGGGTGGATCGGTCTTCCATCCGCCGCCGCACACGGCATCATGCCACAGGCAGGCAGGACAGAGTTACAAGGGGGAAGCTCGCGCCAATCCCCGCCCCCGTCCGCGCGGCCTAACCTCGCGGGCATGACACGCCCCGATCGAGCCACGCTCCACGCCGCCCTTCGCGCGAAGGGCCATACCCTGTTCACCAGCGCGAAGGGCTATGACCTCAACATCGTCGCGGTGCGATCTCGCGAAACAGAAGCTGGCGCCTTCGACGACTGGCTGACACTGAGCTGGCGGGCGGGGGCGGACTGGCAGTATCTCGCCTTTCCCGTCACCACCGATCCGGGCCAGCATTACCTCGACCACCCGGTCCACCCGAAGGGCACGGCAACGCTGATCCCCGGCCAGTACCGGTCCGCCTACCGCATCGCGAAGCACAAGGGCCGCTATGACGCGCTGTGCCAGCGCCCCGGCTGCGCCATGCCGGTCTGGCGCGGCGGTGTGCGGCATGAGGACGGCACCGGCCTCAACATCCACCGCGCCGCGGCCAGCGGCACGACGCAGACCGTCGGGCGCTGGTCGGCGGGCTGCACCGTCTTCGCCGATGCCGATGACTTTGCCCTCTTCATGAGTGTCTGCCGCATCGCCGCCCGGATCTGGGGCAATGCGTTTTCCTACACGCTGCTGGAGGAAGGGGATTTGTGACGCCACTCCAACATGGGTTTCCCGCGAACGCGGGAACCCGAAACCTTGTGCCAGCTTCAGGTCCCCGTTTACACGGGGACCCCAGGTTTCGAAAGATTCCGGAACCCCCGTCCCCCACGAACGCTTTTCCCCTCAGACACGAAGCCGGGCGCGGCCCGTTTCTTGCCATGTTAGGCTGGTCTGATACCGGGGACTGAAAAGGGGAGCGCTGACATGGGCATGATCTTGGGGCGGGTCACATCGACCTCGCTGACGCTGTTTCTGGCCTTCATCCTGGCCCTGGCGATGCTGGTCTTCCTCGGGCTTTACGCCCCGCACGTGCTCAACTGGGTGCTGAACGGCGCGGAAATGGTCGAGGACTGGCTCACCCATACCGGCCTGCCCAACCAGTACAACAACTGGGTCCGCCTCTTCCTCGGCGACGAACAGCTCACCTTCCTCTTCTTCACCATCATCGCGCGCATCGTCATCGCGATTGTCGGCACGGCGTTCTCCGCCGCGATGTTCCCGGCGAAGAAGCCGGAATACGAGAAGCGCTTCGGCTAGGCTTTCACCCGTCACCCCGGCGGAAGCCGGGGTCCAGCTTCACCGAGGCTCTGGATTCCCGCTGGAGTTTACCCCGGACATTGATCCGGGGCCGGAATGACGACCAGGTCGATGGCCCGAAGATCACGCCGATCCCCTCGCCTGCGGAGAGGGTGAACAGTCCGCCATTCGCGGGCTGCCACGCGGCATGGCCTTCCTTGAAGGCGGCGGTCATCACTGTGCGGGATTTCTCCCCCCGTTTACGGGGGGAGTGCCCCGGACCGGGTCCGGGGCGAGGCGAGGGTAAGGCGGTGCCTTGCTTTCCGCCCTCCCCCTTGAGGGGAGGGCCGGGAGGCTGAGCGATAGCCAGCCGACCGGGGTGGGGGTATCAAGCGCGCCATCACCCCACCCCGCTCCCGTCTTCCTTGCGGAAGCCGCTCGCGTCCCTCCCCCTCAAGGGGAGGGGGAGGCGGTGTGCTGATCACAAACCTGTCTGCCCCGGCCACCGTGCCGGGGCCTACCCACGTCTCCTGGTTACCCGCCTGCTCCGGTAGGTCCCGGAATAAATCCGGGACGGAGGAAACAACAATCACTCCGTCACTCCCGCGAAGGCGGGAGGGTGGATTCTCGTTTGAAGTGCAACAGGTGGTCTGAGAAGGCCTCTGCGGGGGTTCTGTAGTCAAGGCATTTGCGCGGGGTGTTGTTGTAGGCGGCCAGCATG
>NZ_JBHRSV010000004.1:0-76504 GCF_042643335.1 Hyphobacterium vulgare
CGGTGCTGTCAGACAAAAGCGAACCGGTCTCTGTTAGAGGTAGAGCGGCCCTGATCAGGCGGCGAGCTGCCGCCACTCGGCCAAGGCGGCCTGCCGGTTTTCCTTGAACCGGTCGCGGGAGTTGAGGTGGCGGTCGAGATTGAAGTGATTGTGGACGGAAGAGTGGACGGCGGCGAACTTCTGAAGACTTCGCATCTGCCGGAAGCGGAGCATCGCCCGCTCTCGCCTTCGAAGTGGTAGATGGCTGTTCTCGACCCTGTTGTTGAGCCAGCGGCCGACCTCCTGATCGACTTCAATCCCCAACTGTTTGAACGCCGCCCGGTAGGACCGAAGCCTGTCCGTCACGAAGGCCTTCGGCTGGCCATACCGCTTCATCGCCTTGCGTAGAAACTTCAATGCAGCCTGGCGATCCCGGCGATTGGTGACGTAGGCCTCGAGGACTTCACCTTCGTGATCGACGGCGCGCCAGAGGTAGTGGGTCACGCCGTTGATCTTCACGAACATCTCGTCGAGGTGCCATTGCCATTGAGGCCAGGCCCGAAGCCGGCTCGCGCGTTTGCGCCTAATCTCGGCCGCGAACATCGGTCCGAATCGGTTCCACCAATACCGGACCGTTTCGTGGCTCAACTCGATCCCGCGCTCGTGGAGCAGATCCTCCACGTTCCGCAGGGACAGAGGGAACCGGACATACATCATCACCGCAAGCCGAATGACCTCAGGCGACGTCTTGAAATACCGAAACGGGTTCGTGCTCATCCGCTCACGATGACGGCCATCCGGCTAACGCCGGGTTTCCTCTGACAGTGTCGACCGCCTTATTCCCACTCAGCCCGGTGGAGATCTTCGACCGAATTGATGTTGAGGAAGAGGCTCCGTTCGGCATCTGGCCATGTCACTTCGACTGCGCCGCAGAAGGCAAGCGCATCGCGAAGGCTTGCCCGACCTCCAGTCGCGAATGCCGTGACCCGGTCAATCGCCGTGGTCGGCCAGAACGCGCAAACCGGGTGGAGTTGACCGCCACAGACAGCAAAGGCCGGACGCGATCGTCCTGCGGAGCCGTTCACGAGACGATTTGGCAGATCGACCGGGAGATAGGGCATGTCGCACGGCACTGTGACGATGCCGGACAGAAGTTCCCGGTTCGCCCAAGCGAGGGCCGGGATGACTGCGGCCAATGGTCCAGGAATGTCGGCTTGATCCAGAATTTCCGGAACGTTCGGATTGGCAACCTGTCCTGTTTCCCGGACGCATATCACGCAGCGGCGCGACGTGGCATCGATCCTGTCGAGCACATGTTCGATCAGACGTTTGCCTTTGAGCAGTCTTTCAGGCTTGTGCCCGCCGATGCGTTGTCCCTCTCCGCCTGCGAGAATGGCGATTCCGCAATCAGTCATCCGGAAACCAGGGTCGCTTGCTGAGCGCGTCAACGGCCTTCGGGCGATCGACCGAAATTTCGAGATTGCGCAGGAGTCCATCCCGTATCGAGTAGATCCATCCGTGGATGGAAAGCTTCTGACCGCGGCGCCATGCATCCTTGACGAACGGATTCTTGCCCAGAGATTCGACCTGAGTTCGTACATTGTGTTCGCAGGCGACATTGACCCGCGTATCGAAGTCCGAAATCGCCTGCAAATGCGATTCGTGTTCGTGGGCGAGGTCGGCGACCGGCTGGAGCCAGTGATCGATCAATCCGTATCGCTGTTCCGTCAACGCGGCGCGAACACCTCCGCACCCATAATGCCCGCACACAATGATGTGCCGAACCTTCAGGATGTCGATCGAGTACTGCAAGACGGAAAGGAAGTTGATGTCGCGCGGCGGCGCGAGATTGGCAATATTCCTGTGAACGAATAGTTCCCCCGGATCCAGCCCAACGATTTCGTTCGCAGGTACCCGGCTGTCGCTGCATCCGATCCAAAGATATTCGGGGGATTGCTGAAGCGAAAGTCTCTGAAAATAGCCCGGATCGATCCGGACACGCGTGGCCGCCCAGGAGAGATTGTTGTCGAGCAGGCGATCGATCATTCTTCGGACCCGGTCGTGACGAACCGCCCCCTGCGGGCCGACAGCCGTTTCGATAGCGCACCCAGGTCAGTATCCGACAGCCGCAATCTCGCGATCGGCAGAACGACGGCGTTTTCCAGTGCGATATGATTCTTCTGAAGCGCACAGAAGTTGGCGATAATCGTACCCGCATCAGCCAGACACGCGAGTCCGGTCTGCTTTTCGAGCGCCCGCTCCATCAAGTCCTTGACCTTCGCAGCCGCCGTCTGGTCGCGCGAATGATCCAGCGAAAGCATACCCAAGACCCGCTCGATCTGGTCCTCCGGCTCGCATCGTCGCCGCAGAAGCGGAAAGAGATCGTCTTCCTCATCGATGATGTGAAGCGGGAGGTCGATCTCGAAGAAGTCGATCACTTCCCTGAGGGCCGGTTCGTCGCAGACGACTTCTGTCGAAAGACGCGTCAGACGCGCACAGATGTCCCTGTGTCGATAGTGTTCGGCGAATAACCAGACCAGCGGCTCGTTCAGCAGATCGAGCGGCATCGGTTCAAGTCCTGCGCGTTTCGCTTTTTCTGCCATTGGAGCCGTCCTTCTGCTTCGGTCTAGGCGTTCATGCGATCTCGCAACGAGATAAGAGTGTGGCTCGTCCTGACCGGCGGCAATTGCTGGTTGACGATGATCGTCAGGAGCGCAGCAAGCGGCTCCTCCCCGTCGCGGAATTTCGAGAGTACGCGGGTCCACAATTCATCGTCCGCCTGGGCAAGAAAGCGATTGATCGCCGTGCGCAACACTTCCTCCGGTGCTGCCGACTCTCTTTCGGCGGCGGCGTGGACGATCGCGCGGGTTGCCTCGTCAAGCGAGGCATATGCCGCACTTGCGTTCGATATGACGCTGCCGAGCATGGCGCCGGCCCGGGCTACCGTTCCCCCGTTCAAATCAAGCTTCCCGTCACTATCCAGTTTCAGCTTCAATGACTCGGCCGACTGTGCGAGGAGTTGATCGATCAGTTCCAATGCGGCGATCGACCAGGCCTTGGAATCGAGCCGCATGGCGATGTGCGACTTCACGTATTCGAAAGGCAGGCGTTGTCCGGACTCGCGCTGATCGAGGCGCAGAATGTGCCAGCCGTACCGGCTTCGAACGGGCTGCGCCGTGACCCCTCCCACATCCAGGGACATGAGCGCGTCCCACACGGGCGCGACGACATCACCGGGCCCAAGTTGACCGAGCGCGCCGCCCTCGCTCGCCGATGCGCACGCGGAGTGTGCGGCAGCCAGCCGCGCGAATGCGCCGGGATCACCGGCAAGCTGCGTCACGAGCCCTGCAGCCAGTCCGAGCGCGTCGTCCCAGTCGCCGGGAGCGTCCCCCGATGGAGACAGCAAGATGTGCGAAGCCTCGACCAGATCGGGCGAATGGAAACCCTCGGGATGCGCATCGTAAACCGCCCGGATTTCATCGGCCGTTGCCGGTTCCGGATCAAGAGCGCTTGAGAGCGCCTCCCGGATCAGGGCCTCTTCCTGCGTTTCCTCCTGACCATCTGCATTTTTCTGGGGAACAGCTTTCACTCCGTTCCGCCGCGCAAGGTCCAGCAGGACGGCTCGAACGGCCAGCGCACGGCCGGCCTGCTTTCGGGACTCGGCGAACGACCCAGCCTGATGGTGTTGCATCTCGGCCGCGAGAAGCGATTCCGGAACTTCAACGCCATGAAAGACGGAGGCGGGGGCAGTCATCGAACGGTCTCCTGTTTCGTACCGTGGTGAGGCTTGCCTGAGCCTGGCAGACCGCGGCGCGTTCGGACGATCTGCCATCCACGACGGCCGAGAAACCAGACCGGGGCCGAGAGCATGTGCACAAGCCGGGTGAAGGGGAAGATCAGGAAGATGGTCAGGCCAAGGATCAGGTGCGCCTTGAAGATCCAGTGCACTCCGGCGACATGATCAGCGGCACCCGGCTGGAAGGTGAAGATGCCTTGTGCCCACGTCATGAATTTCACCATCTCCGAACCGTCGAGATGTTGAGACGACAGGGGAATGGTCGAAAGTCCGAGAACAAGCTGGGTCGTCAGGATGGCCAGGATCGCCGTATCCCCAAAGCTGGATGTCGCGCGGATACGGGGGTCAAAAAGCCTGCGATGAAGGAGGATCAGCGCTCCAGAGATCGCCATCAGGCCTGCGATCCCGCCGGCGACGATTGCGAGCATCTGTTTGGCGCCGTGACTGATGCCGAGCGCGTCAAAGATCTGGATTGGCGTCAGAAGCCCGACAAAATGACCCGCGAAAATCGCCAGTACACCGACGTGGAAAAGAACAGAGCCGATCATCAACTGCTGACGGCGCAGAAGCTGAGATGATCCCGAGCGCCACGTATAGGGTTCGCGGTCAAATCTCAGAACCGACCCGATCACCAGTACGGCCAAAGCGATGTAGGGGTAGTACCCGAACATGGCCTGGTCGAACCAGCCGGCACTCGCGATTGTTGTTACATGTTCCTGGGCCATAAGTGGTCTCCATGAATGAACTGGCTAGAAATTCGCTTCGATCGACAGCCAGATTTTTGTCCTGTCGGGAAAGGCAGGCTGTTCTCCTTCAAACCGCGCTCCCTTGAGCTCGACCGCCAGCCAGTCATTGACCGGAACACGGAAGACGGCGTCGAATTCCCGTCCGAACGACACTGACCCGTTGTCCGATTCAAAGTCATGGTAAAC
The DNA here is from genome assembly GCF_042643335.1 of Hyphobacterium vulgare. Lineage (NCBI taxonomy): Bacteria > Pseudomonadati > Pseudomonadota > Alphaproteobacteria > Maricaulales > Maricaulaceae > Hyphobacterium > Hyphobacterium vulgare. The sequence continues at coordinate 4,708 of NZ_JBHRSV010000004.1, forward strand.
GACCGCCCAGTTTGCGGCTGGCGCTCCGGACACGATATTCACTCCCCGGCCGCGCATCCCGAAACTCAAGTCGCGTAGACCCTGGCCGGGTGTTGTCAGGAACACGTCTGCCCAACCCTGGAACGCATGCAGAGTCGCCAACGGCGTCGAAAAGGCTTGTCCGCCAGAGCCTTCGAGAACGTCGGCGCCCGCAAAAGCCGTGATGTCACCGCGCGTAAAAGTTGCTCCAACCGACTGGAAGCCGAGTTCCGAAGCCGGGCCACCGCCTCGATAAGCGTCTTGCAAGGCGAGTTGCGCGGTTGCACCCAATGTGCCGGCTTCAAATGTCCAGCTCTCTGACCATCGCAACGAATAGGTCTGCGATGACGCAGCCGGTGCGTTTTCAAAATCAAGCAGCAGGATCGATGCGCTTATTTCACCCGCCGGGGTTTCGGCGCCAATCCGGAATATGTGGGAGTCGCTTTCGAATTCACCCATGGGCGAGTCGTCACCAAATATCCGGTGAACCCGTCCGACATAGACATAATCCATCGCGATATCGGCCATGCCCGTGTATCCGACACGCACCGCATCGAACGTCTGCTCGTTCTGGCGAAAGCCCACATTCCCAACCAGGCGCGCGTCATCGAACACGATGCGTTGACGGCCGAGCGTCAGGTTGGCGGTCTCTCCTGCCCAAGAGACCTGGAACCGGTTGAGCTCGAATGCTTCGGGATCGGCTACGACCGCCCGTCCGCCAATGGTGTTGACCGTGTCAGAGAAGTCACCGCCAAGGTGTTCAACCGCCTCAGCTTCCGCAAGGAAGCTCCACCCGCTCAAGAATTGAAGCTGGAAGCCAAAACGGCCACGGAGCGTTACCGCTGTCGTGTTCTCCAGCCCCGCCTGGTCGACCTGCTCTGCCCGCAGACGCAGGTCGAGAATGGGCTCCATGCGGGTGTCGTCGCCGTACGCCGTGGCGGAACAGGCCAGCGCGAGACATGCCGCGCCAGACCAACAGGACACCAGGTTGCTGGTCATTGCCGTGTCCCCTGCATCGTGTTCAGCATGGATTGTGCCTTTGGGCAGCCGTCACTGGCCGTTCCGGGACCGAAGGTTACCGCCTCCTCTTCCCAGGCCGCGTCGAGGGCGGCGAGATCGTTGGGGTCATCGTCGTTAATGGCGAGGAGATCGGCGACGGCCGCACGATCAGCCGGCCGGTCGGATATCGCCAGCAAGGCACCGAAGATTGCCCGATACGGGCTTTGCCTTTTCTTCAGACGCTCGGCGATCGCTTCAAGGACATGAGCCGCCTCTCCGATCAGCCCGGCTGCTTCAGCGTCCGGAATGATCGAAAGGAATTCGAGAAATACGGGAAGGTAATCTGGCAGGTCGCTGACATCGAGCTCAAGTCCGCGCGACCGGTAGAGCTCGACGAGACCAACCAGAGCCGGTCCTCTTTCCCGGCTTTCGCCATGCACGTGCTCATACAGATGCAGGGAGACACTTCGCGTGCGGTCGAACAGATCGACGTATGCGGCCTGCGCCGAATAGAGATCACTGCCCGCGATATGTACCGCGAGCTTCCGGAGCGAAGTAACGATCCGTTCCGGCACCAACCCCTCGTCCCGGATCACGTCGACACAAAGACCTGCTTCGGACTGAAGCGGGGCTTCGGGATATGACAGGAGGCGCGAGAGCGCTCGATAGGTCATGGCCATCGGTCACATCTCCATCGGCGTCTTTGTTTTGGCCCGCGGGCGCTTGTCCTTGCCAAAGAGGCCAAGCTCGGTACGGCCGCCGGAGCAGTCGTTGCCAAAGGTGAAGCCGCAATCGCCACGAAGATCGTAGGCGTCCTCGCTCGTCTCGCGGTGGGTCGTGGGAATGACGAAACGGTCCTCGTAATTGGCGATCGCCATGTAGCGATACATTTCGTCGATCTGCTGTGCGGTCATTCCAACGCGCGCTGCGGTGGGATGATCGATTACCCCCTCAACGCTTTTCGCGCGCATGTATTTGCGCATCGCCATCATGCGTTCCAGTGCGGCTACAACAGGCTCTTCCTTTCCAGCAGTCAGGAGATTGGCGAGGTACCGAACCGGAATCCGCATCGATGCCACATCAGGCATGTCCCCATCGGATTCCAGTGCGCCGGCGGCTGCGGCCGACTGAATGGGGGAGAGCGGCGGGACGTACCAAACCATCGGAAGGGTTCGGTATTCCGGGTGAAGCGGAAAGGCGACTTTCCACTCCATAGCCATCTTGTAGACCGGGCTTTGCTGCGCAGCCGTAATCCAGGCCTCCGGCACTCCGTCGGCGCGCGCCTGGGCGATAACTTCCGGGTCGTTGGGATCAAGAAAGACGTCGAGTTGCGCCTGGTAGAGATCCTGCTCGTCGGGGGTCGAAGCAGCAGCTTCGATCCGGTCGGCATCATAGAGCAGCACGCCGAGATACCGGATCCGTCCGACACAGGTTTCAGAACAGACTGTCGGCTGACCGACTTCCATTCGGGGATAGCAGAACGTGCACTTCTCGGACTTTCCGCTCTCCCAATTGTAATAGACCTTCTTGTAGGGGCAGGCCGACACGCACATCCGCCAGCCGCGGCACTTGTCCTGGTCAATCAGGACGATGCCATCCTCTTCGCGCTTGTAGATCGCGCCAGACGGGCAGGCAGCCACGCAGGTCGGGTTGAGGCAGTGCTCGCACAGGCGCGGCAGATACATCATGAAGGTCTGTTCGAATGCGCCATAGATCGCCTTTTCGACACCTTCGAAATTGTAGTCAGCGCTGCGCTTTTCGAATTCTCCGCCGAGGATTTCCTCCCAGTTGGGACCCCATTCGATCTTTTCCATGCGTTCGCCGGTGATCTTCGAACGGGGCCGCGCCGTCGGGAAAGCCGTCATCTCGGGGGCGGTCTGAAGATGCGCGTAGTCGAAGTCGAACGGCTCATAATAGTCGTCTATTTCAGGCAGATCCGGGTTCGCGAAAATCTTCGAAAGAATGCGCCATTTGGCGCCCATCCTGGGTTCGATTCTTCCATTCTTTTTACGACGCCAACCGCCATTCCAGCGCTTCTGATTTTCCCAGTCCTTGGGGAATCCGACACCAGGCTTGGTTTCAACATTGTTGAACCAAGCGTATTCAACGCCCTCGCGGCTAGTCCAGACGTTCTTGCAAGTGACCGAGCAAGTGTGACAGCCGATACACTTGTCGAGATTTAGAACCATTCCGATTTGTGCACGGATTTTCATTTTGCGCCCTCCAGTTGAGCGGCGGGAGTGTCAAGCCAGTCGACCTTGTTCATCTTGCGGAGAACAATGAATTCGTCCCGGTTCGAACCGACCGTGCCGTAATAGTTGAAGCCGTAGGCGAGCTGTGCATATCCGCCGATCATGTGCGTCGGCTTGAGGATTGCGCGGGTCACCGAGTTATGGATGCCGCCGCGCTTGCCGGTAATCTCGGAGCCAGGCGTGTTCACGATCTTCTCCTGCGCGTGGTACATGAACATCGTGCCCTCGCGGATTCGCTGAGAGACGACCGCCCGGGCGGTGAGTGCGCCGTTGGCGTTGAAGACCTCAACCCAGTCATTGTCGACGATGCCCGCGCGACGGGCGTCGGTTTCCGAAACCCAGACCACGGGCCCGCCCCGGTTCAAGGTGAGCATCAGCAGGTTGTCAGTGTAGGTAGAATGGATACCCCACTTCTGGTGAGGAGTGATGAAATTGAGGGTGATCTCTGTATTTCCGTTCGGCTTCGCGCCCTTGACGTGTAGGGTCTTGAGATCGATCGGCGGCTTGTAGACGACCAACGTCTCGCCGAAAGCCCGCATCCAGTCGTGATCCTGATAGAGCTGCTGGCGGCCGGTCAGCGTTCGCCACGGGATGAGTTCGTGAACGTTGGTGTAACCGGCATTGTAGCTTACGTGCTCGCTCTCGATCCCGGACCAGGTCGGAGAAGTGATGATCTTGCGCGGTTGGGCCACGATGTCGCGGAAGCGGATTTTCTCGTCTTCCTTGGGCCGGGCGAGGTGAGTGTGCTCGCGCCCGGTCTGCTTTTCCAGCGCTTCCCAGGACTTGATGGCCACTTCGCCATTGGTCTCTGGGGCGAGCATCAGGATCGTCTCGCAGGCATCGATATCGGACACGATCCTGGGGCGACCCTTCGCTACTGTTTCGTCAAGGACCGTGCCATTGAGCGAGGCAAGCTTCTCGACTTCATGCCCGGTGTTCCAGCCGATACCTTTGCCGCCATTCCCCAACCGGTCCATGAGCGGACCTAGAGACGTGAACTTCGCATAGATCTGGCTGTAATCCCGCTCGACCGCCGTGATCGCCGGCATCGTCTTGCCCGGTATCGGGTCGATTTCGCCCTTGAACCAGTCCTTCACGCCATGGGTTTGGGCGAGTTCACCGGGGCTGTCGTGCTGGATCGGAGTGAGGACCACATCCGTTTCGATACCGAGCACCTCCGGCGCGACATCCGAGAATGTCCGGGCGAGGCCCTTGAAGATGTCCCAGTCGGTCCGGCTTTCCCAGGCCGGGTCCACGGCCGCCCCCAGCGGATGAATGAAGGGGTGCATGTCGGACGTGTTGAGATCGTTCTTCTCGTACCAGGTCGCTGTCGGCAGTACGATGTCGGAATAGACAGCCGTGGTCGACATCCGGAAATCGATGCACACGAGGAGGTCTAGTTTTCCGCGAGGTGCCTCGGCATGCCACGCCACATCGCGCGGCTTTTCATGCCCCATCTCGCCCAGGTCCTTGCCCTGGACGCCGTGATCGGTGCCAAGCAGATGCTTTAGAAAGTACTCGTGCCCCTTGCCTGAAGAGCCAAGCAGGTTGGACCGCCAGACAAACATGTTGCGCGGCCAGTTGTGCGGATCATCCGGGTCCATGCACGACATTTCCAGATCGCCGGATTTCAGCGCCTGGGCGACATAATCCCGGGGTTCCTGACCCGCCGCGTGTGCGCGGGCGGCCACGTCGAGCGGATTGGACTTGAGAGCCGGAGCGGACGGCAGCCACCCCATGCGTTCGGCCTTGGCATTGTAGTCGATGAAGCTGCCCTGCCAGTCGCCCGTCTCGGCAGTAGGCGAAAGAATCTCGCCCACCGGGACCGTCTCATACCGCCACTGGTCCGAATGTGCGTAGAAGAACGAGGTCGAGTTCTGTTGACGTGGCGGACGAACCCAGTCGGTGGCGAAGGCAAGCGGTGCCCAGCCCGTCTGCGGACGAAGCTTTTCCTGTCCGACGTAGTGCGACCAACCGCCACCCGACTGACCTACGCAACCGCACAGGATGAGCATATTCATCACTGCGCGATAGTTCATGTCCATGTGGTACCAGTGGTTCATCCCGGCACCGATGATCACCATGGACTTGCCGTTGGTCTTCTCCGCGTTCGTGGCGAAACCACGGGCGGTCGCGATGATATTGGCCCGGGCGACGGACGTGATGGCTTCAGCCCAGGCGGGCGTGTAGGGCTCCATGTCATCGTAGGAGCTCGCCAGGTGCTCGCCGCCATAACCCTGATCGACCCCGTAATTGGCCATCAGCAAGTCATAGACACAGGCAACAAGCGTCTCCGAGCCGTCGGCCAGTTTCAGTTTCCTGACGGGAATGTTCCGCGTAAGGACGCTCGGGTGATCGGTCGATGCAAAGCCGTTCGAGGCGGTATTGGCAAAATAGGGGAAACGTACCTTCGCGATCTCGTCCTCTGCGCCCTTCAGGCCAAGGCGCAACTCGGTTTCGGCGCCGCCTGCTTCACGCTCCTCGAGATTCCACTTGCCGTCCTCGCCCCATCGGAAGCCGATCGAGCCATTGGGGACCACAATCTGTCCAGACCTTTCATCCAGTGCGACGGTCTTCCAGTCGGGATTGTTGCTTTCGCCGAGCGCGCCATCGAAGTCGGAAGCGCGTAGCAGGCGCTCTGGCACGTAGCCGTCCTCCTGAGGGACAAGTCGTACGAGAAGCGGCAGATCGGTGTACTGGCGCACATAATCCCGGAAATACGGCACCTGCCGGTCGCGATGATACTCCGTCAGGATCACGTGCCCGAAGGCCATGCCGAGTGCGGCATCCGTGCCTTGCTTCGCGGCGAGCCAGAGGTCGGAGAATTTCGAGGCCTCCGAATAGTCCGGGCAGATCACGACGGACTTGACGCCCTTGTAGCGCGCCTCGGTGTAGAAGTGAGCGTCCGGCGTCCGGGTCTGAGGAACGTTCGAACCCCAGAGGATCAGGAAGTTCGAGTTGTACCAGTCGGCGCTCTCGGCAACGTCGGTCTGTTCGCCCCAGGTTTGCGGACTCGCGGGGGGCAGGTCGCAATACCAGTCGTAGAAGGAACCGGTGACCCCACCAATGAGCTGGAGGTAGCGAGCACCGGCTGCATAGGAGACCATCGACATGGCCGGAATTGGCGAAAATCCGAAGACCCGGTCAGGTCCCCATTGCCGGATCGTGTGGGCGTTCGCCGCCGCGATGATCTCGTTGACTTCGTCCCACTTGGCCCGGACGAAACCGCCCATGCCTCTGCGGGTCACATAGTCATTGCGCTTCGCAGGGTCGTCCTGGATAGACTTCCATGCTGCAACAGGCAGCATGGACTTTCGTGCCTCGCGCCACGCCCTTAGCAGGCGCGCGCGGATCAGCGGGTATTTGACGCGATTGGCCGAGTACAGATACCAGCTGTAGCTGGCACCCCGGGAACATCCGCGCGGCTCATGGTTGGGCAGGTCATCCCGGGTCCGCGGATAGTCGGTCTGCTGGGTTTCCCAGGTAACGATGCCGCCTTTGACGTAGATCTTCCAGGAGCAGGATCCGGTGCAATTCACACCATGTGTCGACCGGACGATCTTGTCGTGACGCCAACGGTTCCGATAGGCCTCCTCCCACGTACGGTCCTCGTCATTGAGAACGCCGTGGCCATCCGAGAACAGCTCAGTCTTTCTTTTGAAGAACGTCAGTCGATCAAGTGTATGGCTCATTGGGATAGACCTTTACCTAGCCTTTGACGGCTTCGATTCGGGAACGCTTCCGGGACTCCACATCGAAAAGCAGGCCGCCGGGCCGCGCATAGACGAACCAGGTGATCAGCAGACAGGAGACGTAGAAAGCGAGGAAGCCGTAGAGGGCGGGGGCAGCGCTTCCGGATGCCGATAGCGACATGCCGAAGCTCTTCGGGATGAAAAAGGCACCATAGGCAGCGATGGCGCTGGTGAAGCCGGTTATCGCCGCACTTTCCTTTTCGGATTGGCGCAGGCGCTCGGGGGCACTCATGCCGGGTTCCAGCCGGTCGATCTCTTTTCGCATGATGGCCGGGATCATCTGGAAGGTGGACGCATTGCCCACACCCGTGGCGAAGAAGAGCAAAATGAAGGACGCGAAGAAGCCGACGAAGGCGCCGGACGTGTCCCTGATCGACAGGAAGTAGAGAACGCCTGCCGTCCCGACCATCATCAGTACGAAGACGACCAGTGTTACGCGCGCGCCGCCAAAGCGGTCTGATATCCAGCCGGTAAACGATCGAGACAGCGCGCCCACCAGTGGCCCGAGAAAGGCCACTTGCAGGACGTTGATCTCCGGAAACTGGGTTCTGGTCAGAAGCGGAAACGCGGCAGAAAAGCCTATGAAGGAACCGAATGTGCCAGTGTAGAGCCAGCACATGATCCAGTTGTGTGTGCGCTTGAAAATGACTGCCTGATCAGCGAACGACGCCTTGGCTGTCGTCAGGTCGTTCATGCCAAACCACGCGGCAAATGCACTGACGATGATGAATGGGACCCAGATGAAGCCGGCATTCTGAAGGAACAAGGAACCGCCATCGCCGGTTGTCTGCGGCTCGCCTCCGAGAAAGCCGAAGACGCCAACGGTGATGACGAGCGGCACGACAAACTGCATGGCGCTGACGCCGAGATTTCCGAGACCGGCATTCATGGCAAGCGCATTGCCCTTCTCGCGCTTCGGGTAGAAGAAGCCGATATTCGACATCGAGGATGCGAAGTTGCCGCCTCCCAACCCGCAGAGCAGAGCGAGCGCAAGCATGATCCAGTAGGGCGTCTCGGGACTCTGAACAGCAAAACCAATTCCGATCGCGGGCAGCAACAGCGACCAGGTGGTGAGCGTCGTCCAGAGTCGGCCGCCGAAAATGGGCACCATGAAGCTGTAGAAGATGCGGAGAGTGGCGCCCGACAGGCCCGGCAAGGCCGCAAGCCAGAACAGCTGATCGGTCGAGTAGGCAAAACCGATCTGCGGCAGTTTGGCGACCACGACCGACCAAACCATCCAGACCGCAAATGACAGGAATAGCGCCGGGATCGAAATCCACAGGTTACGGCCGGCAATCTTCTTCCCGGTCGTTTCCCAGAACCCCTGATCCTCAGGCCGCCAGTCCTCAATCAGTTTCGGTGCGAGCGCGCGGGCTTCGCGCTCGCCATGGATCGGCTTCATTTCAGGAAGCTGAGGCAGCGCGTCGAGCGTGTCGCCGACCGCTTCGCGTTCCATGTGCCGGATGGCGAGATGCATCCAGATCAGCGACGCGGCCACGATCACGAACAGAAGCATGAAACAGCTGGTCCAGATGCCGGTCAGGTCGTTCAGCAGTCCGAACAGGATCGGCAGAAAGAAGCCGCCGAGTCCGCCCATCAGGCCGACCAGACCACCGACCGCGCCGACGTCCTTGGGGTAGTAGACGGGAATGTGCTTGTAGACGGCCGCCTTCCCGAGGCTCATGAAAAAGCCCAGCACGAAGATTGCGATCACGAATGTGATCGGCCCCGTGGCGAGCCGGAAACTGATCGGGCCGTCTACGCCATCAACCACGTATGACGTGGGCGGGTAGGACAGGAAGAAGGTCACGGCAACCGACACGAGGAAGGTCCAGTACATGACCGTGCGTGCGCCGACGCGATCCGACAGATGACCGCCATAAATTCGGAAGATCGAGGCAGGAACCGAGTACGCAGCGGCCAGCATGCCCGCCGTCTTCACATCAAAACCGTAGACTCCGATCAGGTAGCGCGGCAGCCACAAGGCCAACGCAACGAAGGCTCCGAAGACGAAGAAATAATAGAGTGAGAACCGCCAGACCTGGATATTGCGAAGTGGTTCGAATTGCGACGCGAAGCTGCGAGGCTTGACACCCGTCCTGCGTCGCTCGGCGAGCTCGGGATCGTCCGAAGTGAAGACAAAGAATATGATTGCGACGATGACCAGTCCGATCGCCCAGACATTTGCGACCCCAGCCCAACCCAGTGATGCCATGACGATCGGAGCGGCAAACTTGGTAACAGCGGCGCCAACATTGCCTGCCCCGACAATGCCGAGAGCAGCGCCCTGCTTCTCTGGTGGAAAGAACTTCGAGACATACGTGATCGAAACGGAGAAAGATCCGCCAGCCAGGCCGATTCCGAGCGCGGCAAGCAGAAATTCTGGATAGGTCGTCGCGAAAGTCAGCAGCCAGGTGGCAAGTGCCGAAAGCAGCATGACGGCGAGATTGACGATGCGGCCACCATATTGGTCGGCCCAGATCCCGAGAACGAGTCGGGAAAGCGATCCGGTCAGGATCGGCGTGCCGACGAGCAGTCCGAATTCGGTCTCTGATAGCCCGAGCTCGGCCTGGATCTGCAACCCGAGAATTGCGAAAATCGTCCAGACTGCAAAACAGGCCGTAAATGCAAAAGTGGTCAGCCCCAAGGCGCGACCGGATCCTGGAATATTCGCGGTGGTAGCAATCGCCATGTGACCCCCCGATCTGCGCGGAAACGCGAGAAGTGGGAAAACGATTGCCATTCAGGCCACGACGAAGCCTTGACTTTTTTTGCTCGGACCCTTGCTCAAATGCGGTTCTGGGAGCCGAGTTGAGATCGATCGTCGAACAGGTGATTGTGCGCCGTCTTCGCGTTGACCGAGACGGCCCTGCGCCTTGAACTGCGGCAATCCGACACTTGACTTTGATCAAGCTACCGGCGGAGAACGGTGTCCCATAGCAAAACTCAGATAGCGAAAGGAATGATTGTCCATGCCGATCCGAGCGAGCGACGCAGAACGGATTGACAACATCTCGTTCTTTTCAAACGCGGCTGCACCAACCCGAGAAAGAGTGCTTTCCGGCGCGTTCCTTCAACGGTTTCCCGCGAACACGACGCTCCTCCTCGAGGGCGATCCGGTCGATTTTCTCTACGTGCTTCTTGAAGGATCGGTCGAACTCGGTGCCGGATGGAAGTCGCGCGATACGACACTCGCGGTTCTTCGCCCCGTTTCCACATTCATCCTTGCCGCCGTCGTACTCGACGCTGACGCACTGATGAGCGCTGTCACGCTTGAAAAATCGGAAATCCTGATGATTCCCGGCGAATCCTTGCGCAGCGCGATGAAACAAGATTCAGCGTTTGGCTTCGCGATTTCCGAAGAGCTATCTGGCTGCTACCGGGGACTGGTGCGTGCGATCAAGAACCAGAAGCTCCGGGATTCAACCGAACGCCTGGCCAATTATCTGCTCACCCAAAGGGTCAGACAGGGCGAGACGGACACGATCGTCCTGCCGCACGAAAAGCGGATACTGGCTTCGCTTCTCGGAATGACGCCGGAGAATCTCTCGCGCGCGTTCGCCAAGCTCCACGCACAGGGCGTTTCTGTCGAAGGGGCCCGTGTGCACATTGAAAAGCCGGCCGCCCTCGAGCGTCTCGCCCGTCCGAGCCCCCTGATCGACAATCACTATGCTCAGAGCAGGAACGAGTTTGGCAAGGCGTTTACCGAAAGACAGCGCGGCACGCTTGACCGAAGTTAGTGCTTAGCCGCCTGCCTGTGCGAGATTCATCATGTCGCCCGGATCGCCGGCATGAAGGGTGTGCCCGGCGGGTTTGATTACGAGTGCCTCGAGGACACGCGCCTTCAGGGTTTCGGCATCCGCGTCGTGCTCAAGCAGGTCTCGCAGATTCCGCTCTCCCTGTCCGAACAGGCACAGTCTCAGCCGCCCTCGTGCGGTCACCCGCAACCGATTGCATCCGTCGCAGAAACCGGACTCATACGGGGCTATCAGGCCAATGCGGCCTGCGTGATCTGGGTGCTCGAATTCGGTCGCCGGACCGTCATCGACGCCGCGCACTGTCGCGGTCCAGCCACGGCTTTCCAGCCAGTGGCGCAACTCCTTGCCGCTGACATGCTGGTTCTCGAAGAACGTTTTGTTGTCGCCTGTGCGCATAAGTTCAATGAACCGCACCGAGACGGGGCGTTCGCGCACGAACTCCGTCCAGGCCGAGAAGCCGTCTTCAAGGCTGTCACGCAGCAGAACGGCGTTCACCTTGACGGACCGCAACGACAGTGTCTGCGCGCGCTCTAGTCCCGCGAGCACGTCACCGAGTCTGTCGTGTCCCGTGATGCGCTGGAAGGTGTCCCGATCCAGTGCATCGATGCTGACGTTCAAATGGGTCAGCCCGGCTTCCACCCAATCCTCGACATGGCGGAACAGATTCCATCCATTCGTCGTCAGCGCGACCTTCTCGATCCCGGGCTGAGCCGCGACAACGGCAATCAGATCGGTCATGTCCTTGCGGACGGTCGGCTCGCCTCCCGTCAGCCTGATCTTGCTGATGCCCAGATCTGCGAACGCTCTCGCCAGCCGCCCCACTTCATCCACCGTCAGAAAATCCATGTCCGCGGATTTGCGAAAGCCGTTGGGCAAGCAATACGTGCAACGGAAATTGCAGACTTCGGTGACAGAGAGCCGCAGGTAGCGGAACCTGCGCCCGAAAGTGTCCGCCGCCACAGCGCCGGGATACGTCATCGCGTGGCTCCTTTCCAAGCACGGGAGGCGACAGGGTTTCCCGCTGTCACCCACGGCCAAAAAACCATGGCGCGAAGTCAGACCGCGCGCTTTAGATCCGTTGGCTCGGAGCGAATTGAATTCACGGTAGGGAACGCGGTCCCTTATGTCTTTGACGCGCGCTCCACTCGGGATTGATGGTGGTCAAGCTAAATCCAGGGAAGAGTCAAAGGGACCGGCTGGAGCGCGGCAAAATCAGCCTTGGGCCATAGACCACTGCAAACGTTACAAAGGCAGCCGACCAGGCCGCGCCCGCAACGATGTTGGTTTGCGTCTGGATCGCCGCCTCCTGGAACGCTGCCGCCACACGCATCAATGCGCCCAGATTTACGAGCACATAGATGAGGACGGTCGCCCAACCGGCGTGCAGTCCCAGACCGGTGTGTCCCAAAGTCGCCCGCGTCATGACAGCCAGAGTCATCACCCCGATCGCGCCTGCGCCGACCGCGTGAACTCCTGCAACGCGCGGGATGACTTCAGGAAACAGCCCGCTGAAACCCAGTAGCAGGAGCGCCACCGCCGCCCATGCGTATCCTGCATGCAGGATGGTTACAAGCGGTTCGGCAAGTGTGCGCTGTACCTGCCACCGCGCCAGACGCGCCAGATTCAAAAGTCCCGCTGCGACGAGCAGCACAGAGGCGACAGGCGTTCCGTCGGTCACTGCCCAACCCGCCAGTGCGGCCAGTGAAACAATCAACACCGCGCTGTCATAGCGTCCTGCGGGCGCGGGCATCGCTCCGCCTCGCTTGCCGAGCCAGTTGCGGGTGAAGCTTGGCGTGATGCGCCCGCCGATCAGCAGGATCAGGAACAGAAGCGCCGCAAGCCCAGTCCGGATCGCAATTTGCGGCATTCCGCCCGACATGACGCTCGTCCAGTGAAAGGCCATGTTGGCGATCGCGAGCGCGCTGACTGCGGCCGCGACTTTCACGTTGCGGGTGTTCTTTCCGGCGATGACTTCGCGCCAGATCAGACCCGCAAAAGAAACGAGGAATGCGCTCTCGATCGCGCCCGGCAGCCACACTGGTCCTGGCTGGAACAGCATGACCGCGCGGCCCGCGATCCAAAGCGCGACCAGCGCAACGAGCGGTCCGCCGCAGACCGGAAGCCGCCCGGTCCAGTTTGGCACAGCGGTCAGCAGAAAGCCTGCGACAATTGCCCCGCCATATCCGAACGTCATCTCATGCACATGGAAGTCGAGCCCCGCCTCCACCGGCAGAGCGTCCGGCCCTAGCGCATAAGTGACGATCCAGAGCGGCACGGCGATCGCCGACCAGATCGCCCCCAAGAGGAAGAAGGGCCGCAGGCCCAGGCTGAACAGGGCCGGTCCCTTATAGGCGCGTATCCGTTCAGCGCTGGTCGCCATTCTTTTTTCCTTTCACGGTCTCAGCCGCACTTCGAGTGACCACAGTCGAGGCAGGTGTCACAGCCTTCCTTGCGGATCAGCGATTTCTGACCGCACTTCGGGCAGCAGGACGCATCGGACGCGCTCGCATTTGCCGGTTCGATACCGCCCGCTTCGTCAAGGTGCTCAGCCACAATCCGGCCAATCGCCGCCGGAAGAGACGGGACATACCGTCCATCCATAAACGCCCCGCCCTGGGGGTCGAACACTGCTTGCAGTTCCTCGGCAACAAAGCGCACATCGCCGCCGCGCCGGAACACGGCCGAAACCATACGTGTCAACGCAAGGGTCCAAGGATAGTGATCCATGTTCTTGGAATTGACGAACATTTCGAAAGGTCGAGGCCCCTGTCCGTCATCTGCATCGTTGATGGTCACGTAGACGGCATGGGCGCTGGGAGGCCATTTCAGCTTGTAGGTCACCCCTTCGAGCCGGCGCGCGCGCGGTGTCAGAGGCGCGTGCTGTGCGTCCGACGTCACAGGCGCGTCTTTAACCGAAAGCACCGATCCCGTGATCGCATTCGGTCGATAAGTCGTCAGCCCCTTGCAGCCGAGCAGGTAGCCTTGGAGGTAGACATCCTTGAATGTTTCGAAATTGATATCGGCCGGACAATTCACCGTCTTCGAGATGGAGCTGTCGATAAATCTCTGGGCGCACGCTTGCATCCGCAGATGATCCTCCGGCGCCAGGGTTTGCGCGCTGACAAACACGTGGTCGGGCGGAGGCGTTTCGCCGTAGAGATTGTGCCAGACCCGGAGCGCGTAGTCGGTAACGGGTTCCTCGACGCTTGAGCCATCGGCCTGGCGCACCTTCCGGGCGTATGAGAAGGCAAAAACGGGTTCGACTCCGGAGGACACGTTGTCGGCAAGGAGCGACGTCGTTCCGGTCGGCGCGATCGATGTCAGGCACCCATTGCGCAAGCCATGTTCCGCAATCAGCGCCCGGGTCTCATCATCGAGGGTCACAAGATTCGGCCGATCCAGAACGGCCTGATCGTAGAGCGGATACGTTCCCTTTTCCGCAGCAAGTCTTGCCGATGTGCGATAGGCCGCTCGCTTGATCGAGCCCATCCACCGCTCGGTCAGTGCAACCGCCTCGTCCGAGCCATAGGCGGCGCCGCAAAAGATCAACGCGTCGGCAAGCCCCGTGATTCCAAGACCGATCCGGCGTTTGGAACGGGCCTCCTTCTCCTGAGCGTTGAGCGGAAATCGGGAAATGTCGATCACATTGTCGAGGAACCGAATGGCGGTTTCCGTCAGTGCTTCGAGTTCTCCCTCGTCTATGCTGGCACCCGGTTCGAAGGGCGAGCCGACAAGCCGCGCGAGATTGACCGAGCCCAAAAGGCAAGCACCGTAAGGTGGAAGCATCTGCTCGCCGCAGGGATTCGACGCAGAGATCCTCTCGATATCGGCCAGATTGTTGAGCGCGTTCACCCGGTCGACGAAGATTACGCCCGGCTCGGCCGCGTCATAGGTCGCCTGCATGAGGCGGTTCCACAGGTCCGAGGCAGGTAGCGTGCGATAGGTCTGGCCATTGAAAGAGAGCGCCCAATCGTCATTGCGTTCCAGCGCCGCCATGAACGCGTCGGTGACCAGCACCGAAAGATTGAAGTTCCTGAACCGTTGCCCATCGCGCTTGGCGTCAATGAAGGCCTCGATATCAGGATGATCGATACGCAAGCACCCCATCATGGCTCCCCGCCGCTGACCGGCGGACATGATGGTCCTGCACATGGCATCCCATGTATCCATGAATGACAACGGTCCTGACGCCTGCGCGCCCACGCCCTTCACTGGCGCACCCGAAGGCCGGATCGTCGAAAAATCCATTCCGACCCCGCCTCCCTGCTGCATCGTTATGGCGGCTTCGCGCAAATGCTCGAAGATTTCGGGAAGGCTGTCGGGTATGGCACCCATGACAAAGCAGTTGAACAAGGTCACATTCCGCTGCGTCCCGGCACCGGCGAGAATCCGACCCGCAGGAATGAAGCGGAAATCCGTCAGCGCCTCGCGGAACCGAGCCCGCCAAAACTTGCGGTTCGCGGGCTTTTCAGCCTTGGCAACCGCGTCCGCAACGCGGTCGAGCGTGGCCGCAAGGTCGGCATCCTCGCCCGTGTCGGATCGGAAGCGGTATTTCTTGTCCCAGATTTCTTCCGCGAGTGTCGTATCGAGGGGCATCGGTTTCGTTCCTGTTTCTCAATGCAAAGGAACGGTCAGGATTTGTGATTCGGTGCGGCGTCTTGAAGGATGCGCGCCGACTGCGACTGCGCTGAATCCTGCGGTCTCCGCGTTTGACTGAGATCAATCGACCAGGGTCAGAATGGCAGGAATGACACCGCTGTTCCCGCTGGCAATGCGGGAGTTCCGGGCAAGAGGCGGATCAGCGCGTCACACGTCGCAAGTTCCAACTGTCCACTGGAATCCTGTGAGACCGCCAAACGGAGACTGCCGTCAATCCTGCGCGCACGCAGGAATGTTTCCCGGTCACCGCAGTCCGGTAGAGGGTCGCTGCAGATCATCGTCTCGAAGACGACCGCTTCCCCCGGATCTCGCCCACTCAATCCCTGCAGCAAAGGAACAAGGAAAAGTCGCGCCGTCACCAGTGCGGACGTCGGATTTCCGGGCAGACCAAGAACAAGTCGCCGACCGACGCGGGCGAGCCAGACCGGCTTGCCGGGCTTTATCGCAACCTTGGGAAAGACATAGTCCAGGTCTTGCTCGAAGACCGAGCGCGAATGGTCGCGGTCTCCCACCGACGCTCCGCCGATCATGATCAGAAGGTCCGCATCTGCAAGCGCTTGGGCCGCAGCGATCCGGAGCCGGGCCGGCTGATCGGGCAAACGCTCGCAGCGGACCACGATCCCACCCTGCTGCGTAGTCAGCGCGGCAATTCCATAGGAAACACTCTCCGGGATCGCGCCCGGACGCGTTCCGGCCACTCCCGGGTCGGCGAGTTCGTCGCCCGTGGCGATGATCGCGACCCGTGGCCGGAGAAACACACTGACCTCCCCGCGATCGCCTGCCGCTGCCGTTGTCAGCGATTTCCAGTCCAGCAACCGGCCAGCCGGCATCAGAAGTTCACCGGCGCGAAAATCGGAACCCGCCTTGCGAATATGGCGGCCCGGACCATACGAACGATGGAAGGTGACCACATTGCCGTCACGCTGGGCGCTCTCCTGGACGATGACCCGGTCCGCTCCCTCCGGCAAAGGGGCGCCCGTGAAAATTCTCATGGCAGCCCTGGCAGGCAGAACCTGTCCGGGAGGAGAACCCGCAACCGACTCGCCTGCAATTGGCAGGCTGAACGGCAGGGCGCAGAGATCAGCATCGCGGACGGCATAACCATCCATGGCCGATACGTCGGTTCGCGGCATGGCAAACCGCGCCGACACGGCTTTGGCAAGCACCCGGCCCGATGCCTCGGGGAAAGGGATGGTTTCAACACCCAGCGGCTGGCCAATTGCGACGACGCTGGCGAGCGCCTCGTCGAAAGAGATCATGACGCCGTCGTCCCTGCCGCCCAGTCACCCGATTTTCCGCCATTCTTTTTCTCGAGCCGAATGGCTTCGACCACCATTTCCCTGTCGACGGCTTTCAGCATGTCATAGAGCGTTAGCGCCGCGACGCTCACCGCCGTCAGCGCTTCCATCTCGACGCCCGTCTGGCCCGTCACCCGAACATCGGCTTCGATCCGGAACCCCGGCAGGGCGTCATCGATTTCCACGGTAACCGCCACCTTGCTCAGGGCAAGCGGATGACAAAGCGGGACAAGTTCATGCGTGCGCTTGGCCGCCATGATACCAGCGATTTCGGCCACTGTGACGACAGCGCCCTTGGGGGCCCGCCCATCTCGGACCATCGCGAGGGTCGACGGCTTGCAACGTACGTGTCCGCTCGCGACAGCACGGCGGCTGCTTGCGGGCTTTTCAGTCACGTCCACCATATGGGCACGACCCTGACCATCAAGATGGGTCAGTCGAGTCATGGGCACAGACCTCGATAGCGCTCGATCTGACCCACCAGCGAACAGGGCCGGAACCGGCTGTCGAGCTCGAATGCGAACACGTGTTCCCAGGCATCCCGGCAGGCGCCGGTCGATCCTGGGACACAAAATACGAAGGTTTCTCCTGCTTGTCCGGCAAAGGCGCGGGATTGCAAGGTAGAAACGCCCACAGTGCCGAGACTCACCTGGTGGAAGACGATCGAGAAGCCGTCCATCTCGCGTGCAAATAGCGGCTTGATCGCTTCCGGAGTTACATCCCGCGGAGAAAACCCCGTTCCGCCCGTCGTCAGCACGACATCAATTCCGGGGTCGGCTATCCAGCGCGAAACGGTTTCGCGGATGGCGGCGACCTCGTCCTTGACGATGGCGCGTTCGACAAGTTCATGCCCCGCCGTCGCCGCGCGCTCCGCAAGCAGTGCGCCGGAAGTGTCCGTCTCCACGGTGCGGGTGTCGGAAACGGTAAGGACTGCGATGTTCAGCGGATAGAACCGCAAAGCCTCGTCAATGCCCGGCGGTTTCTTCATACCAGCGCTCCCGATCTTTTTTGTCTGCAGAAGTGGGCTCGATCCAGCGCTCGCCGAATCCTCCCTGTTCGCGTTTCCAGAACACGGCATCGGTCTTGAGCCGGTCCATGAGATAGTCCGCGCATTCGAAGGCCGCTCTGCGGTGGGCGCTGGCAACCGCAACGAACACGATCATGTCGCCTGGCAGAAGTCGTCCGGAGCGATGCGCGACCGAGATGCCCTGCACGTCGAACCGTGCGGCACCGTCATGGGCGATACGCTCGATGGACGGCGCCGTCATCTCCGGATGATGGTCGAGAATCAGAGCCTCGATACTCTCGCCTTCCTTGCTGGACGGCCGGACCATCCCGTCGAAAGTTACCATGGCACCGCAATCCGGAACGGCGTGCCGCAACGCATTGACCCGCCTGACCCTATCGATGAGTCCCAGGGAAAGTTCTGCATCAATCCAGACTGTCGTGTTCGGCTTCATCAACGTCACCCGCCGGAGAGCGGGCTGAGGAAGTCAACTCTATCGCCTTCGCGGACGTGATGGTCTTCAGTCACAATCACGTTGTTCACAGCGGCGCGGTAAATGGGATCGAGTATGTCCTCGTATCCGGATCTCCTCGCCAATTCGCGACGCAATTCGGCAATGGAGAGCCCGGCGCTGACCGCAGGCACGTCGATGTCGTTCCCGTAGGTCGTGGATATCCGCCCGTAGAAGCCCAACCTCATCGAAAACTCCCATGCCTTCGCCCGCCCGAATGTTCCGATCTGGGTAGCCCAAGAGCACGGAACACGGCATGACATTCGTCATCTAAAGTCCAAGTGTTTTTGGCGAGCGTGCCAGACGAAAGTCTTAGGCGACCGGTCGTTGTTTCCCTATCACGAACGAAAATCCCTACTCCCGGCACGGGAACTGAAGCGTGACGCTCTTACTGGTCGCCGCATTTTTCGCCACAGCCCTGTTGTACGCCAGCGTCGGTTTTGGTGGCGGATCAACATATAGCGCCCTGCTGATCATCAGCGGGGTCGATTACCGCATTCTGCCGGCCATTGCTCTTGTATGTAATGTCATCGTCGTAACCGGAGGCGTTGTTCGGTTCCGGGCTGCCGGTGAATTGCCGATCCGTCAGCTTCTTCCGTATCTCGTGACTTCGGTCCCGGCCGCCTGGATCGGCGGAAGACTGCCCATCAGCGAAACGCTGTTCGTCGGATTGCTTGGCGGAGCTCTGTTGGTCAGCGGTATCCATCTTGCTCTCCAGAAAGAGCAATCCAGGTCGCGGTCAATGTCACGCATCGCGATTCCCGCTCCGGTGGGTATGGCCATTGGCGGTGCGATCGGCTTGCTGTCGGGACTTGTCGGAATTGGAGGCGGCATCTTTCTGGCCCCGATCCTCTATGCCCTAGGTTGGGGCACTCCGCGCCAGATCGCCGGGGCGAGCAGTCTCTTCATTCTGGCAAATTCGATTGCTGGGCTCGCAGGTCAGATTTCCAAGCTGCAGGATCTGGAGATCCTTGCGATGGCAGTTCCCTACTGGCCCCTACCCCTTGCCGTGCTGTTTGGCGGTCAGATCGGTTCATGGTTTGCCAGCCGCCGCCTCAGTCCGTCCATCATTCGTCGTCTGACGGCTGCGTTAATCCTGTACGTCGCCATTCGCCTTCTTCTGCGATGGCTCGAAAGCTTCTGAATCGCCCACTGTCGACCAAAAAAGGAAAGAGCGAAATGCCGCGCAAGGAAGACACCGGACCCAAGGCCTATTTCCCGGGCCCGCGATCCGAGAACGAGTCCTGGGTACGCTCCGAGTTCCAGGCGATCGTGGACGACTGGTTCGACTGGCGGCGCGGCACCCGTCCTGGCGACCCCGCCGCGATCGGCGCGGAGGAGCGGCTGACCCCGGGTTTTCTGGTCGAGCGCGAACGGACCGCACAGGCCCTGGCCGAACTGATGGCTCTGTTGCGCCGGGAAACCCCGACCTATTCGCCGCGCTATGCCGGCCACATGGTGTCCGAACTGTCGCTGCCGGCGCTGTTCGGGCATTTCACCGCGCTGCTGCACAATCCGAACAACACGTCCCGGGAAGTCTCGAAGGTCGGCACGGTGATCGAGGCCGAGGCGATCGCGATGCTGGCGGAGATGATCGGCTTCGATCCGGCCGCCGCGCGCGGGCATTTCACATCCGGCGGGACGATCGCCAATTTCGAGGGGGTCTGGCGCGCCCGCTACCGGCTCGATCACTGGCTGGCACTGGCGTTGTGGATCGCCGAGAAGACCGGCGAAACGCTCGATCTGTTCGCGGCGGCGCACATGGGCTGGGCGCGCTTTTCGGAGTTGGTCTCCACTCACAATCCTCCGGCTGCCGAACTGCGCCGCGCCAGCGCGGTGGCGGGCAATCCCGCCGACATCTTTCGCCGCATCGGCGCCGCCAGCGGCCAGGAGTATTCCGGCCCGGTCGTGCTGGTGCCGGGCAACAAGCATTTCTCCTGGCAGAAGGCGGCCAATGTCTTCGGACTCGGCGAGGAAGCCTTCTGGAGTGTCGGCCTCGATGCGGAGGGCCGCCTCGATGTCCCGGACCTGGAGCGCCGGCTGGTCGAGGCCGCGGCGGCGGGCCGTCCGGTCCTTGCCGTCGTCTCGGTGGCCGGTACGACGGAGACCGGGGAAGTCGATCCCGTGGACACGGTCTGCGATCTCCTCGAACGCCTGCAGGCCGAACGCGGCTGGCGCATCTGGCACCATGTCGATGCCGCCTATGGCGGCTTTCTCTGCACCATCCCCGGCGGCCCGTACGAATCCGTTCTATCGACCCGGGTCCGCGAGGCATTGAGGGCGGTCGGCCGGGCGGATTCGGTGACGATCGATCCGCACAAGCTGGGCTACACGCCCTATGCCTGCGGTGCCTTTCTCGCGCGCGATGCAGACCGCTATGCCGTCTCCGTATTCGATGCGCCCTATCTCGAACGCCCGCATCTGGCCCGGGACCTCTGGTCAGCGACGCTGGAGGGCTCGCGCCCGGCCTCGGGCGCAGCGGCGATGTGGCTGACCGGGCGCACGATCGGTTTTCGCCCCGATCGCTTTGGCGCGATCCTCGCCGGCACGGTGCGGGCGCGGCAGACTTTCCAGGAGGCGGTGCGCACCGCCCTCCCCGAAATTCGCTTCCTCGAGCCCGCCGACAGCAATATCGCCTGCTTCTCGCTCGCCGCTGACGGGGAAGCCCTGTCCTCGGCCAACCGGCATACCGCGTCGCTGTATGACGCGGTGCGTGAAGCCGGGGAGTTCGAGCTGTCGATGACGACGCTGCGCCGCCCGGGCCAGTCGGCCCAGATCGCGGCGCATGCAGCCCGCCACGGCCTTGAAGACGACGACGACCGGCTGGTGCTGATGCGCGGCGTCTTCATGAACCCCTACTGGTCGAGCGCTTCGGTGAGCGAGCGCCTCGTCCCGGAATTCGTGAACGCCCTGCGGCGGGGCATCGAAGCCGTCGGGACCTGATTCGGAAGAATAAGAACCGCGGTTCGCACGACGAAGCCGTGCCTGGCGAATCCGTTCGCTTCAAAATTGCGTTCAATTGCGCTGGAACAAATGAGGGCTGAAAGATTCTGCCAGACTTGACGCGGGAACAATATCGAACAACGAGGCGGAGAATGCTTCAAACCCCGCACCAGTCTCTGGCAAGACTGACAGAGTTCATTGAAACGCGCTTCCACATTCGGCACCGCGAACAATTACCCGGCATTATCGAGCTTTGCCGCAAGGTAGAACAGGTTCACGCCGGTCACCCGGACATGCCTGTCGATCTGGCGGATGTGCTGCAGCGCATGCGAGGCGAGCTCGAGATGCACATGAAGAAGGAAGAGCTGATGCTCTTTCCGATGATAAGATTCGGAAATGGCGGCGACTTCGGTCACCCCATCGCGGTGATGCGTTCAGATCATGACGACCATTCAGGTGATATTTCAATAATAGAGTCAAAGACGTGCGGCTTCCAGCCCCCGATTGACGCGTGTCGGACATGGCGCACCCTGTACCGGGAGCTAAATACCTTCGTCGACGACCTCAAGACGCATATCTGGTTGGAGAACGATGTTCTCTTCCCCGCATTTCAGTCGGCATGAGGCCAGTGTTGCCACTATTCCCCGACGCTTTGGTCAGACCCGCCTTGCTCGCGCCTGCCAGTTTCGCTCTAACCCGGAGCCTGCGCCGAGTGATGCGCAGCAATCCCGATCTGGTTGAGCGTTTGAAAGATTTTGAAGGCGCTCGGATCATGATCGCCCCAAGGTCGTGGCCGTTGGTCTTTCTGATCACCCTCCGCATCAGATGCGGAAGCATAGAAGTGCTTTCCGCTGAAACTGCGGCTTCGGCAGACGTGCGGGTTGAGGCTCCGATTTCGGTTCTCTGGACAATCTTCGAAGGACTCGAAGACGGCGACACGGCGTTTTTTTCGTCCGACCTGACGATTGAGGGGGAGGTCGCGTCGTTGCTAGCGCTGCGAAATGCGATCGACGCCGCCGGTCTGAACTGGACAGCCCTGGTCCCCGTACCGGTGCCGCGGACGTTCGCAAGGCTCATCGACCGACTTCGAGCCGAACCACGGCAAGCGCGCCATGCTTGAACTGGTCAGTCCGGCTGGTACGCCAGCCAGTCTCAAGGCAGCTGTCCAGGCAGGTGCAGACACCGTCTATTGCGGCCTTCGAGACGAAACGAATGCACGCAATTTTCCGGGTCTGAATTTCTCTGCGACCGAACTCGCAGAGGGAGTTGATTTCGCGCACCGACACGGTTCCAGAGTGCTACTGGCAATCAACACCTTCGCACGGGCAGGAGCTGGAATCGCATGGCGGAGCGCCGTCGATATTGCCGCACAATACGGAGCGGACGCGATTGTCGTGGCAGACATTGCGGTTCTTGACTATGCAGCCCAGACATATCCGGAAATGAGGCTACACCTGTCAGTGCAGGCAGCCGCGGGAACACCCGAAGCGATAGAATTCTACGCGTCCAGATTTGGCGTCAGGCGCGTTGTGTTGCCCCGAACGCTGTCGATTCCCGAAATCCGCACACTGAAGAACGAAGTCGCCGTCGAGATCGAAGTCTTTGCCTTCGGCGGCCTATGCGTGATGATCGAAGGAAAGTGCGACCTTTCGTCATTCGTAACAGGTCGCTCTCCAAACTTGTCAGGTGTCTGTTCACCAGCCGAATGCGTGACCTATTCTAAAGACGGTAATGAACGTTCGGCCCGCCTTTCAGGGTTGACGATCCAACGTGAGCAGACAGGAAAGCCGGTCGGCTACCCAACCATTTGCAAGGGCAAATTCCGCGACGGCAACAGTGTCGGTCACGTCTTCGAGGACCCGGTCAGCCTCAACACGGTCGAATTGCTTCCCGACCTGATCGATGCCGGTGTGACGGCGCTCAAGATCGAAGGGCGACAACGCGGCAAGGCATACGTCGAACAAGTCACTCGAGAGTTTCGGACCGCAATCGATGCAGTGACGTCGGGAACCGGCACTTGTGATCATGCTGGACTGAAGAGCCTCGCAGAGGGTCACCGGAGCACAACGGGAGCATTCCGCAAATCATGGCGATAGAGGCCTCGAAAATCGAACTCTCGCTCGGACCGGTTTACTTCAACTGGTCACCACAGAAGTTGGAAGATTTCTATGACCGCATCGCGAATGAGGCGCCAATCGCGCGGGTCCATATCGGCGAGATCGTATGCGGAAAGCGTTCACCCCTCAACGCCGGCGCGCTGGCCCGATCGGCAGAGCGGCTGAGGCAAGCCGGAAAGACGGTAGTCTGGTCCGGCCTGATCGCTCCGGTGAACAAGCGCGAGCGCGGAATGATCCGGGATCTCATCGCAACGGGGGACGAAATCGAAGTCAATGAGATGGGCGGGATGATCCATCTGAAAGGTCAGCCCTTCACAGCCGGGCCGTTCTTGAATCTGTATAATGAGAATGCACTCGCGCTGATGGCCCGTCTTGGGTGCACGCGTTGGTGCGCGCGCGTCGAACTACCCCTGAATTCCATTCGGACAATGGCGCGCGCGTTACCTACGCTGGGAACTGAACTGTTTGGCTTCGGCAGACTTCCGCTCGCCCACTCGGGGCGTTGTTACCATGCACGCCAGCACGGTTTGACCAAAGACTCATGCCAATATGTCTGCGATCGGGATCCTGATGGCGCGTCCATAGAAACTCTCGATGGGGAGCCGCTGCTTGCCTACAATGGAGTGCAGACGCTTTCTCACTCCCTTCAGGTCTGCTCAATGAATGCAAAAGCGCTTTCCGAAGCGGGGGTCTGTGCACTCCGCCTTTCGCCTCACGATATTGATATGGTTGCTGTCGCCGAGGCGTTCCGCGACCATCTCGATGGCAAGCTGGACAGCGAGGCCTTTGTATCACGGTTGGTGGGAAACCTGCCGGGGTGGCCGATCAGCAATGGCTATCTTTCAGGTCGCGCGGGGCGTGAATGGGTCGCGATCTGAATTCCGACACGATAGCGGATCTGCGACATGCGATCGATATCGTGGACACCAAGTTATTCGAATTACTGGAGCACCGGTTTGACTTGGCGACACGGATCGCACCGCTGAAAACTGACCCGCAAGCCATCGAGGAT
The DNA here is from genome assembly GCF_042643335.1 of Hyphobacterium vulgare. Lineage (NCBI taxonomy): Bacteria > Pseudomonadati > Pseudomonadota > Alphaproteobacteria > Maricaulales > Maricaulaceae > Hyphobacterium > Hyphobacterium vulgare. The sequence continues at coordinate 29,033 of NZ_JBHRSV010000004.1, forward strand.
GTGGACAGAAATCGCGAAATTTTCGACAGAATTGCAGCCTTGGCTGCGCGAACCGGGATCGACAGCGTTGATGCAGTCGAAATCTGGCGGGCAATCCTTCGCGCTTCGCTCTCATGCCAGCGCAACTTTCTGGCCCGGTCGCAATCCGGCTCGAATGAATAGTGCCGTCACCCAAGGCAACCTCACCCGGACACTGGGCTTGTCGACTCTTGGCGAGAACTCTTCCGTTCCATAACTCATGGAATGGCTTCTAGACCTCCCTGCGCTTGGCAGAGCCGAGTTTCACCCCACGCAGCCGCAGCGCGTTGAGCACCACAGACACCGAGGACGCGCTCATCGCGAGGGCGGCGAACATCGGGCTGATGAGAATGCCGAAAACCGGGAAGTGGATGCCGGCCGCGACCGGCACACCCGCCGCGTTGTAGATCAGCGCAAAGAACAGGTTCTGGCGGATGTTCCGCATGGTTGCGCGCGCCAGCCTGCGGGCGCGGACGATGCCGTCGAGATTGCCTTGCACCAGCGTGATTCCCGCACTTTCGATGGCGACATCGGCGCCGGTGCCCATGGCAATGCCGACATCGGCCTGCGCCAGAGCCGGCGCGTCATTCACGCCATCGCCCGCCATGGCCACCTTGTGGCCTTCGGCCTGCAGTTCGCGGACAATGCGAGCCTTGTCGGCCGGCAGCACGTCGGCGCGGATCTCGTCGATGCCGAGTTTCGCCGCGACCGCCTTTGCGGTGCGTTCGTTGTCGCCCGTCGCCATGATGATGCGGAAGCCGAGCGCATGCAGCGCCTTGAGCGCGGCGGGCGTGGTTTCCTTCACCGGATCGGCGACGCTAACGAGGCCGGCGGGTTTTCCGTCGATGGCCACGAACATCACCGTCTCGCCATTGTCGCGACGGACATTCGCCCTTTCGCCGAGCGCCGATATTGCGACACCCAGAGCCTCCATCATCGCCCGGTTGCCCAGCGCCACGAACCGTCCCTTCACCTGACCGGTCACGCCCTTGCCGGTCACGGCCTCGAATTCGGTGGCCGGGGCGAGTGCCACACCCCTGTCTTCGGCGCCGCGTACGATCGCCTCGGCCAAGGGGTGCTCCGATCCGCGCTCAAGAGCGGCAGCGAGAGCCAACACTGTCTCTTCTTCAAAACCGTTCGCGGGTTCGACCGCTACAAGGCGGGGCTTGCCTTCGGTCAGCGTACCGGTCTTGTCGACGATCAGAGTGTCGATCTTCTCGAAACGCTCAAGCGCTTCGGCATTCTTGATCAGCACGCCGGCCTGTGCGCCGCGTCCGGTCGCGGTCATGATCGACATCGGCGTCGCCAAACCGAGCGCGCACGGACAGGCAATGATCAGCACGCTGACCGCGGAGATGAGCGCGTAGGACAGGGCGGGGTCCGGGCCCCATATCGCCCAGACGACGAAGGCGATGACCGCGACGGCGATGACCGCCGGCACGAAAAGGCCGGAGACGCGGTCGGCGTATTTCTGGATCGGGGCGCGGCTGCGCTGGGCCTGCGCGACCATCTCGACGATCCGCGAGAGGACGGTGTCAGCCCCGACGCGCTGCGCCTCGATGACGAGGCTGCCCGTGCCGTTGATCGTGGCGCCGGTGACGCGCTCGCCTTGCGTCTTCTCGACCGGCACGGGTTCGCCCGTGACCATGCTTTCGTCGATCGAGGACCGGCCTTCCACGACCACGCCATCGACCGGCACCTTATCGCCCGGCCGCACACGGAGGCGGTCGCCGACCTCGACGTCTTCCAACGGCACTTCCTCCTCCCGCCCGTCCGGGTGGATGAGGCGTGCCCGCTTGGGGGCGAGGTCGAGCAGCGCACGGATCGCCTTGCCGGTGCCTTCGCGGGCCCGAAGCTCCATCACCTGACCCAGAAGAACCAGCGTCACGATGACGGCGGCGGCCTCGAAATAGACGCCGACCTCGCCGCCATGCCCACGGAAGCCCTCGGGGAAGATGCCGGGGAAGAGAACCGCCACGACGCTGAACGACCAGGCCGCCATCACGCCCATGGCGATGAGGCTGAACATGTTGAGGTTGAGGGTTCGGAAGGAGTGCCAGCCGCGTTCGAGGAAGGGCCAGCCGCTCCAGAGAACCACCGGTGTCGCCAGCAGAAGCTCGAGCCAGGCCGCGGTCCGGTGTCCGATCGCCTCGCGCACCCCGAGACCGAACATGGGGCCCATGGCGAGAATCAGGACCGGCACGCTGAGTGCCGCACCGACCCAGAAGCGCCGCGTGAAATCGGCGAGTTCGGGGTTCGGACCGTCGTCGCCGTGAACTCCGGACTCCAGTTCGAGTGCCATGCCGCAGATCGGACAGGCACCGGGGCCGGGCTGGCGTACTTCCGGGTGCATCGGGCATGTGTAGACCGCTCCGGAATGACCGGCCGGTACAAGATCGTACTTCCCGCCGGGGGCGGCTGCGGATTTCGCCGCGCCGTGACCGCCACAGCAGGCACCGTGTTCATGGGCAGCATCCGACGTGCCGAGATACCGTTCCGGATCGTCAGCGAACCTGGTCCGGCAGGAGTCGGAACAGAAATGATACTCTGCTCCGTCGTGCTGGATGGACGGCGTGCCCGGTCCGGGCGTGACGCTCATTCCGCAAACCGGATCGGTTACTGATTTTGCCGCCGCACCCGCATGGCAGGCGCTATGATCGTGCTGGTGATTGTGATTGCTCATTTTTCTGGCCTCGTTCGGCGCGGAAACCCCCGCTCGAGTCCATGTCTGAGGCTTCCAGTCACTGGAAGGTCAAGCGCTATTCTTCGGCGCTCGTTTCGTCGCCCGACAGGGTTTGGATGATCGGGCAGTCCGGGCGGTCATCGCCATGACAGGACTGCACCAGTTCACTCAACGTCCGGCGCATGTCGCGCAACTCGGCGAGTTTTCGGTCGATGTCGCCGATATGCTGGCGCGCCAGCGCGCGTACCTCGCTGCTGGCGCGCTCGCGGTCGTCCCACAGGCCGAGCAGCAGCCGGCAGTCGTCGAGTGAGAAGCCGAGCGAGCGCGCCCGGCCGACGAATTGCAGGCGCCGGACATCGCGCTCCGCGAACACCCTATAGCCATTGTCCGACCGCTGCGGCGACACCAGGCCGATGTCCTCGTAGTAGCGGATCGTCTTGGCCGGCAGGCCGGTGAGCGAGGCGACCTTGTTCACATTCACGGCGCGGTCCTGTCACTGGGTTCTGACCTTGCAAGATCCCAATTCCGCCAGAGCAGATAGGCAGCCGGAAGGACGAGCAAGGTTAAAAGCGTCGCGCTCGTCATGCCGCCGATCATCGGCGCCGCGATCCGCCGCATGACTTCTGAGCCCGTGCCGTCACCGAACATGATCGGCAACAGGCCGGCGATCACCACGGAAACCGTCATAATAACCGGACGGACGCGCAACAAAGCACCCTCAATAACCGCCGCACGCAAGTCTTCGCGCGTGAACTCACGTCCCTCCTCCGCGCAAAGCCGCTTCCGGCGGGTAAGCGCCTGCTCGAGATAGACGAGCATGATGACGCCGATTTCGACCGCGACGCCCGCAAGAGCGATGAATCCAACGCCGACCGCCACCGAGAGGCGATAGCCGAGGAGGTCGAGGAACCACAGTCCGCCGGTGAGTGCGAGCGGTAGCGTACCCAGGATAAGCATGACCGGCATGAGCCGTCGGAAATTGAGGAATAGCAGCAGGACGATTAAAACCAGCGTCAGCGGCACGATCATTGTCAACCGGGCCTGGGCTCTTTCCATGAATTCGTATTGGCCGGACCAGCGCAACGAGTAGCCCGGTGGAAGGTCCAGATCCCGTTCGATCGCCGCGCGGGCGTCGTCGACATAGCTGCCGATGTCGACGCCCGCGATGTCGATGTAGACCCAGCCATTGAGGCGCGCGTTCTCGCTGCGGATCACGCCGGGTCCGTCGGATACGGCGATGTCGGCGAGCCGGTCGAGCGGTATTTCCGCCCCGGTCGGCGTGATCACCGGCAGGTCCCGCAATTCCTGCAATGAACCCCGATAGTCCGCCGGATAGCGCAGGTTCACCGGATAGCGCTCCCGCCCTTCCAGCGTGTGGGTGACGGTCATGCCGCCGATCGCGCTCCTCACGATCTCGTGGACATCGTCGATATTCATGCCGAAACGGGCGGCCTCCGCGCGATTCACATCGATGTCCACGAACCGGCCGCCCATGACGCGCTCGGCATAGACCGAAGCGGTACCGGGCACGCCCTCGATGATGTCCTCGATCCGGGTGCCGATCTCGGCAATCACGTCGAGATCCGGGCCCGCGATCTTGATGCCCACAGGAGTCTTGATTCCGGTGGCAAGCATGTCGATCCGGTTCCGGATCGGCATAATCCAGACATTGGTCAGGCTCGGAACGTCGACCAGCGCGTCCAGTTCAATGCGGATGTCCTCCATGGTGACGCCGGGACGCCACTCGTCACGCGGCCGCAACTGGATCGTGGTCTCAATCATGGTCAGCGGGGCGGGGTCCGTGGCCGTGTCGGCGCGGCCAGCCTTGCCATAGACGGTCAGCACTTCGGGCACCGTCATGATCAGCCGATTGGTCTGCTGCAGGACTTCCGCCGCTTCGCTGGCCGAGATGCCGGGATAGGCGCTCGGCATATAGAGCAGGTCACCCTCGTCGAGGTCCGGCATGAACTCGCTGCCAATCCGCAACAGGGGAATGGCCATGCTGGCGATCAGCACGAGCGACACCAGCAGGACCGCCGCGGGGTGACGAAGCGCGACGCCAATGAAGGGGCGGTATGCGGCAATCAGTATCCGGTTCACGGGATTGGCGTGCTCGGGCGTGATCCGTCCCCGGATCAGGAAGCCCATCAGGACCGGGACCAGCGTCACGGACAGTCCCGCCGCGGCGGCCATCGCGTAGGTCTTGGTGAAGGCCAGCGGATGGAACAGCCTGCCTTCCTGGGCCTCTAGCGCGAAGATCGGCACGAAGCTGAAGGTGATGATCAGAAGCGAGAAGAACAGCGCCGGCCCGACTTCGGACGTGGCCTCGGCCACGATCCGCCACCGGTTCTCCCGGGTCAGCGGGGTTCTTTCCACATGCTTGTGGAAGTTCTCGATCATGACGATCGCCGCATCGACCATAGCGCCGATGGCGATCGCGATGCCGCCGAGCGACATGATGTTCGCGTTGATCCCCTGAATGTGCATCACGATGAAGGCCACGAGAATGCCGAGCGGCAGGCTGAACACCACCACGAGCGACGATCGCAGGTGGAAGAGGAAAACGGCGCAGACCAGCGCGACGATCAGGAATTCCTCGACCAGTTTCTCGCGCAGAGTCTCGACGGCGCGCTCGATCAGCCCGGCTCGATTGTAGGTCACGACGATCTCGACGCCCTCGGGAAGTGAAGCCTCGAGTTCGTTCAGCCGCGTCTCGACACGCTCGATCGTGGCCAGCGCGTTTTCGCCATAGCGCATGATCACGACGCCGCCGACGGCTTCGCCTTCACCGTTGAGTTCGCCAATGCCGCGCCGCAATTCCGGTCCGGTACGGATTTCGGCCACGTCGGACAACAATATAGGCACGCCTTCATCCGTCACGCGGAGCGGGATGTTCCGCAGGTCGTCCTCACCGGCGAGATAGCCGGACGCGCGGACCATGTATTCCGCCTCGGCCATTTCCAGCACGCGTCCACCGCTCTCGCGGTTGCCGTGCTCGATGGCGCGGCGCACGTCGGCGAGCGGAATACCGAACGCCCGCAACCGGTCCGGGTCCGCAACCACCTGGTATTGACGCACCATGCCGCCGATCGTGGCCACCTCGGATACGCCCTCGATCGTCTGGAGCTCGAACCGGAGAAACCAATCCTGGATCGTACGCAGCTGGGCGAGGTCATGCTGGCCAGTGCGGTCGACCAGGGCGTATTGGTAGATCCAGCCGACCCCGGTGGCGTCGGGCCCGATCGCCGCCACGGCCTCCTCCGGGAGGGTGGGTGCGACCTGGCTGAGATACTCGAGAACCCGGGACCGCGCCCAATAGAGATCGGTACCGTCCTCGAAGATCACGTAGACATAGCTGTCGTTGAAGAAAGAATAGCCCCGCACGGTTACCGCTCCGGGGACGGACAGCATCGCTGTCGAGAGCGGATAGGTGACCTGGTCCTCGACCACCTGGGGGGTCTGACCGGGATAGGTCGTCTTGATGATGACCTGCACGTCTGACAGGTCTGGGATCGCATCGAGCGGCGTGCGCTGGAGCGACCAAAGACCCGCCGCAGCAAGCAGCGCGGACATCAGGAGGATGACGAGCCGATTGCGAATCGACCAGCGAATGGTGGCGGCAATCATTGCTCGCCCTCCTCGGTCCCGGTCGTTTCGCCGGCGGGCTCGATTGCCGATATGAGCCAGTCCTCGCCTGAGCGGGTCAGCATGAATTCGACGCGGTCCCCTTCGGCGATTCCATCGAGCGGCACCTCTCCGGTCGTCGTGAATGACATGCGCATCGCCGGCCAGGCCAGCGCCGCGATAGGCTCATGATTGACGGTGATCATGCCGTGTCCGGGCATGACGTTCTCGACGCGTCCGACACCCATCACCATCGCGGGGGACGCTGATGGCGCATCGGTTCGGTCCTCGTTCGATGCCGGCTCCATGTCGATCGGTCCGGGCGGCATCATGCGCAGCATCGCGCCGCGGAGATTCGCTTCGGAATCCAGCAGGAATTGCCCAGAGACAACGATCATTTCGCCTTCCTCGAGTCCGGACAGGATTTCCACCCGGCCCTGGGCCTCGCGTCCCGTTTCGACGGCGGCGGGAAAGAAGCGGTCGTCATCGGTCACCACAATGACGCGCTCGGACTCCGGGGTCACGATTACGGCTTCGCGCGGTACGGTCAGGACGCCCGCGCGCGGCTGGACCGCGATCTCCGCTTCGACGAACCCACCCGGCCGCAAGTCGCCTCGCGGATTGGCGAGTCGGGTCCGGACCCGGACGGTGCGAGTCTGCGGATCGACGGTGGGATAGACGTACTCGACCTCACCTTCCCTTGCGCGCTTGCCCTGGCCGGTCGCACGGATGGTCACACGCTGTCCTGATTCCACGATGTCCGCTTGTCGTTCGAAGACGTTGAGCTGCACCCAGACCTCGGACAGGTCGGCGATGGTCATGACCGGATCGCCAGGACGCACGAACTGGCCCTCACGGACGCTAATGTCCGTCACAACACCAGAGCGCGGCGACAGGATCGCAAGGCGGTTTCCGGCCTGTCCGCGAGCCGCGAGGGCATCGATCTGACCGGGCGACATGCCGAGCGCATCAAGGCGCGACCGGGATGCGGAAGCCAATGCCGAACGACCCGTGCGGACCGCCTGGAGGTACTCGCCCTGCGCCGTCGCGATCTGCGGCGAGTAGAAATGAAAGAGCACATCGCCCGCTTCGACCCGGTCGCCTGCCGCGGCGACGGGCAGCGACTCGATCCAGCCTTCGGCCCGCACGCTGACCGAGGACGCAAGATCGTCCACGGCGGTGACATATCCCACCGCACGGACGGTTTCGCGGAAATCGGTTCGCTGCACCCTTGCGGTCCGGACGCCGATATTGTTGGCCGCCGCCGGATCGATGCGTAACCCGGCTTCGGTCGCCGCCTCGTCCTCGGCATAGACCGGGACGAGTTCCATCCCCATCGGCGACAGTCCAGGTTCGTCGCGCCGGTAAGTCGGGTCCATGGGAGCGACCCAGTAGAGGATTTCCGGATCGGAGGACGCAGTGCCTCCGGAGGACTCGCTGCTTGGTGTCCGCAGCATGCCGAACGCGATTATCGCTCCGGTCAGCACGATACCGACGGCGATCATTGCCCAATGGCTGTAAGACAGTTTCATTGCACATCTCCCGCGAGAAACAGGATCCGCGCTGTGGCTGCGTTCCGGTCGGTCTCAAGCCGCTGCAACGCGAGCTCGGCATCAAGGAGGGCCAGTTCGGCCCGAACGAGCTCCGGGAAGTCCGCCACATCGTTCTGGTAGGCCACCAGCACCGCCTCGCGGGTGTCGCGGGCCGCAGGAAGAACAGCATCGCGCTGGTGCGTTTCCTGTTCGGTGAGGCGATCCAGCCGCGAGACCTCGATCACGAGCGAGCGGCGCATGTCCAGAAGCAAGGCCTGGCGCGCCAATTCACCGGCGGCGACCTCGTCGTGGGCCGCCGCAACGCCCTCGTCCTGCCGCCGCCTTTCGAAAAGGGGCATTTCGACGCTGACGCCGATCGAGGCGACATCAGATCGTCCTCCCCTCAGACCATACCCGGCTTCGACTGCCCACGCCGGCCGGTATTCCTGCAGCGCCAGGTCGACACGAACTTCGCGCTGGCGGATCGCCGCATCGGCGATCGCCACAGCGGGATGGCGAGTTAGCCCGGATTCCAGCCGGTCGACCTCGGCGATGTGAGGCAGGCGTGGCGACTGCGGCGCGATCGGGCGCCGTGCTGCGCCCGGTCCGACATAGCGTTCGAGTTCGGCGAGTGCGGTTTCGCGATGACGCGCAATTTCGTGCAACCGGTTCTCCAGCACCAGCGATTCGAGTTCGGAACGGATAACGTCATGGCCGTTCTGCTGCCCGGCCGAATAGGCGGACAGGGCCACTCCGGTCAGTTCGGCAACGGTATCGATCCTCAGTCTCGTCAGGTGTTCGGCCCGGTCCCAATAGTGACTCTCAAGCCAGGCCAGCCGCACGTCCCTGACAATCTCGCGTTCGGCAAGGTCCTGCCGGGCCTCGTCCGCCGCGGCCTGGGCGAGCGCTTCCTGACTCGAGAGTCGCAGCGTATCCCCGCGCGGGAACATTTGCCGGACAGACAGCCGCAGCTGCGTCATCGGCTCGCCGTCAGGGTCGAGCGTGGCGAGCGGCAGACCGGTGATCGCGGCGCCCAGGGTCGGATCGGGAAACACGGTGGCCGCTGCGCCGCGGTGGCGCTGCGATTCGGCCATCGCGCCGAACTGCGCAGACGACGGATCGTCCTGGCTTTGAGCGATATGGACCGCCTCGGCCAGACCGAGTGGATCGGTGGCCGGAGGCGTCAGGCTGGCGCCGAGAACGGCCGCCAGCAGGAATGAAAATGGCATTTGGGTCTCTCCTCGGAGTCTGAATCAGGAATGCCGGCGCGGGACCGGAAGACCTTTCAGATCCGGGGAGGACGTTTTGGAATTGTCAGAGAGATTGAAAATGGCCGCGTGTGAACTGGTCGGTCAGGCGCCGCGCTGTCGCTCCGGTTCCAAGTGAGGAATGTCACGGCAGGAAGGGAAAAACCCGGTGCCACCGGTGCGGTGATGCAGTCTGCCATCTGACAAGTGTCGCAACACGCGTCAGCCTCGTCGCACAAAGCAGTCGGGTCAGTATTCGCGGACTCCATCTCGCCGCGCATTTCATCGTGACAGGGATCGGGTTCAACGGCACGCGCAATCGATGCCGCGCGAGGCGCCGCCGCAGCTGTATCCGCGAACATACCCGCCGGGGCCACGGCTAGGACAAGCATCGTGATCATCGAGATGACCAGACTTCTGGCGGAACAGCAAATCGACAAAGGCTTCACGTTTCCTCAAGCATCATCAAACGCTACCATAGCAACATCTGGACGCCAACGCGTCACGCCGCCGCACACCCTTGCTCTACCCCTGCAAACGGGATCGTTTGAAGCTGGAGTTTTCCGCTATGTTTCCCTGGGCTGGGAGAGGAGCGGAAGCGGAGGACGCGGTTCTCGATCCGACGGATCACATAGTGGAAATTATGCGCCTTTGCCCCCAACCGCCGGCAATCCGAGCAGATACGATGCTCTCGAAATAAACGAGGGATGACAGGGTTGCAGGTCAATTTCCACGTACACCAAAGCTGCTCTCAATCCACCATCTCCCCCACCTTGACACCTAGCGCACCGGCGATCCGGCCGACGATTGTGATCGTCGGATTGCGTACACAGCGTTCAACGCCTGAGATGTAAGTGCGGTGCACGCCAGCACGATCGGCGAGTTCTTCTTGTGACCAGCCTTTTTCGCGCCTGATCGCGCGCATATTTTCGGCAAGGCGCTGGCGGATATCCATGGCGCAAGCCGACACCGGTGCAGACTTTTGGACTACAGACTATGAGTCTCTTTTCTCGTTGACTTTGACCGGTGCCCACGCCTTGTGTGGAGCCATGGCGTCCGCCCTTACCTTCAACCGCCCGACATCGGGCCAGCTAGGCACGGCTGCCGAGATCATGGTCGCCTGTCAGCTCATGCTGGCATCGGGCGGACGTCTGTCGAGCTATGTGCCGTTGGTCGATGACGATGGGATCGACGTGATGGTGCATGACAAACTCACGCACCAATCGCTTGGTCTGCAGATCAAGAGTTGGACTTTCTTAAGCGAGGCCCGCCCGCAGACGGTGCAGTATGACGTAGGGCGGACGACGTGGCGCGACGATGCCCGGCTCTTTCTGCTGTGCGTTGCAATCGACGGCCACACTGCTCAGCTTGAGGTAGCGTGGTTGATCGCCTCGCGCGAAGTGCCCGCCGTCTCAAACCTACGTGCCAAAAAGATGTCACTCACACCCAATCCCCGCGCCAACAGCAAGGACCGCTACGCGCCCTACCGCCAGAATGACATGGCCGCGGTCGCTGATGCCCTCACTGCTGTGTTTGACGCGTGATGGCGGACGAGGACAGCGCCGAGTTTTTCCATCACCTGATGGCACAAATCACAGGCGTTCTTGAAGACGCGGCGACGCTGGCCGGTAACCATCAAGCCGGGTCACTGCCGGACACGATTTCTCCGTTGATCCAACTTGTCGAAGACGCACTCATCCTCATCCGGGCCGCGCAAACAATAGTTGACCGTGCATAGCTGATTTGCGGTGGTGCGCGTTCGTTGAGTTACGGGAACGCGGAACAAGGGCATGCCCAGAAATATTGATGAGGCCTGGGATGATGACGGCTTTGCTGATTTCGAGCCGGTCGAGTTTTGTGATGACGATCTCGATCGCTGGCTGAACATGATAGAGCCATCGCTGGTGCCAATCGACCGCGAGCAATTGCGACTTGAGCTGACTGAAATCGGCACGTCACTTCGATGCGGTCATCGGCGCGGCGCGCGTTCCTTCACAATCCGCCAGGCTACCAAAGCGCTCGAAACCCTGCTTGACCAACCGACCGTCGATTGCGGGCTTGTCGCACGGCTCAATGGTCGGGCCCAGGAGGCGGTTCACAACCAGCTCTTGATGATGGACGTGCCGGAACAGAAAAGAGCCCCGAGCCTCGTCGATGCCCTGGCCACAGGCGAGGTGCACGAAACATCGCTTAGAGAAGCGGCAAGGCGCGCCATAGATCACCTCAACACCCCGCCCAAGGATAGATTTGGAAGTCCTGGCAAGAAACTCAGTCGGCAGCGCGATGCGACCCTGCCCTGGGCGGTCGAAGAGCTGTGCAAGCTTTGGGAGCAGTTCACGGGCGAGCTGGTGACAAGCTGGAATGAGGAAGGTGGCGAATACAGCTCTCACGCCACATCAAAAAGCGGCAGGTGGGTTACTGAAATCGTCATCACACTAACGTCCAAACATAGCCAATCGCGAACGCGCCTGGCGATTCGGGATTTTGTGAGAAAACGTAAAAACGCCTGAAAAGCGCACTTATATCACTGCCCGGTACACTTATTTCGCTGAAAACGCGGGCGCAGGAGCTTCATCTAACGGCCTTCTTTAATCGAAAAGGAGGCGGAAATGCCCAATTTCAATCCCCCGGCACTGCTGCCGGGTCGTATCCATTTCGCAAGTCGCCTGATGGATATCGACGATCATCGCAAGGCGAAGCGAACAAAGTTCTGGATCTACTGCATCGCAAACCCAGTAAGTGGGCTCACCTACTATGCTTGTGAGCCGGAGTTTGTTGACTATGCAGCCGACGCTGTCGCACGCGGAATCTTGCCGGTCTTTGGAGGCGCGTCATGACCGCCTCCATCCGAGACCTACGCGTGGAGACCGTCCCGGTCTCCGCACTCAAGCCTTATGTCAACAACCCGCGCACGCACTCGAAGCGTCAGATCGAGCAGGTGGCTGCAAGTATCCGGACCTTTGGCTGGACGAACCCGATCCTGGTCAGCGACGACCTGGAAATCATTGCCGGGCATGGCCGGCTGGAAGCAGCGAGATCCCTGGGTCTCGGCGAAGTTCCTGTCATGCGGCTTTCCGGCATGAGCGAGGCGCAGCAGCGAGCTTACGTCATCGCGGATAATCGCCTGGCTGAAACGGCGGGCTGGGATGAGGATCTATTGCGCCTGGAAATCGGCGCTCTGATCGAAATGGATCTCGAGTTCGAACTCGAGTCGATAGGTTTTGAGACCGGCGAGATCGATGTGCTGATGGTCGGCGAAGCTCACTCGACTGACCCTGAAAGCCTGCCTGAGCCAGAAGATGGGCCAGCCGTTTCCGAGCTCGGCGATGTCTGGCGTCTGGGGCGTCACCGCCTAGTCTGCGGCGACGCGCTGGAGGCGGCAAGCTATGAGATGCTGTTGGGCGGTGAGCTGGCCGATGCCTGCTTTACGGACCCACCTTACAATGTGCCGATCGCCGGCCATGTCAGTGGGCTCGGCAAGAAGACGCATGACGAGTTCGTCATGGCGTCGGGTGAAATGTCCGACGCTGAATTCAGGAACTTCCTGTCGGCGATTTCCGCGCAGGTCAGCGCTTTTGTAAAACCCGGCGCGATTGTCTTTGCCTGCATGGACTGGCGGCACATCTGTGACCTGGTCAAGGCCGGTGAGGCCGAGATCGGCACGCTGAAGAACATCTGCGTCTGGAACAAGGACGTGGGCGGGATGGGCTCACTCTACCGATCCAAGCACGAGATGGTCGCTGTCTTTGCAAAGCGTGGCGCAAAGCACACCAATAACATCCAGCTGGGCCGCTTTGGCCGCAACCGCACCAATGTATGGGACTATCCGGGCATGGCGCGTCAACGCAAGGAGCTGGCCATGCACCCGACGGTCAAGCCGACAGCCATGGTGGCTGACGCGATCAAGGACGTGACGCGTGTCGATGGTTTCGTGCTCGATCCCTTTGGGGGATCAGGCTCGACACTGCTGGCGGCTGAAGGTTGTGGGCGGTCGGCACGGCTCATCGAGCTGGATGCGCGATATTGTGACCTGATCATCCGGCGTTTTGAAGAGGCTACGGGTCTATCGGCCACTCTTGAAGGTAGCGGCGAGACGTTCAGCGTGGTCAGGGAGATGCGCCATGAGTGGGGCGTGGATGCCATGCGCGAGCCAGCCGAGGAGGCGCTGTGATGTCGGATAGCTCAGAAGACGATTACGAGGTCGGCTATGGCAAGCCGCCCAAGTCGACCCGGTTCAAGAAGGGGCAGAGCGGCAATCCTCGCGGCCGACCCAAGAAACTGGCATCTACGGTTGCCGGCCAGGTCTCAAGGCTGATGCGTGAGCAGTATTCGGCGCGGGTCAATGGTGAAGTGGTCTCGATGACGGGCGAAGAGATGATCGCGCGTCGATTGATGGAAAAGGCGCTCAAGGGGGACCCGAAAGCCTTTGAGAAAGTTCATCAGCTGACCAATCAGCATCAAGCCGAAATCGAGCGAATTGCGACAATTGAGCATAATCCGAAACCCCTCGTCATCGAGTTGGTACACGCCAGAATTCCAGAAGAAGAGTGCTATAAGAAGCCTGGCGAACGGATCCATTACTCCAAGGAAGAAAACACGGTCACCCGGGAATCTTGGCCGGGCTATTTGCCCGAGGAGGCTAAAGATTCAGGGTCGGCAGACATCACCGAAGAGCCGAATAGCGACATGCCTGGCGATGATGATGGCGACCGTGGCGATGACCCTGACGAGGTCGATGATGATGACGATGTCGGGGGTATCTTGGGCCTGGGATAGCCAGGCCGCTTAGACCGCAGGAAATGGCGCGACAGGACACAGCAATATCACAGGCGCATATTTTTGTTCAACGTGGGCGGCCAGCCGCCCAAGTGGGGCTTTCTCACCTCCGTACCGCATTTAAAGACTGGACTTCGCGTTCGACCCGAGCATGCATGACGACACGCGCCCGAACTCTTTCGGGCTTGTCTCGGTGTAACCACGGCCCGCAATTCCTGGCCGCACTGCACCGGAGACAGACATGACCAGACTTTCCAAATCCCAGCTTTCCATCCTTGAAACCCTCAAAACCGCAGGCGGACCCATGCCCGCCAGCGCGCTGGCTGACAGCGACGCCGACCCGGCCGCGATCGAGGGCGACCTCAAAGCCCTCGCCCAAACCGGCTTCATCACCCGCAAGGCCAAGTCGGTGCGCATCACCGAGATCGGCCTGGCTGCCCTTGAGCCGGCGCCAAAACCCGCCGCCAAGCCAGAACCGAAATGCATCGAGTCACAGCCCAAAACCAAGAAAGCCCGCCTGATCGCGCTTTTGAGCGCGAAGGGCGGTGTCACGGTGCCGGCCCTGGCCGAAACGCTGGGCTGGCTGCCCCATACCACACGCGCCGCCCTGACGGGCTTGAAGAAAGACGGCATGACGATCACCAGGCTCCCGCCCGAGGACGGAAGCCGGACCTCGCGCTACACGCTGGAGTCAGCGAACGAGTCTGCGTGATGGCAAGGCGCAAACCCCCGGATATCGATCTCGAAGCCCTGCTCAATCGATCCCGAAGCGACCTGGCCGACCGGTGGGCTGAGGAGTTTGGCATGAGACCGCCCTACGGGATGAGCCAGCCCTTGCTGGCCCGGCTCCTGGCCTACGACCTGCAGGTGCGCGCGTCGGGCGGGCTGGGGGCACGGCTGGAAAACCGCCTGGTGGCAGCTGCACGCGGGGACACGCCAAAGCCCACTGCCCCGCGCCTCAAACCTGGCAGCCAGCTCGTTCGCGACTGGAACGGGATCACCCACCGCGTCGATGTGACCGAGACCGGCTTTGTCTATCGCGACACCCGATACAAGACGCTCTCCAGCGTGGCCAAGGCAATCACAGGAACGCACTGGTCAGGGCCTAGATTTTTCGGACTGACAGCGCGCAAGGCTGCGCCATGACGATCTGCTCGCAAGCACGAAGGCCCGTCATTCGCTGCGCTGTCTATACGCGCAAGTCGTCTGAAGAAGGCCTGGACCAGGACTTCAACTCCCTCGATGCCCAGTTCGAGGCCTGCGCGGCCTATGTCGCCAGCCAGAAGGGTAAGGGCTGGAAACTTATCCCTGAGCGCTATGATGACGGCGGCATATCAGGCGGCACGATGGAGCGCCCCGGCGTCCAGCGCCTGATCGGGGATATCGAGGCCGGCCGCATCGACATGATCGTGGTCTACAAGATCGACCGTCTGACACGCTCGCTCTCTGACTTTGCCAAGCTGGTGGACCGGCTCGATGCGGCAAGCTGCTCCTTCGTCTCGGTCACGCAGGCGTTCAATACCTCGACCTCGATGGGGCGGCTGACCTTGAATGTCCTCTTGTCCTTTGCCCAGTTTGAGCGCGAGGTCACCGGCGAGCGCATTCGCGACAAGATCGCGGCTTCCAAGAAGAAGGGGATGTGGATGGGCGGCATGGTGCCGCTGGGATATGACGTCGATCCGGACCCGGCCAAGCGGGGCCTCGTCATCAACGAGGCCGAGGCCGCACACATCGCCAAGATCTATCGCCTCTATGATCGCCATGAATGCCTGCGCACGGTCACGGCAAAAGCTGAAGCGGTCGGCATTCGTGCCAAGACCCGGCAGTTCAAGTCCGGGCAGGCCTATGGCGGTCAACCGCTCGGCCACGGACAAATCCACTTCATCCTCACCAATCCCATCTATGCGGGCAGGATCAAGCACAAGGCCGAAATCTATGACGGCCAGCACGCGGCCATCATCGATGATGCACTCTGGCAGCGCGTCCAGGCCAAGCTCCAGGCCCATGCCGCCAAACCGCGCGTGCGCGACTCCACTACCGGGAAACTGCGTGAGCCTCATGAACGCTCACCGCTCGCAGGAAAGCTCTATGACGAGACCGGCGATCGGCTCACCCCCAGCCACACCAAATCCTCATCGAAAGCCGGGTCGAAACGCATCCGCTACTATGTCTCTCGCCGGTTGATGCAAGCACAAAGCAAAGACCCGTCGGGATGGCGTCTCCCGGCCCTCAAGCTTGAACGCGCGGTCTCGAACGCCATCGCGGCCCACCTGGCCAAGCACGGCGATCAACTTCTCAGGGAGCCGGACGCGATCGCGCTCTACCAGGTCCAGCGCCAGGTGCGCGAACTCCATGCCCGATTGCTCAAACGCGACGAGACTCTCCTGCGCGCCCTGCCCAACACCATCACGGTTTCGGCCAATACACTGGCAATCGAGCTCGATCGCGATGCGCTGGCAAAGGCTATCGATGTGAGCCCCGATGCCCTCAATGAGGAGGCACTACAGATCCGCTCCGGTTTTGCGGTCCGCCGGCGCGGCGTCGAGTTCAAGATCATCACCGGCCAGTTTGAACGCGAACCTGACCAGACCCTCATCAAAACCATCGCGCGTGCCCATCAATGGCTGGCCGAGGTCCGCAAGGGTGTCTCGCTGGCCGCGATCGGTCGCCGCCATGGCTGGACCGATAGTCCGGTGCGGCTGCGCATTCGACTGGCCTTCCTCTCACCGAAGATTACCGCTGCCATTCTTGATGGCCGTCAGCCGCCCGAGCTCTCCGTGCAATACCTCCTGGCCCATCCCATCCCCTTGGGATGGAAAGCACAAGATATGGCACTCGGGTTTACACCCGCAAACTTCAGGAAATGATCCCTGTTCGGTGATTAAATATTCCCTGTTAATTGGCGTAACAGGGAATGGCTTTTCCCTGTTATTGAGCGCAGGGAATTGCACGCTAAACCCCCGAAATGACGCGGTAATATCTGGCGTAATTCGGATATCGTGGCCCAAATTGCCCGATCTTCCCTGCAAATCACCAATTACAGGGAAAACTGCGCCTAACCGATCTGTGCAAAACCGCGAACAGAGACAACGCGCGCAAAATGCAGGGAAACCAGCCAGTTAGCCCGGTCTCGCTTCACAAGAATCCCTGCTAACCCCCGAAATGACGGGGGCAATGAAAACGCTCTAAGTTATTAAATTAAAAGAAGAAAAATGCTGGCGGTGAGAGAGGGATTCGAACCCTCGAGACGGTTGCCCGTCTACACGCGTTCCAGGCGTGCGCCTTCGACCACTCGGCCACCTCACCAGCGCAATGGGCGCGCACCATATCCATGGGCGGCTTGCGGTCAAGCAGGGCGGGCGGTGAGGCCGCGATCACGGCGCAGTCACGGCTGCGCGATGGCCTCTTTCCGGAATGCCCGGGGCGGGCCATATGATGCGCCTGACCGGTCCCGAGCGAGGAGACAGACATGGCATGGTTCGACAAGACGTGGAAAAGCGAGCTGGTCCCGGCGTCCGAGGCGCTGAAGGGCCGCGAGACGCCGCTGCCGCTGGAGGGCCGTCATTTCGTCAATGGACACGCGCTGAAGGACGTGCCGCCGGGCCATGAGGTCGCGGTGTTCGGCCTCGGCTGCTTCTGGGGCGCGGAACGGTTGTTCTGGACCGAGGATGGCGTGTGGTCGACCAGCGTCGGCTATGCCGGCGGGATCACCCCCAACCCGACCTATGAAGAGACGTGCACGGGCGCGACCGGGCATGCCGAGGTCGTGCGCATCGTGTTCGACCCGAGCGTCATCTCCTATGGCACGCTGCTGAAGCTGTTCTGGGAGAATCACGACCCGACCCAGGGCATGCGCCAGGGAGGCGATGTCGGTACGCAATACCGCTCCGCCATCTACTGGATGAGCGAGGATCAGCGCATCGAGGCCGAGGCCTCGGCCCAGGCCTATGACGCGGCACTGAAAGCCGCCGGACGCGGCGGCGTGACGACCGAGATCGCGAAGGCCGGCCCCTTCTATTTCGCCGAGGATTATCACCAGCAATATCTCGCCAAGAATCCCGGCGGGTATTGCGGGCTCGGCGGCACCGGAGTCGTCTGCCCGATCGGGCTCGGCGTCAGCTCGTCCTAGTGGCGTTTGCCAACGGAGGCGCTAGCGTGGCGGCATGACCCGCCTCGTCTGCTTCGATGTCGATTCAACCCTGTTGAGGGTCGAGAGCCTCGACTTCGCCCTGTCTGAAAAGCTCGGCCCGGCGGCGCGCGAACGGCTCGAAGCCATCACCGCAGCGGGCATGGGCGGGACGATGAGCCTTCGCGCCTCGATCGCGGCGCGGCTCGACCTCGCCCGGCTGACACGGCTCGACGTGGCCAGGATCGCCGTTGCGCTGCAACAGTATCTGACACCGGGCATG
Organism: Hyphobacterium vulgare; assembly: GCF_042643335.1. NCBI lineage: Bacteria > Pseudomonadati > Pseudomonadota > Alphaproteobacteria > Maricaulales > Maricaulaceae > Hyphobacterium > Hyphobacterium vulgare. The sequence continues at coordinate 47,322 of NZ_JBHRSV010000004.1, forward strand.
GCGGAGCTCGTGGCGGAGCTGAAAGCACGGGGCGACAAGGTCGCGGCGGTATCTGGCGGGTTTCACGACCTGCTCAGGCTGGCCTTGCGCGATCTGGGCTTCGCCGAAGCGATGTGCCGGACCAACCGTTTCACGTGGGACGGCGAGGCGGTGTCCGGGTTCGATCCGGCCAATCCGCTGTCCGACAATGGCGGCAAGGCCGTGGTTCTGCGCGCGCTGTCCCACGCCGGCGAGGTTCGCGAGACCGTTATGGTCGGCGACGGCATCACCGACCTTGAAGCCTTCGAAGCGGGGGCGGCGCAGCGCTTCATCGGGTTCGGCGGCGTGGTAACGCGCAGCAGCGTGGCCGAACGCGCGCCGGAGTTCGCCGATACGGTCTCAGACCTGCGCGCAGCGCTGCTCGCCTAGCGGGTCAGGATGCGGGCGCGGATCGTGCCGTCCATCGCCTCGATCTTCTCGAGCAGATCGCCGGGCACATCACCCTCGAGGTCGGCGGTGGCATAGCCATAGGCCCCGGCCGTGTTCAGGTATTGCGAGGCGATGTTCAGCCCCATCGCACTGGCGGCTTCGTTGAGACGCGACAGATAACCCGGCTGATTGCGGTGGATCGAGACGAGACGGGTGCGGCCCTCAGCCAGCAGGCCCGGTTCGAGTTCCGGCAAATTCACCGCCTTGGCGCTACCGCCTTCGAAAGCATAGCGCGCCAGCTTGATCCCGGCATCGAGGCCGATGGCGGCCTGCGCCTCCTCGGTCGAACCGCCGATATGCGGGGTGAGCAGCACATTCTCGAAGGCGAGCAACGGGCTTTCGAACAATTCGTCCTTCGAGGCCGGCTCCTTGGGGAAGACATCGACCGCCGCACCGGCGATATGACCTGACCGCATCGCCGCAGCGATGGCGTCGATATCGACGAGGTCGCCGCGCGCCTGATTGATCAGAAAGCTGCCCTTCTTCATCCGCCGGAGCTGTTCGGCGCCGATCATGCCCCGCGTCTGCGGCGTTGACGGCACGTGAAGCGTGACCACGTCGGCGATGTCGAGCACGTCCTCGACGGAATTCATCGGCCGCGCATTGCCATGGGCGAGCTTGGGCTCGACGTCGTAGAAATAGACATGCATGCCGTGTCCCGACGCGAGGACAGAGAGCTGCGAGCCGATATTGCCGTAGCCGATGATGCCGAGCTTCTTGCCGCGCACCTCGTGCGCGCCCTTGGCACTCTTGTGCCATTCGCCGCGGCGGATGGCGTTCGACTTCGCCGGAATGCCGCGCATCAGCATGACCGCAGAAGCGAGAGTCAGCTCGGCGACCGAACGGGTGTTGGCGAAGGGCGCGTTGAAGACGTAGACGCCCTTCTCCGCGGCGGCCTCGAGATCGACCTGGTTGGTGCCGATACAGAAGCAGCCTATGGCAATCAGGTCCGGCGCGGCGTCGAGCACCTCGCGGGTGATCCGGGTCCGCGAGCGGATCCCCAGAAGATGCACACCCTTCAGCCGGCCGATCAGCTCGCCGGTCTCGACGGCATGGTCGATGCGCTCGATCTCGACCGCGCCATTGCGGGCGAAGGCGGTATCGGCCTCGGGGTGGATATTCTCGACGAGAAGCGCCTTCATGCGGGGAATCCGTTCGGCATGCTGCATCTGCGAAATCGTTAGCAGGGGGAGGGGGTGGTGGCTAGCGGCAGGTTTTGTGATTGCACCCCCGGCGATCCGGGCGTAAAGGCGCGCACCCCTGCCCGGATGCCCCTGACAATGCCTGCGCCCGCCGAAATTCTGCCCCGCCCGCTGTTCGGGGCCAATCTCGAAGCCGCGCTCGTCGAGGGGCTGGCCGAGCGCGGCTGGGCGGCGGCCGAGCACGCGCTGGACGCCGAACTTGTGGCCGCGCTGCGGGCCCGGGCGCAGACGCTCCATGCCCGCGACGCGTTCGACGCGGGACGGGTCGGACGCGGCGACAGGCTGACCGGGGCGCCGCGCATCCGCCGGGCGGAGATCGCCTGGCTCGACGGTCAGGACGCCGCCGAGCGGCGCCTGCTGGACGGGGCCGAGGCGCTGCGCCAGACACTGAACCGGGAGCTCTTCCTGGGCCTGTTCGAGTTCGAAAGCCATTTCGCGCACTACCCGCAAGGCGGCTTCTATCGCCGCCATCTCGACGCCTTCGCCGGCGGTGTGAAGTCGCGCGTGGTCAGCGTCGTCGCCTATCTCAACGAGCGCTGGGAAGACGGCGATGGCGGCGAGCTGGCGATGTGGACAAACCCGGACGACATGGGCGAGCCGGTTGCGCTGATCGCGCCCCGGCCCGGCACGCTGGTGGTGATGCTGTCGGAGCGCATCCCCCACGAAGTGCGCCCCGCCGCGCGCGAGCGCTGGAGCCTGGCGGGCTGGTTCCGGGTCAATCCCGGCGTTGGCGGCGTGCTCGATCCGGCGGCCTGATACACGGCTTTCCTGACAGGCCCCTTCCGCCCTATCGTGACCGGCGAAACGGAGGAGGCGGGCCATGTTCCTGACCATCGAGAAACTGCTCGATCCCGGCGAGGTGCAGCGCCTGCAGGAGATCGCCGCGCGGGTCCGCTTCGTCGATGGCAAGGCGACCAATCCGCATACGACGGTGAAGCAGAATCTGCAGGCCGACCAGTCGACCTCGGACTCGTCCGAGGCGTCTAGCATCGTCTTCCAGGCCTTCCGCCGCAGCCGCGAATTCGAGGATTTCGCGCTGCCGCAGATGATCGCACCGCCGCTGCTGACCAAGTACGGTCCCGGCCAGCACTATGGCGAGCATATCGATGCCGGCGAGATCATCGTCGGCAATCAGCGCATCCGCACCGATCTGTCCTGCACCGTCTTCCTGAACGATCCGGACAGCTATGAGGGCGGCGAACTGGAATCGCGGCTCGGCAACCGGACGATGATGTACAAGGGCCAGCCGGGCGACGCGATCGTCTATCCGTCCACGACCTATCACCAGGTTAAGGAGGTGACGAAGGGCGAACGCCTCGTCGCCATCACCTTCATCCAGTCGCGCCTGCCCGACAGCCTCCTGCGCGAAATCCTCTACGAACTGGGCGAGGTCTATGCCTACGAGGCGGACAAATTGAGCTGGGAGAACCGCAACCGGCTGGAATTCGTGCAGCAGAATCTGAAACGGCTCTGGCTGCGCTAGCGTGTCCTTCTCCCCTTGGGGGGAGAAGGTGGCCTGAAAGGCCGGATGAGGGGTCTTCTTATAATCACCCCTCACCCCGGCCCTCTCCCCCGTGGGGAGAGGGAGGATTTCACAGCCAGTCCGACACCCCGGTCAGTCCCTCGTACCGGCCGACCAATCCCTCCACGAGGGTGAGCCCTTTCGCGATTTCGCCCGCATTGCGCGCGGCGCTTTCAGCCTGCATCGCGGCACGATCGTGCGCCGTGAAGCCCTGATCGGGGGCTTTCGAATAGCGTGACATGACCGGCGAGGCGATCGCGGCCCCCGCGTCCTCGCGTGACAGGGCAAGACCGAAGTGACGGGCCATGTCGTGCAGCCTGCCGGCCGGCTGCTTCAGGAAATCCTCGAAATCGAGCGCCATCACGCGGTCCGGCTCGGCGCGGTGCAGGCCGGCGAGGGTTGCCGCTTCGGTCAACCAGCTGACCGCAGCCAGCTCGCCCGGCGACAGGGCGTGCAGCCGGACGCCGGGATCGCCGCCGCACAGGGCGGTCAGCCGCGACAGGCGCACGCGCGCACCGCGCATCAGGTCGGCGGACGGGGTTTCCGGGGCGAGCAGGGCGGCGAGCCAGGCCGCCAGCGGAATGCGCAGGGCGAGCACCTTCGAACCCGGCGCGGCCGCCATCAGGTCGGGCGCCAGACCGCTCGACAGGCTGGTCGCCTTCACGATGGCGCGGGACATACCGTCCGGGCGGCGAGCCCAGCTGCGCCCGAAGGCATCGATAAGGGCGCGGAAGCGGTCGTCGCCAAGCGGATCCCACGGCTTGCCCGCCTCGCATCGCGCGTCGGCCAGCACGCGCAGCGGGACCGGCTCGCGGACCGGGAACCCGCCGCCCGCCGCCAGCAGGCGGGAAACCAGTGTCGAGCCGCAATGGCCGACATGGAAGATGAAGCCCGGCGCGTCGGTGGGGGCGGGAAGCTGCCCGGCCATGGCGAGGAAATCATCCTCGCCGAGCCAGCCGCCACGCGGCCCGGCCTGGAACAGCCGGTCGTCGAGAAAGCTCTCGGCGAGATAGGTGTCGGCCGGCAGGTCGAGCATCAGAACGCGGCGCGCGGCGATGTCCAGCGAATGCGGGAAATAGCGCGGACCGGCGGCGAAGCCGGCCGCGACTTCCTGGCTGGAGAGCGGCGCGTTCATGCTCCCGTCTTAAACGGGTTACGGCGCGAGGATAAGGGGCGGATGCCGCCTCAGGCGTCCGGCTCGATGCGTCCTATTCGTCGGTGCCACCCTGCATTTCGCGCAGCGCCGTCAGCGAGCGGTCGACATGCTCATACGGACTCATCTCGGTATAGGTCATGGCGATGGTCTGGTCGGTGCCGATCACATAGGTGGTGCGGCTGGTCCAACCCGGACGCAGCAACCAGCCGGCTTCGTAGTCGCCGATCATGCCATCGGCCACGGCGAAGACGGGGAAGGCCGAGGCGCAATGCTGGGTCGAAAATTCGGCGAGCCGGTCGGTATTGCCCGCCGTCACCCCGATGACCCGGGCGCCCAGCGCCTCGAACTCGGCGATGGATTCGGCAAAGCTCGCCGCCTGCGCTTCGCAGCCCGAGGTGTACGCAGCCGGGAAGAAGAAAAGCACGACCGGGCCTTCGGCCAGCGCCTCGGTCAGGTGGAAGCTGGCCGGCTCACCGGCCTGAAAGCCCTCGACGGTGAAGTCGGGTGCGGCCTCGCCGGGCTGAAGCTCGGCAGCGGCGGGGGCCGCCATCACGGCGGTGAAGGCGGTGGCGGCAAGAAGCTGGCGGAACATGGGTGTCTCCGGATTGGTTTCGGGTCAGGATATAGCTCACTCGCGGCGGGTTTCGAGGGCAGGACCCGAGGACGCGACCGAATAGCGGGCGGCCGCCTGCATCGACTCCGGTCTTGGCCAGACGCGGAAGAATTCCCCGAGCCCGGACCCGCCCATATTGGTGTGGATGTTGAGCGCCGGCATCGCAATCCCGATATCACCGAGCGGTCCGCCCAACATCTCCCCGATGGAATGGCTCACCGCGTCATAGGTTCGCGTGTCGAGATAGGGAGCGGCATCAAGGACATTGCAGGTACCGTCGGGCTGTTCATCGCAGTAAACCTGCTCGGCTTCGGACAGGAATTCGTCCAGCGACGCGGCGGTCTGCGCCCGCAGTCCGGCGATGGCCGCATCGAGATCCGGCAGGGCCGACCGGACCAGCGTGTGCTGGACCTGGGTCCAGGCCGGCAGGCCCGCCAGCGTATTGCGGGACCCTTCCAGCGTATCGTTGCCGATCGCGCTGAGCTCGAAATTGACCATGAAGGCGGTCGGCCGGCGCATCATGTCGAGAATCCGGGCCCTTTCTGCCGGGTCGGACACTCCGGCGGGCATCTGGATTTCGCTGAACCCCGCGGCCAGGGCGGCTTCGGGCGAGCGGGCCGCCGCAAGCAGGTCACGGGTGTCTAGGGAGTTGCGCTGATAGGGCGTGTCGGCCGAATAGGCGAGCGCCCAGGCGCGGACGACGTTTTCGGCCCGTCCCAGCCAGTCCGACAGGGTTTCGACCTGGGTGATATAGGTCGAATAATAATCGCTGTCCGGCCCGATGAGTGTCGAAACCGCCAGTGCGGGACGGACCGGACTGAGCGTGTAGTAGCGGCCCTGACGGGCCACGACATAGGATATGACATTGTCCTGAGCCGCGCGCATGACGGGCAGGCCGCGCGTCCGCAGATCGCGCATGCAGGCCGCCTCGGCATCGAGCCAGTCGCGCAGCGGAGCCACATCCTCCGCATACCGGTCGGCCCATTCCGGCAGGGCAGAGGGCGACCCGCCTGCCTCGAAAAAGGCCCCCATATCCACGATCTCGAAGTCCGGCACGGTCTCTCCGCAAGCCGACGCGCCGCCGAGATCGAGGCGCACGACTTCGAACTCCGGCGTCTCCTCGATCCGGAAATGATAGAGGCCGGGCATTTCGACCCGGTCGAATGAGGCCGGATCGGCCGCCGGTCTGAGGATAATCCGGTAGTCGCGGTCGGTTTCGAGATCGGCACCGGAGATGTCCGCCTCGATCCTTGTGTCGGACCAGGACAGGATGGAATCGAGCTGGATGATCAGGCCGGTCACCGGATCGACCGCGAAAAGCAGGCCTTCCCTCTCGCCGAGATCACGGCCCGCCATTTCGAGCATGTTGTCGTCCCGATCAACCAGTGCGGCGATGTTCGCATCGCGGCGTTCGGGCATCTCGAACAGGTCCAGAACCGGCGTGCGGGCGCACCAGTTGGCGACCGCCTCGCTGTCCGTGTTCACCGGCTCGATCGTCTGGGTGTCGCCGGAATAGGGAACATAGCCCTGGTCGAGCCAGTACGGATTGTCCCGGTCGTCGGCAGACTCGGATTCCACGCCTGACGTGTTCCGGATCGAACAGATCGAGCGGACCGGCGCGCCGTCATATTCGCGTTCGCGGGACTGACCGCCCTGATAGGACGGGTGCGTGCCCTGATAGATGCGCCCGGCGATTTGCTCGCACAGCTCGCGATTGCGCGGGGTGGGATCATCGCGCAATTCGCGCAGGATTTCGCGGTTCTCGCACCAATGGTCGGAGAAGGCGCCGTTGAAGAAGCCGTAGAGCGTCTCGGTGTCGCGGCCGCGAATGTCGTTCCCGTCCAGAGGCGGCACGATCTGCCCGTCGGATTCGTCGGACAGGCCGATCGGAACCACATAGTCCGGCAGGTCGTAATGCCCGCCATGTTCGAACCCCCACAGCGTGTTGGGGTCGAATTCCCGGCCCCAGCCGACCGCCGCGCCGAGCGTGCCAGTGAGGCTGGTCATCTGCCCTTGCGCGACTTCGGTGCCAATGGGGTTGTTGCGGCCGTAAAGCCAGAGCCGTGTGGCGTAGGCGACGAGTTCGCCGCGATCCCCCGCGACGACATTGTTGTCCGAACTGCCGATCTCGGGAGTTTCGGGCAGGACGAAATCGACGACGCCCAGCAGAGCGACGGCGCGTCCCGGATTGGGGCCGAGCAGGCCGGTCATCATCGACTCGTTGGTCGCCCACATATTCCAGCAATCGCCCTCTTCCACGACCCGGAAGGTCGGGGCGGCGGGCGAGAGCGGCGCGTCATAGATGCCGTATCCGCCATTCGGTCCGGTGCCGAGTTCGCGGATCACTTCGGTCCAGCCTGCTCCGGCGCAGCGCCTGAGGCCGGCGAGCTGGACGGCGACATTGAGCGTCTGGTCCCGGCTGGCCGGGTCGTAACGCGACAGGCTGAACGTCCCCGCGATGGCGTCGGCATAGCGTTCATCGCCAATGCCGGGGATGGGATCGCTCATCCCGCCCGATCGGACATGGCGGTACATCATCGGCTGGGCGGCTCCGGACGGTCCCGGCAGCGGCGAGGACAGCGGATCGGCCCGCATCAGGAGGAATTCGAGCGCGGGCATCTGCGTCACCACGGCCTCGGCGCCGTGAATGATGCCCGACAGCGCGCCGATGGCGAGATGGCCGACGAGGTCGGCATCCTCCTGCGAGGTGTCGGGCGAATCCCAACGCTCCCACATATGCCCGATCGCCCAGCGGTCCTGCAGGAAATGCTGGGCATAGCCCTCATAGGCGAGTGCCAGAAGCTCGGCCTCCTGGATCTCCTCCAGATAGGCGGCCTGCTCCTCCTCGGTCATCGCCTCGCGCATCGCACGGGCGCGCCGGGCGAGCTCGATCGCATTCTCGTGCAGATGGGCATACATGTCGGACGCCTGGGTGCCGAAATGCACCGAGTTCAGCGCGCCCAGCCAACCCATGAATTCATGGCAGCGGTCGGCATATTGCGGCCGGTCGAAAGCCGGACAGGTCCGGTTCTTGTTGATCCAGTCATAGAGCGCGTAGCTGTAGTCCGGCAGGCCGGCGAACATCGCCGGCGGCGGCAGGGTGCGTTCCTCGGCCTCGGTGTCGGGATTGTCGCCGACCGGGTCGAGGCCCAGCAGAAGCGGTTCGCGGAAATAGCTGGCGTTGAGATCGACGATTTCCAGACTGGCCGCGCCATTGCGGCCGAAGATGGCGCGCAGCTGTCCGGACGGGTCGAGATAGTCGAACGTGTCGTCGGAAATGACCGTGTGCTCGGCGACGGAATTGGTCGGACCGGTTTGATAGATCGAATGCCACGCCACCTCGGAATCGACCTGGGTGTCGAAAGCGGCCGCCATCAGCCAGGCGAGAGCGGCCGCGGCGATCTGGATGCGCGCGCGCTTCATGGTTCGCCCTCCTCCGGCCGGCAGGGTGAGCCGGGCGTGAGAAAGACCGCATCGAAGGCGGCGGCATCGCCGCCGAGCGCGGACAGGCGGTCGAACTCAGCCTTGCACTGATCCTCTGCATCGGAGGCGGCGACGCATTCGCCGAGCACCCCGCCGCCATCGGCGCAGTCGATCACACCGGCGAGCGTTGCGCTCCAGCGGACGACGGCGTCATTGCGCCCGGGGTCGTAATGGAGGCCGATGGCGGGCTCGCCATGGGCCTGCGCCACCGTGGCGATCTGCGTACACCGGGCGGAGCCGCCGCAAGGCTGGCGCGCGGGGTCCGTGACTTCGACGGCGATCCCGCTTCCGGCCTGTGGTGCCGGGTCTGGTTCGTCACGGCCGCCGCAGCCGGCCAGCAGGCCCGCCGCCGCGATCAGGCCGAAGCCCCGCCAAACGCTGGATCGCCCCATCCTGCCCTCCCCGTCCGCGCCGAGCCTAATCCCGCGGCGCGGACGCGTGAAGGAAAATCCGGTCAGCCGATTTTGACCTGATCGCCGAAGTCACGGGACCGGAGGCGGCCGACGATCTCGACCGCTTCGGGTTAAGCTGGGGGGATGTGGAACCCTAATCCGCGTCCATCTTGAGCGCGGCGATGAAGGCTTCCTGGGGGATGTCGACGCGGCCGAACTGGCGCATCTTCTTCTTCCCCTCCTTCTGCTTGTCGAGCAGCTTGCGCTTGCGGGTCGCGTCGCCGCCATAGCATTTGGCGGTCACGTCCTTGCGGAGCGCGGAGAGGGTTTCCCGGGCGATGATCCGGCCGCCAATGGCCGCCTGGATCGGGATCTTGAACATGTGCCGCGGGATCAGATCCTTCAGCTTCTCGCACATGCCCCGGCCGCGCGCCTCGGCGCGCGAACGGTGGACGATCATCGACAGGGCGTCGACCGGCTCGTCATTCACCAGCACGGACATCTTCACGAGGTCGTCCTCGCGGTAGTCCTTCCACTGATAATCGAAGCTGGCATAGCCCTTGGTGATGGATTTCAGCCGGTCATAGAAGTCGAACACGACTTCGTTGAGCGGGAGTTCGTAGACCACCATGGCGCGGGAGCCGGCATAGGTCAGTTCGCGCTGGATGCCGCGCCGGTCCTGGCACAGCTTCAGAACGCCGCCGAGATATTCGTCCGGCACAAAGATGGTCGCGGTGATCCAGGGTTCGGCGATGGTGTTGATCTTCACCGGGTCGGGCATGTCGGCGGGGTTGTGCAGGTCGATCACCGTGCCGTCCGTCATCGTGATCTTGTAGATCACCGACGGGGCGGTGGTGATGAGATCGACATTGTATTCCCGCTCGAGCCGTTCGCGGATCACTTCAAGGTGGAGCAGGCCGAGGAAGCCGCAACGGAAGCCGAAGCCGAGCGCGGCAGAGGTCTCCATCTCGAAGGAGAAGCTGGCGTCGTTGAGGGCAAGGCGCTCGACCGCGTCGCGCAGATCCTCGAATTCGGCGCTGTCGACCGGGAAGAGGCCGCAGAACACGACCGGTACGGCCGGCTTGAAGCCCGGCAGGGGCGTGCCCGTCGGACGGCGATCGTCGGTGACGGTGTCGCCGACCCGGGCATCGCGGACCTGCTTGATCGAGGCGTTGAGGAAGCCGATCTCGCCCGGCCCGAGACTGTCGACCACCTGTTTGGCCGGGCGGAAGACACCAACCCCATCGACATGATAGGCCGCGCCGGTGCCCATCAGGCGGACCTTCATCCCCTTTTTGAGCGTGCCTTCCATGATCCGCACGAGGCAGATCACGCCGAGATAGGTGTCGTACCAGCTGTCGACGAGGAGCGCCTTCAGCGGTGCTTCCGGATCGCCGGGCTTCGGCGCGGGCAGGCGCGTGACGATCGCTTCGAGCACGTCGGGGATGCCGACGCCGGTCTTGGCGGAAATCCGCAGGGCTTCGGAGGCGTCAATGCCGATCACGTCCTCGATCTGCTGGCAGACGCGTTCGGGTTCGGCAGCAGGCAGGTCGATCTTGTTGAGCACCGGCACGATGTCGAGATCGGCGTCGATCGCCTGATAGACATTGGCCAGGGTCTGCGCCTCGACACCCTGCGCCGCGTCGACGACGAGAAGCGCGCCTTCGCAGGCATAGAGCGAGCGCGACACCTCATAGGCGAAATCGACATGGCCCGGCGTGTCGATCAGGTTGAGGACATAGGTCTCGCCATCCTTTGCGGGGTATTCCAGCCGCACGGTCTGGGCCTTGATCGTGATGCCGCGTTCGCGCTCGATATCCATGTTGTCGAGCACCTGCTCCTTCATCTCACGCTCGGTCAGGCCGCCGGTGAACTGGATCAGCCGGTCGGCGAGCGTGGACTTGCCGTGGTCGATATGCGCCACGATGGAGAAATTGCGGATATGCGCGGGGTTCGTTGTCATGGCGCGGGAGGTAGCAGAGCGGGGGCATCCCGCCAAGCGGCACGTCAGGACCTGACACAAGTCGCGATTGCGCGCCGCGCTGTCGCCTCAATCGCGAATAAGGCTATGATTTCGACGCCGCATTCGGACAGGAGTTCAGCCATGCGTCTTCTTGCCCTTCTCGCCGCCCCGTTCGCCGTCATGGCGATCACGGCCTGCGCCACGGCGCAGGAAACCGACTATGGCCAGCCCAGCCAGTATTCCGAACCGGTCGAAGCCTATTCCGAGGACGAGATCGTCGAGGCGATGTCGGACTTCTTCGGCGTCACCGCCGAGGCGGCTGCGGCAGTGGTCGAGCGGGTCTTCTCCGATCTCGGACGCCCGGTCGGCTATATCGCCGGCGAGGAAGTGTCCGGCGCGGTGGGCGTGGGTCTGCGCTATGGCGAGGGCTGGCTGACGCTGCGCAATGGCGAGCGCCAGAAGGTCTACTGGCAGGGCCCCTCGATCGGTCTCGACACCGGCGGCAATGCCAGCCGCGTCTTCACCCTGGTCTACAATCTCAATGATCCCGAACGGATCTACCAGCGCTTCCCGGGCGTGGAAGGCACGGCCTATCTCGTCGCCGGCCTGGGCGTGAACTACCAGCGCGCCGACAACATCACCCTCGCGCCGATCCGCTCAGGGGTCGGGCTGCGCGCCGGGGCGAATGTCGGCTATCTGGCCTATTCGCGTCAGCGCAACTGGCTGCCCTTCTAGGCGTTCTCGAAGACGATTTCCGGCCAGTTCGCCCGGTTTTCCGCGCATTTGCGGTTCCAGCCCGCCGGGTCGGCGATGCCGGGCAGCGGCCGGATCGTGCCGGAGAACAATTCCGCGAGCCCGTAGGGCGCGATCAGTTCGGGCTGGCCGCCGGCGTCGAGGCGCAGGGCGATGGCGTGCGATTTCGAGGCGAATTGCGAGACCGCTTCTTCGGTCGTGCGGATCGGAGCGCGCTCGACGCCGAACTTCTTCGAAAACCAGATCGGCACGCGCGCCTGATTGCGGATTTCCACCTCGCGCGGGAAACCGGCAAAGACCGTGGCGCCGCGCTTGATCCAGACATCCTCGCCTTCCCAGCTGAGGTCATCCGGGTCGCAATAGGCGAGGTCATAGTCATTGATTCCGAAGGCCGGATCGCGCCCGGTCAGCGCGTTCCACACCGGTTTGTAGATCGCGCCGGCCATCAGCGCCCAGTCGGGCAGGCCCATCGCCGCGGCGCGCGACAGCACGGCCCGCGCGCCGGGCTCGGCCAGCACCGCCTCGACCAGAAAAGCGCGCTGCGCCCCGAAGTCCGCGCCGGAGAGCCGTTTCGGATCCGGCGCCGTCATCAGCCGCGCAACGTTCCGCCGGTCGCCTTCTCGACCGATGCGACGATGGCGGCGGCGACCGCCTCGATCTCCTTGTCGGTGAGCGTCCTGTCGGCGGGTTGAAGCGTGACTTCCAGCGCCATCGAGACCTTGCCCTCGGGCACGCCCTTGCCGCGATAGAGGTCGAAGACCTGCACGTCGGTGACGAGCGCCTTGTCGGCCCCCTTCGCGGCGCGGATCACGTCCTGCGCGGCGACGCCGTCGTCCATCAGGAAGGCGAAGTCGCGGCGCACCGGCATCTGTTCGGATCGCTGCAGCGGAGCACGCGCCTTGAGCGTCTGCTTCTTCGGCTGCGGAATGGCGTCGAGCACGACCTCGAAGCCGATGACACGTCCATCGATGCCGAGTGCCTTCAGCGTGCCGGGATGGAGTTCGCCGAATTCGGCGAGAACATTCTTCGGCCCCAGGCGCAGCACGCCGGACCGGCCCGGATGCCACCAGGCGCGGGCTTCCTGCGCAGCCTGCAGCGAGTCGACCGGCGCGCCGGCGGCGTCGAGTGCGGCGAGCGCATCGGCCTTGGCGTCGAACAGGTCGGCTTCGCGCGTGCCGGCCCAGTGGCGGCCTGCCTCGACGAAGCGGACACCGGCGGCGACGGTTTTCTGGCCCTTCGGCGTGTCGTCGAGCCAGATCGGGCCGACCTCGAACAGGCGCGGATCGTCCAGCCCCTTGTCGGCATTGGCCTGAATGGCTTTGAGGAGGTGGACCAGCGCGGAAGGGCGCATCACGTCAAGCTCGGACGAGATCGGGTTTTCCAGCGCCAGCCCGTCGCCATGACCGCCGAAGGCCGCGGCCTCCTTCGTCTCGCAGAAGGACCAGGTCACCGCCTCCCGGTAGCCGCGCAGAGCGAGCGCCCGGCGCACAAGGCGGGCGCGGTTCTGACCGACCGTCGCGGTCGGTTCGCGGCGGCCAGGCAGGCGGGGCAGAGAAACCGGGACGATATTGTCGAAGCCGTGGATGCGGGCGATTTCCTCGACCAGATCAGCAGGCTGGGTGCAGTCTCGCCGCCAGGTCGGCACCTCGACGGTCAGGGAATGGCCCGAACCGGCAGCGGTAAAGCCGAGCGTGTCGAGAATACGGACGATCTCCGTGGTTTCGAGGTCAAGCCCGGTCAGGCGTTTCACCTGACGCGTGTCGAATTCGATGGCTTTGGGGGGCGCAGGCTCCTCGCCCGCGACCACGACATGCGAGGGTTCGCCGCCGCAGATGTCGAGGATGAGGCGCGTCGCCCATTCGATGCCCGGACGAACCGAGTGCGTGTCCACACCGCGTTCGAAGCGGTGTTTCGCGTCACTCTCGATGCCGGTGGCGCGGCCCGTGGCGCGGGTCAGCGCCGGGTCGAACCAGGCGCATTCGAGGAAGACGTCCGTCGTCGTTTCCGACACGCCGGATTCCTCGCCGCCCATCACGCCGCCGAAGCCGAGGCAGTTCGCGTCGTCGGCAATGACACACATCGCGTCCGTCGGGACGTAGAATTTGCCGTCGAGCGCCTCGAAGCGATCGGCCTCGCCCCGGCCCTTCCGTGCACGGATCGTTCCGTTCAGCTTCGCCGCGTCATAGACGTGGAGCGGGCGGCAGCGATCGTAGGAGACGAGGTTGGTAATGTCGGCGAGCGCATTGATCGGGCGCAGGCCGATGGCCTTCAGCCGCTTCTGCAGCCAGGCCGGGGACGGGCCGTTCCTTACGCCGCGGATCAGCCGGCCGGCGAAGACCGGGCAGGCTTCCGGCCAGTCGAGCTCGATCTTCACCGGACAGTCAAACTTGCCGTCGACGGGCCTGGCCATCCTGGTGATGACATGACCCATGCCGGCGGCGGCGAGATCGCGGGCAATGCCGTCGACGCCGAGCCAGTCGGGGCGGTTCGGCGTGACCTCGAAATCGATGACCGGGTCGTCCATCCCCAGCGCCCTGGCCGCAGGCGTGCCGACTTTCCACTCGCCCTGAAGGTCGATGATGCCGTCGCTGTCCTCGCCGGAGCCAAGCTCGGCGGAGGAGCACAGCATGCCGTGGGATTCCACGCCGCGGATCTTGCGCGGCTTGGTGTCGAGCGAGAAATCCGCACCCGGAATATAGGTGCCGAGCGGGGCGTAGATCGCGGTCATGCCGGCGCGGGCGTTCGGCGCGCCGCAGACGATGGTCTTCTCGCCGTCGACCGTGTCGACCGTGCAGACGCGCAGGCGGTCGGCGTCGGGATGCGGCACCGCCTCCTTCACATGCGCGACGGTAAAGGCCGAGAGGTCTGCCGCCGGGTCCTCGATGCCCTCGATCTCGAGACCGGCCATGGTCATGGCGTGCTCGATCTCGGCCAGGGTGGCGGAGGTCTCGAGATGCTCTTTCAGCCAGGAGAGGGTGAATTTCATCGGTCTAGCCTTGGCTCTCTACCGGCGTCTCGACCGGTTCGGATTCGGTGTCGGGTTCGGGGGCGGGGACGGGTTGCAGCGCGCCGAGATCGGTGAAGGGGTCGTCGTCGGACACCGGGCAGTGACTGACCCGGCGGGCGCGGGCCCCGCCGACCGGGGAGGTCTGCCAGCAGCGGTCGAAGACCGAGCAGTAGCAGATCTGGATCTCCCAGCCGTCCCAGGCGGAAACGGCGGTATAAAGCTGGTCGAGCGTCATGGACTCGCGCGGCCAGGCGATCGAGATCGGCGTCGCGGTTTCGCCTGCCGCCATGGCGCGTCCGGTCAGCTGCGTCCACGAGATGTCATAACCCTCCGGCAGGCTCGCCAGGAAGGCTTCGGGCGTCGCGCGGACCTCACCGTTCTGGGTCAGCGTCACCGACTGGATCATGGCCGGGCCGACGCCAGTGTTCTGGACGCGCAGGCCGATCGCATAGGAATTCGGGGTCGTGGACTGGAATCCGTCGACCTGCAGCGCGGGCACGACCGCCGCATGCTGCTGGGCGCGCATCACGCGCGCCTGGTCCCACGCCACGAAAAGCGCGGCGAGGCCGACCACCATCGCGCCGACCGCGGTCAGCGCCTGATGATTGGTTTTGATCCATGTCCACATCAGGCGCTCTCCTTCTTTCCTCCCCCGTTCACGGGGGAGGTGTCAGCGCAGCTGACGGAGGGGGGATATCCCCCCCTCGGTCCTTCGGACCACTCCCCCCGCAGGCGGGGGGAGAAATCATTGGCAGCAAGACACATCAGCTGAGACCCGTCGCGAGGTTGGCCTGCAGGAGCGGCGAGAAGCCGTAATGCGACAGCCAGCGCACATCGTTGGCGAAGAAGTCGCGCAGGTCCGGCGCGCCGTATTTCAGCATGGCGAGGCGGTCGACGCCCATGCCCCAGGCGAAGCCCTGATACTCGTCCGGATCGAGGCCGCAGGCGCGGATGACATTCGGATGCACCATGCCGCAGCCGAGGATTTCCATCCACTTGTCGCCGGAACCGACCTTCACCGCGTCGCCGACGCGTTCATACTTCACGTCCATCTCGGCGGATGGCTCGGTGAAGGGGAAGTGGTGCGGGCGGAAGCGCGCCTCGACCTCATCGGTCTCGAAGAAGGCGCCGATGAAATCCATCAGCACGCCTTTCAGGTGGCCCATATGGGCGCCCTTGTCGATCACGAGACCCTCGACCTGGTGGAACATCGGCGTGTGGGTCTGGTCCCAGTCGCAGCGATAGACGCGGCCCGGCACGATGATGCGGATCGGCGGCTTGCGCGTCATCATGGTGCGGATCTGCACCGGCGAGGTGTGGGTGCGCAACAGCATGCGTTGACCGTCGGGGCGCGGCTTGAAGAAGAAGGTGTCGTGGGTGTCGCGCGCCGGGTGGCCTTCGGGGAAGTTCAGCGCGGTGAAATTGTGGAAGTCGTCTTCCACGTCCGGGCCTTCGGCAACGTCGAACCCCATGTCGGAGAAGATCACCGCCAGCTCCTCCATCACCTGGGTGACGGGGTGGAGCGCGCCCTTCGGCTCGGGCCGGACCGGCAGGGTGATGTCGGCGCGTTCGGTAGCGAGGCGGGCGTTCAGCGCGGCGGCCTCAAGCTCGGCCTTGCGCGCGGCAATCGCGTCGCCGACGCGGTCCTTCAGCCCGTTGAGGGCCGGGCCCATCACCTGGCGCTCTTCCGGGCTCATCTGGCCCAGAGCGCGCATCATCAGGGAGATCCTACCCTTCTTGCCGAGCGCTTCGACGCGCAAGGCTTCAAGCGCGGCTTCGTCGGTGGCGGCCTCCACCTGACCGGTCAGTTCGGCTTCGAGCGCCTTGATGTCGTCCGTCCCGCTCATCGTCTCTTCCCTTCGGCCGCGTTCGCGGAACCGGGTTTACCGGCCCGGTGCGGGAAGGCAAGCCGTCAGGACGGGCGCGCGGGGATGCGAGTGGGCCGCCGTGTCAGCTCGCCGCCGCAATTCGGGCAGGCGTTTCGATGCGTCTCCTCGGTGCAGGGACCGCAGAAGGTGCATTCATAGCTGCAAATGAAGGCTTCGCCGGAGGGGGACAGAACCCGCCCGCAGGTTTCGCAGGCGGGTTTCATGTCCAGAGCCATCGCGAGGGATGGCCTATTTCAGCGCGGCCTGCGCCTGGTCGACCAGGGCTTTGAAGGCCTCGGGTTCCCGAATCGCCAGATCGGACAGGACCTTGCGGTCGAGGTCGATCCCGGCCTTCGCGAGGCCGTCAATAAATCGGGAATAGGTCAGTCCGTGCGCGCGGACGCCGGCATTGATGCGCTGGATCCACAGGCTGCGGAAGTTGCGCTTCTTGGTGCGGCGGTCGCGATAGGCGTACTGTCCGGCCTTTTCGACGGCCTGGACTGCGACGCGGTAGACATTCTTCCGGCGGCCGTAATAGCCCTTCGCCTGGGAGATGACCTTGTTGTGCTTGCGGCGGGCAACGATGCCCCGTTTGACGCGTGCCATGAGAGTCTCGCTTCTATGTTCTCAGTCGCCGGGCCTTAAAGGCCGTACGGGATGTAGTTCTTCTTCACGATCTTCGCGTCGGGCGCCGAGAGAGTCTCGGTGCCGCGATTCTGGCGGATCTGTTTCGGAGTCCGCTTGATCATGCCGTGGCGCTTGCCGGCCTGGCCAGCCTTCACCTTGCCCGTGGCGGTGAGCTTGAAGCGCTTCTTCGCGCCGCTCTTGGTCTTCAGCTTCGACATTTCCGCTCCTTTTCCGGCGGCGAGCCGCCTTGTTCGTTTTAAGACCCGGCAGGCATGTCGAAATGGCCTGGCGCGGGTGCTGGTCGTCAAAGAGCGGGCGTCATACCCGCAACACCCGCGCAAGGCAAGCGGGCAAGGGAGTCCCGATCATTCAGGCGGGGCTGCGACACTCTGCCTCTGATGTCGCAGGTTGAGCACCGCGCGCCCCTCGTCCATCTCCGCGCCGGGGAATGATGAGGGAGTTGGTGACGCCGGACGGGAGTCCGGCCTGTTGGAGTATATACATCCATGTCCCGCGCCATTGCCCTGGCGGTTCCCGCCCCCCGCCCGCTTGCTTTCCGGATCCCGCTGATCGGCTGGATGATGGGCGAGATCGCCCGCAAACCCGGGGACGGGCTGCGTCTCGCCACCATCAATGCGGTGCTTCTTGTCGCCCTGCTCTGCCTGACCGTCAGCCCCTGGGTGCTGGTGTGGATCGCGATGGCGCTGGCCCCGGTCACGCTGATCGCCATCATGGCAATGGCCGGCGGACTGGTCGACTGATCTAGACCGGGCGGCGCAGGACGAGATCGACCAGTTCGTCGAATTTGGCGCGCTGCTCGTCCGGGTCGCCGCTGGCGATCGCGCCGGCAACGCAATGCCCGGCATGATCCTTGAGCACCTCACGCTCAACGCCGGACAAGGCGGCCTTCACCGCGCTGATCTGGGTCAGCACGTCGATGCAATAGCGGTTCTCTTCCAACATCGTCACGAGGCCGCGAACCTGGCCCTCGATCCGCTTCAGCCGCTGGATGGTTTTCTGTCTCGGAATGCCGTGCGTCATGGCTCGCTTGTATACCCCTAGGGGGTATGTTAGCAAGCCAGGCATGTCATTTCGCGTCCTGATCGCCCTCAGTGTTTCGGCCGCCGCGCTGGCCGGTTGCGTCAGTGTGGATGGCGTGGCCGAGCGCGAGCGCGCGCTGTCGGCCGCCGCCGACCACACCGATCCGGTCGCGCCGTACGATGTGCCGCTGCCGCAAGCCGGCGAAACGCTGAGCGAAGACGGCGCGGCTGCACTGGCGATCGCGCGCAATCCGGCGCTTCGCGCGCAGCTGGCCGAAGCGGGGCTCGCCCGCGCCGACTGGGCAGTGGCTGTCCTGCCGCCCAATCCCGTGGTGGAGCTGACCTGGTTCAATCCCGAAGGCGCCGGCGCCGTGCTGGACATGGATGTCCGCGCTCCGGCGGCGGCCCTCCTCGGCTATCCGATGCGCCGGGCGGCCGCGCGGGCCGCCTATGACGGCGCGCAGGCCCGGGCCGTGCTCGACGCGATCGACTTCGCCGCCGACGCCCGGCGTGCCTGGGTCGTTGCGGTGGCCGCGAACGAGCGCGCGGCACTCCAGACCCGCATCCTGCAATCGGCCGAAGCGGCGCTGGTCGTCGCCGAGGAAATCGACGCCGCCGGCAATGCGCCGACGGCCGCCCTCGCCCGCCAGCAATTGATGACGCTGGCCGCCCGCGCCGATGCGGATGACGCGCGTCAGGCCGCGATGCTGGCCGGGCTCGATCTCGGCGTGGTGATCGCCGGCGAGGCCGAACTTCCCGCCCGCCTGCCGGATCCGGTTGCGGTGAACGTCCCTGAAGACGCCGCCGAACAGGCGCTGAACGCGAGTCTGCCCTTGGCCGCCGCACGCGCCGAGGCCGAACGCGCGGCCCGCGCCGCCGGATACGAGACGCTCGACAGTTTTCTCGGCGGACTCGAGATCGGGCCGGCTTTCGATATCGAGGACGGCGAGACCGAGACCGGTATTTCCGCGCATCTCGACCTGCCGCTGTTCGGTCTGGGCCACCCGCAACGTGCCGCAGCGCAGATCCGGGCGCAGCAAGCCGCCGACCGGTACACGGCACTGGAAGCCGAAATCCGCGCGGCGATCACCGCGCAGGTCGCGGAGATGGAATGGGCGAGCGAACGCGCGCGATTCATCCGGGAAGAACTCCTGCCGGCCTCGACCCGATCGCTCGACGAGACGATGCGCCAGTACAATGCGATGCAGACCGGGGTTTACGCCCTGCTCGACGCCTTCAATGCGCAGGCGTCGGCCGGCCGGGCCTATGTCGACGCCATGGCGCGCTATCACCGGGCGCGGATCGGTTTTACGGCGATGATGCAGGGCGGCAGCCCGTCTGGCGTCGAAATCAGCGCGCCGCGTGCCGGAGCCGCCGCAAACGCCGGGGAGGATCATTGATGAAACTGTCCAGGCGTAATGCGCTGCTGGGCGGCGCCACCGGGCTTGCCGCCGCCGGCCTGATCAGCGGTCAGGCAAACGCCCAGACTCAGGCCTGGCCCGCGCATTCCGCGACCATCCCGGCCGGACCGGCGCAGCCGCCCGGGCGCGGCTATCGCCCGGTCGTGACACCGAATGGCGCGACGCTGCCCTTCCGGATCGTCGACGGGGTGAAGGTGTTCCATCTGATCGCCGAAGAGGTCGAGCACGAATTCGCGCCCGGCCTCAACGCGACCTGCTGGGGCTATAACGGGCGCGTGCATGGCCCGACGATCGAAGCGGTCGAGGGCGACCGGGTCCGCGTCTATGTGACCAACCGCCTGCCCGCACCGACAACGGTGCACTGGCACGGTGTGATCCTGCCGTCGGGCATGGACGGGGTCGGCGGGCTGAGCCAGCGCTCGATCCATCCCGGCGAGACCTTCGTCTATGAGTGGACTTTGGTGCAGCACGGCACCTTCATGTACCACTCGCACCATGACGAGATGACCCAGATGGCGCTTGGCCTGATGGGGATGCTGGTGGTACATCCGCGCCGGCGCCGCGGCCCGCAGCCCGACCGCGATTTCGCGATCCTGCTGTCGGAATGGTATCTGCCCGCCGGGGCCAGCCGGCCCGATCCGAACGCGATGTCGGACTTCAACATCCTGACGATGAATGCGCGCTGCTATCCCGGGACCGAACCGCTGCTGGTGCGGCGCGGCGAGCGCGTGCGGATCCGCTTCGGAAACCTGTCGGCGATGGATCATCACCCGATTCACCTGCACGGCTATGCCTTCCGCATCACCGAGACCGATGGCGGGGAAATCCCGGCGAGTGCCCAGCATCCAGACACGACGGTGCTGGTCCCGACGGGTTCGACCCGCACGGTGGAGTTCGTCGCCGACAATGCGGGCGACTGGGCCATGCACTGCCACATGACGCACCATGTGATGAACCAGATGGGTCACGGCCTGCCGAACCTGACCGGCGTCAATGCCCGCCGGATCGACCGCGCCGTGGGCCAGGTCCTGCCGACCTATATGACGATGGGTCAGGACGGCATGGGCGAGATGGGCCGCCATATCGGCATGGGCCACATGGACGTGCCGGACAATTCCCTGCCCATGGTGGGGGCGGAAGGTCCGCACGACTACATCACGATGGGCGGGATGTTCACCATCCTCAAAGTCCGCGACCAGCTGCCCGCCGACGGGTCCGATCCGGGCTGGTATGACCCGCCCGAGGGCACGATGGCGCGAGCCGCCCGCACGGACGAATTGCGCCGAGACGGCATTGACGTCTAGCTTCTCTCGCGAAAGGACATTCCATGCTTTCCCTTTTTCTGGCGCTGGCGCTCGCCACCACCGATCACGGCCATGACAGCGAAGACCACCATCACGCGGAAACCGCGGAGATGGTGACCTCGACCGCCGTCGCGGACGTGCGTTCCGCCGATGCCGAGGCGCGCACCGCCCTCTTGCGTCACGAGGCGCTGACCGAGATCGGCATGCCGGCCATGGTGATGGAATTCCACATCGCCGAGGACGTCGACATGGCGTTGTTCGAACCGGGCGCTGCGCTGACCATCACCGCCGTGAATGGCGAGAACGGCCTGACCGTGATCGCCGCCGCGCCGGAAGGCGGGACAGACCACCATGGTGGCATGCATCACGGAGATGTGCCCGAGGGTGAGGCCCATCACGGCGAGGGCCACCACTAGGATGGTAATCAAACGCTGGGCCATCCGGATTCACAAATGGGTCGCGCTCGCCGTCGGCCTGCAAATCGTGCTCTGGGTGCTCGGTGGCCTGGTAATGAGCGCGATCCCGATCGAGCGCGTTCACGGCGACCACAATATCGCGCCGCAAACGGCCGGCGCGCTTGATCTCGACGGCGTGCTCGCCCCGATGGAGGTCGCCGAGCGCGCCGGTGTAGTGCCACTTCGTGCTGAACTGCGCGACTATCTCGGACGGACCGTTTACGTGTTTACGACCCCAACGGGTCCGGTCCGCGTCGATGCCCGTAGCGGCGAGCGCCTGCCGCCGGTGACCGAGGACGAGGCCCGGCGGATTGCCCGGGCCGACTATGCCGGTGATGACGTGATCGCCGAGGTGCGTTTCTTTCCCGAGCCGACATGGGAATACCGGCGCGAAGGACCGGCCTGGCGGGTCGAGTTCGAAGACGGGGAGCACACGCGGCTCTACGTCTCGACCGAGAGCGGAAGCGTCACGGCGCGGCGCAACGATTCCTGGCGGGTATTCGACACCTTCTGGGCGCTGCACATCATGAATTTCGGCGACCGGGAGGATTTCAACCATCCGCTCCTGATCATCGCGAGCGTGCTGGCGCTGATTTCCTCGCTGGCCGGGTTCTACCTGCTGTTTCCGTGGATTGCGCGCCTGTTCGGAATCGGCCGCAGGACGCCGTCCTAGCTGCGGATATCGTCCTCGACGCCCGGTTCGCCGCGGGGATTGTCATCCGGCCAGTGCCCGGCCTTGCGCCGCCAGTTAAAGAAGTGCGCACCGGCCAGCAGCGTCACGCCCAGAACCGTCACGATGATCTCGACCTGTGTCGAGACCATATGGGTTGCCCCGACCAGCATCAGGGCAAGGCCGACGCCAGCCGCGGCGATGGTTGGCCAGTGGGCGCCGGATATCGATGCCCCCCAGAACAGGCCGGCAATCGCGATCGGGGCGGCGACGATGAAGAGCAGCAGGTGCACCGCCTCATCGTTGAAGAAGCCGGCAATGGCGTGGGGCAAAAGTGCCGGCGCCGCGACGGCCAGCACCGGCAGGATCAGACAATGCGCCAGGCACAGGATCGAGACACCGATCCCGGAAAAGTCGAGCGCGGATTGTTTGAGTTTACGGGTCACGGGCCGTCCGTTCGTAAGCGAATGTGGATCACGATATAATGTAACCCCGTCGCGGGCGGAAGATGGAGGGCGCTTTTTGCACTGCACAAAGCAAGCGGGCGGCCCCGTATGGAGCCGCCCGCCGGTTGTCGCATGACCGTCCGGGATCAGTCGTTGTCGTAGAAACCCAGCTCGGAAATGTTCAGGATGGCCGGAACCGGGTCGCGCTGCGAATAGGTGCCGACCCAGATGTCGTAGACGCCGCCTTCCGGGTTCTCGAAGAGAATGCCCGGATTGAAGCCGCCTTCGCCGCCATCATCGTCGCAATACCAGCTTCCGTCCGGACCGTTCACGACCAGCGTGGTGTCCGAGCCCGAAGCGGCCGAGATGTAGAGGTCGAGCGAACCCGGTTCGAAATCGAGTTCGAAGTCCGGCGAGCGCGTTACCCAACCCCGGCAGGCGCCGGTGCCGCTGACATTGCCGTAAACCTCGATATCGCCGCCCGCCAGAAGTTCGACGGTGTAGGGATCGGGCAGGAAACCGCCGGTCAGCGAGACATCGCCATAATTCGACGGAAGCGACCAGTCGAGCGAGCCGCCCTCATCCTCGAAGTCGCCGGCGAAGCCGAGTTCCGAGATGTAGAGCGTGGCATCGGGATAACCACCGGACTGGCTGTAGGTGCCAACCCAGATGTCATACACGCCCGAGGCCGGATCGGTGATGTGGACGCCGGGGTTCGGGAAGCCCGCCCCGTCGTCATTGCACACCCAGTTGCCGTTGGGATCATTGACTATCAGCGTGGTGTCGGTGTCCGAAACCGCCGAGATGAACAGGTCATAGGACCCGGCTTCATAGGTGAGTTCGAAATCCGGAGCGGACGACGCATATCCCACGCAGCCGCCGCCGACCATTTCACGGACATCGACATCACCGCCGGCCGCGATCGCGACCGTCTGCGGGTCCGGCAGGAAGCCGGAGCGCAGCGAGCCTTCGCCGAAATTGGCAGGCAGAGACCAGTCGAGGCCGGCGCTGTCCGGCATCGGGTCGGGACCCATGCCGAGTTCGGAGATGTGCAGGGTGGCGGGCGCATAGACGCCGGAACCGGAATAGATGCCAACCCAGATATTGTAGAGGCCGGAGGCCGGCCGTTCGATCCCGATTCCCGGGTTGAGGGCGCCGACACCATCATCGTCGTCGCAGATCCAGTTGCCGTTCGGATCGTTGACCACGAGCACGGTGTCGCGATCGGATGTCGCCGAGAAATAGAGCGGGAAGCTGCCGGCCGTGTAGTAGAGATTGTAGTCCGGCGCCGTGGCGACGAAGCCGCGGCAGTCGCCGCCGAGCGAACGGGCATCATTGGTGCCGCCCGCCTGGAGGTCCACTTCGTGCGGATCCGGAATGAAGCCTGAATCGAGGGTGATCGATCCGTAATGCGGCTGCTGTGCGATGTCCTGTGCGGCCGAAGGCGCGGCGGCTATCGCCGCCGCGCCAAGGGCCATGGCCCAATATTTCATGGTCTTTCTCCCCCAGCCGCAGCCGCTACTGGCTGTACAGCTCGGAGATATTGATCTGGGCTTGCTGGTTCGAGGCGTTGCCGTAGGTGCCGACCCAGATGTCATAAAGGCCGGACATCGGCGTATTGAAGCGAACCGACGGGTTGAGGCCCTGGCCGCTGTCGTCGTCGCAATACCACAGACCGTTCGGCGCGCGGACGACCAGCGTGGTGTCGGCATTGGAGCTGACCGAGATGATCAGCGGCAGCGACGAGCCGGCGGTGAAATAGAGGTCGAAATCCGGCGCGTTGGCGATGTAGCCGCGGCACGAACCGCCGATCGAGGTCGAGGCATTGATCGGGCCGCCCGAAAGGACGTTGACCCGGTACGGATCCGGAGCGAAGCCGGTGCGGAGCGAAACGTTGCCGTAAGTCGGCGCGGCTTGCCAGTTCTGGGCTTCGGCCATGCCGGTGACGGCAGTGGCAAGAAGCGCGGCGGACGCGACGGCGGCGAAGATGGATGACTTGTTCATAACCCTGTCCCTTATGACACATTGCTGCTTCGTGAAGCGGGCCGGACCCCCGTCCGATTCCGCGTTTCAACACGTTAGCATTAAACGCGCAGGGGAAGTGAACCTCATCTGAACGGTCACACCTCGAAAAATTCGCATTCCCGGGAGCGTGCCGGCAAAAAGACACGCCGGGAAAGACCTTTCCCGGCGTGCCCTTGATCGGTGATTTCGAGGCGGGGGCGTCAGCGCGGCGCCAGCACCATGATCATCTGCCGGCCTTCGAGCTTGGGCGAGAACTCGACCTTGGCGACATCGGAAAAGTCTTCCTTGACGCGGTCGAGCAGGGCCATGCCGCGATCCTGGTGGGCCATTTCGCGGCCGCGGAAGCGCAGCGTCACCTTGACCTTGTCGCCTTCCTCGAAGAAGCGGCGCATGGCCTTGGCCTTGACCTCGTAATCATGGGTGTCGATGTTCGGACGCATCTTTATCTCTTTGATATCCTGCGTCTTCTGCTTCTTGCGAGCCTCGGTCTTCTTCTTCTGCTCCTGGTATTTGAGCTTTCCGTAGTCGAGGATCTTGCAGACTGGCGGGTCGGCGTTCGGCGACACCTCGACAAGGTCGAGGCCTGCCTCCTGGGCAGCTTCGAGCGCGGCGTCGACGGGCATGATGCCCTGCTTCTCGCCAGATTCATCGATGAGGAGGACCCGCGGCGAGCGGATTTCCTGGTTGATGCGCGGGCCGTCCTTCTTGGGCGGCGGGGCGGCGTGTGGTCGGCGGGCTATGCGTCTTCTCCCTGATAGCCTCTGTAGAAAATCTCTGACCGGATGGCCGAGGATAGAACGCGCGAATGCGCGTCCAGTGCCATACGGAACCGGGCTGTTATCGCCTCAACCGGCGAAAAATCAAGCGGCACGGGTGGTCTCGTTGAATCCGCCGGCGAAACGCATCGCCTGCATCGCCTCTTCAGGCGTGACCTGGGCGAGTGTGGGGGCATGCATGATGACCACGGTCGACGGCCCGCGCGGGGCGATCAGGGCCGGGTCCTGCTCGCCACCGGGATAGAGCGCCAGCGCCGGCGGACCGGCCGCGACAAGCAGATGCAGAAGACCGGTGTCCTCACCGAACACGAATCGCGACCGCCGGCCGAGACCGGCGAGCTGGACCAGCTTGGCCTTGCCCGTGATGTCGCGCGCACCCGGGGCACGCTCGGCGATATAGCGCCCGACCTCGCGGGCGGAAGGGCCGCCGACGACGGCGGGCGTGATCCGCGCTTCGGTCAGGGCGTGGGCGAGCGAGGCCCAGCGTTCCTTGGGCCAGCGCAGGGCCGGCTTCACCTCGTCCCCGGCCGGGGCGAGCAGTGCGAACGGGCCGTTGATCCCGAAATATTCCGGCTCGAGCGTGCGCGACGTGCGGGCGAAATAATCGACCCAGGAAACGTCTGGCGACGGCGCTTCACCGAGACGGTAGGCGTCCTCGCCGAGCCCGGCACGGCCGAGCGATATCGCGGCAGCCTCGACCGGGTGAACGCCGGGTTCGGGCCGGGCCGCGGCCTCGACCCACCGGGTGCGCGAAAAGCGGAAGCCGCCCTTGATGCGGCGCGAGGTTTCGTTGCCGACGAGGTCGAACACGGCGACCGGCTTGGCGATCTTCACGCGCTTGACCATCAGCCGGCCGGCCGGGCCTTCGGCCAGAGCGTCGGTTTCGATCGCGCCAAACCAGGGGCAATGCTTCAGCAGGCCTTCATAATCCGGCGTCGTCAGGAGAATCAGCCGTGCGCGGCGGTTCGCCTCGTGTATCCGGCGCACGCTCGCGAGCCCGCGGATGGTCTCGACGAGATCACCCCAGAGCAGCACATAGATCGTATCGCGGGCGACATCCTGCATCGGCGTTACTCTAGAAGCTCGCGGTAGACCTGCAAGGTCGCAGACTGGAGTGAAGCGGTGGTGAACAGTGCGCCGATCCTGGACCGGCCTGCCTCACCCATACGCGTACGCGCTGCGGGACTCAATTGCACCGCCTCCCACATCGCATCGGCCAGCGCGTCGGCGTCGCCCGGCTTCACACGCCAGCCGGTCTGGCCCGCCTCGATCACTTCGCGCGCACCGCCGTGATCGGACACGATGACCGGCTTGCCGGCGGCCGACGCCTCTGCCGCAGTCCGGCCAAAGGCTTCCGGATCGACCGAGGGGTTGAGCGCGACATCGCAGGCCGCGAAGGCGGCGGGCATGTCGCTGCAATGGCCCGCGAAGATGACGGACGGGGCGACGCCGAGGTCCTCGGCCAGGCTTTCGAGTTCGCGGCGGAATTCGGCCCGGCCCTGGTCGCCCCCCGCGAGGACAAGATGCGGGACGATTTCGCCGCGCGCCTTCAGCGCGCCCAGCGCCTGGATCGCGACGGTCTGCCCCTTCCAGCGGGTCAGGCGGGCGGGCAGCAGAAACAGGAATTCGCTGTCGGCGACACCCCATTCGCGGCGCAGCGCCGCGCCGCGGGCGCTGATTTCGTCCGAGGGGGCGAAGCGTTCGGTCTCCACACCCCGCGGGATGACGGTGATCGGCATCCACGTGCCGTGTTCCCGCACGATATGGTCGTGGATGAAGTTGGAATTGGCGATCACCCGGTCACCGCGCGCCATCACCGAATTGTACCAGCGCTTCAGCGGCGAACGGGCATTGTAGGTGCCGTGATAGGTCGTCACGAAGGGTATGCCGGTCTTGCGCGCGGCGCGCAGCGCGCTCCAGGCCGGGGCCCGCGAGCGGGCATGGACGAGGTCGACGCCGCGTTCGCGGATGATCGCGGCCAGAAGCTTGGCGTTCTTCCAGATCGTCAGCGGTGATTTCGACGCCAGTGGCAGGCGGATCAGCTCGCCGCCCGCGGCGGCGAGTTCGCCCTCCATCGCACCGCCTTCGCTGGCGACCAGCGCGGTATGGCCTTCACGGGTCAGCGCCTCCGCGATCTCGATCGTCGTGCGCTCCGCGCCGCCGGTGTCGAGATTGGGGATGACCTGGAGAATTTTCATGGACAGGGGCGAGGTCGGGTGCGGGGCGGAGAAATGCAAGGGCGGGCCATCGCACGGATCAGCGCGCGGGTCATCTGGTTTTCCGGCGGGCGGTGTCAGAGAAGCGCGCTCAGCCCTCCCCTGTAATTTGGAAAGCGCGGCGTCCAGCCGAGTTCCCGTTTCGCGCGGAAATTCCACACCCGGCGGCTCTCGGCATAGAAGCCGCGCAGCATGGCGCTCATGTCCGCGGTCTCGAAATCCTCCTCCGGCGGCGGGGCGATGCCGAGCAAATCCGCTGCGAAGGCGACCACGTCGGCATTGGCGGCCGGTTCGTCGTCGGCGAGATTGAAGAGGCCGGCGGATGCTGTCCTGTCGATCGCCAATGCGAGCGCCGACGCGGTGTCGTCGACATGGATGCGGCTGAACACATGGCCCGGTTTGACGATGCGGCGCGCGCGCCCGGCACGAAGCTGGTCGAGCGCGGAGCGTCCGGGCCCGTAGATCCCGGCGAGCCTGAACAGGCTCACCTGCGGCAGCGCGTCCTGCCAGGCCCGTTCCGCCGCGAGGCGCAGGACCGAGCGCGGCTGGCGCGGGATGACGGGACTGTCCTCGGCGACCCAGTCACCATCGCGGTCGCCATAGACCCCCGTCGTCGAGAGATACCCGGCCCATTGAAGGCGCGGCATCAGGGCGGCGATGTCCGGTCCCAGCGATTTCAGGACCGGATCGCCATGGGGCTCCGGCGCGGCGCTGACCAGGAGGTGGGTCGCGTCACCCAGCACGGTGCGCATCGGATCGGTCAGGCCGTCACCGGCCGCCCACAGCAGCGGTTCAATGCCGGAAGCCCTGACCTCATCGGCGTTCGAACGCGTCGTCCCGACGCAGCTTATGCCGCGTTCGGCCAGCAAGGGTGCCGTTGCGCGGGCGACATAGCCCGCGCCGATCATGAGGCAGAGACGGTCAGTGGACATGGACGGCGGGGTCTGACCTGCTAGTGTTCGCGGCGTGTAAGGGTTCAAACTGGGGTCGGGCGTCATGCGTCATGTAGTGCTTCTTTCCGGCATGGCCGGGCTCGCGGCAAGTCTTGCTGCGCCGGCCGCCGCGCAAATCGACTATGCCGCCGAGGAGCGCGCCCGCTACGAGGCCTGTCTCGACCGCATCGGCACCGACCCGGAAAACGCCTATGAGGACGCGCTGGCCTGGCGTTATGAGGCCGGCGGCTGGCCGGCCCGGCATTGCGAGGCGCGGGCGCTGATCGCGCTCGGGGAGACCGAGGAAGGCGCGGCGCGGCTTGAGGCCATCGCCTCCGCACCGGACACGACCGAGCAATGGGCCAAGGTGGTGCTGTTCGCCGAGGCGGGCGATGCCTGGCGCAGCGCGGGCATGCCGGCGGAAAGCCGCCGGGCCTATACCCAGGCGCTGGAATACAACAACGAGTCCGCCCCGCTGTGGGTGGGCCGGGCGCGCGGCGCGCTCGACCAGGCGATGTGGGCCGCGGCCGAGGCCGATGCCTCCGCCGCGATCCGCCAGGACGGCGCGATGGGCGAGGCCTACACGATCCGCGCCGAAGCACGGCTCGAACTCGGCGATCTCGACGGGGCGCAACGCGACATGGAAATGGCGCGCCAGATTGACCCGGCGGACATCGACGCCCTGCTGATCCGCGGCCGCATCAACGAGGCGCGGCGGACCGGCGGGTAAGTCCTGGTTTCCCTCGTCCTTCGAGGCCGCCTTCGGCGGCACCTCAGCAACCGTGTTGTTGCGGGTTGTTCCAGGTCTGGTTTCTGGCGACGAGGGTGTTGAGGAGAATGGTGA
>NZ_JBHRSV010000005.1:0-86221 GCF_042643335.1 Hyphobacterium vulgare
GCCCAAGGATGACACGGTTCTCCGCCGTGCTCCCGCAGGTCCTCAAAAACCTCCGGCAGCGGAAACCATCATGCCGCAATCCGCACATACAAGGATGAGGGGATAACTGAAACCCTCATGCTGAGGTGCGACCCCGGACTGTGTCCGGGGGAGCCTCGAAGCACGAGGAGCGCCATACCCTCTTTTCCTTTCTTCCCGCGCGCACTAGCGTTCCGGGCATGTCCGCTTTCGAATTCCGCACCGTCCCGCACATCGTCTTCGGTGAAGGGACCAGCCGGCAGCTGGCCGAAAAGGCCGCGCCGGTCCTGAAATCCGCGCGCCGGCTGTTTGTCGTCACCGACAAGGGCGTTAGAGGGGCCGGGCTGATCGATGCGCCGCTGGCCGCGCTCGAGGCCGCCGGCTTCACGCTCGAAACCTATGACGACGTGGTCGCCGATCCGCCCGAGGCGATGGTGCTGGAAGCCTCCGAGCGGGCGAAGGTGTTCGGCGCGGAAGCGGTGCTGGGCTTTGGCGGCGGCAGTCCGATGGATACGGCGAAGATCGTCGCGCTGCTGGCCGCCGGGGATCAGCCCCTGTCGGAGATGTACGGTGTCGACAAGGTGCGGGTGACCGGCCTGCCGCTGATCCTGGTGCCGACGACGGCGGGGACGGGCAGCGAGGTGACGAGCGTCGCCGTGATCACGACCGGCGAGACGTCGAAACGCGGTATCGCCTCGGGCGCGCTCTACGGCCAGATGGCGCTGCTGGACCCCGAACTGACGCGCGGCCTGCCGAAGCATGCCACGGCGGCGACCGGTATCGACGCCATGGTCCACGCCATCGAGGCGTATACGAACAAACGGTCGAAAAATCCGGTGTCGGACGCGCTGGCGCTGACCGCGATGAAGCTTCTGCAGGGCGCGATCGAGCGCGCCTGCGCCAATGGGAATGACATGGCGGCGCGGGGCGACATGCTGCTCGGTGCGATGCTGGCCGGGCAGGCCTTCTCCAACTCGCCGGTCGGCGGGGTGCATGCGATGGCCTATCCCCTGGGCGGGATATTCCACGTGCCGCACGGGCTGTCGAACTCGGTCGTGCTGCCGCCCGTCCTCCGCTTCAACGCGCCGGCGGCGGAAAGTCAGTATTCGGAGATTGCCGGTCATATCGGTCTCAAGCCCTCCTCTGCCGCGCTGATCGACGAGATGGAACGGATCGCCGAGGCCGTCGGGATCGAGCGGCGGCTAAGCCAGCTTGGCATTAGCCACAATGACGTGCCGCGCATGGCCGAGGACGTGGCGGCGAATGACCGCCTCCTGCCCAACAATCCGCGCGAGATGGGCTATGACGACATCGTCGCGATGTATGAGGAAATCCTGTGAGCGGACCGCAGCGCACGCGCGGCGATTATCGCTGGTGGGACCGGATCGCGACGCGCTGGAACGACAATGACGTCTACGGACACATGAACAATGTCGTCCACTATGCGCTCTTCGACACGGCGGTGAACCGGTATCTGATCACCGAGGCCGGGCTCGACATTCATGGCGGCGGGGTGATCGGCCTCGTCGTGGAGACGGGCTGCCAGTATTTCGCGGCGCTCGCCTATCCCGAAACCGTCGAGGCCGGGGTGCGGGTGGCACGGATCGGCACTTCCTCCGTGACCTACGAGATCGGGCTTTATTCCGAAAATTCGGGGTCCGCCGCTGCGGAGGGCCGCTTCACCCATGTCTATGTCGACCGGCAGACCCGCCGCCCGGTTCCGCTGCCGGCGGAGATGCGCGCGGGGCTGGAGCGCATTTCAATCTGATTTTCTCCCCCACCCCAACCCTCCCCAGCTGGGGGAGGGAGGGGTCGGACACCGCTTTTCCCTCCCCTTCCAGGGGAGGGGCAGGGTGGGGTCACTTGCGTCCGGCGCACACCGCTGGCATGACGCGGACATGCGCGAGATTCAACGCCCCGCCTTCCTGATTGCCGCTGTCGCCATCACGCTGGTGCTGACCGGCGCGGCGCTGGCCCTGGTCATGATGCCGGGCGGGCTTTGAGAGCGTCGTCTTATCCCTCCTCCCCCTTTTATGGGGGAGGTGCCCCGGACTTGATCCGGGGCGGAGGGGGTGGAGAGGAAGTTCACCCCACCCCGATGCTGCGCATCGACCCTCCCCATCAAGGGGAGGGAGGGGAGCAAGCCCTTCCGGCTCTATTCCGATGACGACACCGCTCGACCGCTGGCAGGCCCGCGTTGAGGCCGGATCGCTCGCCCATGATGCCGGGCAGGAAGACGCGGCCCGGGCGCTGACCGCGCTGCACCAACGCCTCGCGAGCTGGCGGCCCGAAGGCGGGCTGTTCCGCAAGGCCGAGCCGGCGCCGAAAGGCCTCTATCTCTGGGGCGGGGTCGGGCGCGGCAAGTCGATGCTGATGGATCTGTTCTGCGCGCACGCGCCGGTCAGCCCGAAGCGCCGGGTCCATTTCCACGAATTCATGCAGGACGTGCACGCAAGGATCGGGGCGTGGCGCAAGCTGGACGCTTCCGAGCGGCGCAAGCGGCCCGAGCATGTCCGCGGGGCGGGCGATGATCCGATCCCGCCGGTCGCCAGGGCGATCGCGGACAGGGCGCGGCTTCTGTGCTTCGACGAGTTTCAGGTCACCGACATTGCCGATGCGATGATCCTCGGGCGGCTGTTCGAACAGCTCTTCGCGCGCGGCACCGTCGTCGTCGCGACCTCGAACCGTGAACCGGACGATCTTTATACGAATGGTCTCAACCGCCAGCTCTTCCTGCCCTTCATCGCGATGCTGAAGGACAGGCTGCAGGTGATGCAGATCGATGGCGGCGCGGACCATCGATTGCGCCAGCTGACCGCCGCGCCGGTCTATTATTCTCCGCCCGACCCGGCCGCGATGGATGCGGCCTGGGACAGGCTGACCTCCGGCGCGGAGCCGCAATCGTGCACGTTGACGGTCCAGGGCCGGGCCGTGCCGGTGCCGCGCGAGGCGGCGGGCGTGGCGCGCTTCACCTTCCCGGAATTGTGCGCCCGGCCGCTCGGCGCGGCGGATTATCTCGCCATCGCGGCGCGGTTCCACACCGTGCTGATCGACGACGTGCCGCAGCTGTCCCCCGACAAGCGCAATGAGGCGAAGCGTTTCGTCACATTGATCGATGCGCTCTACGAGGCGAAAACCAAGCTGGTGATGAGCGCGGCGGCGGCGCCGGACGCGCTCTACCCGGCGGGCGACGGGGCGTTCGAGTTCGAGCGCACGGCCTCGCGCCTGATCGAGATGCGGTCGGAGGACTTCCTGGCCGCGGCGCATGAGGCGAAACTGGAAGCGGAGGCAGGCAGCTGATGTCGCGATCCATCGGACTGAACGAGACACTGACCGACTATCTGCGGTCGATGAATCCGGAGGAGCATCCGGCGCTCAAGCGCTGCCGCGAGGATACGCAGGAGCGCGGCGATGCGCGGATGCAGATCAGCCCGGAGCAGGGGGCGTTCATGGCGTTTCTCGCCGGGCTTTCGGACGCGAAGGTTGCGGTCGAGGTCGGCGTCTTCACCGGCTATTCGGCGATGGCCGTCGCGATGGCGATGAAGCACCGCCACGGCGAGCAGGCGCGGCTCTACGCGCTCGACCGCGATCCCGGCCTGATCGCTCTGGCCGAAGGCTATTGGGCCGATGGCGATGTCGATGACGTGATCCAGCCGATCATCGGTGACGCCCGCCGCACGCTGTCCGAACTCGCGGCTGAAGGGCTGGCGGAGAGTGTCGATTTCATGTTCGTCGATGCCGACAAGACCGGCTATGGCGACTACTACGCCGCGGCGCTGACCCTGCTGCGTCCCGGCGGCATCGTCCTGTTCGACAATGTGCTCTGGGGCGGCAGCGTCGCCGACCCGGCCAAGACAGACGCCGACACCGAGGCGCTGCGAGCGCTGGCGAAACGGGTCCGCGACGATGACCGGGTCGATCAGGTCTTCACCGCGATCGGGGACGGCCTGCTCATCGCGATGAAGCGCTAGGCGCGGATGATCCGGCCGGCCCTGATCCTCGGTTTGATCGCATTGATGTTCACCGCGATCCCGTGGTTCGTCGCGGTGAATTTCTGGAGTTTCGGCGAGCCGCCAGCACGCACCCAGTTCGCACCGCGCGCCGATGCGGTGGTCGCGCGGATCGAGACCGAGGCGGTGCCGGGCTCTCGCGGCGGGTCGAACCTGCTGGTCTGGCTCGTCGCGGCGGAAGAGGGAAGCTTCGCGCCCGGTCGACGGCTGATCTCCGACGCGTTCCGCTCGCTTACGCCTGCCCGGCTCGAGTCCCTGGAAACGGTCTACGCGCCGGGCACGGAGATCCGCGTGCGCGTCACCGACGACGCGCTTTATCCCGCGGGCTGGGTGTTGTTCGATTATCTCGCCTGGGTCGTCTCGGTGTTCTGCGTGATTGTCTCGGGCGCCGGCCTCACCGGCGTCTTCATCTCCTTCCGCATGGTGCTGGAGGGGCGGGGATGAGCCTGTCACGCGAGTATCAGGATTTCCTGTCCGAGTTATTCGAGCCGATGGGCGGGGTGCGCTTCCGCAAGATGTTCGGCGGGGCGGGCGTGTTCCATCAGGGGCTGAATTTCGCGATCGTCGCGGACGACACGCTCTATTTCAAAGCCGATGAAACGACGTTTGCCGATTTCGACAACGAGGATTGCGGACCCTTCGTCTATTCCACCGACCCTTACAAGGCGATGACGGGCTACCGGCAGGCGCCCGAGCGGCTCCATGACGAACCGGACGCATTCACCGTCTGGGCGCGCAAGGCCTTCGCCGTCGCGATGCGCGCCGATCTGAAAAAGCCGCCCGCGAAGCGGAAGTTCACCGGTTAGTCCGTCACCCGCGTCCAGACAAAGCTGAAGCTCTGCTCGCCCGACATGTCGGAGATGGTGGCGGTCAGCGTGTCGCCCTCACGGGCGTAGCCGATGCGCTGCGGGAAATCGTGTTCGGCATTCTCGAACACGGCATGGCTGTCGCCGGTCTCGACCAGGCGGAAGCAGGTGGCCGGCCCGCCATTCGGCTGGGCGCAGTACTCGCCCTCGCCCTCTTCGTTCCAGACGATGCGAAGGAATTCGAAGGCGCGCGCCTCGCCATCGACGAGGGTGCGGTTGACGCCGAGGAAAAGGCCGCCATTGCCGTCGGTCCAGATTTCCTCGGTGACCCGGCCGCCCGGCGCGGACCGCCAGTGGCCGGTCAGAAAGTCGAGATCGCCGGCGGTCGCTGGGGCAGCAAGGGTGGTGGCGAGGGCAAAGGCCACAAGGGTGACGCGCATGGAAAGCTCCGTTCGAGTTGTACCTGCACGCTAGACCGGCTTTTCTGATCCCGTCTTGAACAATTCGGACAGGTGATGACCGAGCCGCATTACGATTTCCGCCCCGCGACGGGCGCGCTCGCGGGCATGGCCGAAGGCGTCTGGCATTTGCGGTCCGATGCGCGCGGCACGCAAGTGATCGCCCCCGACGGGCGCTGCGAGATCATCGTGCATCGCGGCGCGTCGCCCATCGAGCACCGTGCTGATGGATTCTCCTCGCGCCAGCCAAAGGCCTTCCTCTATGGCCCGCTCACCCGGGTTCTGCGGATTGAGCAGGATGCCGACATGGAGGTTTTCGCCGTCAGGCTGCACCCGTGGGCGGCCGGGGCGTTCGGCGCGAGACCGGCGGCCTGGCGCGACCGGCTGGTGGAGCTGTCCGAGCTGGGCGTGTTCCTGTCTGCGGATACGTTCGACGCTTTCGCCGCGCAAGCCGGGACGGAACTCGCTTCGTTTCAGCTTCCCGATGCGGCGGAGACAGTCCGGTCCACCATTGCCTTGATGGAATCGGGGTCGCTGGACTCCCTCGATGAGGCTGCCGAGGCATCGGGAATCACGATGCGCACGCTCGACCGGCGTTTCGAGCGGGCGACCGGGCTGACGGCGGCAATGTATCTGCGGCTGGTCCGCTTTCACCGGGCAAGGGACGCGATCAAAATTGGCGCGGAGCGCCTGAGCGATGTTGCGGCCGAGGCCGGCTATGCCGACCAGGCGCATATGACGCGGGATTTCCGCCGTTTTGCCGGTGAGACGCCGAAACTGGTCCGACAGCCCGCGGTCTTCGATCCACTTTACCGCTAGCAACCCGCCTTGCCGCGCCATCGGCGCGGCGCTAAACCGGCGCGCAAGAATTTCCGCAATTGCGAAGGAGACGCGCCCATGGCCCGCAAGAAGATCGCCCTTATCGGTTCCGGCATGATCGGGGGCACGCTCGCCCACATCGCCGCGCGCGAGGAGATGGGCGACGTCGTCCTGTTCGACATCGCCGAGGGCGTTGCCAAGGGCAAGGCGCTGGACATTGCCGAAGCCAGCCCGGTGTTCGGAAAGGATTCGAACCTCAAGGGCGCAGCCGACTATGCCGCGATCGCGGGCGCCGATGTCTGCATCGTCACCGCCGGCGTGCCGCGCAAGCCGGGCATGAGCCGCGACGATCTTCTGGGCATCAACCTCAAAGTCATGAAGGCCGTGGGCGAGGGCATCAAGAAGCACGCGCCGGACGCCTTCGTGATCTGCATCACCAATCCGCTCGACGCGATGGTCTGGGCGCTGCGCGAGTTTTCCGGCCTGCCGCACAACAAGGTGGTCGGCATGGCGGGCGTGCTCGATTCGGCGCGCTTCCGCTGGTTCCTCGCCGAGGAATTCGGCGTGTCGGTGGAAGATGTCACCGCCTTCGTGATGGGCGGGCATGGCGACACGATGGTGCCGCTGCTGCGCTATTCCACGGTTGCGGGCATCCCGGTGCCGGACATGGTCGAAATGGGCTGGTCCACCACCGAGACGATGGACGCCATCGTCCAGCGCACGCGGTCGGGCGGCGGCGAGATCGTCCAGCTGCTGGGCACCGGTTCGGCCTATTACGCGCCGGCGGAAAGCGCGATTGCGATGGCGAAGTCCTATCTCAACGACAAGAAGCGCATCCTGCCCTGCGCGGCACATCTCACCGGCCAGTTCGGCGTCGACGACCTCTATGTCGGCGTTCCGGTCGTGATCGGCGCGGGCGGCGTTGAGAAGATCGTCGAGATTTCGCTCAATGCCGACGAACAAACCATGTTCGACAACTCGGTCGATTCCGTGAAGGGCCTGGTGGAAGCCTGCAAGGGTCTGGAGCCGAGCCTCGCCTGATCACGTTGCCGCGAATTAATTCGCCTGTCGTTGCGCCGTCACGGAGAACGCCTAGGGCGAGGGGCGAGACGCCGTTTCAGCGTCTCACTCTTATCCGAGAGAAACTGGCCGCACCCGCAAAGGTGCGGCCTTCTTCTTTGCCCATCGGCAGGATTTAGAGACCCGTATTCAGCCGCATCAGTTCGAAACTGGCGGCAAGGGCGTAACACTGGAATATGAGGGGCAGCCAAAGGAAGGCGCCGGAACCGACGCTGGCGCGCCCGACGGCCCATGCCGCGAACACGGTCGTTACCCAGGACGCCAGAACGGCGAGCAGGCCAAGCGACAGGTCGCGCATGAAGAAGAAGACGATCGTCCAGGCCACGCCGCTGGCGATCGTCCCCAGCACGCCGGCCGCGCCAAGCCAGCGCCAGCCTTCGCGGCCGAAGCGCTCGACGCTCCACAGCGCGAAGGCGAGCAGCATCGTCTTGCCGACCCAGAACATCGTGAGCAGGCCGCCCGGCAAAAGCCAGACGGGCCGGTCGAGGTCCCGGTAGACCCAGTCATAGGCGCCGGCCGCATTCGCGCCGCCCGCGATCAGCCCGGTAAAGGCCGCGGTCAGGACGAGATAGACAGCCAGGCGTCCCACGGTGGGACGTTCGCGACCGGACAAGGCGTGCTCCTTCATCATGCGTACGCGTTTGACATGAGGGCGGTGCAATTGCCGGGCCGCAATGGGGCGGAACATGTACATTGCAGTTCACCTGTCGGTCATTTCACTTGCATGGCCGTGCCCGCTCGGATCAGGTCCGGCTTCGAGAGCAGGACGGGAGATCCAGATGAGCGCCATCGACACATCGACATTCGGACCGAGGCTGGAGACCGAACGGCTCATCCTGCGTCCGCCGGTCGAGGCCGATTTCGAACCGCTCGCGGCGGCGATGCAGGACGAGGAAAACACCCGTTATATCGGCGGCGTGCAGAATCCGCCCCAGGCCTGGCGCGGGCTGATGTCGATCATCGGCCACTGGGCGGTGCGCGGCTATGGCTTCTTCTCGGTGCTGGAAAAAGACACCGGCCAATGGGTCGGCCGGGTGGGCCCGTGGAATCCGCATGGCTGGGTGCAGCCCGAAGTCGGCTGGACGATCGCCCGCGCCCACTGGGGCAAGGGCTATGCGAGCGAGGCGGCGGCGGCCTCGATCGACTGGGCGTTCGATACGCTGGGCTGGAGCGAGGTCATCCATCTGATCGACGAACGGAATACCGGCTCGATCGGCGTGGCGAAGAAGCTCGGCTCCTACCATACCGGCCGGCAGGCCGAAGTCGCCGGCTTCGGCATGATCGTCGGTGTCTGGGGCCAGACGCGCGAGGAATGGCGGGGGCGGCGGGGTTAGTGCTGCGCCTCGCCCTCCCCCTTGAGGGGCGGGCCGGGAAGCTGAGCGTCGGCCAGCCGGCCGGGGTGGGGGTCTCTGGGGTCCCCATGAAATGGGGACCTGAAGCAGCCACCTCGCTTCGGATTCCCGCTTTCGCGGGAATCCCAACATTCGAATCGACAATGCTGACGCTCCCCGGTTTCGGGGTCCCCGCATGCGCGGGGAAAACGAAGACCGGGGTCCACAAATCTTAGATCATGGATCCCGGACCGGCTCCGCCGTCCGGGAAACGTCATTTTTGAAGTCATAGGGTTCCCATGAAAATGGGGACCTGAAGTTGGTCCCCGGTTTCAGGTTCCCGCTTTCGCGGGAACCCCGGCGGTCATTACTTCACGCTCAACCCACCCCGCTCCCGTCTTGCTAGCGCAAGCCGCTCGCGTCCCTCCCCTTCAAGGGGAGGGTGAAGCCGCTTACAGCCAGCTTCTCTTTCGCAATTGCACCCCTTACGCGCTACTCGCCCGGGCGTCGCTTCCCATTGTAGGCCCAAGCGAAAAAGGCTGGAATCACGACCAAAATAATCGCGGGGGCGAAAATCAGCACTACTGGACGATCCGAATCCAAGCTGGGTGCCACTGTTTGAATCAAGTAGACGAACAGGATGGACGAGGCGATTGCCGCGCTGCTGCAAATCAAACGGGATTCAATATGTCTCGAGAAGCCATAATCTATATACCCAGACATAAAAATGATCAGAGCAGCCCCTATCAGTATTTTCTCCATTGTTTCAGTCGATAAATAATAATTGATAAGTCCATTGATGATGATGGCTAGTATGATCGAAATTTTCACCAAAACAAAAAGGTAGGGAAACCGAACGTCTCTGAGTTTGAACGTGAATGCTAAATCCATGAATGGCGGTCGCCACGGACCGATTGCCAAGCCTATGATTCTGGAGATGCTTCTCATGTTGCTCGTTGCATCCATGCCGCCGCTTATAGCCAGCCCTTCTCGCGCAGTTTCGGAACATTCGCCCGGCTGACCGGGGCTTCGATCCCGCCCTTCAGCGTCAGCACGGCCTGCGATCCGTCGCGGCGGGCGTCGGTGATGGCGGAGCGCGCCACCCACCAGGAGCGGTGGGTCTGTTCGCCTTCAAGCGCGGACGCCGCGGCGATGGCGTCCGACAGCCGCATCAGGATCAGGGCATCGCCCGCCGAGGTGTGGACCCGCAGATAATGATCCTCCGACTGCAGGGCGTGCAGCTCCGCCGTCCTCAGGCGCACGGGCAGCTTGTCGGTCAGGGTGCGGGCGATGACGGGCTCGGCGGTCTGACCGGTCCGTTTGGTCCGGTCGATCAGCCAGGTCAGGAAGGTGATTCCCGCGGAGACGACCCAGACGAAGAACAGCACGACCGGCCAGCCATCGAGCGGGTGCGGGTCGCCCAGCAGGGCCTGCAGGGTGAGGACGGCGGCGGTAACGGGCACGGAGATGGCCAGCGAGATCAGCGGATAGCTGATCCAGTCGGGCCAGCCCGGCACGAAACGCTGCAGCAACCGCCCGCCGATCTCGCCGCAAAGCGCGCCCCAGGCGATCAGGCCGGTCCAGTAGAACCAGACGAGGGGCCAACCCAGATGGTGGGTCTGGTAAGGGGCGAGAAAGGCCAGAAACGTGCCGACGCCGAGAATGAATCCGGCGCCCGGCAGAAGCTGTTTCACCCGCTCGGTCCACGTCATGCCTGTCAGCCCCCTCCATTCGCGATACGCGAACGGAAAACTAGCGCCATTCGCGTCGGGAGACAGCCCGCTTGCGAAGATGGTGTTTTCCCGCCCGCCGCCGCCGGGCATCGCTTGCCTCGTCGAACACGGCCGGCCCGGTCAACCGGGTGCCGGCGCAAGTTGGAGGAAGTGAAATGAATACCCAGGTCCGAACCGATCGCGACGACAGGCCCGCCAGCGGCATGCGCTCGACCCTCATCAATCTCGGTGGCGGCTTCGCCGCACTCTCGGTCGTGCTGCTGCTGGTCTACTGGCAGGCGACGGACGGCAATCTCTCGCTGGTCGCGGATGCGTTCGGCGGCGTCGACTGGTCGATCAATCCCGATCTCGGCGCCTTTGCCAAGGCGTCCTGGGTGATCCAGCTTCATGCCTCGACGGCGATCGGCGCGCTCGTGCTCGGTACGGTGCAGATGTTCGCGCCCAAGGGCACGATCCCGCACCGCACGGTCGGTTATGTCTGGGCCGTGCTGATGGTGACGACGGCGGTCTCGGCGATCTTCATCCGGCAGATCAATGACGGCGGGTTCAGCTTCATCCACATCTTCGTGCCGATCACGCTGATGGCGGTCTACGGCATGATCGCCAATGCCCGCCGCGGCCTGATCAACAAGCACCGCAATGCCGTTTACGGCGCCTTCTTCGGCGCACTGGTCGTCCCCGGCCTGTTCGCCTTCATGCCCGGCCGCCTGATGCACGTCATGGTCTTCGGCGGCTGATCCAACCCCGCAATCCAAACCTCAACCCGCACACACACGCCGGCCGGAAGGTCCGTCCGGCGACCAAAGGAGAACTGCGATGAAAACCCTGATGTCTTCCCTGATCCTTGCGACCACCACCGCCCTGTCCGCGACCGCTGTCACCTCCCCCGCCCTGGCCCAGGACGCCAGCATCACCATCGTGGTCGAGAATGTGAGACCCGAAGGCACGATCGACGCGGCGCTGTTCGTCTCCGCCGAAGGCTGGGACGAGACCGGACCGGTCGCGTCGGGCCGCGCCGACACCGCAAGCGGGCGTGTCGAGATCACGTTCGACGGGCTGGAGCCGGGCGAATATGCGATCCGCCTCTATCACGACGAAAATGCCGACGGCAGTTTCAACATGAACTTCATGGGCATTCCCACCGAGGGCTATGGTTTCTCCAACAACCCTTTCCCGCGTTTCCGCGGAGCACGATTCGACGAGGCGGTCTTTACCGTCGCGGCCGGCGAGACCCGCGAAGAGACCGTCGAACTGATGGGCGGCGGATACTGGTAAGCCGCTACGTCACGCAGACGTGAAGCGGATGACGCGCTTGTCAGCCCCTTCCTCACTGGCGCGTGTCATGCTCTCCCCCGGATCTGAATGTCCGGGGGAGAGTTAATGTTGAAGATGACGATGATGGTGGCCGCTGCGGTGCTGTTCGGCGGCTCGGCCCTGGCCCAGGACGGTGACTGGCGCGCCGCGGCGGCCGCCCGTCTGCCCGATACGGGCGAAATGAATCTGCAGATGCTCAATGCCGGCGAAGTCGACGGCTATATGCGGCTCGGCTGGCGCCGCAATGATGGCCGGATCGAGATGTTCGACCGGTCGATGATGATGAGCGCCGACATCTTCGAATCCATGACCGCCGCCATGACCGACGGCGATTTCGCGCCGCTGGAAACCGTCATCCTGTGGCACCAGGAATCGGCGGTCATGACGCTCGACACGGTCGCCAGCGACGGCCGGGTCACCGGGACGCAGACCATATTGCGGCCACTGAGCGGGGAACAGAGCGCGCCGATCGAACTCGACCTGCCGGACGGTGTGATGCCGCGGGCGGCGACCTTCGTGCTGGCCCCATTCATGGGGCTCGAACCCGGCGAGTCCGTCTCCTATGACTGGTATGCGGTGCTGGCCAATTCGGTGGCGACCGTCACCGTCACGGCGTTCGAGGGCGGTGTGGTCGACACGCCGGCCGGCCGATACGAGGACACGTTGCGGCTCGAAGTGCGGGGCACACAGCCGGAGAACGACATCTTCGTGGCGAATGGCGAAGTCGTGAGGATCGATGTGGTTGGCCGCGACATGACCTTCCTGCGGCGCCCGGACCCGCAGCCGGTGGCGCAATAGTCGAACCGGCTGACAACCACTGCACGTTGTGGCTTACTGCCCGGCATGATGCGCGTGCTGTTCCTTCTGTCCCTGCTCGTCTTCGGCGGTTCCGCCGCCGAGGCGCAGGGCCGTCCCGTGCTGATGCGGCTATGCAATGACGCGCCGTTCGCGGTCGGCGTCGCGGCGGCCTACGACACCAATCCGTCCGGCGGTCGGCGTGCCGAGGGCTGGTTCCGGGTCGAGGCGAATGCGTGCCTGGAAGGTGCGCTGCACGGCGTTGTCGGAGACCGCATGGCGCTGGCGGCGTTTTCCGGCACCTGGCAGTGGCCGGCCGGGGAGGGCGATTTCGCGCATTGCCTTCCGGCCGAGGGATTCAATACCGGGATACTCGACAGCCCACCCTGCGGAAATGCGGCCCGGCGGGTCGGTTTCGCGACCCAGGGCATTCGTCATTTCCGCCAGGAATGGGGCGTCGTCGACTGGCGCATCGGCTGCGGCGATCTCGGCGCGGACGCCGATCTGTGCGCCGCCACTCCGGCCGCGATCGACGGCATGGCCGAGCCGCTGCGGACGGTCGAACTCTGCGTCTTTGCACCCGGCGGGGCGGAGGTCGCCACCGCCGCGCGCGAGGCGAGCGGGTTCTGGCTTGTGTCCGGCTGGACGCACGTCGAGAACGAGACGTGCGCACCGATCTGGCGCGGCTTCCCGGCCGACAGCCTGGTTCACTGGATGACGCGGATTCCGGAATATCCGCTGGCCGAGGATGACCCCCAAGGCTTTGACGACTCGGCCTTCTGTGTCGCCGAAGGCCCGTTCACCGTCACGGCGACGTCCGACCGGATCTCGGACGAGATGTACTGCCCCCCGGAAGCCCCGTACGCGACCGGCTTCACGAGCTATCGCTTCGCGCGCAATGTCTCGCATTTTCAGGCTTTCGTCAGACGGCGCTGAGCCGGTTACCAGCGCAGCAGGCGCGGCCCGGCGAGGGCGCCAATTGCGGCAACCGCGAGCATGGCGAGCTGATACCAGACCGCGAGGAAGGTCAGGCTGGATTCGGTGCAGCTGACCGAATAGACCGCCGCGCCTGCTGCGCCGGCGAACAGGCCGGCGGCCAGACCCGCGAGGTGCAGGCGGGTCGGTGCCATGCGGCGAAGCAGGATGAGACTCCCGGCCAGCACCGGCAGTGCCACCAGTATGACGCGCGGCAGGCATTGCTGCACCGAATGTCCCATCAACGCGTCCATCCGGTTGCCGGGTTCGGCCAGCAGGAGGTTTGCGAGGCC
The DNA here is from genome assembly GCF_042643335.1 of Hyphobacterium vulgare. Taxonomy (NCBI): domain Bacteria; kingdom Pseudomonadati; phylum Pseudomonadota; class Alphaproteobacteria; order Maricaulales; family Maricaulaceae; genus Hyphobacterium; species Hyphobacterium vulgare. Next base: position 13,633 of record NZ_JBHRSV010000005.1, read on the forward strand.
CGCGAGGAGCAGAATCCCGACCAGCACGCCTCCGGCGATCAGGCCCGGCGCGGGCGACCCGCCCGGACGCGACGCGGCGGCGAGGGCGAACCAGCCGGCTCCGGCGATCGCCAGCATGGCAGCGAGCTTTACCCAGAAGGAGGGCAAAGCGAGCGCGCCGGGCATGTCCGGCCGGACGCCGATCAGAATCGCCATGCCGGCCGCGGACAGGAGCAGCGCCGGGAAAACGAAGCGCAGGGCGAGATTGGCCGGGCGAACCGGGCGAACCGGCTCGAGCGCGTCGACGAGATCGTCGAGAGGATCCGTCATGATCTCTCCCCTTCGCTTGCTCCGGCGTTCGCGGCGGCGGCCTTCAGGCCGCGATGGGCGCTGACCTTCACCGCGGATTCGTTCGCGCCCAGCCGGTCGGCGGCTTCGCGGGCGGTGTGGCCCTCGAGATGAATCAGCCGGATGGCTGCCGCCTGCTTCGCCGGGAGGCGCGCCAGCATGGCCTCGACATCGATACGGGCAAGCGTGGCTGCGGCGTCATCGGTATCCGCCGCGAAATCGTCCTCCCCGAGCGGGATCGTCTCGCGGCGCTTGTGGCGCCGGTAATGATCAATGAGCTTGTAGCGCGCAATCCCGTGCAGCCATGCCCCGAAGGACAGGGAGGGATCAAAGGTCGCGCGCTTCTCATGCACTGCCATCAGCGTGTCCTGCACCAGGTCCTCGGCACTGCCCGGGTCTGCCGAGAGGCGCCGTCTGAAATAGCCGACCAACCGGACCCGCGCCGTTTCGAGCACGGCGCGATAGGCCTGCCGGTCGCCCGACTGGGCCAGCAGCATGAGCGCCGCGAGGGTGACATCCGTCCGGGACATGACCGTCTCTATCAAGGCCTTTCGCACAGGATCGCGGAATGGTTACACGCCGCGCTGCGATCCGTCTTGCCTGATCCGGACGCAAAACCGGCAATCACACCTGCCCGGACCCGGTCACGGCCCCGTGATCGACATGTGATGCCCGGGAAAACTTGAATATTATCTTATGTTTGAGCAAGCCCCGCTGGGGTTGCGGAAAGAAAATGCGTTCGCCGCTGTAACGATCCGCCCGGCCCGTTCGAAAAGCCCGGTGTGACCCCGATGAGCGGGGCTCACGAGGGACCATACGCACTCGAACGGAGACTCTCCCATGAATACCCGAACCAAACTCGCCGCCCTGACGGCGTCTGCCTTCGCCCTGTCGCTCGCCGCTTCCGTCGCGCACGCCCAGGAAGATGGCCACATGGCTCCCGACGGCCAGGAGCGCTGCTATGGCGTTTCGCTCGCCGGTGAAAACGATTGTGCCTCGACCGGCAACAATTCCTGCGCCGGTACGTCGACCGTCGATTATGACGGCAATGCTTGGAAATATGTCGACGAAGGCACCTGCGAAGACATCGCGACCCCCTATGGTCCGGGTTCGCTGACGCCGGTCGAGCGTCCGTAATCCGGTTACGGAGCGTTTCCGTGGTGATCACCTCCACCCGCCCCCCTCCCCGTGCCATGGGGGCCGGGCTCGGACTCAAGCCGGCGCATTACCGCGCCGTGCTGGAGTCCGACGCTCCCGGCCTCTGGGTGGAGGTGCATCCGGAAAACTACATGCTTCCCGGCGGTCCGCGCCTGCCCTGGCTCGAGGCCATTGCGACACGGCGCCCTGTTTCCCTGCACGGCGTTTCGCTGTCGCTGGGCGGCGCAGACCGGCCGGACCGGGATCATCTGAACGCCCTGCGCGGACTGGTCGACCGCTACCGGCCGGCGCTGGTGTCCGAGCATCTCGCCTGGTGCCGGCATGACGGCGTGTATTACGGCGAGCTTCTGCCCTTGCCCTATACCGGCGCGGCGCTGGACCGCTTCTGCGAACATGTCGACGAGACGCAGACCGCGCTGGGACGGGCGATCCTGATCGAGAACCCGTCGCTCTATGCGACGCTGACCGGCGAGATGAGCGAGACCGACTTCCTCGCCGAAGCCGTGCACCGGACCGGATGCGGCCTGCTGCTCGATCTCAACAATGTCTTCGTCACGGCCGTCAATCTCAAGCGCGATGCCGTCTCGTATCTGGACGCCTTTCCGCTCGACGCGGTCGGCGAGATCCATCTCGCGGGGCATGAGGCGGATCCGGAGGGCGGCCTGCTGATCGACACGCATGGCGCGCCGGTCGCGGAGGCCGTGTGGACCCTCTACCGCGAAACGATCGCGCGCACCGGTCCGGTGCCGACGCTCATCGAACGCGACAACGATCTTCCGGACTTCCACGCGCTGATGGCTGAACGGGACAGGGCGCAGGCGATCCTCGAACGGGCGGACGAAGCCGCGCTCGCCGATGCGTGACGCCGGGTTTCACGACCAGTTCGCGGCGATGCTGCGCGGCGGCGAGGTGCAGACGGTCGCCCGCTTCACGGGCGGTAATCTCACCGGACTGCCGGTCTACCGCAATTCCGTCGTGCGCGCGGCGATCGATGTTCTGGGTGACAATTATCCCGCCGTCCGGGCGATGTCCGGCGACGGCAACTTCGCCGCGCTCGCCAAGGCCTATTGGACGGCGCATCCACCCCGCGACGGGGTGATGGCGCGCTACGGGTCCGGCTTTGCCGACTTCATGACGGTGCACGCCCCGCCGGGCATGCCGTCCATCCTGCCTGACATCGCCCGGCTCGACCGCGCGTGGAGCGAAGCGCATCTTGCTGCCAACGCAGCGACCCTGTCTCCCGGCGATCTGGCCGGGATCGACCCCGATCGGCTCGCCGCCCGGTCGCTGCGCCTGCATCCGAGCGTGCGGCTGCCCCTATTCCGCCGGGCAGTACACGCCTGTTGGGCCGCGGCCCGCTTCGAGGGACGGATGATTCCGGCCGGACCGGTCGCAGACGAGACCGTGCTGGTCTGGCGGCCGCACCACGAGGTGCGTCACCGGACGCTCGAGCCGGTCGAGGCCGCGCTTCTCAATCAACTTGCGGCCGGCGCGGCGCTGGCGCTGGCGGCGGAGCGCGCAGCATGCGGCATCGAAACATTCATCCGCCTTCTGAATGACGGCGTTTTCGCGAGGGACTGACCCATGACCACCCCCCTGTCCAGCCTGCCGCTGATCGGCCCGGCCGCACGGCTTCACACCATGGTTTTCGCCGCCGCCGAGCGGATCGTGTCGCACGACGCGATCGCTTTCTTTTTCCGGCTGACCATTGCCGGCGTGTTCTGGCGCTCGCTCCTCACCAAGGTCCAGACCTTCGGCCTGCTCGGCTATACCGAGCTGATCAACGACTTCCCGGTCCAGCGCTATCACGTGAAACTGCCGGTGCTGCCGCTCGATCTGCGGCCGGCTGTGATCGGCCAGTTCGAGAATGATTTCGCCCTGCCGCTGATCCCCGGCGAGGTCGCGGCGTGGCTGGCGACGCTGGCGGAATTCACCCTGCCGATCCTGATCGTGCTCGGCGTGTTCACCCGCCTGTCCGCGCTGGGTCTGCTCGCGATGACGCTGGTGATCCAGATCTTCGTCTTCCCTGGCGCCTGGTGGAGCGCGCACGCGCTCTGGGCCGCGCTGCTGATCTATCTTATCATGCGCGGTGGCGGGGCGTGGTCACTGGACGGCCTGGCCGGGCGGTTCGCCCCGCGCCGTCTGACGGATCAACGTTCGTAGACGAGAAAGACGCTGACCGCGGCGACGGGTGACACCGAGTCGAGCCCGGCGAGGGATTCCAGCAATTCCACTGCATTGCCGAGGCCGAAGTCGCGCGCATCGACCATGACCGGTTCGGCGGTGGCGATGATGACGGTGTCCGTCCCGGCGCGGGTGACGAAGACGTCGCCATAGACCGTGCGCGGCGTCGACACGATCGTGACCGTCAGGGTCAGCTCGGCGCGGCGGGTCTCGCCGATCTCCATGTCCTCATAGGCGGCAAGGTCGATTTGTGTGTCGACCGAAAGCTGCGGGTGCTGGGCGCTCTGGAAGAAGTGTTCGACCATCCGTTCATTGCGCACGTCGACCCAGGATTCGAGGGTCTCAGTCTGGGCCGCGACATGGGCGTTGCCGTCTTCGCTGACCGATCCGGTCAGGGTCGCAAAATGGCTGGCCTCCAGCACGCTTTCATTCTTCACCGAGACAAAGCTGAGCGACGAATGGTCCGCGTTCAGCATCCAGCTGCCGGACGGCTGCGAACAGGCCGACACTGCCACAAGGCTGCCGAGAATCGCGATTAACAGGGCCCGCGGCTTGAACATGGGAACGCTCCGTGATGGGTTGCAAAGGGTTACCGGTCTCACTTTCATAGCATGAGTTAGGACGCGCGCCTTGGCCTTCTACCGCAATGTTCTGGTCCTGATGATCTCGATGGCGCTGCTGCACGTCGCGACCGGCGGGCTGGCCGTGGTGCTGCCGGTCGCGATGGCGGCGGACCAGTGGTCGGGCCTCGCCATCGGTGCGGTCGCTGCGGCCTATGCCGGCGGTTTCATGGCCGGGGCGATCTATGCGCCGCGCTTCATCGCCCGGGTCGGGCATATCCGCGCCTTTGCCGCGTCGGCCGGGGTGGCGGCAGCGGTCACGCTCGTGCTCGGGCTCGACACCCAGGCACTGCTCTGGTTTCTCGCGCGCTTTGCGTTCGGGTGTTCGACGGCGGTGATGTTCGCGGTCGCGGACAGCTGGATCGCCGATGTGACGCCGGCCAACCGGCGCGGCTCGGTGTTTTCGATCTACCAGATTGCCGGGCGCGCCGGCCTGGTGCTGGGACCCTTCCTGCTGGCGGTGCCGGGCATGGATCTGACGCGCGCCTTCCTTCTCATCGGAGTGTTCATGGCGCTGGCGCTGGTGCCGATCACGGCGACGCGCAAGGATCAGCCGCGGGCGCCGCGCCCGGTGATGATCATGCCGACCAAGCTGATCCGGATCGCGCCGGCCGCTGCTGCCAGCGTGTTCGCGGCCGGCATGGTCAATTCCGGCCTGCTCGCCTTCGTGCCGATCTGGGCGGAACGGCTCGGCCTGCCCGAGGGCGAGGCGCTGACCTCCGGCATGGGGCTGGGGGCCGCGCCGCTCGTCATGGCGGCCATCTATGTCGCGGCGATGACCAGCCAGTGGCCGGCCGGCAAGCTGTCCGACCGGGTCGATCGGCGCCTGGTGATTGCCGGGCTTTCGGGGACGGCCGGCGCGATCACGCTTCTGCTGATGGTGTTTGTCGATCCGGGGCTGACCCTCGGCCTGATCCTGATCGCGCTGTGGGGCGGGACGGCGCTGATCCATTACGGGATCGGCGTGGCGCATGCGAATGACCGCGCCGAGCCGGAAGACCTTCCGGGGCTGGCGTCGTCGCTGCTTCTGACCTGGGCGATCGGGTCGGTGATCGGTCCGATCGTGGCGGGCGCCTTCTACGCCAGTCCGATGGGGATGCGCGGCGTCTTCCTCTATGCCGCGGTCTGCCTGTTCGCGCTGACCGCCCTGATGTTCATCCGCAGCCGGGTCAAGCCCGCCCCGGCGAAGGACGAGCGCGACGATTTCAAGGATATCCGCGCGACCTCGCCGGTTCTGGCGGAAGCCGACGAGACCGCCGGATACGATGCGGGCGAGCCGGAATAGGCGCCGACTGCGCGTATGGCCGCTCGCGTTGCACCGCATCATCGCGGTGTTATAAGCGGAAGCTAATTTCCGGCCGTTCGCCGACCGATTCCCATTCCGGACTAAAGGCTCGCTTCCCATGAACATCCATGAATACCAGGCCAAGGCCCTGCTGAAATCCTATGGTGCGCCGGTCGCCGAAGGCGCTGCCGCGATGACCCCGGCCGAGGCCGAAGCCGCCGCGAAAATGCTGCCTGGCCCGCTGTGGGTCGTGAAGGCGCAGATCCATGCCGGCGGCCGTGGCAAGGGCAAGTTCAAGGAAGCCGAAGCGGGCGAAAAGGGCGGTGTCCGCCTCGCCAGGTCGGTCGCCGAGGTTCGCGAATTCGCCAGCCAGATGCTCGGCAACACGCTGGTCACCAAGCAGACCGGCGACCAGGGCAAACAGGTCAACCGCCTCTATATCGAGGACGGGGCCGACATTGCCCGCGAGCTCTACCTGTCGGTCCTCGTCGACCGGGCCAATGGCCGCGTCGCCTTCGTCTGCTCGACCGAGGGCGGGATGGACATCGAGGCGGTCGCCGAAGAGACGCCGGAAAAGATCCACACCATCCATGTCGACCCGGCGGCGGGCTATGCGCCCTATGTCGGCCGCAAGATCGCCGCGGCGCTGAAGCTCGAGGGTGACCAGGTCAAGCAGTGCGTCAAGCTGATGGGCCAGATCTACAAGGCCTTCACCGAGAAGGATATGAGCCTTCTGGAGATCAACCCGCTGATCGTCACCGCGCAGGGCAATCTGCACGTGCTCGACGCCAAGGTCGGCTTCGACAACAACGCGCTCTACCGGCACCCGGACATTGTCGACCTGCGCGACCTGAGCGAGGAAGACGAGAAGGAAATCGAGGCGTCGAAATACGACCTCGCCTATATCGCGCTCGACGGCACGATCGGCTGCATGGTCAACGGGGCGGGCCTCGCCATGTCGACCATGGACATCATCAAGCTCTACGGCGCCGAGCCGGCGAACTTCCTTGATGTCGGTGGCGGCGCGTCGAAGGAAAAGGTCACGGCGGCGTTCAAGATCATCACCGCCGATCCCAATGTGAAGGGCATCCTGGTCAACATCTTCGGCGGCATCATGAAATGCGACGTGATCGCCGAGGGCGTGATCGCGGCGGTCAAGGAAGTCGGCCTCAAGGTTCCGCTGGTCGTGCGTCTCGAAGGCACGAATGTGGAGAAGGGCAAGCAGATCCTCGCCCAGTCCGGTCTCGACGTGATCCCGGCCGACGATCTCGACGATGCCGCGCAGAAGATCGTCGCGGCGGTTCAAGGGAAGTAGGCGGGCAGCATGATGCTCGTCCTTTTCATCCTCATGTCGGGTGCCGGGATCGCCGCGGCTTGGTGGCTGCGCGAGCGCATCCGGTCATGGCGATGGAATGTGTTCGCTGCGCTTTTGATGATGGGACTGCTCGCGCCGATGTTCGCGGGTCAGCTGATCGCGCTGATGGTGTCGGGCGGGGTGGAGGCCAGCATCAATGACTGCCGCGCGGCCGGCGGCGGGGTCGACTGCAACACGCCGACCCAGTGGCTGATCCTGCCGCTGATCGCCGGGATCGCAGCGGGCGCGGGCTGGTTCTGCGGCGCGCTGGGCTTCAAGTTCACGGGGAGCGAGGGATGACCGACCGCTCGCGTTTCACCTTCTTTCACACTCACCGGGTGCGCTGGTCCGAGGTCGATCCCCAGGCCATCGTGTTCAACGCCAACTACTTCGTCTTCGTCGATCACGCCGTGACCGAGTATTTCCGCGCCACGGGCATGATGTGGCAGCAGACAAAAGAGCAGGGTTTCGACTTCTTCACGGTCAATGCCAGCTGCAATTTCCGCAGCCCGGCGCGGCTCGACGAGCTGATCGAGATCGGCTTCCGCTGCAAGCGCTTCGGGACCAGTTCGGTCGAATACGAATTCGCCATCTACCGTGACGCGGAATTGCTGGCCGACGGGTCTATGACCTATGTCTGCGCCGACGTGGAAACCCGCCGACCGATTCCGCTGCCGGCCGTCTATACCGACGCCGTCCTCACATTCGAGAAAACGCCGCCGGAACAGCGGCAAGCTGCCTGAACAAGGAACGCCCATGTCCGTACTCGTGAACAAGCATACCAAGGTCATCTGCCAGGGCATCACCGGCAAGAACGGCACCTTCCACACCGAGCAGGCGATCGAATACGGCACCGCCATGGTCGCCGGCGTGACGCCGGGCAAGGGCGGTCAGGACTGGGAAGGCGCCGGCGCCAAGCTGCCGATCTTCGACACGGTCGGTGAGGCCAAGGACGCGACGGGCGCGAATGCGACCGTCATCTACGTGCCGCCCCCCTTCGCGGCGGACGCGATCCTCGAAGCCATCGACGCCGGGATCGAGCTGATCGTGACGATCACCGAGGGCGTGCCGGTGGCCGACATGGTCAAGGTGAAGCGGGCGCTGACCGGTTCGAAGTCGCGGCTCGTCGGGCCGAACTGCCCGGGCGTGATCACGCCGGGCGAGTGCAAGATCGGCATCATGCCGGGCCATATCCACACCCGCGGTTCGGTCGGGATCGTGTCGCGTTCGGGCACGCTGACCTATGAGGCGGTGAAGCAGACGACCGATGCCGGTCTCGGCCAGACGACCTGTATCGGCATTGGCGGCGACCCGGTGAACGGCACCAATTTCATCGATTGCCTGGAGCTCTTCCTCGGCGATGACGAGACCCAATCGATCGTGATGATCGGCGAGATCGGCGGCTCGGCGGAGGAAGAGGCGGCGGAATTCCTGAAGGCCGAGGCGAAGAAGGGCCGCAAGAAGCCGATGGTCGGCTTCATCGCAGGCCGCACGGCACCGAAGGGCCGCACGATGGGCCATGCCGGCGCGGTCGTTTCCGGCGGCAAGGGCGGCGCGGAAGACAAGATCGAGGCGATGAAGTCGGCCGGGATCGTGGTCTCCGACAGTCCGGCGCGCATCGGCGTGACGCTGGCCGAGATCGTGAAGGGCTAGACGCCTCCGTCAGGATTTGCGGTTGAAGGCGCGGCGCCGGACGGGGCCGCGCCTTTGCTTTGACCGCTTGCCCGATACGGGAACCGGACGCAGCATTTCTGTCAGTATGTGTCAGGGCCCTTTTTTCCTATGCAGAAGAGCGTAAATGGGAAGGCAACGGGGCGTTAAGACGCGCACCGCCATACCGCTGACATGAGGCCGGGCGAAGGTCGCGCGGCCACAGGAAAACGCCCTATGTCCGAACGCTCGCGCAGCCCGCGTAACCAGACCTTCCTCGACACCTCCTTCCTCTATGGCGGCAATGCCCGCTATCTCGAAGACATGGCCGCCGCCCATGCCCGGGACCCGTCCTCGGTTCCGGCGGAATGGCGCGATTTCTTCGCCGAGGTCGGGGACGATGCCGCCGAGGCGGGGCATGCCGCGCGCGGTCCGGCCTGGGGCAAGGGCCGGCTGGGCCGGGCCGACGCGTTCGGCGAGGCGCTGGGCGTCATCGACGGGGCGGTCACGCCGTCACTGATCGAGAAGGTCGCCGAACGCCATGACGGGGCTTCGGCGGCGGACATCCGCAAGGCGACGCAGGATTCGATCCGCGCCATCATGATGATCCGCGCCTACCGCATGCGCGGCCATCTCGCGGCGGATCTCGACCCGCTGAAGCTGACGACGTTCGGCGAACAGCCGGAGCTGGATCCGGAAACCTACGGCTTCACCGACGCGGACATGGACCGCGAAATCTTCATCGACGGCTATCTCGGCCTCGAGACGGCGACGCCGCGTGAAATGCTCGACATATTGCAGCGGACCTATTGCGGCCCGCTCGGCGTCGAATTCATGCACATCTCCAATCCGGCGGAGAAGGCCTGGTTGCAGGAGCGGTTCGAAGGCCCGGAGAAAGGCATCAACTTCACGCCGGAAGGCAAGATCGCCATTCTGAAGAAGCTGATCGAGACGGAAGGCTTCGAACAATTCCTGCAGAAGCGCTATCCGGGCACGAAGCGCTTCGGCCTCGATGGCGGCGAGGCGATGGTCCCGGCGCTGGAACAGATCATCAAGCGCGGCGGGGCGATGGGGGTCGAGGACATCATCGTCGGCATGCCGCACCGTGGCCGCCTGAATGTGCTCGCGGCGGTGATGGGCAAGCCCTATCATCAGATTTTCCACGAATTCCAGTCCGGCACGTCCTCGGGCGAGTTCGGATCGGGCGATGTGAAATATCACCTCGGCGCGTCGTCGGACCGCGAGTTCGATGGCAACAATGTCCATCTGTCGCTGACCGCCAACCCGTCCCACCTCGAAGCGGTCGACCCGGTCGTGCTGGGCAAGGCGCGCGCCAAGCAGACCAAGCTGCGCCGCGAGCACGGTTTCGACACCAACCAGGCCCCGAAAGTCCTGCCATTGCTGCTGCATGGCGATGCGGCCTTCGCCGGCCAGGGCATCGTGGCGGAATGTCTCGGCCTTTCAGGCCTGCGCGGCCACCGCACCGGCGGGGCGATCCATTTCATCGTCAATAACCAGATCGGCTTCACCACCAGCCCGAAGGATTCGCGCTCCTCGCCCTATCCCTCGGACGTGGCGCTGATGGTGCAGGCGCCGATCTTCCATGTGAACGGGGATGACCCGGAAGCGACGGTCTATGCCGCGAAGATGGCGACGGAATACCGCCAGCTGTTCGGCAAGGACGCGGTCATCGACATGTTCTGCTACCGCCGCTTCGGCCACAATGAAGGCGACGACCCGTCTTTCACCCAGCCGATCATGTACCGGAAGATCAAGGAACACCCGTCCACGATCGCGCTCTATTCCAGGCGCCTGATCGAGGAGGGCGTGATCACCCAGGCCGATTTCGACGCCTGGACGCAGGAATTTGCCGACTTCCTCGACACCGAGTTCGAGGCCGGCAAGGCCTTCGAGCCGGCGCAGGCCGACTGGCTGGACGGCGTCTGGTCGGGACTTGGCCTGCCTGAGGAGGATGAACGCCGCGGCGAAACGGCGGTGCCGGAAGCCAAGCTGCAGGCGCTGGGCCGCGCCTTCACCGAAATCCCGGACGGGTATGACGTCCACAAGACGCTGAAGCGGGTGATCGACAATCGCCGCTCGGCGATCGAGGCGGGCGAGGGTATCGACTGGGCGACGGCGGAACATCTTGCCTTCGCCAGCCTGCTCGACGAGGGCTTTCCGGTGCGCCTGTCGGGTCAGGACTGCGGCCGCGGCACCTTCTCGCAGCGCCATTCCCACATCATCGATCAGCAGACCGAGGAGCGCTATACGCTGCTCAACCACCTCTCCGAGGGACAGGCCCGCTACGAGGTGATCGATTCCATGCTGTCGGAAGAAGCCGTGCTCGGCTTCGAATACGGCTATTCGCTGTCGGCCCCGAACACGCTCGTCATGTGGGAGGCGCAGTTCGGCGACTTCTACAATGGCGCGCAGGTGATCGTGGACCAGTTCCTCGCCGCCGGCGAACGCAAGTGGCTGCGCATGTCCGGCCTCGTCATGTTGTTGCCGCATGGCTATGAAGGTCAGGGTCCGGAACACTCCTCGGCACGGCTTGAACGCTTCCTGCAGCAATGCGCGCAGGACAATATGCAGGTCGCCAACTGCTCCACGCCGGCCAACTACTTCCACATCCTGCGGCGGCAAATTCACCGCAATTTCCGCAAGCCGCTGGTGATCATGACGCCGAAATCGCTGCTGCGGCACAAGCGCTGCGTGTCGAACCTCAAGGCGATGGGCGAGGGGTCGTCCTTCCACCGCGTGCTGTGGGACGATGCGGATCATTCCTCGCGCGACGAAGGCCGGTCCGCGGTCACCACCACGCAGCTGGTGACGGACGACAAGATCAAGCGCGTCGTGATGTGCTCGGGCAAGGTCTATTACGACCTGCTCGAAGCCCGCGAGGAACGCGGCATCGACGACATCTACCTGTTGCGCGTCGAGCAATTCTACCCGGTGCCGGCGCGGTCGATGCTGAACGAGCTGAAACGCTTTCCCCAGGCCGACATGGTGTGGTGCCAGGAAGAGCCGCAGAATATGGGCGCCTGGAGTTTCATGGAGCCGAACATCGAATGGGTGCTGCAGCAGGCCGAGGCGGCCAGTACGCGCCCGCGCTATGCCGGCCGCCCGGCCTCGGCCTCGACCGCGGCTGGCTCGGTCCAGAAACACAAGGAAGAGCAGGACGCGCTGATCGATGACGCGCTGACACTCTGACCCCGACATCCGAACACGCCTGCCCCGAACCCGAAGGACGCACGACATGACCGACATCACCGTACCCCAGCTGGGCGAATCCGTCTCCGAAGCCACGGTGGGCAGCTGGAATTTTGCCGAGGGCGACGCGGTGAAGAAGGACGACATCCTCGTCGAGCTCGAAACCGACAAGGTGTCGATCGAGGTCCGCGCCGATGAAGACGGCACGCTGACGAAAATCGTCGCGCGGGAAGGCGAAACCGTCGAAATCGGTGCCAAGCTGGCCGAACTGGGCGGCGGAAGCGCTGCGCCCGCAAAGGCAGAAGAGAAGACCGAAACCAAAAATGACGCCGCGCCGCAATCGAGCGCGCAGCCCGAACAGAAGAAGGCGGACAACGCGATGTCGAAGGCAGAAACCGGCAATGGCGACATGGTCGATGCGACCATCCCCGAAATGGGCGAGAGCGTGTCGGAGGGCACGGTCGGGGCCTGGCTGGTGGATGCCGGCGCGGCGGTGAAGAAGGACCAGGCGCTGGTCGAGATCGAGACCGACAAGGTTGCGGTCGAAGTGCCCTGCCCGGCTGACGGCATCCTCGCCGAGCGGCTTGCCGACGAAGGCGATGTCGTGACCCCCGGCGACGTGATCGCGCGGATTCGCACCGGCGAGGCGCCGGCAGAGCCGGCTCCCGCCGAGGCCGCACCGAAGCAGGAGGCCAAGGCCGAGGCGCCCGCCGCCGAAGAGGTCAAGGCGATGCCGTCCGCGACGCGCATGGCCGAGGAAAAGAATGTCGACCTTGGTGAGGTCGAGGGCTCCGGCAAGGATGGCCGCGTGACCAAGGGCGATGTGCTGAAGGCGCTGGAATCCGGCGCGACGGCTCCGTCCTCGGCGGAAGCCAAGCGCGAACCGGCCGCCGAGAAGCCGAAGCCGGCTGCGCGCGAAACCGGTCCGCGCGAGGAGCGGGTGAAGATGACACGTCTGCGCCAGACAATCGCGCGCCGTCTCAAGGATGCCCAGAACACGGCGGCGATGCTGACCACGTTCAACGAGGCCGACATGAGCGCGATCATGTCGATGCGCAAGACGCACCAGGACGCCTTCGTGGAAAAGCACGGCGTGAAGCTCGGCTTCATGAGCTTCTTCGTGAAGGCCTGCGTGAATGCCCTCAAGGAACTCCCGGCGGTCAATGCCGAGATCGACGGCGAGGACATCATCTACAAGAATTACTACGACATCGGCGTGGCGGTCTCGACCGAGCGCGGCCTCGTCGTGCCGGTGCTGCGCGACTGCGATACCAAGTCGCTGGCCGATATCGAAAAGGAGATCATCGATCTCGGCAAGCGCGCCCGCGACGGCAAGCTCGGCATCGATGACATGCAGGGCGCGACCTTCACGCTCTCCAATGGCGGGATTTTCGGCTCGCTCCTGTCGACGCCGATCCTCAACGCGCCGCAATCCGGCATTCTCGGCATGCACAAGATCCAGGACCGCCCGGTCGCGGAAAAGGGTCAGGTCGTGGTCCGTCCGATGATGTATCTGGCGCTGAGCTATGATCACCGCATTGTCGACGGCCGCGAGGCGGTCACCTTCCTCGTCAAGGTGAAGGACGCGCTGGAAGACCCGGCGCGCCTGGTGCTGGACCTCTAGCGTTCCGGCTCGGCCCGGCCTGACGCCTCATTCCACTGCGGGCGTTCGCGGTCGAGCAGGTCGCGCAACGCATTGAGGAAGGGCAAGACCGCCTCGAACTCGCTCTGGGTGAAGCGGTCCGAAAGGACGGAGAGCCGTTCAACGGCCGCCGCGATGGCCCGGGCATGCAATTCGGCACCGGCCCCGGTGAGGCGGACCATCTTGCCGCGCCCGTCATCGGGGTCGGGCGTCACCTTGACCAGTCCGCGGCTTTCGAGGCGCGCCACGGTATTGGTGATGGCGCCGCGCGTGACCTGAAGGGCGTTGGCCAGCCGCGCCGGACTCCAGGCGCCGCCCCGCCGCGACAGGTGGGTCAACAGCGTGAAATGCGCCAGCCGCAGTCCGTCGGGCAAAACACGTTCAAGCGCACTGGAAGCCAGCTGGTCGATGATCCCGATCTGCACCAGCGCTTCGTAGACCGTACCTGGCGTGGCGGGGGAATCGGTCATGATGACGACCCTAGCGCGGTCAACGCAGCCGTGTCTCCAGACCCCAGCGGGGGGCGGACGGGACGGGCGCGGCATAGCCCAGCCGGGCGAACATCTGCACCGTGCCGCCCTCAGGGGCGAGCCGGCGATGAATCTCGGCATAGGGTTCCGCCATTTCCGGGAACTCCTGAAGCGCCTGGCTCATGGGCTGGATTGCGATGCCTTCACGTTCGGCGGCAAGCGCCACACGCAAATAGGCGGCTCCCGACCGGATCTGCTCCTCACGCGTATTGCCCGCAGTGCGCAGCCAGATGAAAGCCATGGCGGTGCGCGCCCAGCTTTCAACGAGATCAAGGGATTGCTGGTAGGCGAGACTGCCCTGGTCGGACATCGTCTCCCGGGTCATCAGGCCGGTCATGCGCAGGAGGTCGGGCATCGCCCCGGGAAGGGCGATCCCGTCGGGATTTCGGTTGATCTCGGCCTTGCCGATCCGCATCAGATCCACCGTTTCCTGCCAGGTGTGGGGCGTGCGCTGCTCGATCTCGCTGGCCTGCCAGCACAGATCACGCAGAGTCTGGACTTCGGCCGGGTCGTCGATGCAGCCGCTTTCCACCCGTCCGTCCGGCGCCGCAGCGATCGCGTCCAGGACGGCAGCGGGGACCGGCCGGGCGAGGTCGTAAGCCGTCCGGTTCGTGCGGCGACCGGGAGCGTGAACGAAAAGCGGATCGGACCGGCCACCCGGCTCCAGCCGCAAACGGGCCACCGGGCGCGCATCCAGTCCATCCTGTCCCGACCCGTCGGGAAACAGGTCGAATTGCGCCGACAATCCGTCTTCGGCCGCCGCCATCCGGAAGAGTTCGAGAAAGGCGCCGAGCCCGATCGTGATCTGCCGGTCGAACGGGTCTGTTTCGGGCAGGCGGCGGTCGAGTTGGCAATGCAGGACTGCCTCGTGCGCGCTGATGATGTCGACCAGCCAGGGCTGGCGGTTGTGGGGATTGGGCGCGAGCAGGGCCCAGGACAAGGCCCGGCGCATCGGGTCGGGATAGGTGCCGGCTTCGTGCCAGGGCCGACGGGCTCGAAGCGGATCGCGGGTCAAGGCGAAGCCGGCGGCCCCGGCGGCGAGGATGACGGCGGATGATCCGGCGACAAGCAGAAAGGTGCGGCGCGACGGCATGGGCCACCTATTAGTTGAGCGTTAAATGATATATAGTTTAATGATAAACTTATTGGCAAGTGATTTTTCGTGCCCCCTGCCCGGGACGCGCGATGCCCGCGATACCCGGCTGGCCGCCAGCGATCACGCGCATGTGAGCGCCGGAATTGGACCCGAATCGTCTGTTTAAGGTGCGCTTACCGGCCTTTTTGGCCTAGACTCCCCCCTCTACAGAAGGGGAGGGACCCATGACTGATATGCAAACCGCGCCGACCGGCGCGAGAGTTCCGGTCTGGTTCTGGATCGTTTCAGTGCTTTTCGTATTGTGGAACATCGTCGGCGTGATCGACTACGTCTCGTACCGGCTGATGACCGAGACCTATCTCGCGGCGATGGGCGCAGAACAGCAGGCCTATATGACGGCGTTACCGGCCTGGCTCACGGGCGTGTGGGCAGCGGCGGTGTTTGCGGCGTTCATCGGCGCGATCCTGTTCCTCGCCCGGATGAAATGGGCGATGCATCTCGCCGGACTGTCGATCGCGCTCTTCCTCGTGTCGCTGATATATCACTACGCCATGGCGGGCGCGCTGGCGATCAGCGGCGTGGGCGCACTGGCATTCTCGCTCTTCATCCTCGCGGTTCTGATCGTGCAGTTCCTGTTCGCGCGCTGGGCGGCCGGGAAGGGGATCCTGCGCTAGCGCGTATTCCTCAAACGGCTCAGGCCGGCCAGTAGTCCGCCGATGACGGCGCCGGCAAGTCCGGCCTCGAAGCCGAGATAGAGGAAGGCCTCCACGGCCAGTTGCTCCATCGGGCGCACCGCGCCGAGCGAGAGCACGAGGACAGCCGCGGCCAGCAGGCCGAGCACGGCCCCGATCAGGCTGCCCTTGATGATACCGCGCGACAGGGTTCGCCTCGGGCGTTTGGCTTGCGGGGGATGGGTGGTGACAGCCATGGGTGTCTCCTTCATCGCTTGCGTTCATAACCGCCAAGCCCGCGCGAGCGTTCCGCGGCGCGCCGGTGCATTGACGAAGGCGCGCTCCGGAGTAGGGTGCGCGCAAACGCACCCCCACCCGCCTGCCGCAAGGGAAATCCGCCATGTCCGAGAGCTACGACGTCGTCATCATCGGGGGTGGTCCCGGCGGCTATAACTGTGCCATCCGGGCGGGTCAGCTGGGGCTGAAGACGGCCTGTGTCGAGATGCGGGAAACGCTCGGCGGCACCTGTCTCAATGTCGGTTGCATACCGTCCAAGGCCCTGCTGCACGCTTCGGAACTCTACGAGACGGCGGCGAAGGATTTCGAGGGTTTCGGGATCCGAACCGGTGAATTGTCGTTCGACCTCAAAACCATGATGGGCCGCAAGGACGAGGCGGTCGCCGGCCTGACCAAGGGCGTGGCGGGCCTGCTGAAGAAGAACAAGGTCGACCATATCCGCGGCAAGGGACGGATCGCCGGCAAGGGCGAGGTCGTGGTCGAGGATGCGGACGGAAAGACGCAAACCCTGAAGACGAAACACATCGTCATCGCGACCGGATCGGAAGTGACGCCGCTGCCGGGCGTGGAGATCGACGAGAAGCGCGTGGTTTCCTCGACCGGTGCGCTGTCACTGGAAAAGGTGCCGGGCAAGCTGGTTCTGATCGGCGCCGGCGTGATCGGCCTCGAACTCGGTTCGGTCTGGCGGCGTCTCGGCGCCGAGGTAACCGTCGTGGAATATCTCGACCGCATCCTGCCAGGCATGGACGGCGAGATCGCCAAGCAGGCCCAGAAGATCTTCGCCAAGCAGGGGATGAGCTTCAAGCTCGGCCGCAAGGTGACCGGCGTGAGCGAAGGCGCGGGCGGCCAGTTGTCCGTCGCGACCGAGGCCGCCGCGGGCGGATCGGAAGAGGTGCTCGAAGCCGATACGGTACTCGTCTGCATCGGTCGCCGTCCGTATACGGAGGGCCTCGGACTGGAGACGGTCGGGATCGAGACCGACAGGCGCGGCTTCATCGCCAACGATCACTGGCAGACGGGCGCGGAGAATGTCTGGGTTGTCGGCGACTGCACGCATGGCGCCATGCTGGCGCACAAGGCCGAGGACGAGGGCGTCGCCTGTGCCGAGCGCATCGCGGGCAAGGCCGGGCACGTCAACTACAACGCCATTCCGGGCGTGGTGTACACCAATCCCGAGATCGCTTCGGTCGGACAGACCGAGGAGCAACTGAAAGCGGCAGGCCGCGCATACAAGGTCGGGAAATTCCCCTTCCTGGCGAATTCGCGCGCCCGGGCCAATCACGAGACTGACGGTCTGGTCAAGGTCCTCGCCGATGCGAAGACGGACGAGGTGCTCGGCGTTCACATGATCGGCAAGGGCGTCGGCGAAATGATCGCCGAGGCTGCGCTGGCGCTCGAATTCCGCGCCGCCTCCGAGGATATCGCCCGGACCAGCCACCCGCACCCGACCATGACGGAAGCGATTCGTCAGGCGGCCATGGGCGTTGAAGGCTGGACGATGCAGGCCTGACGGCAGGCGATTTCCCGGCTCTCTGACAAACAATTTACACGAGAATCAGGTCTGTTCCGTGCTAAATTGGCCAAGTTGGCCAAACGTGCCGGCATGAGGTGGATCACCGAACCCGGATGTCTGGCTGTACGTTTCCACCGGATGCGGCGGCATCTGAATTGCGGAAGGCAGAATGACCGAGCGGCATTTCGAGATCCGGACCAAGCGGCTGAAACTGGTGGCGCTGAATGCGTCGCTGTCGCGGCTGCAGATCGAAGATCGCGCGGCCTTCTTCGACGCCTTGCACGTGCGTCATGAAGCGGTCTGGCCTCCCGAACTGATGGATGGCGAGACCCTCGACTGGCTGAATGACCGCCTGTCAGCCGATCCGCGCCAGGCGGGGTGGCTGACCTGGGTCTTCATCTGGCCTGGCGTGGCCGGACAGCCCGACCGGCTGGTCGGGGCCGGCGGGTTCAAGGGTGCCCCCGACGACAAGGGCTGCGTCGAAGTCGGCTATTCCATGCTGCTGTCCTTCCGCGAGCAGGGATTGGCGACCGAAGCTGTCGAGGGCCTGCTTGAGTGGGCCGAGTCCGATCCTCGCGTGAAGCGGATCATCGCGCATACCTTGCCGCACCTGACCGCGTCGCAGCGCGTTCTGGAGAAGACCGGTTTTGTCGAGACTGAGTCGTTCGAAGACGCGAGCGAGGGTGAAACCGTCGTGCGTTACGAGCGTCCGCGCCGGGCTGCGGCGGCCTGATCAGCCGCCGCCGAGCAGGCTGCGCATCTGGTCGAGATAGGCCAGCCACGCGTCGCGGCCGGCACCTGAGAGGCAGGCCCGGGTCTGCGGGCGGCGGCCGACAAAACGCTTGTCGATCACGATATAGCCCGCGTCTTCGAGCTTTCGGAGGCTGACCGAAAGATTGCCGTCGGTGGCCCCCGTCCGCTCCTTCAGCTCGCCGAATGTCGCGGACTCCACGCCCGAGAGATAGGCCATGATGCCCAGCCTCAGCTTGGAATGAATGACGTCGTCGAGCGCGCCGGCATCGAATTCTCCGGCCTTCATGAAATCGCCTTCGGCTCCCGCGCAACCATGGCCAGACCCGGCAGGACTGCGGTTGCCACGATCACTGCCGCCGCCATGAAATAGAGCCAGGAGGTGCCGTAGAGCAGCGGGGTCACGGCTGCGGCGGCGCCGGAGACAAGGGCCGGGAGGTAAAGCCATCTTTGCGCCGCGAGCGCGGCCGTGACGGCGAAGGCAAAGGCATAGCCGAAGAAGGCGATGGTCAGGATCGAGTCGAACAGGGTGACGGGTGCGCCGAAGAAGAGCGTCCAGGCCAGAATGGCCATCACATAAGCGAATATGCCCAGGCCCACGGCCGTCCATGCCGCCCGCGACACGCGGTTGCCTGCGGACGTGGCCCCCGGCTTTGCCGCCAGGCCCCGCCCGATGAAGGCGGAGGCTGTGCCGCCCAGCATGCCATAGACCAGCCAGATCAGTCCGACGCGGTCTCCCTGCAGCGGCAGCCATCCGGCGTAGACGCTGCCGTGCAGGATGCAGGCGATCGCCGAGAGGCCGCCCCACAACAAGAGGTACCGGCCGCCGATCAGGGGCGCAGTCGCACCCGACTCAGCGAGCGATTTCAGCCAGGCGATATCCTGTTCGGCATGCGTCGACATGATGCCCTCCAATAACTTTATAAATCAAAGCTACTGGATTCCGCGCGGTTGGCAAGCCCACAAGGCGCGGTCAGCGCGTAAACCGGACAGAAGCGGCGAGCCGCTCGCTGATCAGGGCACCGGCATCGGCGATCGGTTCGGCGGTTTCGTCATTGGTCGTGAGCAGGGTGAAGATGAAGACACCTTCGTGCGGTCCGTTGTTCAGCACGATGGCCTGGCCGTAGAAGTCGCCTTCCGGCGTTTCCTCGAATCCGCGGCAGACCCGCACCGTCGTGCCAGGGCCGGCATCCTCGAACGGGCCTTCATAGGCCACGCCTTCGCTGCCGGCCGGACACATCTCGTCACCGGCCCGGGCTTCGCCGGCCGCGTAGGCGTGCAGATCGAAGCTGAGTCCGAATTCGCCGTTATTGCCGTCGCCCTGCTGCAGGGTGGGCCAGATGGCGCTCATGATGTCGGCCAGGTCGTCGGCCATGCCCGCCGGATCGTCGATCGTGATCCGGCCTTCGGGCGAGGCGATGTCCGCGATGTCGATCAGCGATCCGACCAGGCCATCCGCCCAGGATTCAGGGGATTCGACTCCGTCATCGAAATTACCGGCGATTTCGTCGGCCGCCTGGGGACTCGCCTGCTGCACGTTCAACGAAGCGGCGAGGAGAAGGGCGGAGACAAGCGAGAGCATGGATCAGCGTCCTGTTGCTGGGTTTCGGCGAACTATGGCGTGTCGCCATGAACTGCGCATGAAGGCGTTCAGATGGTGCGCGCCCTGCCGCGGGATCGCGGGTGCGCAGCGGCATGGACCGCCATCAGGCGGGCTGGCTCGATGTCGGCATAGACCTGTGTTGTCGACAGGCTGGCATGGCCGAGCAATTCCTGTATCGACCGCAAATCCGCGCCATGGGCAAGAAGATGCGTTGCGAAAGCGTGGCGCAGGGCATGCGGCGTCGCCGACGGGCCAAGCCCCAGCCGCGAGCGCAATGTCTGCATGAGTTTCTGGACCGCGCGAGGCCCGAGCGGACCGCCGCGCGCGGCGCGAAAGAGCGGGGCGTCCTTCGTCCGTTCAAAGGGGCAGAGGCTGGTATAGGTCTCGACTGCCGCGCGGACGGCGGGAAGCACCGGCACGATCCGCGTCTTGCTCCCCTTTCCGGTGATCCGCAGGCTCTGCGGCAAGGGCGTGTCCGCCCCGGTCAGCGACAAGGCTTCAGACAGCCGCAGGCCGCAGCCATAGAGGAGGGCGACCAGCGCAGCGTCGCGCGCCTCAACCCAGGCTTCGCCGCCGCACAGACCGGCCTCGTCAAGCAATCGCGCTGCCGCCTCCTCGGAGACCGGCTTCGGCTTCGAGCGCGGCAGCTTCGGCCCCTCGACGACGAGGAGGCCGGGCGCGTCGAGACCCCAGCGCCGCTGAACGTAGCGGAAGAAGCCGCGCACGGCCGACAGCTCACGGGCCAGGGAGCGGGCGGACAGGCCATTGCGCCGCCGCGCCGCCATCCAGGCGCGATAGTCGGCAGCCTTGAGCGCGCAAAGGGCGCGCAGGTCCGGCATCTCCGCGAGGTGATCGGTCATGAATGTCAGAAAGCCGCCCAGATCCCGGCCATAGGCCTCGATCGTGCGTGCGCTTGCCCGGCGCTCACCGGCGAGGTGATCGAGATAGAGCGCCAGCGCGGACGCGGCGGAAATGGTCAGTCCTTCAGCCAGGGCGTCATCCGCCTTTCCATCGCGCGGGCCAGGAAGCTGAGGAATTCCGTTCCCTGACCGGGTTCGAACATGTCCGCGTCGCGGCTGCCGAGTGCGAGCAGGCCCGCCACGCCCTCGAAATCGAGGCGGGCGAGCGCTTGCGACCCCATCGGCCGGCCGAACACCGCCTGGGCGGTCGGCCCGGAGATCTCTCCGGTATAGTCGTTGTCGTCACCCAGAAGCTGATCGGCGAAACCCGGCGCTGCGGGGCGGATCGCCAGCGAACCGGCGAGGGGTGTGACGCCCTCGGTCAGAACCGCGACGGCATCGACGCCAAGCGAGACCGGCAAGGTCGTGGCAAGCAAGGTGTCGAGATCGGGGAGATCGGCGCAATCCATCACGGACAGGGCTGCAACCTGGGTCCGCCCCATCAGGGCGAGATTGGCGCGAGCTGTCTCGGCCATATACTCCCGCGATGCCCTGAGGCGGCGGTTCTCCGCAAGCAGGCGGTCACGCACCACGGCGTTGAAATCGACGACATTGCCGCCGAGCCCGGCTCCGGCGATGCGCTGCATCAGCTCGGGGTCGTGACGGACCCAGTCCGGATTGTCCATCAGGGCCTGACGGATGGCTGCCATGTCGTATCCGCCGTTCGCGGCTTGGCCGCGCGCGTTCGAGTTTGCTTCCATTTCCCCACCATCGGTTTTCCGATTGTTGTGCGGAAACGCTAGCGCCCGGGGGTTGGGATTCCCCTAACGCGGCCTATCGGATTGCAGACCGCATCACGCAGGCGTGACATTGCTGTCCGGATTGTACAATTCACGGCGGATGCAGGCCGCTATCCTGGCGACAGGATATGCCGGAGGCGGACATGAAAACTCTGATTGCAGCATTGGCAGCTCTTGCGTTCGGCAGCGTTGCCGAAGCCCAGGATGACACGCCGACCGGCGCGGCTGTTCCCGACTGGTATCTCGAACACGTCGACTACATGACGCGCGATGGCGGTCGCTGGGTCGCCGACAATTCGGAGTACAGGTCGGATGAAGAAACCGCAGATGCTTATGTCATCGTCTTCCGGCCGGAATTCGGCGGGACGTCAATGTCGGCACGCCTATTCGGAGTGACCGGCGGCGAAGAGAGCGTCGATTTCTGGCATTTCAACGGGTTCTGGGATCCCGTCGCTCACGAAGCGATGCTCATGCAAACGGGTTGGGGCGGCGGCTTGGGTGTCGGGCCGACCCGGCAGGTCGACGAGACCACGATCCGCAGCGAGCAGGTCTTCTCCTCACCGGGCGGCCAAGTGCGAACCGAGGCTCACATCTTCATCATCACCGGGCAGGACGAGCATGTGACCCGCACGGAGCGGCGTGTGGGCGATGGCGAATGGATGCCGGGCCGGACCTACACCTGGGTGCGCGAACTCGTCGAAGGATGACCGACAGGGCTTCGTTCAAGGGGCCGGCCGGGTCTAGACTGACGGCCGAGTCACCTCCGAACGGACCCGCTGCCGTGCCCACGCTGAAAGTCTGCGCGTCGATCCTGTTTCCGCTGCCGCTGCCGGAAGCCTTCGACTATGCGGTGCCGGAGGGGATGGATTTGTCGATCGGCGACCATGTCGTGGCTCCGCTGGGCTCGCGGGCAGCGCGCGGAGTGGTCTGGGACCTGAAACAGGATGACGGCAAGCGGGCGCTGAAGATGGTCGCGCAGCGCTACGATGCGGCGGGGCTCAGCCACACAACGGTGCGTTTCGTCGATTGGGCGGCGCGCTATCTCGTCCAGTCGCCGGGCATGGTGCTGCGCACCATCCTGCGCGGCGAGGACTCGCTGATGCCCTCGCCGACCGACACGGTCTACCGGCTGACGGGCCGCCCGCCGGCGCGGATGACGCCGGCGCGGGAAAAGGTGCTGGACGCGATGTCCGCGCTCGAGGCGCCGACCGCGGCCGAGATTGCCCGCGAGGCGGGTGTCAGTTCCGGCGTCGTCAAGGGACTGGTCGAGGCCGGGGCGCTCGAAGGCTTCGACCTTCCAAAAGATCCGCCCTTCCCGGACCCCGATCCAGAACGGCCGGGCCTCGACCTGTCGGAATTGCAGGCGGGCGCGGCCGACACGCTCAAACGCCTGGTCCGCGCGGGCGGCTTCCAGTGCGCCCTGCTCGACGGGGTAACGGGGTCGGGCAAGACCGAGGTGTATTTCGAGGCGATCGCCGAAGCGCTGAAGAGCGCGGCCAATGGCCAGGTGCTGGTGCTGCTGCCGGAAATCGCGCTGACGCAGTCGATCCTGAAACGCTTCACCGACCGCTTCGGCGCAGATCCGGCGGTCTGGCATTCCGGCCTGCCGCCGAAGGAACGCCGCCGGGTGTGGCGCGAGATCAATGAAGGCCGCGCGCGCATCGTGATCGGGGCGCGGTCGAGCGTCTTCCTGCCGTTCCGGAATCTGCGCCTCGCAGTGGTCGATGAGGAACACGACCCGACTTACAAGCAATCCGACGGGCTGATCTACCAGGCGCGCGACCTCGCCGTGGCGCGGGCGAAGATCGACGGGGCAGCGGTGGTGCTGGCCTCGGCAACACCGTCTCTGGAAAGCCTCGTGAATGCGCGCTCGGGCCGCTATGTCCATGTGCCGCTGCCGTCGCGCGTGGGGACGGCGGTCCTGCCGCGGATCGAGACCATCGATTTGCGCCAGCATGCGCCGCCTTCCGGGCGCTGGCTGTCCGATCCGCTGGTCGCAGCCATGAAGGACACGCTGGCCGCCGGGGAGCAGGTGCTGCTCTTCCTCAACCGCCGGGGCTATGCGCCCCTGGTGCTGTGCCGGGACTGCGGACACCGCATGACCGCGCCGGACACGCAGACCATGCTGGTCGAGCACCGGTTCACCGGCATGCTGGTGTGCCATCTGACTGGCTTTTCGATGCCGAAGCCCGACGTCTGTCCGAATTGCGGGGCGCGGGATTCGCTGACCAGTGTCGGTCCGGGTGTCGAGCGGATCGCGGAAGAGGCCGCGGCGCATTTTCCGGGTGCGAAGATCGAGCTCTTCTCGTCCGACATGGCGGGCGGCGCCGAAGCGGTGCGACAGCTGGTCGACCGCATGGAGCGCGGCGAGATCGACATCCTCGTCGGCACGCAGATCGCCGCCAAGGGTCACAACTTCCCGCACCTGACCCTGGTCGGCGTGGTCGATGCCGATCTCGGTCTGGCTGGCGGCGACCCGCGCGCAGGGGAGCGGACCTATCAGACACTGGTGCAGGTCGCGGGCCGGGCGGGCCGCGCCGACAAGCCGGGACGGGCGCTGCTGCAGACCCACGACCCCGAACATGAAGCCATCGCCGCACTGGTCGCGGGCGACCGGGATGCCTTTCTCGATGTCGAACGGGCGTCCCGGGAGATGCTGCAATTGCCGCCCTATGGCCGGCTGGCCTCGGTGATGATTTCCGCGCAGTCGGAGGACCGGGCCGAACGGGCGGCCGCCGAGGTGGCGCGCTGCGCGCCGAATGCCGACGGCATCACGATCTGGGGTCCGGCGGAGCCGCGCTACGGCGTGATCCGCGGCCGCTGGCGGCGGCGTCTGCTCGTCCGGGCGGAACGAAGTGTCGACCTGTCGGCTTATCTCGGCGCGTGGCGGGCACGTGTGAAGCAGCCGCCGTCCGTGCGCGTGACATTCGACGTCGAACCCTACAGTTTCGTCTGACCCCCCGCCGCCGGAGACTGCAAGCATGATCGAAGCCCTGACCTCGCCGGAAATCTGGATGGCACTGGCCACCCTGACCTTCCTCGAAATCGTCCTGGGCATCGACAATGTCGTCTTCATCGCGGTGATCGCCGACAAGCTGCCGGCGCACCAGCGCGCGCAAGCGCGGCGGCTGGGTCTGGCGCTCGCGCTCGGCATGCGGATCATCCTGCTGTTCAGCCTCGTCTGGCTGACGCGTCTTGACGCCAGCCTGTTCTCGCTCTTTGGCCATGACTTCTCGTGGCGCGACCTGATCCTGATGGGGGGCGGGCTGTTCCTGCTGGCCAAGGGGACGTGGGAAATCCACGAGAATATCGAGGGTGAGGAGCACAGCACTGGCGGCGCGGCGCAGATGGCGTTCGCCGCTGCAGTGGCCCAGATTGCCGTGATCGATGCGGTGTTCTCGATCGATTCCATCATCACCGCCGTGGGCATGACCGACGTTCTGCCGGTGATGATCACCGCCGTGGTGATCGCGATCGGCGTGATGCTGCTGGCCGCCAAGACGGTCGGCGAATTCATCCAGAAGCATCCGACGACCAAGATGCTGGCGCTGAGCTTCCTCCTCCTGATCGGTGTGGCGCTGATCGCCGACGGGCTCGGTTTCCACATTCCGCGCGGCTACATCTACTTCGCGATCGCCTTCTCGCTGCTGGTCGAGGTGTTCAACATCCTCTACCGCCGGGCGCGGACGAAGGACCGTTTAGAGAAAGCGGGTCACGGCGAAGGGTGACAGGTCTACCGCCGGCGTTTCGCCGAGCGCGAGCTGCGCCGCGGCCTCGCCGATTGCCGGGGCGAACTTGTAGCCATGCCCGGAACAGGGGGAGAGCAGGGTGACAGCTTCGTCTTCCGGCCACTGCCCGATGATGAAGCGGTCGTCCGCCGTGCGGGTGAAGCGGCATTCCTGCAGCGTTTCGAGGGGGCCGTTCGCGGCCGGCAGCCAGCGGGCGAGCCCGCCGCGCAGCACGGCTTCATCGCGGGAATCCGGTGCGCGGCCCTGCCGCATCTCCGGCCCACGCTCGCCCAGATGTCCATAGAGACCAATCTTGGTGGCCTCGCCGTTGCGTCCGGGCTGGATGTAGAAACGTCCGTCATCGTCCGGCTCGACCTGGAACACCGGAGTGTTGTTGAAGGAGCGGCCATCAAGGCCTGCGAACCAGCCGACGACCTGCCGCTCGACCGTCAGTGCCGGGTCTATGTCCGGCAGCAGTGTTCCGGCCCAGGCCCCGGCCGCGATGACCACGCGTTTCGCGATTTCGGTCCCGGACGCGGTCTCGACGGCGATGTGATCGCCGACGCGCCGCCAGTCGAGGACGGGCGTTTCGAACCGAAGCTCTGCTCCGCAAGACCGGGCGGCCTCACGTATCCAGCGATTGGCGGCGTCGGAGCGCAGCTGGCCCGATTCGGGCGCGAAGACGGCGATGTAGCCGTCCGGCACGCGAATCTCCGGCCAGCGGGCGCGCAGCGAATCGGTATCGAGCACTTCGTGCGCGATGCCCTCGGCTTCAGCGCAGGCGATCGAATTCAACAGGGAGGGCGCGCCGTCCGGGGCTATGTCGAGCCCGCCGGTGCGCACCAGAAAGGTTTCGCCGCTTTCAGTTTCCATTTCTGCCCAGAGCGCATAGGCCCGGTTCAGCAGCGGCATATAGAGCGAACCTTCGGAATAGATGCGGCGGGTCACCCGCGTGCGGCCGTGACTCGATCCCTTGCCATGGCCTTCCGCGAATTGTTCGAGCCCCAGGACGGATGCGCCGCGGCGAGCCATTTGCCAGGCCGCGGCGCTGCCCATTGCGCCCAGCCCGATGACGATGCTGTCGTACATGCCGAGTCCTCCGCTTCGCCCCGGCGAAGCTGCCGTATGCGGAGGGCGATGTCAGCCTTGCGCCTGGGCCGCGATTGCCGCAGCCGGTTGAGGTTGCCGCCCTCTCCCCCCTGTGCTAGAGCGGCGCCGATTTGATGAAAAGGCCGTTTTCCCGACGGTCGGGTCGTCAAAAAAATCACCGAAGTTTCAAACGCTTGCGCGGTCCCGATTGAGACGTGCGCGCGCGTGGTCAGGCATAACGGGAACGGCACGGGTTCGATGAGCGGAAAGATGGCAAAAATCGGTGGCGCGGCGGAACGCTATGCGACCGCCCTTTTCGAACTGGCGAAAGACGCCAAGGCCATCGATGCCGTCGAAGCCGATCTCAACGCCCTGCTGGCTGCGTTGACCGAAAGTGCCGAACTGGCCGACGCCATGTCGAGCCCGCTCTACGAGGCCGAGGGCAAGGCCGCGGCGCTCGCCGCGATCGCCGACAAGGCCGGTTTCAACGATCTGACGAAAAGCACGCTCGGCGTGATGGCCCGAAATGGCCGCGCCGGACTGGCCGGTGACCTGGCGCGCGGTTTCTCAGCGCGGGCCGCGGCCGAACGGGGTATCAGCGAGGCGCATGTCACCAGCGCCGCGAAGCTGACGCAAAAAGAGATCGACGCCCTCAAGGCGTCCCTGAAGCGCGCCCTCGGGCGTGAAATTGAGATCCGGACCGACGTCGATCCGGCTGTTTTGGGCGGGCTGATCGTTCAGGTCGGCTCCCGCATGTTCGATTCGTCCCTCCGCACGAAGCTCGAGGGACTACGCACAGCGATGAAAGAGGCTTAGACCGCCATGGACATCCGCGCCGCGGAAATCTCCGCGATCCTTAAAGAGCAGATCAAGAATTACGGCGCCGAGGCGAAAGTCTCGGATGTCGGCAGCGTGCTGTCCGTCGGTGACGGTATCGCCCGCGTCTACGGCCTCGACGAGGTCCGTGCCGGCGAGCTGGTCGAATTCCCGGGCGGGGTGAAGGGCATGGCCCTGAACCTCGAGCGCGACAATGTCGGCTGCGTGATCTTCGGCGACGACCGGGGCATCAAGGAAGGCGACACCGTCAAGCGTCTGGGCTCGATCGTCGACACGTCGGTCGGCCGCGGCCTGCTCGGCCGTGTGGTTGACGGTCTCGGCGAGCCGATTGACGGCAAGGGTCCTCTGACCGATGTCGCCGAACGCCGCCGCGTCGACGTGAAGGCGCCGGGCATCATTCCCCGGCAGTCGGTTCACGAGCCGATGGCGACGGGTATCAAGGCGATCGACGCGATGATCCCGGTCGGCCGCGGCCAGCGCGAGCTGGTCATCGGCGACCGCCAGACCGGCAAGACCGCGATCTGCATCGACACGATCCTGAACCAGAAGCAGATCAACGAGAGCGGCGACGAGAGCCAGAAGCTCTACTGCATCTATGTCGCCGTCGGCCAGAAGCGCTCCACGGTCGCCCAGATCGTGAAGACGCTCGAGGAAAACGGCGCGCTCGACTACACGATCGTGGTCGCCGCGACGGCCTCCGACCCGGCCCCGATGCAGTTCCTGGCGCCGTTCACCGGTTGCGCCATGGGCGAGTGGTTCCGCGACAACGGCATGCACGCCCTGATCGTTTACGATGACCTGTCCAAGCAGGCCGTGGCCTACCGCCAGATGTCCCTGCTGCTGCGCCGCCCGCCGGGCCGCGAAGCCTATCCGGGCGACGTCTTCTACCTGCACTCCCGCCTGCTGGAGCGCGCGGCTAAGCTCAACGCCGACAATGGTTCGGGTTCGCTGACGGCGCTGCCGATCATCGAGACCCAGGCCAATGACGTGTCGGCCTATATCCCGACCAATGTGATCTCGATCACTGACGGCCAGATCTTCCTGGAAACCGACCTGTTCTTCCAGGGCATCCGCCCGGCCGTGAACGTCGGTATCTCGGTGTCGCGCGTGGGCTCTGCGGCCCAGACGAAGGCGATGAAGTCGGTTGCCGGCAAGATGAAGGGCGAGCTCGCGCAGTACCGCGAAATGGCGGCCTTCGCGCAGTTCGGTTCCGACCTCGACGCCGCGACGCAGCGCCTCCTCAATCGTGGTGCGCGTCTGACCGAGCTTCTGAAGCAGCCGCAATTCTCGCCGCTGTCGATGGAAGAGCAGGTCTGCGTGATCTATGCCGGTACCCGCGGCTATCTCGACAAGCTCGAGATTTCCAAGGTCCGCCGGTATGAGGAAGAGCTTCTGCGTCTCCTGCACGGTGACCAGGCCAAGCTCCTCAAGACGATCCGCGAAGAGAAGAAGCTGTCCGACGAGACCGAGGCGAAGCTGCGCAGCGTGCTCGAAACCTTCACCGCGAATTTCGGTTAAGGCGGACGGCGCCGGGAGAGCCTGAATGGCGAGCCTCAAGGAACTTCGCAATCGCATTGCCAGCGTGAGATCCACGCAGAAGATCACCAAGGCGATGCAGATGGTGGCAGCCGCGAAGCTGCGACGCGCACAGGACGCGGCCGAAGCCGCACGCCCGTATGCGGAGCGGATGGCGGCGGTCATGGCGAATCTGTCGACGTCGCTGAAGGACGCGCCGGGCGCGTCCCCGCTGCTGGTCGGCACGGGCAAGGACGATGTCCGCATGCTCGTGGTGATGACGGCGGATCGTGGCCTGTGCGGCGGTTTCAACACGAACATCGCCCGCAAGGCGCGCGAGCGCATCGTGAAGCTGCAGGGCGAAGGCAAGACGGTGAAGATGGTCTCCGTCGGCAAGAAGTCGTTCGACGCGCTGAAGCGGCTTTATGCCGACAGGATCGTCCAGCGCTTCGAACTGGGCGGCGGCAAGGATATCGGCGCGGCGAAAGCGGCGCAGATCGGCCAGTGGATCCGTGAGCAATTCGCCGAAGGCGCGTTCGACACGCTTGAAGTGATCTCCTCGGAATTCGTCTCGGTGATCTCGCAGAAGCCGCGCGCGCAGACGCTGATCCCGGCGATGGACGCCATTCCGGACACTGTCGAACGCCCGGACCTTGGCGGGGCGGTCTATGAATACGAGCCCGACGAGGAAAGCATTCTCGACGTGCTGCTGCCGCGCTATGTCGACACCGTGATCCTGTCCTCGCTGCTGGAGAATGCGGCCGGCGAGATGGGCGCGCGGATGGCAGCAATGGACAGCGCCACGCGCAATGCCGGCGAGCTGATCGACAAGCTGAACCTAGTCTACAACCGCACGCGCCAGGCCAAGATTACCACCGAATTGACCGAGATCATTTCCGGCGCGGAAGCGCTGTAGAGCTGATCGATTAGAAGGAATGACCGAGATGGCGAAACAGCAACACACCGGCCGCATCGTTCAGGTCACGGGCGCCGTGATCGACGTGGAATTCACCGGCAAGCTGCCGGACATCCAGAACGCGCTCGAGACCGAGAACAACGGTCAGAAGCTGGTGCTGGAAGTGGCCCAGCACCTCGGCGAGAACACGGTCCGCACGATCGCGATGGACGCGACCGAAGGCCTGCAGCGCGGCACGCCGGTGCGCGACACGGGCAGCCCGATCACCGTTCCGGTCGGCCCGGGCACGCTCGGCCGCATCCTGAACGTGACCGGCGACCCGGTCGATGAGGCGGGCGAGGTGAAGTACGAGCAGCGCGCTGCGATCCACCGCTCGGCGCCGGCTTTCGACGAGCAGGCCACGGAAGCGGAGATCCTGCCGACGGGCATCAAGGTCATCGACCTGCTCTGCCCCTATGCGAAGGGCGGCAAAATCGGCCTGTTCGGCGGTGCCGGCGTGGGCAAGACGGTTCTGATCCAGGAACTGATCAACAACATCGCCAAGCTGTTCGGCGGTTATTCCGTGTTCGCCGGCGTCGGCGAGCGGACCCGCGAAGGCAACGACCTCTATCACGAGATGATCGAGTCGGGCGTGAACGTCGATCCGAAGAAGAACAATGGTTCGACGGAAGGGTCCCGCTGCGCCCTGGTCTTCGGCCAGATGAACGAGCCGCCGGGTGCGCGTGCCCGCGTCGCCCTGTCCGGCCTCGCCCAGGCGGAATATTTCCGCGACGAGGAAGGCAAGGACGTGCTGTTCTTCGTCGACAACATCTTCCGCTTCACCCAGGCGGGCGCCGAAGTGTCGGCCCTGCTCGGCCGTATCCCGTCGGCCGTGGGCTATCAGCCAACCCTGTCGACCGACATGGGCGCGCTGCAGGAGCGCATCACCTCGACCAAGAAGGGTTCGATCACCTCGGTGCAGGCCGTTTACGTGCCGGCCGACGACCTGACCGACCCGGCCCCGGCCACGACCTTCTCCCACCTCGACGCCACGACCGTTCTGTCCCGCTCGATCTCGGAAAAGGGCATCTATCCGGCCGTGGACCCGCTCGACTCGACCTCGCGGATCCTCGATCCGCGCATCGTCGGCGAGGAGCACTACCAGACCGCCCGCCGCGTCCAGGAAATCCTCCAGCGCTACAAGGCGCTGCAGGACATCATCGCCATCCTGGGCATGGACGAGCTGTCGGAAGAGGACAAGCTGATCGTAGCGCGCGCCCGGAAGATCGAACGCTTCCTGTCGCAGCCGTTTGACGTGGCGCAGGTCTTCACCGGCTTCCCGGGCATCCAGGTGCCGGTCGCCGACACGGTCCGCAGCTTCAAGGCGCTGTGCGACGGCGAGTACGACCACCTGCCGGAACCGGCCTTCTACATGGTCGGCACGATCGAGGACGCGGTGAAGAAGGCCGAGGAACTGGCCGCCGAAGCCGCCTAAGGCCTCGCATCAACCGCGAACGTTCAAGGCCGGTCCCGATGGGGCCGGCCTTTTCATTTGATCGATTGAAACTTTGTTCGATTGGGCGATACCGTATCGAGAACAATCGAACGAGCTGCATCATGAAAGTGAACGTTTCCGATTTAGCGAACAATGTGCGCAGTCAGGAGCAGCTTGCTCGTTTTCTGAAGGCGTTGTCGGATGACTTTGATCGTGAGACCGATCGCTGGGAAAACGGTTCGGTAGACGCCTATCTAGAATCCATTTCTGCCTTCCTTGAAAGCAGCGAAAACTTCACATTGCCCGAACATGGGTGGATGCAAATTGCGCACATTTTCCTTGCGGGCAAATTCTACGAGTAATTTGAGGTATCATTTTCAGAATTTGGGGGAGGGGTCCGAAATGAAACGCATATTTCTCGCTGCGAGCGCATTGACTCTGGCCCTGTCCGTGCCGGCCTCCGCCAGCGTGCCGCCACCTCCGCCCCCGCCGCCCGACGGGCTGCCGGAGAGCCATGACGGCTATTCCACCGAGGCGCTCTGGTATGCCTATCTCTACTGGGTGCGCGGCGAGACGGCGGTGCGCCGGCAGGCGGCGTTCGATGCGCTGCGCCTGCCCGGCTGGAGCGACGATCCGGACGCCTGGCGCACGGAGCTGGAAGGCCCGTCCTATGCCGCGATCAGCTGGTGGATCCCGCACGGCAACCTCTTCGCCTTCGAGGAGGTCTGCCCGGTCAGCGCCGGATACGACAACCCGGAAGGGTGTCTCTGGCGCTACCGCTCGGCCTTCTTCACGACGCAGGCGCAGGACGTTCACGCCATCGCCTATGAAACGTTCGACCTGGCGGTCTTTGCTGAACGTCTGAGGCAGCAGGGCGTTGCGCCGGATGCGGTCGGCCATGATTTCCGCAGTGATTTCGGACTGGCGGCCGAGGTGCACGCCCGGCTCGACGCGATGATCCAGACCCGCGACATCCGCGAGGATGTCTGCCCTGGTGTGCGCGACGGGATCGAGTCGCTGGCCGCCATTTCGCTGCCGCTCTCGTCCTATGGTCCGCCTGCCGGGACGCCGCCGCCTCCGCCGCAGGCCCCGCCCTCGGGGGACCGTCAGACGCTGACCATTCCGGTCGGCTTCTATCCCGACATGGACGTGACGGTGACGATCGAAAGCACTGGCGCGGGGTCGATGAACGCGCTCCTGTCCGGCCTCATCGGGCCGGTCAATGCCTG
This sequence comes from Hyphobacterium vulgare, assembly GCF_042643335.1. NCBI lineage: Bacteria > Pseudomonadati > Pseudomonadota > Alphaproteobacteria > Maricaulales > Maricaulaceae > Hyphobacterium > Hyphobacterium vulgare. Next base: position 46,010 of record NZ_JBHRSV010000005.1, read on the forward strand.
CATCCAGGCGGCGCAGGACTGACTTGCACTTGAGGGTTTCACAAAGCCGCAATCACCTGCTAGAGAGCGTCCCGACACGAAAGGCAGGACAATGGCCGACAAGCTTCATTTCGATCTCGTTTCCCCGGAACAGCGCCTGTTCGAAGGCGAAGTCGACATGGTCGTCGTGCCCGGCGAAGAGGGCGATTTCGGAGTCCTTCCCGGCCACGCCCCGCTGATGAGCGCGATCCGCATGGGCGCCATCGCGGTGCATGATGGCGGGCAGGTGACGCGCACCTTCATCCGCGGCGGTTTCGCCGAGGTGACGCCGGCCGGCCTTTCGGTGCTCGCCGAGGAAGCCATCGATCTCGCGACCTTCGACGCCTCGGGCCTCGACGCGGAAATCCAGAATGCCCGCGAAGACATCTCCGCGGCCAAGGAAGACCATGAGCGCGCGCACGCCGAGGCGGCGCTCGCCCGCCTCGAAGCCCTGCGCGACGCGGCCCGGGCGGCGTAGGCTGGTTCAAATGCTACAGTCTGACCGGCGGATCGCGATGCGGTCCGCCGGTTTGCTTTTCAGGTGCACCCATGACCCTCACCTTTCCCGATCTCGTCGGCTTCGTCGGCGTCGCCATGATCCTCGTCTGCTATTTCTGGCAGCAGACGGCGGGCGTGGAACGCACGGACTGGCGCCACCCCGCGATCAACGGGCTGGGGGCGATCCTGTTGCTCTATTCGCTGATCTACCGCCCGAACCCGGCCTCGATCGCGATCGAGGGCTTCTGGCTCCTCATCTCGATCCTCGGCCTGGTGCGGGCGCTGCGGGCACGGCAGGGGTAGCTAACGCCTGGCGTCGCCATTCGCTCGGGGTCTGTCCCGTGATGTCCTTGAATACCTTGTTGAAGCTGGACCGTGTCTGGAAACCGGCATCCAGCATCAGTTCAACGAGCGGACGGCGGGGAACGACGCGCATCAGGCGCTTGGCCTCCTCGATCCGATATGTGCCCAACCATTGGCGAAAGCCCATGGCGTGCCGGATATTGATGTAACCGGACAATTGGCGTTGCGTCAGCGTCAGACGGCGCGCTAGGCGAGCGAGGGTGAGATCAGGGTCCTTCCAGGGTTGATCGCGCTGCATAAAGGCTTCGATGCGCAAGGCCGTATCGTCCGTGACGGGCTGGACCCGGTGCGCGAAGGACAGCCAGGCAAGCGGACCCGACTGATGCAGGCTCAGGAAGGCGAGATAGACAAGGCCTCCCACAAGCAGCGCGAGACCGGCCGCGAGCGCGTTTGACTGGGAGGGCACTTCGACCGGCCAGAGTTCGAAAGCCGTCGCCATGTCGACCAGACCGAACAGGGCGAGAATGCTGCAGCCGGTCCATTTCCACGCAGCGAGTCTCCGATCGGGAAACCCGCCCAGACAGGCGAGACGAAGGGCGAGCGCGAGCGCCAACACTGCGAGCGCCAGATCCAGCCACGGCCCCGCACCCCACCCCACCCGATGACACCGGCGGCGAGCACCACCGGGACCGCCAGCCATATCTGGTTCGACCTCCGCCGGAATGCAGCCGGGTCCGCCAAGGCCAGAAAGTGGGCGAAGAAGCCAAGCAGGATGACGCTGGCGAGGCAGACGCGGACGAAGACGAGCGCGGGCCAACCGGTTTCCATCGACAAGGTGAGCGCGCCTTGTTGCAGCGCAAGCGCGACAAAGGCCGCGGCGAGGCATAGCCGCGCGGTTCTCGGGCCGCCCTTCAGGCTGACCAGGTAGGCGGCGAACAGGACCGAAAAGCCGGCAATCGTCAGATGAAGCGCACCCATGCAACTTGTTAGTCCAAGCGAGACCCGGCGGCAAAGCGCGTCCTGAATCGCGTTTGAGGACGCACGCAAACAGGCCGGGCATTCAGGGTGCTCCCATCAATCCCAGGGAGTTCCCATGCAAGTCGCCGCTTCCATCATGGCGCTGTCGCTGATCGGTGCTTCGGCACAAGCGATGGCCGACGAAATCCTGATCCGGGATGTGACCGTGCTCAGCCCCGATCGGGCTGCCGCCCTGCCGGGCGTCGATGTTCTCATTTCCAACGGAAGGATTGTCGCAATCGGCGATCAGCTGGAGGTTTCCCAGGCCGGAACTGTCATCGACGGCACCGGGCGCTATCTCAGCCCCGGTCTGATCGACGCTCATGTCCACCTTTATCATGCGACCGGACTCAACCGGCGCTTCACAGACGATTTTGACCGTCTGTTCGCTGAGTATTTCGAACAGATGCCGCGCAGCTATCTCTATTTCGGATTCACCACCGTGGTCGAACTGAACGCTGACGCTGAGATCAACGCGCAGTTCGAGGCCGCGCCTGTGCGCCCGGACCTTGTTCATTGCGGAAGCGGTGTCGTACTGCCCGACGGCTTCATGTCGCTGGACTATGGGCGCGACGAATTTCTGGCCACGTTCCCAAACTATCTGGCGGACCCCTACGGGACCAGCCATTTGCCCGAGGGCGCAGATCGAGACGCGCACACGCCGGAAGCCGTGGTCGCGTCCATCGAGGAAGCCGGCGGCGCCTGTGTGAAAATGTATTACGAGGAAGCTCTGTGGTGGCCAGACGAGCCGCGCCCCGACTTCGCCCTGCCGAGTGTCCGGATCCTGCGGGAAGTGGTCGAAGCCGCGCATGCGCGCGGCATGCCGGTCTTTCTTCATGCGACCACGCCCGATGGCATGCGAGCCGGGCATGAAGCCGGAGTCGATGCCTTTGCGCACGGCCCATGGGAGTGGCCGCAATCGGGCTTTGCCGGAGCCGGACCTGATCTCGAGGTCGAGGCGATCATGTCGCGGATCGCCCGCTCACCAATCCGCGTCCAGCCGACGATCCGATCCATCCAGAATACGCGGTCCCTGTTCAATCCGGGACTTCTTGACGACCCGGCCTGGGCCGATGTGGTGCCGGCGGGCTTCCTCGCCTATTTGCGGGCCGTTGCCCCGGAGCAGCAGCGGGCTTTTCTGCGCCGCTTTGCAGACCGGTTGCCCTCGACACCGTCGATGGAGACGCTGCAGGACAATTTCACCAACCGCTATATCGATCTGATCGCGCGCTTTGCGGCCCAGGGTGGCCAGCTGAGTTTTGGCACGGATACCGCGGTCGGCGGGTTGGGCTGGGGGTCCCCGCCGGGACTGGCTGGCTATTGGGAAATGCTCGACTGGCAGGCCGCCGGGCTCTCGGGACGCGACATCGTCCGCGCCGCGACGATCGGCAACGCGGAACTGCTCGGCGTCGACGCGGATCTGGGACGGATCGCCCCCGGCTATCAGGCCAACCTTGTCCTGCTCGCGGCCAATCCGTGGGACGATATCGCGGCCTGGAACCGTATCGAACTGGTCATCGTTCGCGGCGAAGTGATCGACCGGGCCGCATTGTCAGCGCGCCGTCAGGAACCCTGAGGCCATCATCCGCGGGCGAACCGTGCGAACTCCCGGGCAACCACGTCATAGACATGGCGTTTCCACGGGATGATGAGGGGCGGGACGGCGGCTCCAAATAATCTTCACAAAAAACCGCTGCTCTGCAGCGAGCCAGTCGGTAATGTGTACTCATCCGGCAATGCCTGTGGGTGCATCGGGGCACTACATCCGCATTTGTCCACGAACGGCTTTCAGGGTGAGATGATGCGCTTTCCGGTCTGGTTCATTGCGGTTTTCACCGCGCTTGTCTGGACGTCCGGAGGGGCGGCCGCGGATCCTCTCGGCACTTCGGTGGTCGTCCGCGTTGTCGGGACGTCACCCAGCTGGGGACAGGAAGGCGTGCCTGCATGGCAGACCGCCGCGCCGGTAAAACAGGAAACCCAGTACCGGCTGTACGACCTTCAGATCGGCCGCAATGCGAGCCTGCAGCCCATCTTTCTGGCCCTCTATGCGTTTTCGAACGAGACGCCCGGCAACTACACCTCCCAGCTTCCCGAGAATGAATGGATTGCCTACCGGGACGCCCATCTGGTGCGGCGGATCGAACTGTCCCCGCAAGGCGCAGACGGAGCGGAGACCCTGGCGGGACTGGTCAGCCTGTTCGATGAGGTCATTGATGCCGAGGACATTCGCCGCCTCATCGTCTCCTATGCCGGCCATGGCGGTCCCTCGGTCTTCTTCGAGAATGCGATCTCGCTCAACGAAGGCCGTACCTTGCTATGGCATCTCAGGGAGCGGATCGGCTTTCGCCCGCTCATCATGGATTTCTCGACCAATTGCGATGTCGGCTATTTCGACTTCATGGTCCAGTTCAACGATGTGGCCAATTTCGCGCTTGCGTCGGAACACCCCGTCGGCGGGTGGGGACCAGACACCGATCAGGTCGATCAGTGGATCGCTCGGGGGCATGACGCCAACCTGCACCAGTTCTGGAGCCGCGCGAACACCGAGGCGGAGGCCCTGAACGCATCGGTCGAGATGCGGCACGCCTATTGGGAGACAGGGAGTGAAAGCCAGGAGAACCAGAGCGTCCGGCAATCATTGGCCGGCTACGACCTACAACGCTTCCGCGCCTTCATGGAGGGCTTCGTCAACGCCGGTCTGGTCGACGACGCCGATGACCTGACGCCGCAATCCGATCTCGGCGCGCATGTCTATGCGACCAGCAATACGGAACTCGTCAGCCGCTTCGAGGCGTTTCGTAGCCAGTACCGCAACAACAACGGTGCCGCGTTTGATTGGAATACGCCGTCCTTTGGATTTCGCGTGTTCAATCGCCAATCATTTGTATCGCTGGCCGACACCCTGGTTCGGGGGGCATGGGACGGGCAGATGCAGGTGGCCGGTCTCGGTGCAGCCATTCTTCCGACCAGCCGCGCGGGTCAGGTGGGGTCGACCGTGACCGCCTTCGCGACCATGACCAACAACTCCACCCGTGCCCTGCAGAATTGCCGACCCACACCGTCCAACCGGGTCGTCGCTCCGTTGGGTTTTGCCTTTCAGACGACTGATCCGGCCACCAACGCCCTTGTCGGCGAACCGGGCGTCGCCGCGACCCTTCAACCGGGCGGCTCGCAGACCTTCATGTTCAGCATCGAACTCTTTGACGAGCTTGCGCCCGCCGAGCTGGATGTCAGTTTCCGATGCGACGGGAATGCGGTGTCTGGCGACAATGGATATGCGCGCCGGGTCGGCGGGATAAACACCTTCACCGTCTCATCATCGCTCGATCCGATTCCCGACATAATCGCGCTGGCGGCGACGGCCACATCGAACGGGGTTCTGGAGATCGCTGCCCCCGGCCAGGCGGGTGCGTTCGCGGTGGGGACGTTCAATCTCGGCGCCGGCGACACGATCACCGCGAGACCGGTTCTCTCGGATGCGGGCCTTCCGGCGACCCTGACAATCTGCCTGACCGACGCCACCGGTGCCTGCGCGAGTCCACGCGCGGAATCGATCGATGCGATGATCCTGCAGAACCAGTCTCAATCCTATGCCGTATTCGCGCGGACACAGGGGGCGATCCCGCTCCAGGCTGCGGTCAACCGGATCAATGTGGGGTTCCGCGACTCGACGGGCGCGCTGCGTGGTTCCACAAGCGTGGCGATCAGAACCCGCTAGTTGACGGGATTTCCCCGATCAGTCCGCGAACCGTGCGAACTCCCGGGCAACCACGTTATAGACTGGGCGTTTCCACGGGATGATGAGGGGCGGGACGGCGGCGAGGTCTTCCCAGCGCCAGGCGTCAAACTCGACCTCGCCATGGCATTCCAGATCGACGTCTGCGTCGCTGCCGAGAAAGCGATAGGCGAACCAGCGCTGCCTCTGGCCCAGATTGCCGCGTTTCGCATGCTTGTGGTGGTCGCGGACCTCCGGCGGGAAGTCATAGGTGAGCCAGTCTTCGATCGTACCGAGGGGTTCAACCTTGTCGGCCGGGATGCCGGTTTCCTCGTAAAGTTCGCGCAGACCGGCGGCTTCAGGGCTCTCGCCCGGATCGATGCCGCCTTGCGGGAATTGCCATTGCCAGGGCGGGGGCGTATCGGCCCTGCGGCCGATCCAGACCTTGCCCTCGGCGTTGAACAGGACGGCCCCGGCATTGGGGCGGTAGCGGGAAAGGTCCGGCTGACCGGTCAATGATGCCCGCCCGCATCGGCGGTATGCGTGGCGGTCTCGCCGCCGTCCTGCCCATTGCGCCGTGCCAGCACGGCGGAAGCCGGGGCGAGGACATAGCCGCGCGACTCCAGCGAACGCGCCCAGTCGGCAACTTCCTCGACGGTCGCGGGATAGGCAAAGCCGGAACCCAGGGCTGAGCCGTTCTGCAACGCCAATGCTTCGAGCGTCAGCAGGCGTTCGTCGATCGAACGCGGCGAAGGGTCTTCATCGAGAATGCGGTCGGCGACGGTGAAGCGGGCTCCGGCATTGTATCCGGCCTGTTCGATCGCGGCGCGGCGGCCATTGCCGTCATGGATGAAGGCAACACCGCGATCCTCGATCCGGCGGAGCGTCGACTCGAAGGGCGCACCGGCGGTGGAGAAGCGTGCGCCGAGATAATTCATCACCGCGAAATAGCCGGTGGTCTGGCTCATCACCCAGGCGAGGCGGCGGGCATTCTCGGTCTCGGTCGCGTCGGCCAGCAGGGTGTGCGGGCCCGGATCATTGTTCGGATAGTCATAGGGCTCCATCGGCATCTCGATGAGCACTTCGTGGCCGGCGGCGCGCGCACGGTCGACCCAGGTCTGAAGATCGCGGGAATAGGGCGCGAAGCTCAAGGAGACTTCCGGCGGCAGCGTGTCGATGGCTTCCTCGGTCACCGCGCGATTGAGGCCCATGCCGCCGATGATGACGGCGATGATCGGGGCTTCCGGGTCAACGTGGAAGGGACGCGCATAGGCGCTGTCGGGGCGCTGGCCGTCCGGGCCGATGACGGGGAGGGGGCCGGACGGGCCGTCCTCGGTCAGGCCGGAGATCGGGGCGGGTGTCAGGGCGTAGGGATTGGCCGCGGCGGCGTGACGCGCCTCGGCGTCGGCCGGGTCGGAACCGTGGGAAGGCTGCGGCGGGTCGAAGCCGTCGGTCACGCCGGCGAGCGAGATTTCGTCCTCGTGACTGTCGTCCGGGCCGGAGGTGTCTTCGCCGGCGAACCGCACGGGGCGGGCATGCGCGTCTTCGGGCTGGTGCTCGATCTCCGCGCGGAGTTCCGGCTGCGGCAGGGTGCCCAGCTCACCGCGCGCCAGCGGCGGGCGGCCTGCCGGGTCGCCGAACAGGGCGATCAGGCCAACACCGGCGGCAAACAGCAGCGCCGTGCCGCCGCCCGCGATCAGCGGGGCTCGGAGCGGTGCCAGCTCATTGGACTTGCGTGCGGTCGTGGCCATGGTGCGTCAGTGGTCCGGTCATGACGGAAAACCGGCCCGAATCGCCGGTTTTCCGCTCATTCCCGACGCTGCCGCGTTGCGGAAAAGAAAGGGTTAATCAGGCGGGCTTTCAGCCCGCTGCCGATCAGTTGAGCGAGGCCTGTTCGCGGCCCGTCATCGTGCGCAGGACTTCGAGCGCGCGGTGCAGCTGATAGTCCTCGCCCTCTTCCCAGTCCTCGGGCGGTTGCTCGACCGCGGAGAAGTCGATCACGGGACGATCCTCGCCATTCTCGTTCTCCAGCGCGTTCGGCAAGGCGGCTTCGCTCATCTGCTCGTCCTCGGCCTCCTCGACATCGAAGCGGCGCGAGGAGATCAGCCAGTCCGGCTCGATGCCGGTGGCCTGGATGGAGCGGCCCGACGGGGTGTAGTAGCGGCCCGTCGTCAGGCGCAGGGCGCCGTCGCGGCCGCCGCGCAGCGGGATGATGGTCTGAACCGAGCCCTTGCCGAAGCTGGTCATGCCGACGAGCGTGGCGCGCTCACGGTCCTGCAGCGCCCCGGCGACGATTTCCGCCGCGCTGGCCGAGCCTTCATTGATCAGGACGACGATCGGAACGCCGCGCAGCATCTCGCCCGGGCGGGCGTTGTAGCGCTGGTTCTCGCGCGGATTGCGATAGCGTGTGGAGACGATCTCGCCGCCATCGAGAAAGACGTCGCCGACCGACACCGCCTGATCGAGCAGGCCGCCCGGATTATAGCGCATGTCGAGGACGATGCCGGGAATCTCGCCGTCAAAGGCCTCGCGGATCTCGCCGATCGTGCGCACCAGGGTTTCGGTCGTGTGCTCGTTGAAGCCGGCGAGGCGCAGATAGGCAAAGCCCTCTTCCTCGCGCCAGGCGACGGTGCGCAGCGGGATGGTGTCGCGCACGATGGTGACGTCGAACGGGTCGTCCTCGCCGCGCAGGATGGTGATCGAGACCGGTTCGCCCACCGCGCCGCGCATCAGCGCCACGGCGTCGTCGAGCGACCAGCCGACAATGGATTCGCCGTCGACCGCGATGATGTGGTCGCCCGGCTCCATGCCGGCGCGCTCGGCCGGCGTGTCCATCATCGGGGAAATCACGGTGACCATGTCGTCGCGGATGGTGACCTCCATGCCGAGGCCGCCATATTCGCCGCGCGTGGTGACCTGCATATCGCGGAAGCCGTCGGGCGACAGGTAGGAGGAGTGCGGATCGAGGGATTCCAGCATCCCCTCGATTGCCGCCTCGATCAGAGCGGCATCGTCGACCTCGGTGACATAGTCGGATTCAACCCGGCTGAGTACGTCGCCGAACAATTCGAGCTGACGGAAAGTGTCCGTCCGCGAATTGTCGAAGCCTTCAGCGGAAACGGCGATGGCCGCTGCGCCGAGCGCAAAGGCAAACGCCGCGGAGATGAAATTCAGACGCATGTCACAGGCCTTCCTGTTGTTTCGCGGTCTCAGCCAGTGCCCGCCACGGGGCGCAGCCAGGGCTGCGGATCAATCGCTTCGCCATTTCGCCGGATCTCCACATACAAATCCGGTGCCGGTTCGTCCTGGTCGGGCATGGTGCCGACCGGTTCTCCGGCGAGAACGCTTCGTCCCGCTTCGGTATAGAGAGCCGAAAGCCCCGCAAGCACGATATAGTAGTCATCACCGACATTCAGTATCAATAGACCGTGATAGCCGCCGAACGGGCCGGCGAATTCCACCGTCGCATCGAAGGGGGCCACGACCTGTGCCCGGCCCCGCGTGCGGATCAATATGCCCTCGCTGGCGTCCCCGGCCTCGTCGGGTGCACCGAAGCGGCGGCGGATGTCCCCCGCGGCAGGCGGGCGCAGGCGTCCACGGGCATCGGCAAAACGCAGCGTCTCGAGCGGCTGGTCCGGTGCCATCGCCGCGACCAGGGTTTCGCTCGGCCTGAGGGCGGGCAGAGGCGCGCCGTCATCGGTGTCGATCAGGCGGCGCGGACTCAGGCGGGGCATTATCTCGCGCATCGCCGCGAGACGGGACAGCAGGTCGCGGATCGACTGTGCTTCTCGCCCCGCCGCCTCCGCGGCGGCCATTTGTGTCTCGGCTTCGGACAGGTAGCGGGCTTCGACCTCGCGGCGCTGGGCAATCAATAGCTCGATCTCGCGGCGCTGGATCTCGAGGGCTGTCTCGGCCTCGCTCAGCCGGCCCTGCTCGGTCGCGGTTTCGCGGCGCACACCGCGCAACCGGTCGAGTTCAAGCACCAGGTGTTCGGCGCGGCTGCGCAGGGCCGGGGCGATCTGCGCAAACAGTCCGGCTGCGCGCGCGGCCTGCAAGGCGTCCTCCGGCGCGGCGGCCAGGGCCGGCGGTGTGCCGCGCTCGATACGCTGCAGCGCGGCGAGGATTTCCGCCGTGGTTTCCCGGTTGGCTGCGAGGTTGGCGAGAATTTCCGCTTCCTCGCCCGACAATTCCCCGATCCGTGATTCCGCGGCCAGGGCGGCGCGCTCGCTGGCATCGGCGCGGCGGCCGGCCTCGACCAGGCGCTGCTGCAGTGCCGCGATCTCGCGCGCGACGGCTTCGGCTTCGGCCCGGGCCGCCGCAGCCGCGGCTTCGGCGGTCTCGCGCTCGGCCTCGAGCCGCTCGATTTCGGCGGGATCGGGCGGCGCTGCTTCCTCCGGCACGGGCTGGAGAAGCAGGAAGAGGGCGGCGAGGGGCGTCATCTGGATCGCGAGCCTAATGGTCTGCGCATTAACGCTTAATCACGGTGATATGGCATTCCTGCAAGAATCGAGACGCTGCGATAAAGCTGTTCGGCCAGCATGACGCGGACCAGCTTGTGCGGCCAGACCGTCTTGCCATAGGCGATGACGAGATCGGGCTGCGGCAGGACCGAGTGATCGAGTCCGTCCGCGCCGCCGATCAGGAAGACGGTTTCGCGTACGCCCTCATCCCGCCAGCCACCGATCTTCGCGGCAAAATCGCGCGCGGACAGATCCTTGCCACGCTCGTCGAGGAAGACGCACTTGGCGCCGGCGGGAATGGCGTCGGCGAGGGCTTTCGATTCCGCGGTGCGGTCGGCCAGCGACCGGTTGTCGATCTCGCTTTCGCCGACCGGTCCCAGACCGATCGCGCGGCCCGCCGCCGTGGCGCGGGAGAGATAGTCGTCGACGAGGTCGCGCTCGGCGCCGGAACGGACCCGGCCGATGGCCGTGATGGTCAGGCGCAAACCGGCAGCCTAGTGCTTCGACTTGGCGGGTTCGGGGTCGACCGACCAGAGCTTTTCGAGATTGTAGAAGCTGCGGACTTCCGGGCGGAAGAGATGGACGACGACGTCGCCGGCATCGATCAGCACCCAGTCACAGGCCGGCAGGCCCTCGACGCGCGGGCTGCGGCCGGATTCCTTGAGCCTCGTCATCACGTGGTCGGCGATGGCGCCGACATGGCGCGCCGAACGGCCCGACGCGATCACCATCGCATCGGTTACGGACGATTTCCCACGCAGATCGATGGCAATGATGTCCTCGGCCTTGTCGCCGTCCAGGACGTCCAGAACGAGCGCTTCCAGCGCTTCGCTCGATTCCGCATCGCCGGTAACTTCCACGGGGGCGGTTTCTTCACCCTCGTTCCGGCGGGTCTGTTCCATGCTCAGCGTACCGACTCCTCTGTCGCCAAGGACAGCGCAGACCCTATCACGCTTCGCGCCCGCGTTCGAGCCAGTAGAGCGTGAAGTGTTCAGCGGGGTCGGACCACGTGTCGCGAACCATCAATCCCGCCTGTCCGGCCAGTTCCATGAAGCTTTCGACGCTGAATTTGTGGGAGTTCTCGGTGTGAATGGTCTCGCCCTTGCGCATCTCGAAACGCTCCCCCGCGACCGAAAAGGCGATATCGCGCCGTGCCTCGAGATGCATTTCGATGCGGGCCTTTTCGGCATTCCAGATGGCGCGATGGCGAAAATCCGCCGGCTCGATATCACTGTCCAGCTCGCGCGCGATACGCTTGAGGAGGTTGAGATTGAAGGCGGCGGTGACGCCCCCGGCATCGTCATAAGCCGCCTGGAGGACGGCCCTATCCTTGATGCGGTCGGCGCCGAGCAACAGGGCGTCTCCGGGGCGGAGCCAGCTGCGGATGTTCTTCAGAACCTGGACCGCCTGAGCGGGCTCGAAATTGCCGATCGTGGAACCGGGAAAGAAGACGAGCCGGCGTCCGTCAGGAATATCGAGCTCTGACAGATCAAGCGGAACAGTGAAGTCGGCGCAGACCGCGCCGACAAACAGGCCGGGATGCTCGGCGGCGAGATCGCGGCACGCCGCGACGAGATGCTGCTTCGAGATGTCCGAGCCGATATAGGCTTTCGGCCTGTCCAGCGCGCGCAGCAGGGTGGTGATCTTCACCGAAGACCCTGAGCCCGGCTCGATGACCACGGCACCGCGACCTGCCCGCGCCGCAATCTCGGGGGCGATCCGTTCGAGAATGGAGAGCTCGGTCCGCGTGACATAGTATTCCGGCGTTGTCGTGATCGCGTCGAACAGGGCCGAACCGTCGGCATCATAGAAATATTTCGGCGGGATGGTCCGCGGCCGGTCTCTCAGTCCGCTCAGCACATCGCTGCGGAAATCGGCGACGGGCGGGTGCAGATCGATAAAGAAATCAAGCGGATCGTCCGGCGCAAACGCCGTCGCTGTTTCGGTCATGGATGTCGTGCTCAGGCGAAGGCTGCGGCCAGAAGGGCGGTCAGGCCTCGCCGCGAAGGCGAGACGATGACTCCTTATGTAGAGGCTCGACGAGATAGGTCCACCCCGGCGCGCCCCGCGCCGTCAACGCGCCAGCGCGTGTGTGGTTGCACCGTGAGTGCGAGAAGGCGCGGGCGGTCAGCGACAGGCGGGCGCGGATCGGATCCTGCGGCCGCGCAACAACGGCGACCGGCACCGCGCGGAGAATATCCCTCCAGCGCGCCCAGCGATGGAAGGATTTGAGATTGTCCGCCCCCATGATCCATACGAACTGGACCAGGGGGTAGCGCTTCACGAGGGCTGCGACGACATCGGCCGTCAGCCGCACGCCGAGCCGGACTTCGATGTCGGTCACGACCATGCCCGGATCGCTGGCGAGGGACTTCACCCCCTCGAGACGGCGCAGGAAGTCACCGGCTGTCCGGTCCTTCAACGGGTTCTGCGGCGAGACCAGCCACCAGACCCGATCGAGTCCGAGCCGGCGCCTGGCAACCCGTGCGGCATGAAGATGCCCGTCATGGGGCGGGTCGAAACTGCCCCCGAACAGGCCGACGCGCATGCCGGGCGCAAGCGCTTCGCCATGCAGAGGCGGTGCGGCGCGGCCGCGGCGCGTCAGCGCGCCAAAGCGGACGGGAGCGGAGCGCCGCATCAGGGGGTCCAGTCACCGTCCCCGAAATCGGGATGGTCGTCTTCGTCGCTGACGATTTCGCCGCGGTCGCGCCGGATCGCGGCCCACACCGCGAACAGGGCTTCGCGCACCCCGGTATTGGTCGCGGCGGACAGGTGCAGCGGTTTGCGGCCGGTGACCGCTTCGAGCGCATCGGAAGCGGCTTCCAGCGTTTCCGCATCGACCGTGTCGGTTTTCGACAGGGCGAGAATTTCGGCCTTGTCCTCAATGCCCTGGCCATAGGCTTCGAGCTCGCCGCGGACAATACGGTAGGCCTCGGCGACATCGTCCTGTCCGCAATCGACGAGATGCAGGAGAACGGCCGTGCGCTCGATATGGCCGAGGAAGCGGTCGCCGATCCCCGCCCCCTCGTGGGCACCCTCGATCAGGCCGGGAATGTCGGCGAGCACGAAACGGGCATCGGACGCCAGGTCCACCACGCCGAGATTGGGATGCAGCGTCGTAAAGGGGTAGGCGGCGATCTTCGGATTGGCCTTCGAGGCGGCGGCGAGGAAGGTCGACTTGCCGGCATTGGGCAGGCCGACGAGACCGGCATCGGCGATCAGTTTCAGGCGCAGCCAGATCCAGCGCTCCTGGCCGGTCTCGCCCGGCTGGGAATAGCGCGGGGCCTGATTGGTCGAGGACTTGAAGTGGGCATTGCCCTTGCCGCCGCGTCCGCCCTCCATCAGCAGAATGCGCATGCCCGGCTTGTCGAGATCGGCCAGCACTTCCTCATTGTCCTCATCCAGGATCTGCGTGCCGACGGGGACTTTCAGCGTAATGTCGTCGCCGTCCTTGCCGGAACGGTTCGATCCCTCGCCATGGCCGCCCGTCTTGGCCTTGAAATGCTGCTGGTAGCGGTAATCGATCAGCGTGTTGAGGTTCTCGACCGATTCCACCCAGACATCGCCGCCCTTGCCGCCATCGCCGCCATTGGGGCCGCCATATTCGACGTATTTCTCGCGGCGGAAGGAGACGGACCCCGCTCCGCCATTGCCGGAGCGGATGTAGATTTTCGCCTGATCGAGAAATTTCATCGCAATGCCATCGTATCCAAAGCGCGCTCTATAACGCTTTCAGCGGGAAATGACAGCCGTGAGCATAAGTCACGATCTGTGCGCTAGAGTTCCATTGCCACCCGGCGGCAGGGTGATTTTGTCATGCGGCCAAAGCTGAACAGGTCGATGGTTTCGCCCGTCGGGACGAAGCCGAGCTTGTCGAGCACGCGGGCAGAGGCCGGGTTGTCGAGGAAATTGCCTGCCGTCAGCCGGGCTATGCCGGCTGTACGGGCGCCCATGACCATCGCGCGGCCTGCTTCGGTGACATAGCCCTGCCCCCAGGCATCCGGCGACAGCCAGTAACCGAAGTCGAATGCGCCTTTCCCGGTATCGTCGATACCGATGACGCCGAGGCGATGTCCGTCCTGCCCGGTGATCAGCCGGACCGCGCATCGACCCGTTCGCTCGCCAATAATGGTGCGGGTGACGAAGATCTCAGCCGCCAGGACAGGAAAGCGGCGCGGCACTCGCGCGATCATCCGGCAGACTTCGGGCTTCGACGCGGTGCGCGCCAGGAAGTCCGCGTCATGCTGCGCCAGGGGGCGCAGGACCAGCCGGTCCGTCTCGATGGGCGTTCGCCCGAATGCCTTTGCCGTCGTCATGTCCGCCTCGCGGGACGGGGAAAGAAAAAGGGGAGGCGGGCGTCCCGTCTCCCCTTGCTTTCCAGCTGCCGGGCCGCCCCCATCATGGAGCTGCCCGTATGACGGACAGCCTATTTCTTGTCGCCGACCGGAAGAATGGCGACGTAAGCCTTGCCACCCGCCTTTTTCGAAAAGGCGACATGGCCTTCCACGAGCGCGAACAGGGTGTGGTCCTTGCCGATGCCGACATTGTCGCCCGGATTGAACTTGGTGCCGCGCTGGCGAACGATGATGTTGCCCGGAATGACGTGTTCGCCACCGAACTTCTTGACGCCCAGGCGCCGGCCTTCGGAATCGCGGCCGTTACGCGACGAGCCGCCTGCTTTCTTGTGAGCCATGGGTTAGTCCTCTTTCTTCGCAGCGGCCTTCTTGGGCGCAGCCTTCTTCGCGGTGGTCTTGGACTCGTCCGACTTGGCGGCGGCCTTCTTCGGCGCGGCCTTTTTCTCGGCGGCCGGCTTGTCGTCGGCCTTCGCCTCTGCCTTCGGTTCAGCCTTCTTCGCGGCCGCCTTCTTGGCGCCCGGCTCGAGGATTTCCGAAATGCGGATCAGGCTCTGCCACTGACGGTGGCCGGCCTTGCGGCGGTAATTCTGGCGGCGGCGCTTCTTGAAGACGATGATCTTCTTGCCGCGATTGGTCTCGATCAGCTCACCGGTGACGGTGGCGCCCTCGACCAGCGGTGCGCCGACGGTGACGCCGGTGTCGCCGCCCATCATCAGCACCTGATCGAAGGTGAGGCTGTCGCCGGCTTCGCCGTCGAGCTTCTCGACGAGGATCTCGTCGCCCGGAGCCACCCGGTACTGCTTTCCGCCTGTCTGAATGACAGCGAACATGGTGTGTCCTTTCATCCGGCCTGTCCCGGCAAGCCTGCCGGAAGGGCCCTTTTTCTTCGGCGCATTCTTGTGATCACGCCGTTGCTGAAAAACGTGAAGTCCGCACCCGGTGAAGGGCGCGGACCCCAGCCGCGCGCACATACACGCGCGGTGCCATTCGAGTCAACCGAAAGACCGCATTAGATGCGGCTTCTAGCCGCCACGGCCATCCGGGTTGATCCGCAGATGCCGAACCGATTCCTCGGCGAACATCTCGTCCGCTTCACGTTCCAGGGCGTCGCGCTCTGCCCGGGTCATACAGACGCGGCGCGGGATCAACTCGCCGGTTCTTCGCTCGCTGCGGCAGATCAGTTCGTCCGGACTTCCGGGTTCGACTGCGGCATTCGCCGCGACCCGGTCATTCATCGTCATGCGATCCGGATCGCTGGCACAGGCTGCCATGATGGCGGCCAGGCCGGCCGCCACCAGAATTCGGGTTACAGGCATGTAGCAAACCTCCCTGTCGTGGTTTCTACGGTCCCTATTCCGGTGGCCGAGGCATGACGCCTTTCAGGCTGAATACGCTTACTGGCCGCCCGACGGATTGATCCGCAGGTTGCGGGCCGACTCGTCGCGGAAGGTTTCGTCCGCGCGGTCTTCCATGGCCTGACGCTCAGCGCGGGTCATGCAGACGCGGCGCGGAATCATCTGACCGGTCACGCGTTCGTTGCGGCAGATCATCTCGTCCGGGCTGCCCGGCTCGACATTGGCATTTTCGGCGACCATGTCATTCTGGCTTTGCGCGCCGTCATCAGTGGTGGCGCAGGCGGCGAGCAAGGCTGCGAGGCCGGCCGCGGCAAGAAGCTTGGTGATACGCATGAAATTCTCCCTCTTGGGACTGTCTGGTGGCCGGATCCCGGTCGGTGTCCGGCCGGCGAAAATCAACGACCGCCCGTGCCCGATGGGGTCGGGCCCTGGTCCGGCATGATGCGGTTCTGGGAGTCCTGCGCAGCCTGGCGCGCATTTTCCTCGATCAGCTCCCACTCGCGCTCGGTGCGGCACACGCGCTCGGTGAAGCGCGATCCGGTTTCCCGGATACGTTCGCAGCGCACGCGATCACCGGCTTCGTTCACGCCGGTCACAGTGCCCTCTTCCCGGGCCTGTTGATAGGACGTGCTATCGCCTTCAGTCGTCGCGCAGGCTGCAACCAGCAGTCCTGCCGCCAATACCACTACACGCATAAAAATTTCCCCTCGAACAATTGGCCGACCGTCACGATTGTGCAGCGCCGAAAACGCAACTCTAATCGCACGCAGCGGGCGGCGTCACCCGCAAAGGCAGACATGACGGGAAATTCATACTTCACGAAACCGTGAAGCGCCGAATTCTCCGTGCCCGGAGGGCGGCGATGGCGGTTTCAGCACCCCTGCGGCAGAGCCCGGTCGGGCAGCGGGCCGCAATCACGTGGCCAGCGGTTTTGCGAATCCGTCGAGGCTTGACGGGCATTCTCCTCGATCAGCTCCCACTCGCGTTCTGTGCGGCAGACGCGTTCGGTGAAGCGCGAGCCGGTTTCCCGGATGCGCTCGCAGCGCACGCGTTCGCCATCCTCGTTGATGCCGGTGACCCGGCCTTCCTCACGTGCGGCCTGGTAGGCGGACGTGGACTGTTCGGCGGTTGTGGCGCACGCGGTGAGCGCGAGCGCGGCGATGATGCTGACGCGTTTCATGTCCAGCCCTCGTGTTCAGCTCCTGACAGACCGGTCCCGCGTGCGACGCTACGGGGTCCGGTGCGGCGGCGCCATGGACACGGCCTTCACATCCGCGTGATGAAAGACGCAGAATGCGCAGTCAGACAGGCTTGATCGGCGCAAAACGCTTCTATAGGTTCCGCCGACCCCCCGCGGAGAGGTGCCGGAGTGGTCGAACGGGGCGGTCTCGAAAACCGTTGAGCGCGCAAGCGTTCCGAGGGTTCGAATCCCTCCCTCTCCGCCATGTATTTCCTGAAAATCAGAGACTTTCCCGTAACCGGGAAATTCCGCCGTGTTTCCGGCGGTTAGCGACGCGCTACGTCCGCAGAGACCCACCAGCTCAGCGAACATCGACCGAGAATACCCGACCGTCTCCGTTCGCGGAGATGGCCGGATCGCTTAGCGCCAATTTACAGGGAATTTACAGGGAATTTTGTGTTTTCGCCGGGCCCGTAATCCGCTTCCAGCAGCGAAGGACCCAAGCCACGCTGGCGATCCCGCGATCGCTCGCTCTGATCAGGCAGGGAATTATCAGGGAAATGCGATCGGCATTAGCGGCGTCTTAGTCGCCGAACCGGCGTTCCTGCTCGGCCCAGCTTGCCGGGATCTCGCCGTGGATCAGGGAATTGACCGAGAGGTCCGCGCGCTGCCGGCCTTCCAGGATGGCCGCGATGAGCTTCGGGGAGAGGAAGGCGAGCTTCATCCGCTTGCGAAGGGGGGCGGTCGACCAGCCCATTTCCTTGGCGATCTCGTTCGGAGACCGCCCCGCCTCGATTTCCTGGCGCCAGGTGATGGCACGGGTCACCTCGCGGGCAAGGACTTGATCGATCTCGGATGGATCAAGCCCGGTCACGATCTTCGCTTCGATGCCGCGACGCCTCAGCTGGAAGGCAGACCTGATGGTCGTGACCCCTTCATTGATCTCGGATTCTCCGACACCCAGTTGGTGGGCGAGCCCACCGCGGTTGATGTCGATTGTCATCTGACCCGGAACAATCATGACCCTAAGGACGAGCGCGCCAATGAAGCCGGACCGGTCTTGCTTCAGCAGGTCCTGAAGTGATTGGCTTGCCGCCGTGATGGCCTCCAGTCCAGCAGGGGTTGGTTTCTTGAGGAGGCGTGCGGATCCAGCCAGCTTCTTAATGTGGACCGCGATAGCATTCGCGACGGCGGATTCGAGCGCGATAGCCGGCAAGCGCCAGCCTTTCGTTTTGGTGGGCGTGCCCACCGAGGATTGATCAGTACGTTCCTTCTCGGTGGCCGCGCCCACCGACCGCGTGACCAGTTTACGCGAGACGTAGTAGCGCAGCCGCTTGCCACGGATGCTGGTGTGCGAAGGCGTTAGCCGGCCGCCGGTCTCGTCGAAGAGCTTGCCGCGAAGCGGGGAGCTTTCTCTTGGCGCTGTCTTGACCGGTGACCCGCGCGGTTTGCGCCTCCGGATGACGGCCTGGTCCTGGAGAAGGTCCTGGATGCGATGCCAATCGGCTTCCGCGATGATGGCCTCGTGCCGGCCTTCGTGGATCTCGCCCTTGTGCGCGATCTTCCCGGCATAAAGCGGGCTCGTCAGGATGCGGTGGATGTGGCCGCGCGAGAAGCGCCTTCCCCCGACCACGCGTCCATCTTTGAGCGTCCGCTTGGCGGTTCGGTGACCTTCGCGTTCAAGGCGCGCCTCGACCTCGCTTAAGCATCGGGTCTTCACGTAGACGCGGTAGATGTGTTTCACGAGGCTGGCTTCGGCCGGATCGATGATGAGGGATCGATCCTTTGCCCTGTATCCGAGCGGGACCTGGCCGCCCATCCACATCCCCTTCTTCTTCGAGGCCGCGATCTTGTCGCGAATGCGTTCAGCGGTGACCTCGCGTTCGAACTGGGCAAAGGAAAGAAGGACGTTGAGCGTCAAACGCCCCATCGAGGTCGAGGTGTTGAAGGCCTGCGTGACCGAGACGAAGGCGCATTGCCTCGCCTCGAAGCGTTCAACGAGGCGGGAGAAGTCGGCAAGCGACCGGGTGAGGCGGTCGATCTTGTAGACGACCACCATGTCGATCTTCCCCGCCTCGATATCTCCCAGGAGGCGTTCAAGCCCCGGCCGGTCGAGATGGCCTCCTGATATCCCGCCATCATCGTAGCGCGTGGGTAGCGGCTTCCACCCCTCTCCCTTCTGGCTCGCGATATAGGCTGCGCAGGCCTCGCGCTGGGCCTCGAGCGAGTTGAACTCCTGCTCTAGGCCTTCCTCGGAGGACTTCCGGGTGTAGATGGCGCAGCGGACCGTCTTGCGCTCGGTCATGGCGCCACCTCCGCTTTGTCGTCTCCTTTGCGATGAACAAGGCCGAAAAAGCGAGGCCCGGACCAGCGCGCCCCGGTGATGGCCCGGGCGACCGCCGAGAGCGAGCGATAGCGCTGGCCCTGCCAGACCGCACCGCCATCGACGATGTCGACCGTGTGCGAGATCCCGTTCCACTCCCGCACGAGCCTGGCGCCGGGCTTGAGGCTCGCAGAGGCCGGCGCTGTCACGCGTCCCATTGCGGCCTGCTTGAGGCGCCGCCGGGTCGAGGTGTCATAGCCCCCAATCGCCTGGGCCTGGATATGCCAGGCGAGGACGCGCACCAGCATCTCCCGGCTGATGCGCCGCGGGACGGGACGCTTCATCACCTCGCGCCAGACCGGGAGCAGCGCCTCGCGCGAGCCGGATTCCAGCTCGGCGAGGCGTGCCTTCAGGTCGAGGGAAGCGGAGATTGCCATCAGCTCGCCGAACGCGCCGCTTCGCCGGTGATCCGGTAGAAGGTCCGCGGCGGCGTTCCCGTCTTGGTCTTCTCGAAGGGATAGCCGGCCTGCTTAAGACGCGTCAGCGCGGCACGCACCGTGTGGGTCTGCCAGCCAAGCTTTTCAGAGAGGGCGGCGACATCAGCGCCCGTCTTGGTCTTGAGGAGGGCGATGAGCTGGGCCGACTTGGTGACTACCTTCGTCTTCTTCGCCTGGGTCTTCGCTTCAGTCATGGGTTTTGCCTTTCTCGTGTTTGAGGAGCGGGTAAGCCCCTACTGACACGAGCCCGGCAGTGGCGGGCGGCGTCGATGACTGACGCTTGCGCGGCGCGCGAAGTCCAGTCGTTTCTACGAATTGAGATCAGTCGAGGTTGGCGACGAGCCGCCGGATCGCGCGAACGGCGGATCTTGCTCGTTCGAGGTGGATCTCGATCTGGGAGACGAGCAAGTCGATCTTCGCCTTGCCTAGACCGATGGCTTGTCCATCAGAGGCGAGGCCGGCCGCGTCTTCGAGCGCGGCGGTCAAATCAGCGAAGCGTTTCTGGACGTGATCGGCCATGCCTCCACGGAAGGTGAAGTCCGGTCGATCAGTCCATTGGAAAGACGCTGGTCCGATTATTCACCAGACCTGCATCGAGCCTCCACACGAGGTTGATTGATGGCTGTGGGTTATCGCGTAGTTGAGGTGTTGGGTCATCGCATCGACCTGGTCGTCATGCTTCCCGTTCGGAAAATTGCAAACTTCAGCGCGGAAGTTCTTGAGCCAAGGAGCGCTTTCGGGAAGCCAAACCTTGCCGGATTCAATGAGGTTCACGCATGAGAGTGCCCTCGACTGCTTGTCCTGTGCAGCGGTGACGGTCTTCAAGTATCCCCGCATCTCACTGCGCAGCGACTGGTAAAGCGACGTCCCGCTTCCCGCGTCTTCCACGAGGATCCTGTCAGGACGCCATTTCTCCTTGAGCTGGCGAACAAGCGCCAACAGGCCCGGCATCTCCAATTTCGTCCGGACGAGATCAATGAGATAGTGATCATCCCGAAACTCGCACCAGACCTCAGCAACCGTATAGTCGTTGTCCGGGCCGATCTTGATGCCGGTGTCGATCGAGATCGTAATCCACCCGGATTCAGGAGCCGTCTTGTAGGTCTTGAACCACTCCTTTCGGAAAATCGCGTTCGCGTCGGGTTCAGGGTTCTGCTGATACTGGGCAGCGAACATCGCTGTCCCCATCTCGTTTTTGCGGTTCTTGATCCAGTGCTGGTCAAATCGCTCGGGATCAAGAACTTCACCCTTCTGGCGGTTAATCATCCGGCCGCTCAAGAGCTGAAACCTCTCCGTTTTCGAAGCAATCAGGGGGAGGCTCAACTCGGTCCAACGGCCGGTTTCCCGAAGAAAGGTCGTGATGTCTTCGACGTGAAGGCGCTGCATGACCACGAGAATGGCGCCGGACTTGGGATCGTTCAGCCGGGTCGAAACGGTTGAGCGATACCAGTCGACAATTCGCTGTCGTGCTTCGGGGCGCAGCGCGTCCTCAGCCTTGATCACGTCATCAAGGATGATGAGGTCTCCGCCGATGCCCGTGAGGAGCCCTTCGACCGACGTGGCGCGGACAAAGCCGCCGAGCCGCGTCTCGACCTTATCGGACTTGTCGGACTTCAGTGCGGCCTCTGAAAAGCACATCTGAAACCATTCAGCAGACAGGATCTTCCGAACGCCAGATAAGTGCTCTCTCGCAAGCTCCATCGAGTAGCTCGCGATGATGATCTTCGCGCGTGGGTTTCGCGCAATCCTCCAGGCCGAGTGAGCGGCCGTCAGTACGAATGATTTCCCCGAGCGAGGCGGCGCATTCACATAGCTCTGACGATAGTCCGGATCGCCTTGCTCGATTCGCATGACGTGATTGGCAAGGACATCGAGATAGGGGGCATGTGACCAACTCCCGTCCGGGTGGATCTCGTTCGCTGCCCTTTCGAGAAAGAAGTCGAACCTCTCCCTTAAAGCCAAGGCGAAAGTGCCGACGGTATAGAGGTTCGTATCGGTCATGGCGCTTCCCCCTCTTCGTCGGAGCCGCCGCTTACATCGGATTCGGCTTCACCCGACCGATGTTCGGATCGCTTCGCCTCTGCGGTTTCGCGCTCGAGAAACGCCTTGAAGACGTCCTTCAGCGAGGGGGAAAGTTCGCGGGACTTGTCCGACGCCTCCCGGAGCGCGTCGATAGCGTCGAGCTCCATATCCAATTTCAAAATGAACTCGGTCGCTTTCCGGTCCCCGCGCGCGGCCTTTTCGATCAGGCGCTGAATCAAGATCTCACGCGTCGACTTGGTCGTTTCGACACCCCGCTGGCTTACGGGGAACTCGACATCGAGGAGGCGCCGCAAAATGCTGCCCACATTCTTCGAACCTTTCGGCCGGCCCTTGGGATTGCCCGATTGGCCGGGTTGGAAGCGGCTATGACGGGGCGGCTGTCCGTAGCCGACCGGTTCTTCGTCCGAGTTCGGATTATCCGTCATCGCGCGCCTCCGTCACACGGCGCTCCGCGATCGCGTCAAAGTTCTCATTCGTTTCAAGGAGGCGGGGGATTTCCCCGGTCTCGGCGCGAAGGCGGCGCAGCGCGACGTCGGCGTATTTCGGCTCATACTCGACGCCAACGCCGACCCGGCCGGTGCGCGCAGCGGCCACAATCGTCGAGCCCGACCCCGCAAACCCGTCAAGGACGAGGTCCTTGCGCTTGGTGACATCGAGGATGGCATCGGCCAGCATGTCGACCGGCTTCACCGTGGGGTGATCGGCAAGCGCTTCCTCGCGGCCCTCGCCGAAGGCGTTTACGCCGGAATATTGCCAAATGTTGGTGCGGTTCCGACCATGCCGACCGAGTTCGACATTGTTGACGTGCTTGCCGCCACCCTTCTTGTAGATCGCGCAAAGTTCGTGACGGGACCTGTAAAGGGAGCCCATGCCGCCATTCGACTTGACCCAAACCGCCAGGTTGATGGGCGTCAGGCTGAGCCGAAACGCCGCCCGGTTGAGCTCGAAGGCATGACGCCAATCGATGAAGCTGTAGGCCAGCCCACCATCCACGAGCGCGCCGAGCTGGGGGGTCAACGTTTCGACCAGGAAGGTGATGAATTCTTCCTCGCTCATCTCGCCAGATGCGAAGGCGAATTCGTCGTGGCCATTCGCCTTGTTCGGACGGACATGACCCTTGATCCGGACGTTGTAAGGCGGGTCGGTCAGAACCATCCGGACCGAACGTCCACCGAGAACCCGAGCGAGAAGATCAGGCTCGCGGATGTCGCCGATGCCGAGGCGATGGGGTCCAATCACCCAAACATCGCCAGGGCGAGAGACCGGCGGGGCGACGTTGCCACCTTCACCCGCTTCGTCTCTGCCTCCACCGTGGTCGACGGCCAAATACTGGTCCAAGATCGCGGTCTCGAAACCGAGAAGTTCGAGATCGAACTCGGCCACCTCGAGCTCGGACAGTTCGACGCGAAGGAGATCAAGATCCCACCCGGCCCGGGCGGCGATCTGGTTGTCAGCAATGACGAGGGCCCGGACCTGCTCCGCGGTCAGGTGCGACAGCCGGATGATGGGAACGACTTCAAGCCCGAGCTCGCGCGCGGCCATCAGGCGGCCCGCGCCGGCGATTACCTGGTTCTCGTCATCGACAAGAAGCGGCGTGGTGAAGCCGAACTCGGTGATCGACCGCTTCAAGAGGTCGATCTGTTCCTTCGAGTGGGTACGGGGGTTGGTGGTGCGGATGGTGAGGGAGTTGAGCGGAACGTCTTCAACTCGAATCGTGATTTTCTGGTTCATAGACGCCCCCTCCTTTCGTTGGGGCGTCCCTTAGAAAATACAAAAAATCCCGCTCCGCACTGGATTACTTTTTACCGGACTTTTTGGGCCTCGATTCACGTTCCGACCTTAGCTTCTTTGCGGCCTTTTTCATCCATCCGGCGATCTGTTGGTCGGTGTATTTTTCATCAACGAGCTTCATGATTCGCGTCACAAACATTCCCGCCTTCGAAGACGGTGCGCCCGCGAGGTCAGGCGAATAAGTCACAGGTTCGCCAGAGTATTGCTCCCAAACCCGGCACAAGCGTTCCACGGTCTCGAGTGCGGCCATTCGGGGCGCAATTCCCCGCGATTTCGTTTTCGCCGAGTTGCCCGCCTTTTCGAAGACTTCGAGCGCCCATTCGAAGGTTCCAGGTTCTGCATGCCCTATAAATGAACGTCGGACCGGTCCACGGTCGCACTTCTCTGGATGTAGGAGATCGCACACCTTGGCGTAGAGCTTGTCTTCAGTATTTCTGCCCAAAGCCATGAGATTGAGCTCGATCCAGGTCGCGTCCTCTGCAATCTGAGTGATTCGCTCAAGGCGAGACTGTTCAAGATCGGGCTCGCTCGCGCACTTCGCTTCGTACAGGAGCGACTTGGCTCGATCGGCGACAGCCCTGCAAGCGTGGATGGTCGGCAGATAGATGCCGATGGCGTTCTGACTGAGTTGAAGGTCTCGGGTCAGGAGCTGACGGTCTCCCTCATCAAGTTCCCCGAGGCATTTCAAAATCGATGACGCAGCGCTGGAAACTAGGTGGAGCGCGACATTCTGGCTTTGGAGGCCGTGCTCCCGGCCAGGCTGTTTGCTTGAGTGCTTAGCGTCTCTCTCGTAGGCCTCCTTACGACCATAACCGACGATGTGACCGACGAGATCGAGCAATTCTCCGTCTGGGACAAGGCCCGACATGGCAAGCGACAACCCAATCTGTCCTTGCACGTTCGCCAGCTCGATTTCCCCGTCGGCGTCGGGCCAAGGATCAAAATTGATCGGCGGCGAGCTGAAGTCGTCGAGATCGGGGTTGGCGGGCTCGGGAGGCATGGGCAATTCCAGAACAAAACAAAAACATCTACTGGATACCGCCCAAGCCGTCGGTGAGTCAAACTTGGCGCGAAGGTGCCTCACGGATCATCGGTTTTCAGTCAATGCCAAACAGAATCGTGAGCAACCTCTTATCGCTCGTTTGGGTTCGATTTGTCGCCTCCGGACCATTCGCCGCTGCCGGGTTCATTGACGATGTTTCAAGTGCCGTTCATGGTCTCGCACGTCGTCACATTCACGGGCGTCCCGCTCTGTCGGGTCGCTCGCCGAATAGAACACCCGACCAAAGAGCGGACTGATCATCTGCTTTTCGGGAAATACGCGAGCACACACGTAGCCCGTGATGTGACGACCGGCCCGACGCCAGGGCCGAGCCTCAGGCCTTGGGGGACGGTCGTCATGCTTCTTGAATTCATCGATTTCTGTGGTGAGTGCTGGGTGACTCGATGAAGCCCAGGTCCATCAGTATTTTTCTGCCCGACGGTGATCCTGACAGCTTTCGCACTGCCCAAATCGCCATGTCGACCATTCACGCCATGGCCTTTCGGCGCAGTCAATGGAAAGAGGCAAGGGGTCTCTTCGACGAGCTCGGTCGGCCGGGTGTCTACATTCTCATCGGCGATTTGGATCCTGATGATGGAACTCGCCGCGTCTACGTTGGGGAATCGGAGAATGTTTCTGCCCGCATCAACAAGTACGCCTCGGCTCGAGGGGGCAACGACCTACATCCCTTTTGGTCAGACACAGTCGTACTTACGAGCAAGGATCAAAGCCTCACGAAGTCCCACGCCCGGTACATTGAAGCGCGCTTGATCGGCGAAGCGTCTGGGAACCCGCGGTGGCGAGTCGCAAACACTCAAGGACCGGAGTTCGCTGGCAAACTGCCGCTTGTCGAAGCGGCGGCGATGGAAGAGTTCATCGATCAAACGAAAACACTATGCGGAGCGCTGGGTTTCGATGTTTTCAAAATCACCGCTTCTTCGGCGTTGGGGAATATTCATGGGCCGGAAAACTGCTTTACCATGAGCGGTAGCGGGTACTCCGCGCGCATGAAACTCGCTGCGGACGGTGAGTTTTTAGTGCTAAAAGGTTCAGTAGCTCGCGCCACTGAGAACGCGTCGCTTTCGGCGGGCGTGAAGGCTACAAGAAATCTTTTGATTGAACGTGGAATTCTGACTGAGGACCAAGGCGGTTTATCCTTCGCCACAGACCAAGCATTCCCCTCCGCCACCGCAGCTGCTTCGGTCGTTTACGGTGGTAGTATCAACGGTCGTGCCGTTTGGAAAACAGCTGCTGGAACCAACTATGGTGATTGGGAAGCGGAGAGAGCCGAAGAGTTGGACTAGGTCCCTTCTGTCTACGGCCAGCCGAACTGGTTGCAAGCCGAACAATCATCCTTTCTGAGTGGT
Organism: Hyphobacterium vulgare; assembly: GCF_042643335.1. NCBI lineage: Bacteria > Pseudomonadati > Pseudomonadota > Alphaproteobacteria > Maricaulales > Maricaulaceae > Hyphobacterium > Hyphobacterium vulgare. The sequence goes on from NZ_JBHRSV010000005.1 coordinate 71,974, forward strand.
GATTAAGCTAGGAAGACGGAGCGTGCTTTTTTGTTCCTTCGCAAAATACGAATAAGAACGTCTTGAGATCGGACTTGATCTCAAGATCCAGATTCGAGTCACTTTCTTCATCTAACGTTGATGGCAAGACGGGTGCAGACCGAGGTCGAAAATGCCGCCCGATTTCAGTTTAAAAACCATTGAAAATTTAGGGAAACGAGCGGCTTTTCTATGCTCAAACCCCGATTGCCGGGCTATGACTGTCGGCCCGAACTCCAAGGCAAATTCGTCAACGACAATCGGTGAAGCCGCGCACATTTGCGGCGCCCGGCCGTCGAGCGCTCGTTATGTGTCGACGATGAGTGATTTAGCTCGTGCGGAGATCACCAACGCGATTTGGCTTTGCCGCAACTGTCATAAGAAAATTGATGGCGACGCAGATTCCTATAGCGCTGCCCGATTGTTTTCTTGGCGGGAAGAACATGAACGCTACGTAACAAACAAGCTCGGTACAGTAGCGGATCGGGCTCATCTCAAAGCCCGAGACGACGAGCTTTTTCAGTTCGACGCTTATCCGCCTATTATCAAACTGACCTGCGACCCTGTCGTCCCTCGTTTATTTTGAGAGTCTGAGCCTTTCATAGGGCATGGGTTGAGGTCTGGCGAGCGCGCCGGGAGCGGAGCTCTCGGATAGCTCGAGCGACCGGCGCGCTGCGGGCGTTAGCCCGCCCAAGGATGAGTGGGGCCGGTGGTGGTTGTAGTCGTGCCGCCAGCGCGCGAGCACCTGGCGGGCGTGAGCAAGGCTGTCGAACACCTCTTCGTTGAGGCACTCGTCACGGAGCTTGCCGTTGAAGCTCTCTACGAAGCCGTTCTGCTGGGGCTTGCCCGGCGCGATGTAATGCCAGGCGATGCCAGTCTGGTTCTGCCATTCGAGGATGGCCCGGCTGGTCAGCTCACTGCCATTGTCCGAGACGATGGTCTCGGGCTTGCCATAGAGCCGGATACAGCGGTCAAGCTCTCGGACGACGCGTGCGCCTGACAGGGAGGTGTCCGCCACCAGCGCGAGACATTCCCGCGTGTAATCGTCGATGACACCCAGCATCCGGAAGCGCCGCGCAGGCGCGTGAGGCAGTCACATATAATTCAAGGGGCCGTGAATCGCATTCACCCTCATTGGGGGAGTATTTCTAGCGTTAGACTGGCAAAACAGTCGACGTGCCCTCCCGGAGACTGAACTGATGACGAAGGGGTTATCGTGACGAGCAATGCGAACGCGCGGGAATTTCTCGATTATTATCTCGGTCTAGATGGTGACCCTGAGTTCGCGGTGCTCCTCGAAGGTCCTTGGGGATCCGGCAAGAGCCACTTCGTCGAAACCTATTTCCGCGACCGCTTTGCGGAAGCAAGAAAGACGGATGCGGAGTCTAAGGATCCGCTGATCCATGTGTCGCTGTTCGGCATTCGCGAACTTTCCGACATCACGACCCAGATGTTCGAAAAAGCTCATCCGGTACTTGGTGGCAAGGCGGTCAAGCTGATCAACAGCGTCGGGTCCAAGCTCGGCGGGCTTGTCGGCTTGAGCCTCGACCCAAAAGAAAATGCTGCTCTGCTCGAAAGCATGACGCTCAATCTCAAAGACCGAATCCTAGTCTTTGATGATCTCGAACGTTCGCCGCTGCCGCTGGTCGAGGTGATGGGTTTCATCAATCGCTTCGTTGAGCACTACAAGCTCAAGGTGATTGTCGTTGCCAGCGAGGACGACATCACTGAAGGGCAGAAGAATGAGTACAAGGGACGCAAAGAAAAACTGGTGGGGAAGACCATTAAGGTCGGCTCCGATCCGGGCGAGGTGCTGGATGCGTTCACAAGTCGGCTGAAGATACCCGAGGTGCTGAAGGCGGTCGCCGTCAACCGTGATCGACTACTCACCACATTCGCTGCCTCTGGACGCCCGAACTTCCGCAGCCTGCGTGCTGTGCTCCTGGATTACGAGCGTATCGTAACCCTTGTGGACCCCCGGTTGAGCGAGAGCGAAGATGCCATGGGCCAGCTTCTGCTCCACATGGTCGCTCTCGGCGTCGAGTTCCGCAGCAATGCCCTCGATGATAATGCGCTGCGCAACCTTCAAATCGACATCCGGCTGCGATTGAAGTCCGGTGCCGGTTCAAACAACGATACCGATGCGCAGAAGCGGGCGTCGGATCTACGAATGCGCTATAAGCATGTCGCGTTCGACGATCCGATCATCCGCCCCGATCATCTCGCCGACCTCTTCTCCAGCGGTACTGTCGATGTCGTTAGAGTCAACGAACATATCGCGCGACATCCCGCTATTGTCGGTTATGCTGAAGTGCCGGCATGGCGTTTCATGTGGAGCTGGTACGATCATCCGGAGAGTGATTATCGCGCTGCCCGGGCACGCTTCGTCGACGACCTTGCCAAGAGAAAGATCACGCACCCTGGGCAGATCCTGCACGCCGCCGGTAGCGCCATCCGGCTCAAGAAATTTGGCGACGACCTTCTCGACGGTCGCACGGTAGAGGACTATTTCACTGAATACTTGGCCGATCTCGATACGACCGAAACGCTCGAGACAGCTCCCGATCTATTCGGACACGCTGCGGGCTCCTACGCGGGCTTGGGTTATAACGAGGCGGATACGCCTGAATTCGCTTCAATACGCGCGCTCGTGAAGCAAGCAGCGCAGCGCGCGCTCGAAAGAACGATGAAAGCCAGCGCCCCTATTCTACTCAAGCGACTGCAGGACGATTCCGAAGACGCGCAGATGCTGCACAAATGGGGCCTGGATAACGGCAATTATGCGGGGGTTGCGATCCTTCACCACATCGTGGTCGCTGATTTTGCTGATCTCGTGCTGATCGATGGTAAGCCCAACGAACGGCTTTTGAGGGCACTCAGGGAACGACACCAGCAAAGCCATGATTCTGCGTTGGACCTGGAGATTCCTTGGCTCGAGCAGCTGCGTGTCGAGCTGATGAAGCGGGCGGAGAAGCTGTCTCCGCCATATCGTAAATTGTCTGAAATGCGTCTCGAATATTGGTTCCGGGAGCACGCGGAGCGATTCGCCAGCAGAGAGGCATAGGCGCATAATTTTCATTATGTGTCCCCGGAGGGTCACTTGTTAGAAAAGTTCTACAACGGTGAGGTGATGGGCGCGTGCAGTCAGTGAGTGATGTCGCGATTATAAATTCAGCCGATTTCGTTCATTCGTTGAGTCCTGATATTAAGTTGCGAGTGCATCAAGAACGGGACATTCGGGCACTTGTTTGCCTGAGCATTGAGCCGCTGTAGTTGCGAGCACTTTTTCGATGCGCTTTAGATCCACGATCTTAGCCCGCACAGCGGCAAGATGTTGCTGTGTCACCGCCTTTACTTCTGCACAAGTTTGAGTGCCTCGATCGACAAGGCGAAGAAGTCCGCGCAGTTCCTCGATGGAGAAACCGAGTTCCCGGCCACGCAGGATGAAGCGCAGACGCGCGACGTGGGCTTCGTCATAGACGCGGTAGCCTGACGCCGTGCGCGGCGGCTCCGGCATCATGCCGATCTTCTCGTAATAGCGGATGGTCTCCAGATTGCAGCCCGTCTGCCGCGCAAGCTGCGCGCGCTTCAATCCCTTCCCGGAACCGTGATCGCTCATAGTGTCGAAAACCGTCTTGAGCCTGTAGCTGCTACAGACCTTATCTTCCTTTCAGCACGAAAGCGAGGATGACGACGCATGAGCACGACCGAAGCGGAAGCCCGGCCATTGCGAGTTGAGAACCACGCTGAAGACCGGAAGCAGAAACTCTTTGCGGCTGGCGGCGTGGTCGGGGCCATTCTGGCCTCGACCTGCTGCGTGGTGCCGCTGCTGTTCGTCATACTCGGGATTTCCGGGGCGTGGATCGGCAACCTGGCGGCGCTGGAGCCCTACAAGCCGTACTTTGCAGGCGTTGCTCTGGTCTTCATCGGCCTCGGCTTCCGGCAGGTCTACTTCAAGGCCAAGCCCGCCTGCGTGGAGGGCAGCTATTGCGCAAAGCCGCAGTCGGCCGTCATCACCAAGACCGCTCTTTGGCTCTCCGCCGTCATCGTCCTGCTCGCGTTGACCATCAACTGGTGGGCGCCACTTTTCTACTGATCCCAAAAACAGGAGCAACTTCCGTGAAACGATCCCTTATCCCCGCCGCCGCCGCCCTGCTGGTCCTCGGTGGAACCGGTTGGGCAGCCGTACCCGCCGCGACCTCCGCCGCCGCCCAGTCCGCTTCCCAACCGGTGGCGACCGCACAAACCGCCACTTTCGCTATCGACAACATGACCTGCGCGCTCTGCCCGATCACCGTCAAAAGGGCGATGGAGGGGGTTGCCGGCGTGCAGTCGGTGACCGTTGATTTCGATGCCAAAACGGCGACGGTGGTTTTTGACCCATCGGTCACGAGCGTGGACGCCATCGCCGCCGCGTCCACGAATGCGGGCTATCCGGCCTTGGTCCACGGCTGAGCCAGATGAGGGACGCCACGATCATAATTGGCACGTCCATTGCCGCCATCTGCTAAGCGAGTCCCCTGCTGGTCATTGCCCGTGGTGCGCTTGGACCGTCGGCCTGGGTGAGCGGGCTGGATTTCATGCCGCAGCCCGGGCTCGCCGACTTCGCCGGTCTGACAGCCTAAGGCCAGTGGCGGCGCAAGCGCGCAGCGGCCTGTTGCGATACAAGCCCTCAGACAAACAAGGAAAGAGCCTGACATGGCGGACTGCTGCGTCCCGACCAAATCATCCAAAGCGACCTGCGACGTCGCCGTCATCGGCGCCGGCTCGGCGGGGTTTTCCGCCGCCATCACCGCCGCCGAACAGGGTGCCAACGTAGCGCTGATCGGCCATGGCACCATCGGCGGCACCTGCGTCAATGTCGGCTGCGTACCCTCCAAGACCATGATCCGGGCCGCCGAGGCGCTGCATGGCGCGCGGGCGGCGGGGCGCTTCCCGGGTCTGACCGGAGACGCGCAGGTGAATGACTGGCGGTGTCTGATCACCGCCAAGGGCGACCTCGTCTCGACGCTCAGGCAGAAGAAATATGCGGACCTCCTGCCCGAATACAACACCATTACCTATCTGGAAGGTGAGGCCCGGCTGAACGGGGCCGGAGTGATCGTCAACGGCAATGCCATTGCCGCCGGCAAGACCATCATCGCCACGGGCGGGCGGCCCGCCGTGCCGCCCATTCCCGGCATAGACAAGGTGAACTACCTGACCAGCACGACGCTGCTGGAACTGGAAAACCTGCCCGAGAGCCTGATCGTCATCGGCGGCGGCTATATAGGGGCCGAACTCGCCCAGATGATGGCGCGCATGGGTGTGAAAATGACGGTGATCTGCCGCTCCCGGCTGCTGCCGCAGGTGGAGCCGGAGATCTCCGCAGCTCTGGCGGACGCGTTCCGGGCCGAGGGCATCAGCCTTCATAGAGGCATCGCCTACGATGCCTGCCATGAAGACGAAAGCGGCGTCACTGTCTGCGTCAAGAAGGGCGGCAGGCTGATCGAGCTGACGGCCGAACGGCTTCTGGTCGCGACAGGGCGCACGCCCAATACCGAAGCACTGGGCCTCGCCGACGCCGGCATTGAGCAGGACAATCGCGGCGCCATCGTCGTCGATGACCGGATGCGCACGTCCAAGTCCGGCGTCTACGCCGCCGGCGACGTGACCAACCGCGACCAATTCGTCTACATGGCGGCCTATGGGGCCAAACTCGCCGCTCTCAACGCGCTTAACGGCGACAGCCTCGCCTACGACAACCGCGCCATGCCGTGGGTCGTGTTCACCGACCCGCAGGTGGCGGGCGTGGGCTTGAACGAAGAGGCGGCGAAGGCCGCCGGTCACGCGGTCAAGACCTCCGTCCTGCCGCTCGACGCGGTGCCGCGCGCGCTGGCCGCCCGCGACACGCGGGGGCTGATCAAGCTGGTGGCCGACGCCAGGACCGACTGCCTGCTCGGTGGCCAGATCCTTGCCCATGAAGGCGCTGACAGCATTCAGACACTGGCCATGGCGCTGAAGTTGGGCATGACCGCAAAGTCGCTCGGTGAGACGATCTTTCCGTATCTCACCACAGTGGAAGGATTGAAGCTTGCCGCCCAAACTTTCGACAAGGATGTAGCAAAGCTTTCCTGCTGTGCGGGTTGAGCTCTAAATCAAACGAGCTCCGAGTGGCGTGGACGGATGTGTTGACCGACTTTCCTAGTTTCCTTGGGGGAGGAAATTTAGCAGGGAAGTTTGCAGTTCCCTTTGAAACGAAAAGGGCGCTCTTACTGGCTGGCTAACGTTGCGGCCTCCACCGAAGTCTGACAGTCGCAGCACTCCCGTTGATGTTCCGATTGGAATAGTTGACGCTTAGCGCCAACGATCAGCTTCCGGGGACGGTTTTTCATTCGGTTATGTAAGAGATCAAAATTTGGTACACGGCAGTTCCGATTGTCAATTTACAAAAAAAGTATAATTGACGCGAGGTTCGGTCGAGACGAACCGTCTAGCTCCAATGTCGTTCGAGCGTGATTTGCTCTCGAAAATCGAAACTGGAGACCCGCCATGACCTCCCCCAAACGCTTCCTGTTGGCTCTCACGCTTGCCGGTTTTGTTGCCGCGCCGGCGGTGGCCGCGAACGACATGTGGTCCGTCGATGACCATGCGGAACATGAGGCTTTCATCAATGCCGCTGTCAGCCTGAGCGAAGCGATCGCCCTTGCTGAAAGCGAGACAGGCGCTCGCGCCATTTCGGCTGAATTCGAGAAAGAGGACGGGCAATTCGTTTTTGCCGTTGAACTGCTCGACAGCAATGGCCGCGAGATCGAAGTCCTTATCGACAGCGCAGTTCTGCGAGTGATCGAAATCGAGGACGATGAACGTGATTCCGGAGGCGACCGCAGCTGACGCAGCACCACCGGTGCGTATCCGGCGGTTTCCTGAACGTCCCCCCCGCGGTATCGCCGGATACGCCCTCTCTCGCTAAGTTGATCTCATGAAACTCCTGCTCGTCGAAGATGACGCTGTAACACGCGATTACGTCCACGCCGGTCTGATCGGCGCGGGCCATTCCGTCGACGTCACCGATGATGGCGTGGACGGGTTCGCGCTCGCGCGCCGCGGCCAATATGACGTGATTATTCTCGACCGGATGGTGCCGGGTATGGACGGATTGTCCATTCTCAAGGCGCTCCGGGCCAGCGGAGAGCAGACGCCAGTGATCTTCCTGACCGCTGTGAGCGGTGTTGACGACCGTGTGTTGGGGTTTGAGGCGGGAGCGGACGATTACCTCGTCAAGCCCTTTGCGTTTTCCGAACTGGCCGCTCGGCTGAATGCACTGGGACGACGTCCCGGCCTGTCGAGCGAGGCGGTCAAGCTTGTGGTGTCTGACCTGGAGATGCACCGACCTTCACCAGGGCATCGTCTGGGGCACCCAGACCGAGGAGACCCGCAAGGACGAACGGCTGATCAACCGCTTCGACTTTGACGGCGATTACGGCACGGTGCTGAACCGCTTCCTGATGCAGGCCGCCGTCGGCCACCCCCTCATCGTTCACGGCACGGGCGGCCAGACGCGCGCCTTCATCCACATCCAGGACACGGTGCGCTGCATCCAGCTGGCGGTTGAGAACCCGCCAAAAACCGGCGCGAAGGTCCGCATCATGAACCAGATGACCGAGACGCACCGCGTCCGCGATCTGGCGCGGATGATTGCCGGGATGACAGGCGCAGAGATCGCGAACCTGCCCAATCCGCGCAACGAGGCCGACGAGAACGACCTCCATGTCGAGAACGACACCTTCCTGTCGATGGGCCTGAAGCCGATCACGCTGGAAGCCGGCTTGATGGAAGAAGTGACGGATGTCGCACGCAAATACGCTGACCGTTGTGACCGCTCGAAGGTCCCGTGCGTGTCCTACTGGAACGAGACGCGCAAGGCGGACCAGAGCCCGTCACCGCTGAAGGCGGTGTCCTAGGACATTTCAGATGCTGAAATCCTGCCAAGTGACCACCCGACCATCAGCTGACTTTGAAGGTTTGCCAGCAGGTCATTAGTTGCGTATCGTTCGCACTTGGGAGTGTTTCGTGGTCCGACTGATTGTCAGCATTATCATCCTGACCGTGGCCCTTATGGGTCCCGGAACGATGTCTGCTGCCCACGCGCATTCGGAAAACGTCGATACCGGCCATGCGGCCTCCCTGCGGCATGCTGAAACGCATCACGAGAAGCAGATCGGTTCGGACGAAGTCGATACCGATACGCTCGGAGCCACGCGTGCGGCGCATTTTCATGTTCACGTCCTGAGCGATGTCGTGCCGCATGTCATTCAGGGCGGCTGGATGGTTGCAAGGAATCGCGAAGCCGCAACCCACGCGCTCTTTTCCCCGAATGCGCCGCGCAATGCTGGCCGCCAGGCACTGAAACGGCCACCCCGGCTCCTCTGATCTGAACCGCCCGGCGTCGACGCCGGTTTGTTTTCGTTCAGTCAGCAGGAATCTACATGAACATCGTCAAACGGGCGCGTCTGTGCGCCCTGCTGGGTGCGGTATCCCTATCGGGGCCGGCCCTTTCCCTGGAAGAACCAACTTCCGGGTTCGATCGCGAAGCCGCGGTTTCGCTTGCCCTTGCCAATGCGCCCGGAATCGAAGCGGCCGCGCTGGAAGCCGAGGCAAGCGGCGCCCTGATCGCAGGTGCCGGCCTCCGGCCCAATCCCACGCTCGAGATTGAATCCGACACGATCGCCGGAACGGCCGGAAACTATCTTCTCAATGCCGGCGAAACGTCGGTCGCCCTTTTGCAGCCTTTAGAACGCGGCGGGGATGCGGAGGCGCGCGTTCGTCTTGCGCAACGCGAGTTCGGTGCGGTGGCATTGGCACAGTCGAGCCTCGAAGCGGACCTGGTCCGCGATGTCGAACTGGCCTTCGTCGCGCTTCAGGCGGCTACGGCACGCTTCGAAGTCGCGATCGGCCGCCGGGAGGCGGTCGCGTCATTCGCTGAGGTGGTGGAACGCCGTGTCCAGGCCGCCCGGGACCCCGTGATGGCACGAAGCCGTGTGGCTGCACGTCTTGCTGAAGCTGAAATAGATGTCCAGGCGGCCCGCCGGGAGGTTTTGCGCCAGTCTTCCGGGCTTGCATCCTATTGGGCGGCTTCACAAGCACCTGCTGTAGAACTGGAGTCATTCTTCACTCGCGGCGAAGCGCCAGCGCCAGGACGGGCTCTGGAGACAGCCGACCTTCGCCGATTGCGCGCCGAGCGCGACATTCGCGACGCTAGGCTGCAAGTTGAGACCGCTCGTGCCATCCCCGACGCGACAGTCGGCTTGACCGGGCGGCATCTTGCCTCAACCGATGACCTCACCGTCGGATTTCGTTTCGCGATCCCGCTTCAGGTGTGGAATGCCAATCGGGCCGAGATTGAAAGCGCCCGGATCGCAGCGCAGGCCACAGACGCCCGGATATCGGCCGCCCTTCGCGACTGGGAGCGCAATGAGGAACTGAACCGGTCCCGGCGGGTCTCGGCTGCTGAAGAGGTTCTGTCGCTTGAGACAACGGTCATCCCGACCCTGGAGGAGGCGCTCTGGTCGGCAAGGTCCGGGTATGAGCGCGGCGTGTTTTCAATCCTCGACGTGTTCGATACCCAGCGCGCCCTTGCCGACGCGCGCTCGCGCCGTGTCGATGCTCTCCAGGCGCTCCACGAGGCCGACATTCACCTTCTTCGACTTTACGCCAGCCCCCGTCCAGCCGGCCCGCAACAGGACTGAATGCAATGATTAAATCCTTTCACTTTCTTATGCCGCTTGTCGCGGCACCTGTGCTGGCTCTCGCGGCTTGCGGAACCGATAACCCGTCGAGCAGTGACCCAGACCATACTGCGATTGGTGCGTCAGAATACGAACGGGGCCCTCACAATGGCCGGATGCTGCGCGAGGGACGCTATGCACTGGAACTGACGATCTTCGAGCAAGGTGTCGACCCGGAATTCAGGCTCTACGCCTATCGGGACAACGCGCCGATCGACCCGCAAACCGTCAATGCCAGCATCACGCTGTCACGACTGGGTGGGCGCGACGATGAGTTTACCTTCAGGCCCGTGCAGGACTATCTCCGCGGCGATGGAGTCGTGACCGAGCCGCACTCTTTCGAGGTCCATGTGCGAGCCGATTTCGGCGACACAGTTGGTGAATGGTCGTTCGAGTCCTTTGAAGGTCGCACGACGATCTCCCGTGCTCAGGCCGATGCTGCCGGAGTGGTCGTGGAGCCTGCTGGACCAGCAAGGCTTGAGCAAACCACAAGTGTTTACGGGGTGATCGAACTTCGGCCCGAAGCCCATGCCGAGATCCGCGGCTGGTTGCCAGGCCGGATTGTTTCGCTGAACGCCACGATCGGCGACCGGGTCACCCAGGGACAGACCTTGGCCCGGATCACCGCCACCGACAGCCTTCAGACCTACTCGGTCACATCGCCGATCAACGGCATCGTGATGGCACGTCCAGCAACGAATGGCGGCCCGACGGGCGATGGTCCGCTCTTTGAAATTGCCGACCCAACCCAGCTTCATGCTGAACTGTTCCTGTATCCTGGCGACATGAGCCGTATTGCTGCCGGTCATCCTGTCACCCTGACCAGCGTCGACGGCCAGCGGACCTTTGAAGGAGAGATCGAATTCATTTCTCCAGCAGTGGATCCCGTGAGCCAGCGCGCCATCGCGCATGTTCATCTCGATAATCCCGACGGTGTCTGGAGAGCCGGTGAGGCGGTGGAGGCCGCCATTGTGACCGGGGTTGCCGAGGTTCCGCTCGCCGTACGAACAGACGCCCTACAGCGTTTCCGCGACTTTACCGTCGTCTATGCGCGTGTCGGCGACACCTATGAGGTGCGGATGCTCGAACTCGGGCTACGCACGCCGGAAATGACGGAAGTCCTCGGCGGGCTCGAACCCGGTGAAGCCTATGTCTCGCAGAACGCCTTCCTGATCACTGCTGACGTGCTGAAGTCCGGCGCCAGCCACGACCATTAGGATCAATCATGCTCGAAACCATTATCCGACAATCCATCCGGTATCGCTGGCTGGTCCTGGCTCTGGTGTTCGCACTGGCCGCATTGGGGATCTGGAATTTCAACAAACTTCCTATTGATGCCACGCCGGACATCACGAATGTTCAGGTCCAGATCAATATGGAGGCACCGGGGTTTTCCCCGCTTGAAGCAGAACAACGCCTGACCTTCCCTGTCGAGACGGCCATCTCGGGTGTGCCCAATCTCGCCTATACGCGTTCGATATCTCGTTATGGCCTGTCGCAGGTCACGGTCGTTTTCGAAGACGGGACCGACATCTATTTCGCCCGCCAGCTGGTGAATGAACGGCTTCAGGCCGTGAGTGGCCAGCTTCCCGAAGGGGTGACCCCCGAATTGGGTCCGATCGCTACCGGGCTTGGCGAAATTTTCATGTACACAATCGAGTCCGAGCCCGGAGCCACCCGTGATGACGGGTCTGAATGGACCGCCGAGGACCTCAGGACGCTTCAGGACTGGGTCATCCGGCCACAGCTTCTGCGTACCCCCGGGGTGGTGGAGGTGAACACCATTGGCGGATTCGTGCGCCAGTATCACGTGACGCCGCGACCGGCCGACATGGCAGCTCTAGGCCTCACCTTCGACGACATCACCGCGGCGCTCGACAACAACAACGCCAACTCCGGTGCCGGATTCATCGAACACAATGGCGAGCAGCTTGTCATTCGCTCGCCTGGCCAGACGCGGACAATCGACGAACTGAGATCAGTCGTTGTTGCCAATCCAGGCGGCAGGCCGGTCCTCCTCGGCGACATTGCCGATGTCTTGCTTGGAGAGGAGATGCGTTCAGGCGCCGCCACCGAAAACGGTGAAGAGGTGGTGCTCGGGACTGTCTTCATGCTCATGGGCGAGAACAGCCGCGAGGTCGCCCGAGCCGTCAGCGAGAGACTGGAAGAAGCTGCCCGCGCCCTGCCAGACGGGGTTCGAGCCGTTGAAGTTTATAACCGGACGGAATTGGTCGACCGGACGATCGAGACGGTCGAGAAAAATCTCGTCGAAGGCGCGCTCCTTGTGGTGGTTGTGCTGTTTGTGCTGCTTGGCAATGTCCGGGCCGCAATTCTGACGGCACTCGTCATCCCGCTATCGATGCTGATGACCATTACCGGGATGGTCGAGAACCGCGTGTCGGGCAATCTAATGAGTCTCGGTGCGCTCGACTTTGGCCTGATCGTCGACGGGGCCGTGATCATTGTCGAAAACTGCCTGCGGCGTATCGGGCACCGGCAATCGGAGCTTGGCCGCCTTCTCACCCGCGATGAACGGTTTGCCGAGACAGCTGCTGCTGCGGCCGAGGTGATCAAGCCGTCGCTATTCGGGGTTCTGATCATCACCCTTGTCTATGTCCCGATCTTTGCCCTGACGGGTGTCGAGGGGAAAATGTTCCACCCCATGGCCTTTACCGTGGTGTTCGCATTGACGTCAGCGATGTTGCTGTCCCTGACGTTCGTCCCGGCTGCCGTGGCGATGGTTGTGCGCGGCAAGGTCGAGGAAAAGCCGAACGTCGTCATTCGTAGCGCATCGGCGATCTACCGGCCTGCGCTCGACTTCGCTCTGCGGTTCCGCTGGGTCGTGGTGGCGGGAGCTGTGGCGCTCGTCGCTTTAGGGGGAGTTGCTGTTTCCCGGATGGGAACCGAGTTCATTCCCCAACTCGACGAAGGGGACATCGCCCTTCACGCCTTGCGCATTCCGGGAACCAGTTTGAGCCAGGCCCTGACCTTGCAGGTCGCGCTGGAAGAACGGATCCGGGAATTCCCTGAAGTGGAAAGGGTGGTCTCCAAGATCGGTACTGCAGAAGTGGCGACCGATCCGATGCCGCCGAGCGTGGCAGACACCTTTATCCTGCTGCGTCCCCGGTCCGAATGGCCGGACCCAAGACGCTCGCGCGATGATCTTGTCGCGGAACTGAACAGCGCAGTTCAGGAAATTCCAGGCAACAACTACGAATTCACTCAGCCGATCGAGATGCGGTTCAACGAATTGTTGTCAGGCGTTCGAGCCGATGTCGCCGTCAAGGTTTTCGGCGACGATCTCGACGCCTTGCTGGAGATCGGCGAAAGGCTCGAAGGGCTGATCGAAAGCGTGCCAGGCGCCAGCGATGTTTCTCTCGAACAGGCCACCGGTCTGCCCATGCTGCAGATCGAGCCGCGCCGGGACGCCCTTGCGCGATACGGATTGAGCGTCGATGACGTCCAATCGGTGGTCCGCACGGCACTCGCGGGTTCCCCTGCCGGCCAGGTGTTTGAAGGCGACCGGAGGTTCGACATTATCGTCCGGTTGCCGGAGTCGGAACGCACCGATATCGATCGCCTGGGCAGGCTCAACATTCCCTTGCCCGGCAGCCGGACGGGACCCGACGGCTTTATTCCCCTCGCCGAAGTCGCGGACATCACCCTGACAATCGGTCCGAACCAGATCAGCCGGGAGAACGGCAAGCGGCGCATCGTCGTGACGGCCAATGTTCGCGGTCGCGACCTCGGATCCTTCATCGCCGATGTACGCAGCCGGGTTGAGCAGGATGGCGATATACCTTCGGGTTACTGGGTCGAATACGGAGGGACGTTCGAGCAGCTCATCTCGGCAGCGAACAGGCTGAGCCTGGTCGTACCGATCGCCTTGGGTTTGATTTTCCTGCTGCTGCTGGCCCTATTCCGGTCCGTTTCCGATGCGGCGATCGTCTATTCGGGGGTGCCGCTGGCCCTTACCGGGGGCGTTGCAGCGTTGTTGTTGCGGGGGTTGCCGTTATCAATCTCCGCCGGCATCGGCTTTATCGCCCTGTCCGGCGTCGCGGTGCTGAACGGCGTGGTGTTGCTGACCTTTATCCGGGCCCTCATGGACAGGGGTACACCACTCGACACCGCGATCCGCGAAGGTGCGATGACACGCCTGCGGCCGGTCCTGATGACCGCTCTTGTTGCCAGCCTCGGTTTTGTGCCGATGGCGTTCAACGTAGGTCCAGGCGCGGAAGTACAGCGGCCGCTTGCGACCGTCGTGATCGGCGGGATCATATCGTCGACCATTCTAACGCTGCTCGTGGTCCCGGCCTTGTTCAGAATCGTCCGAGGAATGGTGACTGCACGGCGGGCCGTGGTGGAAAGACCGGCATGATTTGGGCCGCCATCAAGGCTGTGATCTCGGGCATTCTGATCGCGGCCATATCTGAAGCCGGCCGCCGCAATGCGGCGGGCGGCGC
>NZ_JBHRSV010000005.1:86347-110726 GCF_042643335.1 Hyphobacterium vulgare
GCTGGCCGATCACGCCGAGGCAACTTTCTGGTTTGTTCTGCCCTCTCTGCCGATGTTCCTGCTCGTCCCGGCGCTTCTGCGCCGGGACGTCGGTTTCTGGGCTGCCCTCGGCCTCGGCTGCCTCCTGACCGTCGTCCTCTATTGGCTTGTAGTATTCGCTGCGCCGCGACTGGGCATAAGACTGCCATTCTGAGCTATTGCGAGGGCTCATCGAGTGCTGCGGCAATTCGAACCTTCATGAACGGTATCCATAGTGCTAGGGTGACACCTTCGTGGATGAGACCGGACTCTGTGCCAAACCCAGCCTCCATTATTTTTTCCGCCCTGCGGGTGCTGAGCGTTGCGCTTCTGGCAGCCTCGCTTTCCATTGGACCCATATCGAGCGCGAGCGCGGCGTCGCCCGAAGACGTGGGCATGGCCGGTACGGGAACCATGTGCGAACACGAGATGGCCGGGCCGGACATGCCGCAATCCATGGCGATGGAAGACTGCGAGGGGGCGGCCGAGTGTTGCGATGCCTGCCAGATGGCCGACTGCCCGCTGGTTTCGGGATCGCCACCGTATCCGCTTCCCCATAACGCCGCGATCGGCCGAATCACGCTGCCCGATGTGTCGCGACACGCCGTGTCCGACGACCGGTTCGATTCGATTGCCTTTCTGACCCCCAAACGACCTCCCCGGATCTGATTCCCGCGCCGGTTTGCCGGCGCTTTCGGCGAATCATTTTCGAGGAGACCCCCCATGATTACGAACCTCATGCTGGCGGCGCTGATCGGCGCCGGCCTCCAATCGGCGTCGCCCGGCCCGTTGAGCCTGGCCGAAGCCATCCACATTGCCCGGCAGCAGCCCGATCCTTCCGTTTCGCGGTATGACGCCGCAGCCCGTGCCGCCCGTCACCGAGGCGAGGCGGCGGCGGTTTTGCCCGATCCGGTCGTCTCGGCGGCGATCATGAACCTGCCCCTGACGACGCTGGACCCCTCAGGCGATCCAATGTCTCAGTTGCGACTGTCTCTCCGCCAGATGTTCCCCCGGGGTGACAGCCTTCGTCTTTCGCGCTCGCAAGAACGCGCCCGGGCGCGAGAGGAGCGTGCGCGGCGCGATCTCGCCGTTCGGGAGATCATTCTCGACGTCCGCAATGAATGGCTGGAGCAGCGCTATTGGGAATTGGCAAGGGAACAGACCTTGCAACGCCTTTCAACGCTTCAGGATCTATCCGGAGTCCTGCTCTCGGCGTATGCCGCTGGCCGGCAAAACAGCCATGAGGTGATCCGGTCCGATCTGGAAACGCAGATTCTGCAAAACCGGCTTACCGAGATCGATCAACAGGCGGACATGGCCCGTGCCCGATTGGCCCGCTATGTCGGGGAAGAGGCGCTCCACAGGCGTGCAGCAATGTCGGACGTGCGTCTGCCAGCCCTTCCAGAAGGACAGGAGGCATTGACATCATTGGCGCGCCATCCGGCTGTCGCCATCCTGGAAGCCCGGATCGACGTACGCGAAACCGGCGTGGAGCTGGCCGAGCAACAATACCAGCCTGCCTGGGGTGTCGAGGCCGGGTACGGGCTCCGCTTCGGGCGTTCGGATACGGCCACGATCGGCGTCAGTTTCGAGATGCCCCTGTTCGAGCGGACACGCCAGGATGAAACGGTGCTCGCCGCTCGCGAAGATGTCGCCGCTGCAGAATATTCGCGCCAAGCGCTGCTCCTCGATTTGCGCCGAGCACTCCAGATCGAGCAAGCGCGTATCAACAGGTTAGATTCAGCAATCGCCTTGCAGCGATCCGGCATCATCCCAGCGGCTCGGGAAACCCGGGAGGCTGTCCTTCTCGCTTACGAGAACCAGACAGCCGACTACTCGGAACTGGTCCAGGCTGAACTGGCCCTGCTTGACGCCGAGCTGACGCTGTTGCGGCTCGATACCGACCGGAGCGTCGCTGCCGCCCAAATTCTTTACCTGACGGGAGATGTGCAATGAATCCGTCAATCCTCCGCGCCCTGGCGTTCGCTGCCGCAGGCGCTGTCATCACGCTCGCGGTTGTTTACGGAGCGGGACGCTTCTTCGGATCCTCGACGTCAATGACCGAACCAGCTTCGGCCGACAGCGAAATACTCTACTGGGTTGCTCCGATGGACCCGACATACCGGCGTGACGAACCCGGACTGTCGCCTATGGGCATGGAGCTGGTGCCGGTCTACGCCGACTCCGATTCAGGCGATGACGAGTCCGATCTGCGCATTGACCCGGCGGTCGCCAACAATATCGGCGTGCGCACGGATGTTGTCAGGCGCACTGACTTCAGCCGCGAGGTGCGGGCCGTTGGTTATGTGAGGCCGATCGACGCGTCCACGGTCGCCATCAATGTGCGTGCCGAGGGCTGGATTGAAACCCTTCCGGTATCGGCAACAGGTGACCGGGTCCGGGCCGGCGACACACTGTTCACCCTGTACTCGCCCGCGATCGCGACGGCGCAGGGCGAATTTCTTCAGGCTCAACGCACGGGAAGGACGGCATTGATCTCCGCCTCGCGGTCCCGATTGCGCGCGCTGGGACTATCGTCGGCACAGGTCGACGCCCTGACTGCCCGGGGCACCGTGCAGGACCGTCTTCCGGTTTATACCAGCCATTCCGGCGTTGTGACGGAACTGAGCGTTCGCGAAGGCCAATACGTGCGTCCCGGAGATCCGATCATGACGATCGCGGATCTGACGGACATCTGGGTCGTGCTTGACGTGTTTGAACATCACGCGAGCGATGCGCGTCCGGGTCAGCCGGTACTCGTCACGACCGCGTCACTGCCGGAGAGGCAGTGGCGCGGTGAAATCGAATATGTCTACCCCACCGTCGATCCGCAAACGCGAACGATCCGGGTCCGCAGCCGGATCGCAAACCGCGACGGAGACCTTCGGCCTGGAATGTTCGTCAACGCGGTGCTGTCCGCCGAACCCCGGACTGGTGTGCTGTCGGTTCCTCGCGAGGCCGTCATCACGACCGCCCGTTCGCAGCGGGTGATTGTTCTGACCGGCGGGGACAGGTTTGTTCCCGCCCGGGTCGAAACGGGCATGGAGGCCGGGGGCCGGATGGAAATCCTGTCCGGTCTGTCGGAAGGCGAAACCATCGTTGTTTCAGGACAGTTCCTGCTGGACTCCGAGGCGAGTCTCCAGGGTGCCATGCTCAGGATGACGCCGCCGGGAGCGACTGGCGAAGGATCACGGCCGCTCGGGGAGCCAATGTCTCCCATGGAGATGCCTGACTCTTCAGCGTCGTCTACGGGTAACGGCGGAGAGCAGGGTGGGGACACCATGAATATGGAAATGCCCGACGGCCGTGCGGGAGAAGTGGAAGGCGTGGGCGCCGTGATCTCTGTCATGCCGCAGCACGGCATGGTGACGCTTGCCCATGAGCCGATACCGGCTCTGTCCTGGCCCGCCATGGAAATGGCCTTCACTGCTGCGGAAGGGGTCGACCTTGCCGGTATGGCACCGGGTGACCGTGTTCGCTTCACCCTGTTGAACGACGAAGGGCAATGGCTGATCTCGCGTATCGTGCCGGACTCCGAAGCGGAGGGCGGGCAATGATCACTTCACTCATCCGCTGGTCGATCCGCAATCGCGTGATGGTTCTCCTTGCGTCACTTTTTCTGGCAGCGGCCGGAGTATGGTCGATGCAAAGGACGCCGCTCGACGCCATCCCGGATCTATCCGATGTCCAGGTCATCATCAAAACAACCTATCCCGGTCAGACGCCTCAGGTGGTCGAGGATCAGGTGACCTACCCGCTCACAACAGCCATGCTGTCGGTTCCCGGCGCGGTGACGGTGCGCGGATACTCCTTCTTCAACGACAGCTATGTCTACGTGATCTTCGAAGAAGGGACCGATCTTTACTGGGCCCGCTCACGGGTGCTGGAATATCTCAGCCAGGTCGCGCCCACTCTGCCCAGTGAGGCCAGCCCGGCTCTTGGACCCGATGCCACGGGAGTGGGTTGGATCTACCAGTACGCCCTGATCGATCGGTCAGGGCAGCACGATCTTGCCCAGTTGCGCTCCATCCAGGACTGGTTCCTGCGCTATGAACTCCAGACGATCGAGGGAGTCTCCGAAGTCGCCTCGATCGGCGGAATGGTGCGGCAATATCAGGTGGTGGTCGATCCCGACCGGCTCCGCGCGCTCTCCGTCCCACTCTCGGACGTGCGGCGCGCAATTGAACGCGGCAATCGCGAAAGCGGCGGTCGTGTGCTCGAAATGGCGGAAGCCGAATACATGGTCCGGGCGTCAGGCTATCTGACGAGCGAAGACGACATCCGCGCCATCCCTGTCTCGATGGCGGAAAATGGCGTACCGATCCTTCTGTCGGATATCGCGACGGTACGCACGGGGCCGGAACTGCGCCGGGGCGTCGGAGAGCTCAACGGCGAGGGCGAAGTGGCCGGCGGCGTCGTGATCATGCGCTATGGCGAGAATGCGCTGGCCACGATTGAGCGGGTCGAACATCGCCTCGAGCAACTGGAAGCCTCTCTGCCGGAAGGTGTCGAAATCGTCGTCACCTACAACCGTGCAGGCCTGATCGAACGCGCCGTCGAGACGCTTCGCGAAAAACTGCTTGAGGAGTTCTTGATCGTTGCTCTGGTCTGCGCGGTCTTTCTCTTCCACCTGCGTTCGTCGCTTGTGGTGGTCCTCAGTCTGCCCCTTGGCATTCTCGCAGCTTTTATCGTCATGCACCTCCAGGGCATCAATGCGAACATCATGTCGCTCGGCGGAATTGCGATCGCGATCGGCGCAATGGTCGATGCCGCAATCGTCATGATCGAGAACTTCCACAAGCATGCGGAACGCACGCCGCTCACACGGGACAATCGCTGGCGGATCGTCGCCGATTCAACGGCTGAGGTCGGTCCTGCGCTGTTCTTCTCACTGCTCATCATCACGTTCAGTTTCATTCCGATCTTCGCGCTGGAAGCCCAGGAAGGCAGGCTATTCCATCCGCTGGCCTTCACGAAGACCTATGCCATGGCGGCCGCAGCGGGTCTGTCTGTCACCCTTGTGCCGGTCTTGATGGGGTATCTGATCCGTGGCCGGATTACCCCGGAACACGCCAATCCGGTGAACCGGGTTCTCATCGCCGGTTACCGGCCCTTTCTGGGGACGGCCCTGCGGCATCCGGGCGTTACCCTGGCTGTCTCGGCCGTCCTTGTTCTCACGATGGCTGTTCCTCTCGGACGCCTGGGCAGCGAATTCATGCCCGATCTCGACGAAGGTGACCTTCTCTACATGCCCAGCGCCTATCCTGGCGTCTCGGCCAGCGAGGCAGCAGAGATTCTGCAACAGACAAACCGGTTGATCATGACCGTCCCCGAAGTGCTGACAGTCCACGGCAAGGCGGGGCGGGCCGAGACAGCGACCGACCCGGCACCGCTGACGATGATCGAAGCGACGATCCAGCTTCGGCCCCGCAGCGAATGGCGGCCGGGAATGACGATCGACGATATACGCAGCCAACTGGATTCCATCGTTCGGGTCCCCAGCCTCACCAATGTCTGGATCATGCCAATCCGCAACCGGATCGACATGCTGGCCACGGGCATCAAGACCCCGGTCGGCATCAAGATCGCCGGACCCGATCTCGAGGTTATCGCCGATCTCGGAACCCAGGTTGAGGCGATCATTGCCGGGATACCCGGAACTGCATCGGTCTATGCGGAGCGGGTGACCGGTGGGCGCTTCATCGACATCGACGTCAATCGCGCCGAAGCGGCGCGCTTCGGCATGAATATCGAAGACGTGCACGACATCGTCCGAACCGCCATTGGGGGCATGTCGATCACACAGACGGTGGAAGGACGCGAACGATATCCGGTAAATCTGAGATATCCGGCGGACTATCGCGGTTCCCTCCAGGAGTTGAGGGACCTTCCCGTCATTACGCCTTCCGGAGCGGAAATCCCGCTCGGACGTATTGCGGGCATCTCCGTGTCCGACGGACCTGGTGTAATCCGCAGCGAAAATGCGCAACTGAATGGTTGGGTCTATATCGACATCACCGGTGTCGATATCGGGTCGTATGTTCGCGAGGCGCGCGCGGCGATTGAAAATGAGCTTGAGCTTCCTGCGGGTTATTCGCTGCGCTGGTCCGGGCAGTACGAGTTCATGCAGAGAGCGCAGGCCCGTCTCTCTCTTGTCGTGCCCGTGACGCTTGGCGTCATCGTCCTCCTGCTGTTCCTGAATTTCAGGCGTATGATGCCTGTCCTGCTGATCCTCGGAACACTCCCCTTGGCGCTGACAGGGGGGCTCTGGTTCCTCCATATTCTGGACTACAGGCTCTCGGTCGCCGCCGGCGTTGGGTTCATAGCGCTCGCGGGTGTGGCCGTTGAGATCGGTGTGATCATGCTGGTCTACCTTGAGCAGGCTCTCAAGGCGCGCCGCACCTTATGCGCAGAAGAAGGCCGCGAATTCACTCATCAGGACCTGAGACAGGCCGTGATTGATGGGGCTCTGCTCCGTATCCGGCCGGTCATCATGACGGTCTCGGTCGTGATCGCCGGTCTTTTGCCTATCATGTTCGGAGACGGAACGGGATCGGAAGTCATGAGGCGCATCGCAGCGCCGATGATCGGCGGAATGGCCAGCGCGACCGGGCTGGCCCTGCTTGTCCTTCCGGCGGCCTTTCTGTTGTGGCAGGGCGTCATATTGCGGAACGCGCGCCGGCAACCGTTCCACAGGACGGCGGAGGCTGAATGAACCTTCGCGTGCACTAGACTGGCTCTTAGGACGGGGAAGGTGTCGGCACGGAGCGAACCGTGACGCTAGTGCCGGGCCGACCCTGTCTGACAAAGGCCAAGGAGATCGGGCCGTCGTTTCGCAGCGAGCGGATCAAGTTCCCTCGCTTCTTTTAGGCTCGTTCCAGACTTTCTGGCATTCGGCGAACAGGAAAGTCGCCGACCAGGTCAGAAGCATGAAGCCGAGCAGGCTGCCGGACGCGGCAACCATCCGAAGATTGCCGGCAATGTCGAAGGCGGCATAACCCAGCGTCGTAAAAAGCAGGGCTGCCAGATAGAGCCAGTCGACCGCGCTGCCCGCGAAGGCGTCACCAGTGACACCGCCGCCCTCATCGCCGGCATGGGCGGAAAGTGTCGCGGCGAAAGCCGCAATCTCGGCTATGTGCAGGAAAGCCAAGCCAACAAAAACGACGATCGGGCGTAGTCCGGAGTCCGGTAGGCTCTGCACCGAAATCCGGCGCAGAGCCATGAGTGCATAGTGGTGGCCGATGCCCGTGATCACCACCATGGCCACAATCGTAATGACCGTCAGCGCCATGGCTGGCGATCAGGCCGGATCAGGACTGGCGCTCGCTTCGAACTCCGGTACCGGACGGGCAGCCGCCTCGGCCTCGGTTTCAGCCTCGCCATTGGCCGCGATGTCGTCGAGCAGCCACTCCATTTCCTTGATCTCGCGGCGCTGGGCCTCGATGATACTGTCGGCCAGTTCGCGCACCCGCACATCGGAGATGTTCGCGCGTTCGGATGTGAGGATCGCGATGGAGTGGTGCGGGATCATCGCCCTCATCCAGCTCTCGTCATGGACCGTTTCCTGACTGCGAACGAGCCAGAGCGCGAGGAAGAATACGACCGCGCTGCCGGCGAAGATCGCGATGTTTGCCTTGGTGTTCTTGTACATGCCGAGCATGAAGGCGAGCATGACGATGGCCATCGCACCGCCCATCATGAACGTCATGTAGAAGCGGGTTTCAGACCATTGGACATGCGACGGCTCGTAGGTGTTCAGGTACTTGATGCCGAACATCACGACCATCGAGGTCACGATCATCGCGCCGAACTTCCAATATTTCGAATGTTCCATTCGCCTGCACCTCGTTTGTTTGGCTACTTGAAGGGACGGAATCCCAACGGATCGTTGCGCGCTCGGTTCCCGCGTTGGAAAATATTTGCTCGACCGCGAGGGAATGGCGCGCCGCACCCGTAATTCTCTTTCAGTCCGCGCCGCGAGGAGATGTGCGATGAACATCCAGTCCGTTGCCGAAATGACGGGCCTGCCGGCCAAAACCATCCGCTATTACGAGGACATCGGGCTTGTTGCGCCCAAGCGGTCCGGGAATGGTTACAGGGTCTTCGACGAGGCGGCGCTTGCGCGGTTGAATTTTGTGGGGAGAGCCCGGTCGCTGGGCTTTTCGCTCGACGAATGCCGCTTGCTGCTCGGGCTATGGGACGACCGCGCACGGCCGAGCGCCGAAGTCAGGAAGCTGGCCAAGGAACATGTCACCGCGATCGACTGGAAGATGGCCGAGCTGCGCGCCATGCGACACACTCTGATTGATCTCATTGGGGCCTGCCACGGCGACCACCGGCCCGATTGCCCGATTCTCGATACGCTTTCGGGCGCGCGGAGCGGCGAAAAGAAATCCGCTTGACCTTCCAGTAGCTGGAAGCCGCACACCACTCGCATCCGGGGGTCGGACCCCCCACTGAAGAAGCGAGGAAATCATGGAAAAGCATCAACATGGCGCTGCCTGCCACGCCCCGTCCGGGCCTGCATCCGCGATCGATCCAGTATGCGGTATGACCGTAACGCCCGGACATCGAACGCCGCATGTCCGGTATGACGGGGAGGACTTCTTTTTTTGCTCGGAAAGCTGCCGTGACAAGTTCGCAGCCGATCCGCAGGACTATACCGGCATCGCCCCGAAGCAAACCAGCAGCTGCTGTGGTGGTCACGGCCCAAAGAAGCCGGCCGTCAAGGGTGGAAAGTTTGACGTCGTACCCGACGGCTTTACCGGGCAAGTCTATACCTGTCCGATGCATCCCGAAGTGCGCAACCCTGGACCGGGTCCATGTCCGTTGTGCGGAATGGCGCTGGAGCCTGAGTCGGGCATTCCCGGCGATGATGGCCCCAATCCCGAATTGACCGATTTCACGCGCCGGTTCTGGGTGGGCGTCCTGCTCAGCGTTCCGGTTCTCATTCTGGCTATGGGACCGATGCTGGGCCTCGAAGTGCGCGACGCAATCGGGCACCGGACGTCGGCCTGGCTGGAACTCCTTCTCGCCACGCCGGTGGTTCTGTGGAGCGGATGGCCCTTCCTTGAGCGCGGCTGGCAATCCTTCCGCACGATGAACCTGAACATGTTCAGCCTGATTGCGATGGGCGTGATGGCGGCGTGGACATTCAGCGTCGTCGCGGTCGCTTTCCCTGGCATCTTTCCGGCGGAGTTCCGCGGTCATGGCGGCGAGGTCGGCGTCTATTTCGAGGCTGCCGCAGTAATCGTCACGCTCGTTCTGCTGGGTCAGATCATGGAGCTGCGCGCGCGAGAAGGCACCGGCCGAGCAATCCGCGCGCTTCTCGACCTCGCACCGAAGCGGGCCAGCATCATCCGCCCTGACGGCAGTGAGGAAGACGTTGCGCTTGAGGACGTCGCTGTCGGCGACCGCTTGCGGGTCCGCCCGGGAGAGAAGCTTCCCGTCGACGGCCTGGTCATCGAAGGTCGCAGCTCGGTCGATGAAAGCATGGTGACGGGCGAACCGCTCCCGGTCGAGAAAACGGAAGGCGACCGCGTCACAGGCGCGACGATCAACGGGACCGGCAGTCTCATCATCGAGGCGCAGCGGGTTGGCGCCGATACAATGCTCTCGCAGATCGTGGAAATGGTCGCGCACGCCCAGAGGAGCCGTGCGCCGATCCAGAAATACGCCGACCGCGTGTCCGGGCTGTTTGTCCCCGCGGTCATCGCCATCGCCGTTATCGGCTTCGGAGTTTGGGCGTTCTTCGGCCCCGACCCCGCGCTTGCCTACGCATTGGTTTCGGCGGTGAGCGTGCTGATTATCGCCTGTCCGTGTGCGCTGGGGCTGGCAACCCCGATGTCGATCATGACGGCGACGGGCCGCGGCGCTCAAGCCGGCGTATTGATCAAGAATGCTGAGGCGCTGGAGCGATTTGAGAAGATCGACACCCTGATCGTGGACAAGACCGGTACACTGACGGAAGGCAAGCCGCGCCTCGTCGCGGTCGAACCGGCGAAGGGGCAGGACGAGGCCGAGGTTCTGGCCCTGGCTGCCGCACTTGAACGCGGATCCGAGCATCCCCTCGCCGACGCCATCGTCGAGGGCGCCAAGCACCGGGGTCTCGCTCTTCGCTCGGCGAGCGATTTCGAGGCGGTGACAGGCAAGGGCGTGACTGGCAAGGTCGATGGACGATCCGTCGCGCTCGGAAACCGGGCGATGATGGAAGCGCTTGGCGTCGATGCGGGAGCGCTTGTGAACCGAGCCAATACTCGCCGCGACAAAGGCGAGACCGTGATGTTCATCGCCGTCGAAGGCTCGCTCGCCGGTCTGGTCAGTGTTGCCGACCCCGTCAAGGAGACCACGCCGGGGGCTCTCAGGGCACTTCACGCACTGGGTTTCCGGATCATCATGGCGACGGGCGACAACGAACGTACGGCCAAGGCGGTCGCCGCACGGCTCGGCATCGACGAGATCCGCGCCGACGTTCTTCCGGCCGACAAGGCACGGATCATCCGCGAACTGCAGGGAGAGGGCCGCAAGGTCGCGATGGCGGGTGACGGTGTGAACGACGCGCCCGCCCTCGCCCAGGCCGATGTCGGTATCGCCATGGGTACCGGAGCAGACGTTGCGATCGAGAGCGCGGGGATCACGCTCGTGAAGGGCAATCTCGACGGGATTGTGCGCGCACGCAAACTCGCCCGCGCGACGATGCGCAATATCCGTCAGAACCTGTTCTTCGCGCTGATCTACAATGCAGCGGGCGTACCGATCGCTGCCGGCATTCTGTTCCCGCTGTTCGGCATCCTCATCAGCCCGATGTTCGCAGCGTTCGCGATGAGCGCCTCTTCTGTGTCGGTGGTGCTGAATGCGCTCCGGTTACGGGGGGTCCGGTTATGACAGCCGCTCCGGCCTATACTCCACCGCTCGGTATCGAGTGGCTGACGCCGCTTTATGACCGGGTCATCGCATTGATGACCCGGGAGGGCCGTTGGCGCGCAAGTCTTATCGAACAGATAGCCCCCCGGCCCGGATTGAATATTCTCGATTTGGGTTGCGGGACCGGTTCGCTTGCGAAGGCGTTGTGGGAAGCGTGCCCCGACCTTCGGATCATCGGCATAGACCCCGATACCCACGCTGTTTCGATCGCGCGCGAAAAGACACGAACTGCAGGCTCGGCAATCGTGATCCTGGAGGGGTTTCCCGGATCAGTTCACCTGCCCCGCGGCTGGCGGCCCGATGCGGTCGTAATCAGTCTTGTTCTCCATCAAGTTCCGCTGGCCGGAAAGCGGGACCTTCTCGCCTATGCCCGCTCAGTTCTGCCTCCGGGCGGTGTGATGCACGTCGCAGATTACTCCGAGCAGAGAGGCGTGATGCGGGCTGCATTCCGTCTCACCGTGCAGGTTCTCGATGGCGTCGAAGATACTCAACCCAATGCCGACGGCGCGCTGCCGATGCTGATACGCGAAGCAGGGTTCGAACTTGCCGAACTCGACCGTCTCATCACGCCCACGGGAAGCCTGAGCCTGTTCAGCGCCACACCCGGTTCCCAACAGCGTTAAAGGACAAAGCCGCTCCATGGAAAGCACGACAAGGTACCAAGAAGGCAGCCTGACCCTCACCGGCGCCGTCGCAATGGGAACGGGTGTGATGATCGGGGCCGGCATTTTTGCCTTGACCGGTCAAGTTGCCGAATATTCAGGCCCTTGGTTCCCGATCGCCTTTCTCGTCGCCGCGCTTGTGAGCGGATTCAGTGCGTATACTTATGTGAAGGTCACGAACCGCTATCCCTCGGCAGGGGGGATCGCGATGATCCTGCAGAAGGCGTACGGACGGTCAACAGTCACCGGGGCCGCCGCTCTTCTGATGGCGTTTTCGATGGTCATCAACGAGAGTCTCGTTGCCCGAACATTCGCAACTTACGCACTCCGTCTCTTCAACTTCGAGGGGACTGACTGGCTGGTCCCTGTGCTTGCGGTCGGACTGATTTTCGTAGCGTTTCTGGTGAATGTTGCCGGTAACACCCTGGTCGAAGTGATCTCCAAAATAGCCGCTCTTCTCAAAATTGGTGGCATCGCTCTTTTCGCGGCCGCGGTACTCGTAGCGGCGGGTTTCAGTTTTCAGCCAGCGGAGGCTTCGTCCAGCGCGCTCGAAACGGGTCCGTTGGGTTTTCTGGCAGGCGTGGCGCTGGCTATCTTGGCCTTCAAGGGGTTTACAACGATCACCAATAGCGGCGGCGAGATAGAGAATCCGCACCGTAATGTCGGACGGGCCATCATCATCTCGCTTGGCATTTGTCTCGTAATATATTTGCTGGTGGCCTTCGCGGTCGGATCCTCCTTATCAATACCTGAAATTGTCGCGGCCCGGGATTATTCCCTTGCCGAAGCCGCTCGCCCCGCCTTTGGCAACCTGGGCGTGACGTTCACTGTCGTGATTGCTGTTATTGCGACGGCGTCGGGCGTCATCGCGAGCATATTTGCGGTTTCTCGCATGACGACGATGTTGACGGACATGAGACTGATCCCGCACCGGCACTTCGGATTACCCGGTAATGTTCAGCGGCACATGCTTGTTTACACGGTCGTGTTTGCTGGCTTGCTCGCCGCACTGTTCGACCTTGGGCGCATAGCTTCGCTCGGAGCGATCTTCTACCTCGTGATGGACGTAATCATCCATTGGGGCGTGATGCGCAAATTGCACGCCGAGATATCCGCCCGCACTGCGGTTCTGATCGCAGCTATCGTTTTCGATCTGGTCGCGCTTGGGGCCTTTGTCGCAATCAAATGGCAGAGCGATCCACTCATCATTCTCATCGGCGCTTCCGGAATCGCGCTGATCTTCTTGCTTGAGTTTGCATTCCTGAAGTTGGGTGCAACACGAGGCACGGCGGCTGTCGGGCATAACGACTGACGAATCGATCCGATCACTGAACGGCTATGAGGGTGACCGAGCCGGACTGCGTAAGTCGTTGTGACGCTGGGCGGAGAAGCATGATGAAAACGCTGTTCCCGATAATTATTGCTGCATTCGCGGCTATGGCATTAGCGGCTGCGGTTTCGACGCCAATGATGGCGCTCTCCGGTCCGTCCGCTCAGGCGGGTCACCACCACGATGACCCGGATACCCCTCAGCACGATCACGGCCCGCACGACATGGCAGAAGAGGCACCTTCTTCGCAGACACCGCCTGATGCCAATGACATGCATGTCGCGGCGGAACCTTCCCACGATCATGCTGACGATGCCGCTGCGACCGACAACCATCATGGCCCGGACAGCGAGACGACGCCGGACCGTCATGCCGATCAATCGGCGATGATTGGCCATTCGCACAACGACACGACAGGCGCAGCAGATCATCATGGCGAGGCCGAGGGTGCAGGCGGCCATTCCCACTGGGGCGATCATGGCCCTCAGACGGAACTGGAACAGACGATCGCCAATATCGGCGTCCTGCACTCCCTCGCCGTCCATTTCCCCATTGCCCTGGCCCTCGCGGCCGCACTGGCGCAAATCCTGTTCCTGGTGACCGGCCAGGCCTCCCTGGCGCACACGGTTCGCTTTCTGGCCTGGACCGCCGCGCTGGGCGGTTTGGCCGCCGGCTTGCTGGGTTGGGCCCATGCCGGGCCTGTCGCGACGGGTGAGGCCGGCGTGATGGCATGGCACCGCTGGATCGGCACGGGTCTGACCTTCGGCCTGTTCGCCGTCGCAGGCGCAGCAGAATGGCATCAGCGCCAGCCTTCCAGCCTGGCGCGCTGGTCTCTGACGCTGCTGGTTCTGAGCGCCGCACTGGCGGTGTCTGTCAACGGGTTCCTGGGCGGGGCGCTCGCCCATGGCGGCCTTCGCCACCTGATCGGTGGATAAGGGCGATGTCGGTCTATCCCGCCGATTTGCCTTCCCTGACGCGACTTCGATTCTTCGCAGCGTTATGGGTGGTTTTCTACCATTGGCGGGTTCCGTGGACGGTCGACATCGACTCCGCAACGGCCTTCTTTGCGATGGGCCGGTTCGGGGTCGACTTGTTCTTTATCCTCTCAGGCTTCGTGCTGGCCCATGTGTATGTTGCGGCCCGCGAACAAGGGAAGTTTGATTTCGCGAAATTCATCATCGCCCGGTTTGCGCGCATCTACCCCCTGCATCTGGCGACAATCGTTCTGCTCGCGCTCGCTGCGTTCGGCGCGTGGATCGTCGGAGTGCCTTTCGAGCGGGAGGAATTCCCGATCGCCGATCTCCCGGCAAATCTGCTGATGGTTCACGCTTGGGGTTTTGCACCCAATCCGGGCTGGAACGCGCCGTCCTGGTCCATCAGTGCCGAGTGGTTCGCCTATCTGGCGTTTCCCGCCTATCTCATGATCGCGATTGCGCTCGCACGTCGGCCACTCGCGTTGGTCACGATCGCGATCGTGGCCTTTCTGGTGCTGGACCTGGTCCACCGCTCACTCTTCGGCGAAAGCCTGCCAATGGCGACCGAGCGTTTCGGAGTGTTGCGGATCATCCCGGAATTCCTCCTGGGGATCGCAATCTACAGGTTGGGTAATCGCTATCCCCTCGGCCGGATCACAGCAGGTGTTGTGTTCGGAGCGAGCCTGGTCATCTATCTTCTCGCCGCCCATCTGGCTTGGGACGATCGGATCATTGCCTTGCTTGGCGCGCCGATCGTCTTGTCGCTCGCCGAGCTTGACCGTCATGCCGCCGGCACATCCCGACAGGATCCGATCCGGTATTTGGGAGAAATCTCCTACGCAATCTACATGCTCCACGTCCCGTTTTTCATGATTGCATTCAACTTGTTGCAGGACGTTTTGGGTGTCATTGACGAAACCATTTCGACAATGTCCCTGCTCGCGCTGCTGGCTGCCATGCTGGCCGCTTCGAGCCTGACCTATGAGTGGCTCGAGAAACCTTCACGCCGCACTATCCGTCGATGGGGCAATGCGCTCCTCGTGGCCCGCCGCGGCAATTCCAAAATGACAAGATAAGGAGAAGACACATGATTAAATCCGTTCTTATGGGGGTGTTCGCCACCCTGCTTTTCAGCGGAGTCGCTTTCGGTGACGACCAAGACGACGTCGAGGCCGTTCTCGAAGCCTATTCGGCCGCGCTGGAGTCGGAAGACGTCATGGCGGCCGAGGCGCGCGTACGCACTGATGGCGAGGATTTCACGATCTTCGAGGGCGCGGGGCGCAATATCGGCTGGTCCGACTATCGCGATCACCATCTGGTGCCGGAATTCGCTGCGGAGGGGTTCGCCATCCATGAGTATGACTGGCGCGATTACCGTATCGATGTCAGCGGCGACATGGCGCTGGCAACCTTCTCCATCCACATGGAATACACGGTTCACGGCGAAGATCGCGAACGCGACGCGAACGGTACGGCGGTACTTTTGCGCACGGCAGACGGGTGGCTTATCCGTCACCTGCACACATCGTGAGGATTGGTAAAGCATGACGTCCGAACTCGATACGGCCCTCTCCCGCCTTCGGAGAACGCCTGACGGATATGACGAGACACGCCTGCGCAATCGCGTACGCGCGTCGCTGGATGGTGGCCGGACTGGCCGCCGGGACACCGGCGGCTGGACGATCGCCCGCACCGCGCTCGCGATGCGACTGGCCCCGGCCGTATTCGCCCTCGTCGTCGGCAGCTTCATCGGTCTTCAGTCTGTCCCGCGCGAAAACGGGGAGCTCGATGTTTTCGCAGTGCGGTCGCCCTATTCGCTTGCTGAGATCACGTCACCGCGTGGAGCCGGCCTGTGATCTGGCGCGCGGGACTGGTCGCCTTCGTCCTTGGCCTTGCGGGTGGACTGGTGGGCGTCTGGGCGGGCTTGCAGCTGTCTGGCGGTCAGGTTCCGCCCGATGGAAGCCTGCACCAGTTCGTTCACCACGACCTTGACCTGTCGTCCGAACAGGAGGCGCAGATCGAGGCACTGGAGGCTGAGTTTACGCGGCGGCGCCAGGTGCTCGAAGACGATATGGCCGAGGCGCGTCACGAACTGGGGGTCGCCCTCATGCAGACCGGGCACATGACACCGGAGGTCGAGGCGCAGGCCCGGGCCTTTCACGAGGCGATGGGGCGGCTTCAGATCGAGACGCTCAACCATATTGTCGACATGCGCGAGACCCTGACCCCGGAACAGCGCGAGCGGTTCGATGCGCGGCTGACCCAGGCGCTCGATGCCGGGAATTGATGCAAATCCCGGTCAGAACAAGATCGACGATGCCCGCCTCGCTGTTCGAGCCGCGGAGGGCGACGACCTTGCGTTCAACCGGATCATGCAGCGGCACGGCCCCGCCATTTTCCGCTTCCTTTACAGGATGCTGCGCGATGCCGGCGACGCTGAGGACGCGGCCCAGGAGACCTTCGTTGCCGCGCACAGAAATCTTTTCCGATACGATCCGGAACGCCCGCTTCTGGCGTGGTTGTTCCGGATCGCCCGCAACAAGGCCCGCGATCATGTCCGGCGCCAAGTCGTACGCCGCTGGCTGACAGCCGAAACAGGAAATGATCGCTATCCTGCCCAGGATCCGAGCCCGGAGCGCGTTGTCGAGGACCGTGATGACCTTGCCGCGCTGGAGTCGGCGATCGCGCGGTTGCCGGAGGGATTGCGGACACCGCTTCTGTTGTCTGCGGTGGAAGACCTTCCCCATTCCGAGATCGCCGAAATCATGGGTCTGAGCGTGAAGGGTGTCGAGATGAGAATATACAGGGCGCGAAAGAAGATTGCTGCACTTTCCGGTCTCCGACCGGAGGGATAGTTCACCACAATGCGTAGTACGGTATGGCTGCGCCGGGCGGCGGAAAAGGCCGACCCGTCCCCCCTGAGCTTTTCCGACTGCCAGGCGCAGCCAGCCGCGAATGACGAGATGATACGAATGTTTTCACGACGAACTTTCTTGCAGACCGCAGCGGCCTCTGGCAGCGTCTTGGCGGCCACCTCCCTCGTACCGGCCTGGGCGCGTTCCGGGCCGGCCGCGAACCTGTCGGGCCTGCAGCCGCTGTCCGGTACCGAATTCGACCTGACGGTCGGCCGGGCCGAACTGGCGATCGACGGGCGCACGGGTCCTGCAGTGACGGTGAACGGCCAGGTGCCGGCACCCCTTCTGCGCTGGCGCGAAGGCGACGAGATCACGCTGCGGGTCCACAACACGCTCGACGCGGACACGTCGATCCACTGGCACGGCATCCTGCTGCCCAACGAGATGGACGGCGTTCCCGGCGTAACATTCCCCGGCATCCGGCCCGGCGAGACCTTTACCTACCGCTTCCCGCTGCGACAGGCCGGCACCTACTGGTACCACTCGCATTCAGGCCTCCAGGAACAGTTGGGGCATTATGGCCCGATCATCATCGAACCGCGCGGCACCGACCCGGTTCGTTATGACCGCGAATACGTCATCGTCCTCTCCGACTACACTTTTGAAGGACCCCACCGGGTGTTCCAACGGCTGATGGCGTCGAGCGACACCTACAATTTCCAGCAGCGAACGGTCCCGGATTTCTTCCGGGAAGCTTCGCGCAACGGCTTCATGGCAACGCTCCGCGACCGACTGATGTGGGGGCAGATGCGGATGAGCCCGACCGACATTTCCGACGCAACCGCCGCGACGATGGATTATCTCATCAACGGCCATGGTCCGGGCGACAACTGGACCGGCCTCTTTGAGCCGGGTGAACGCGTGCGGCTGCGCTTTATCAACGCTTCGGCCATGACATTCTTCAATGTCCGCATTCCGGGCCTGCCGATGACGGTGGTCCAGGCCGACGGTCTGAATGTCCAGCCGGTTGAAACGGACGAGTTTCAGATCGGCGTGGCAGAAACCTATGACGTCGTGATTCAGCCTCGGGACGACCGCGCCTACACACTGATGTGTGAAACCAACGACCGCAGCGGTTATGTCCGGGGCACGCTGGCGCCGCGCATGGGCATGACGGCGCCCGTCCCTCCCTTGCGGGAACGGCCGACCCTGACGATGCGGGACATGGGCATGGACCACGGATCAATGCCGGGAATGGCCCACGGAGCCGCTTCGGCGGAGCAGCCGGCCGCCTCGGGCCACGCCGGTCACGGAAACATGGATCATTCCGCGCATGGTCAGGGACACGCCGGAATGGCGGGAATGGATCATTCGGGCCATGGCGCAGCGCCGGCAGCGCCGGCCGGTCACGCAGGACACGACATGTCCGGCAATGACATGCAGAGGCACGATCACCCGCAGGGACCGGGCGTCGCGGGCGTCGCCATGCAGCCGGTGAGCCGCCTCGACGAACCCGGCGCGGGTCTGGAGGATGTCCCGCACCGCGCGCTGACCTATGCACAGTTGCGCAGCCCCGACCCAAATCCCGATCACCGGGCACCGGGTCGCGAGATCGAGATCCACCTGACCAGCAACATGGAGCGGTACATGTGGTCGTTCGATGGTGTGCGGTTCAGCGAGGTCGTCGAACCGATCCAGTTCGTCAAAGGGGAAAGACTGCGTCTGACCATGGTGAACGACACCATGATGGTGCATCCCATTCACCTGCACGGCATGTTCTTCGATGTCGTGAACGGGGCGCGTCACAACATGCCGCGCAAACACACGATCAACGTCAAGCCGGGCGAGAAACTGTCCGTCGACGTGACGCCGGAAGACGTGGGCGACTGGGCGTTCCACTGCCACCTGCTCTACCACATGCACGCGGGCATGTTCCAAGTCGTCTCGGTCCGGCCGGGCGAGCACGCCGATCCCCATGCAGGCCACCGGATGGGCCATGGAGCGCACCAATGAGAATGCTTCTGACAGCTGCGCTCATCGCAGGTCTGGCCGGTGCCGGAGCTCAGGCCGCCGACGAGCCCTACGCCGACCAGTTTTACGGCGCAGACGCCATGGAGGAAGCGCGCCACGAACTGCGCCACGAAACCGGCGGTATGCGGCAATTCTTCTTCCAGACTGACCGGCTGGAATACCGGAGCAGCGACAGCGAAGACGCTGCGCTTTGGGACATCAACGCCTGGTATGGCGGTCGGATAAACCGCCTCTGGATCAAGAGTGAAGCCGAATACTCCCTCGATCATGGTGCCTTCGAGGAGGCTCGGGTCGAGGCGCTCTGGTCGCGCGCGATCACTCCCTATTTCGATCTGCAAGGCGGAATCGCCCACGACTTCGAGGACGGCAACGGACGCACGCACGCAGTTGCCGCGCTGCAGGGTCTCGCGCCCTACTGGTTCGAAGTCGATGTGTCCGCCTATCTGTCGAACCGGGGCGAACTGACCGGCAGTGCAGAGGCCGAATATGAATTGCTGCTGACGCAGCGCCTGATCCTGCAGCCGCGAGCCGAACTCGCCTGGTCGGCTGAGGACATGCCGTCGCTCGAAACGGGTGCCGGTCTGACCAGCATCGAAGCTGGCTTGCGCCTGCGTTATGAAATCGTCCGTCAGTTCGCACCCTATGTGGGGATTGAATGGACGAGACAGCTGGGTGAGACCGCTGACTACACCCGCGCTGCAGGCGGCGACCCGGAATCCACAGCAATCGTGGCCGGTCTTCGTATCTGGTTCTGAAATTTCTCAATCCAAAGGAGTACCTTGTAATGGCCAACCTTACTCTCGCGTTCGGAAGCGCTGTCTTCCTGCTGACTAGCGGATCGGCACTCGCCGACCAGCACGGCGATCACGCCGCCAACGACAATCCGGATCGTTCCGCCTGCATGGAAATGCACGAAGCCATGATGGCCCGTCACGAGGCAGGTGAAGACCATGACACGATCATGGCGAGCCTCTCTGACGAAGAGCGCGCTCGCGCGGAAGCCTGCCACGAGATGATGCGTGCGATGCATGGCGAACATCACGGCGAGGGTCACGATGGCATGAACCACGGTGACATGGATCACGGTGACATGGATCACGGTGACATGGATCACGGTGACATGAACCACGGCGACTCGGACAACGCAGAGCCCAGCGATGCCCATCACGGGCACGACTGACGGAAGGTAGTGAATTGACAGCCTAGGCCGCCGCGCTCCCGAATTCGGCTGCGCGGCGGACTGGTTGAGGGGGGAAGACAATGACCGCTTTGCTGCGTTGGACGATCCGGGTCCACAAATGGATCGCCCTGGTCGTCGGCATCCAGATCGTGCTTTGGGTCATGGGCGGTGTCGTGATGAGCGTCATTCCCATCGAGCGTGTTCGCGGCGAACACAACATGGCTGCCCTCCCCGACACACCGATCGATCCCTCCTCTGTCATCGCCGTGGGCCAGGCCGCTGAAGCCGCTTTTCCCGGCCTGCCAGTGCGCACGGCGCACCTACAGCTCTGGCAAGGACAGCCGGTCTGGAATGTGGTCGTGCAGGACGGTCGGAGCCGGCTGGTCGACGCCGCAACAGGCGAGGTCATCACGCCGATCACCCGGGAACGCGCCATCGAGATCGCCGTCGCAGACTATGCCGGTGATCCGGAAATTGCCGCGATCGAATATTTCGAGGACGCCACCTGGGAGTCCCGGCGACCGGGTCCCGCCTGGCGCGTCTCATTCGATGATGGTGAAGGCACCCGGATCTACGTTTCCCCGGACTCCGGTCTCGTCACCGCACGGCGGAACGATGCCTGGCGCTTCTATGACTTCTTCTGGATGCTCCACATCATGGATTATGACGAGCGCGAGAATTTCAATAATCCGCTGCTCATCACTGCGGCCTTGCTGGCGCTCCTGACCGTGTTCGCAGGGCTTCTGCTGCTGGTCCTGCGCATGCAGCGGCTGGTCCGTATGGAGCTGGCGCAACACCGGCGGAAAAACGCGGTGCCGCCAGAAACCTGAGCGAATAACGCCCCTGCCGCGAGGGAAGTGACGCTCGTCTGCGTAACCCGTTTTGAAACCTGACGGGGACGCGGCACCATTCGCACTTTCCTATCCATCGGCGGCGCATTCGACGGTCGGGACAATCGGCTCACATTGCTACGGCTTTTTCTGGCCTCGGCGGTGATGGTCGAACACGTCCCAGTCGTGATCAATGGCCTCGGATCGCCCCTCATCGCCGCGAATGGCTGGTCGATCGGCTATGCCGCAGTCAACGGCTTTTTCATCCTCAGCGGGTTCCTGATCGCAGACAGTCTGGAGCGGCGGCGCGACCTCGCCACCTATGCCGCTTCCCGCATTTTGCGGATCATGCCGGCTCTGGTCGTGCTGGCGCTTCTCGCCGTTCTCGTGATCGGACCGCTTTTCACCACCGTGGAGCCCCAGGCCTATTGGAGGAGCCTTGCGACATGGGGCTACGTCCCGAACGTCGTTTTCTTCCTCGACACGTCCGGAGCCCCGGAGGGTCTTTTTGCGACCAACCCGGCACCCGGCGAGTTTTCAGCGACGCTCTGGACGCTGCGCTACGAAGTCATCGCCTATATCGGAGCCGCAGTCCTGTTCTTTACGGGTTTTGCATGGCGGCGCACCGTGCTCACCGCGCTCTTCATCGTGATGGCATTCGCACATGCCGGGATCATGATGGCCTGGCCGGACGGTCCCGCCCTGCTCGTCAACCTGTTCCGGCTCGGTGCAGCATTTCTTCTCGGGATGAGCGTTTATGCCTGGCGTGACCGGCTTCCCCTTCTGCCAGTCGCCGCTCTGGTCGCTGGACCTGTCTGGTTCCTGTCCGGCGACCATCCCGCCGCAGAAATCCTTCTGAACATCGCCCTCGCCTCAGGCTTGTTCTGGCTGGCGTTTTCAAAACGTCTCGGCCCGACCTTCTCGCGCATGCCGGACTGGTCCTATGGCATTTACATCTGGCATTATCCGCTCTTCCAGATCTTGTGGTTCACGGGAGTGGCGCGCGGCGAGACCCTGCTGGTCGCTGTCGGAATTCCGGCGACCCTGCTCGTGTCCGCTTTGTCCTGGCACCTGATCGAGCGACCGAGTCTCGCCCGGAAAGCTGACTTTGGACGCTGGTTATCCGGACGCCCCCGGACCGGCGCAGATGAAGGACGGACCTAACATGCGGATCTTCACACTCCTGATAACGCTCGGCAGCGCAGCCTGCTCTCAGGCGCCCGATACGCTCGATCCCAGCCGCATCGATGCCGGTGACATGTCACTGGTCGCCCAGGGACGTGCGCTTTACGCGGAAAATTGTGCGTCGTGTCACGGCGCGAATCTCGAGGGCGAGGCGAACTGGCGCCAGCGCCGCGAGAACGGGCGGCTGCCCGCCCCGCCCCACGATGAGACGGGACATACCTGGCACCATTCCGACGAGACGCTCTTCAATATCACCAAGTTCGGCACGGCCGCCTTCGCCTCGGAAGGCTACGAGACCGACATGGCGGGATTTGGCGACGTGATGAGCGACGCGGAAATCATTGCAACCCTCGCCTTCATCAAGAGCCAGTGGCCGGAGGAAATCCGCGAGATGCAGTCCGGCATCGAGTGAAGCCGCATCATTCCCCTCGGAAGGAGTTACGACCGTGTTCCATTCTTGCAAACTGTGGATAAGGACAGTTACCGCCGCGCTCGTGGCGACGATGCTAACAGCGCCGCTGGCATCTGCCCACAAGACCTATCTGGCAACCGAGCGCACGGTATGGGAGGCGGGGTCGGAGGTCACGGTTGGGCTGACGAGCGCACTGGAATTTCCCGACATTGAAACGGGACCGGCACGGAACCGGATCGACTTCACTTCTGTGCGGGTGGGCCACGACGAGGTTGTGGAGGATCTCACCTACGAGGAGACCCCGACCGCTCTGCGCGTCTCGTTCACGCCGCAATCGACCGGTTTTGCATCAGTTGCAATCAGCGCTCTGCCGCGCTCAGGTGAGATCGCTCCGGAAGACGTTGCGCTCTACTTCGACGAGATAGGAGCGGATGCCGTGACGCGCGCAGCATT
Source organism: Hyphobacterium vulgare (assembly GCF_042643335.1). Taxonomy (NCBI): domain Bacteria; kingdom Pseudomonadati; phylum Pseudomonadota; class Alphaproteobacteria; order Maricaulales; family Maricaulaceae; genus Hyphobacterium; species Hyphobacterium vulgare. Next base: position 109,201 of record NZ_JBHRSV010000005.1, read on the forward strand.
CGATGCCCTGCCCGGCGACCCGGCAATGATGCGCAGCTATACCAAGCACACGAAGATCTTCCTGTGCGTGGAAACATGCGAATCCGGAGCAGACATGGCGGCAGTGCCTGTCGGCCAGGCACTGGAGTTCGTGGCCGGACAAGGAAATCCCCGGAGCTTTGTTCTCCTTTGGCAGGGCGAAGCCCTGCCCCGGCATGACGTCGATATCTACAGCGCAAGCGGACGACACGAACGACTCGAGACCAATTCTGACGGGCAGTTCGAAATCGGCTCTGACCTGTCCGGCGCGGTCCTAGTGTCGGCGGTCCGGATCACACTGCCTGACGAGCCGAGCGGAATTTATCACAGCGATCAGGCAACCTTGGCCGTTACATTGCGCTGATGTCCGTAGAAGAGAGGGCAGTGTCAGAGGAAACTCGGCGTTAGCGGATGGGCCATCATCCTGAGCGACAGTGTCAGAGGAAACCCGGCGTTAGCCGGTTCGCCGCCATCCTGAGCGGATGAGCCCGAACCCGTTCCGCTATTTCAAGACGTCACCCGAGGTCATCCGCCTGGCGGTGATGATGTATGTCCGGTTTCCGCTGTCGCTGCGGAACGTCGAGGATCTGCTCCACGAACGCGGGATCGAGGTGAGCCACGAAACCGTCCGGTATTGGTGGAACCGGTTCGGGCCCATGTTCGCCGCAGAGATTCGGCGGAAGAGAGCCAGCCGGCTGCGCGCGTGGCCTCAATGGCAGTGGCACCTCGACGAGATGTTTGTGAAGATCAACGGAGTGACCCACTACCTCTGGCGCGCGGTCGATCATGAGGGTGAGGTCCTCGAGGCCTACGTCACCAAACGCCGAGATCGCCAGGCGGCGCTCAAGTTTCTCCGTAAGGCGATGAAGCGATTTGGCAAGCCGAAGGCGATCGTGACAGACCGGCTTCGGTCCTACCGCGCAGCGTTCAAGAAACTGGGCATTGAAGGCGATCAGGAGGTCGGCCGCTGGCTTAACAATCGGGCTGAGAATAGCCATCTACCATTGCGACGAAGAGAGCGGGCGATGCTCCGCTTCCGGCAAATGCGAAGTCTTCAGAAATTCGCCACCGTCCACTCTTCCGTCCACAACCACTTCAATCTCGACCGACACCTCAATCCCCGCGACCGGTTCAAGGAGAACCGGCAAGCCGCGCTGGCCGAATGGCGGCAGCTTGCCGCCTGATCTCAGCCGCGCCGCCGTCAATAGAGACCGGTTCGCTTTTGTCTGACAGCACCCGCGAGACAGGTAGGAGGGTGTGATCCGTTCCTTCCGAGCCAAAGCCTTCACGGTCGAACAGTCGCCATTCTCAAGAAGTTCACGCCAACGGTGTCCGCGAGCAATTGCCTTGAGAAGGGTCTGGTCGGGCTGGCGTGATGCCGGCAATGCGCTGCCCTGCGGAGGTGCAATGATCTGCCTGCGGCCACCGGATTTTCGAAAACTGACAGGGACCCGAACGACGAGACGATCGCCCTGGATCTCGGTGTGTATTTGGGGGCGAGGCGTCAT
>NZ_JBHRSV010000006.1:0-48805 GCF_042643335.1 Hyphobacterium vulgare
ACAACACCCCGCGCAAATGCCTTGACTACAGAACCCCCGCAGAGGCCTTCTCAGACCACCTGTTGCACTTCAAACGAGAATCCACCTTCCCGCCTTCGCGGGAAAGACGAACGACCCCCTTTGCCTCTCCGCGCGACTCCCCGCTAGTGTCGCGGCAACGGGGAGAGGGCCATGGACAACTGGATCATTCTGGGCACGCTCGCGGCCTACAAGCTGATGCTGCTCGGCGTCGGCCTCTGGGCCGCGAACCGCAACAGGAGCGAGAGCGACTTCTTCCTCGGCGGCCGCGGCCTCGGCCCCTGGGTGGCAGGCCTCTCCTATGCCGCCTCGACCTCCTCGGCCTGGGTGCTGCTCGGCTTTTCCGGCTTCGTCTATGCCGCCGGCATTTCGGCGCTGTGGATGGTGCCCGGAATCCTCGCCGGCTATGTCGTCGTCTGGGTCTGGCTGGGACCGCGCATCCGCGCCGAGACCGAGGCGCGCGGCCACGTCACCATGACCGACTACATGGCGGCCGGCACGGGCGGGATCATGCGCAAGGCGATCGCGCTGTGGAGCGCGCTCCTCGTCCTGTTCTGCTTCATCTTCTACATCGCGGCGCAATTCGGTGCCGCCGCCATCGCCTTCGAGAGCCAGTTCGGCCTCGGGCATTTCGAGAGCGTCGCCATCGGCGCGGCGGTGATCCTGATCTATTCGCTGATGGGCGGTTTCTGGGCCGTCAGCGTGACCGACACCATTCAGGGCGCGCTGATGGCGCTGATTGCGGTTGCACTGCCGCTGACCGCGCTGATCGCGGCGGGCGGTCCGGCGGGCGTGTTCGAGACCCTCGCCGCCCGCGAACCCTCGGCCTACCTGTCCTGGACCGGCGAGCGGGGAGTCTTCCTCTTCCTCGGTTTTGCGATGGGGATTGCCGCGATCGGCCTGGGTACATTCGGCCAGCCGCACCTGATCGCCCGCCTCATGGCCGTGAAGGACGATGCGGCCCGCAAGCGCGGCTTCGTCATCGCCATCAGCTGGGCCGTCATCGTCTATGCCGGCATGTCGACGCTGGCGCTGTCGGGCCGGGCCCTGCTCGGCGCTGGCCAGGAGGGCGAAGCGCTGTTCTACACCCTCGCCGCACAGCTGTTCCCGACCGTGCTCGCCGGCCTGATCATCGCGGCCGTCCTGTCCGCCGTCATGTCGACCGTCGACAGCCTGCTGATCGCGACTTCGGCCGCCGTCGCCCACGACATGGGCGTGGCCAAGGCGATGCCGGGCCGCGAAGTGCTGATCTCGCGCATCGTGATGACCGTATTGTGCGTGCTGGCCGTCATCCTGGCCATGACGCTGCCGGCGACGATTTTCGACCGCGTGCTGTTTTCCTGGTCGGCGCTGGGAGCGGCCTTCGGACCGATCCTGTTTGCCCGGGTCGCCGGGCGCGAACCGGCCGGTGCCGCCATCCTGCTGGCGATCACGGCGGGCTTCTTCACGACGGTCTTCTTCTATGCCTGGGGTCAGATCGGCGGCGACAGCTGGCCGGCACAACTGGCCGCCCTGCCGGGCGATCCGTTCGAGCGGGTCGCCCCTTGGATCGTGCCGCTCATCCTTGTCTTCGCCTGGCGTCAGTCCCGGCGGACGGGGTCGTCGCCCCTTTCGTGATCGAGCCGGTCCTTTGACAACACCTCGCCCAGCGTCTGGGTCAGCGACCGCGCCCGGCTGATATAATTCTGGTTCCGGAACACGTCCGGATTGTCCTTCCAGTGCTCGAACAGATCGGCCAGGCCCGCCTCGTCATGCTCGCGGAACCGCGCCTTCATCCGCTCGGCCTGGTCGCTTGAGATGCCGAGCGCCTCGAGCGCGTGGCCGGCGGCTTCGAGCGAGGAGAAGAAGGTCTCGCGGATCACCACGTCCGCCCCGGCCTCGCACAGGCGGTAATTGCTGACACGGTCGGTCGCCCGCGCGATCACCACTGTCTCGGGATGCAGCTTCTTCACGTGATCGATGATGGCGATCGACTTGTCCACGTCGGCCAGAGTGACCACCACGACCTTCGCCTTCCCCAGCCCCGCCGCGTGCAGCAATTCCGGCCGCGACGCATCGCCGTAATAGGCCTTGACACCGAATGTCTTCAGAAGCTCGATCTGCGGCGCGGAGTGATCCAGAACCACGGTCGAAAACCCGCTCGCGGTCAGCATGCGCTGCACGATCTGGCCGAAGCGTCCGAGCCCGGCAATGATCGCCACGCCCTCCTCGTCGATCGTGTCAGCCTCGCGCTGTTCGACAGGCGCGTGCTGCTGGAACCTTGGTCTCAGGAATCGCTGCCAGGCGATGAAGAGCAGCGGCGTGACCAGCATGGACAGCGTGATCGCGAGCGTCAGGCGCGTCGCCAGCACCTCTGACAGCACGTCATTTCCGGTGGCGAAGGCCAGCAGCACGAAGCCGAACTCGCCCGCCTGCGCCAGGCCAAGCGCGGCCAGCCAGCGATCGGTCGGGGGCAGTTTGAAGGCCAGCGCGATGGCGAATATCACTGCGATCTTCAAGGCGATCAGCCCCGCTGCGATTCCCGCGATGACCGCCGGTTCGGACGCCAGCACGCGGAAATCGACCCCGGCTCCGACCGTGATGAAGAACAGGCCGAGCAACAGTCCCTTGAACGGGTCGATGTCGCTTTCCAGCTCGTGGCGGAACTCGCTGTCGGCCAGCACGACGCCGGCGAGGAAGGCGCCGAGCGCCGGCGACAGACCGACCATCGACATCAGCCACGAGATTGCGATCACGATCAGCAGCGCCGAAGCGGTGAACATTTCGCGCAGCCGCGTGTTGGCGATGACGCGCAACAGCGGACGCACCGCGTAGCGACCGGCCAGGATCACCGCCGCGACCGCGCCGATGATGATCCCGCCCTGCATCCAGCCGGCCAGGTGCGAGATCGCGGTGCCGGAATGAACCTCTTCGCTCGCAAAACCGCCGGGCACCATCAGAAGCGGCAAAAGGGCGAGGATCGGGATGACCGAAACGTCCTGGAACAGCAGGATGGCGAAGCTGGCCCGCCCGCCTTCGGTCTTCATCAGGGATTTTTCCTCGAGCGTCTTCAGAACGATGGCGGTCGAGGACAGGGACAGGATCAGGCCGACCGCGATCGAGGCGCGCCATTCCAGCCCGAGGGCGAGGCAGGCGAGCGCGATCAGCGCTGCGGTGACGATTACCTGGGCGCCGCCGAGACCGAGCAGCCGGGTCCGCATCTGCCACAGCAGTTTGGGCGACAATTCCAGTCCGATGATGAACAGCATCATCACCACGCCGAATTCGGCGAAGTGGAGCAGGGTCTCGGCGTCGATCCCGATCGCGGGCAGGATCGGCGACAGGGCGATGCCGGCCAGCAGATAGCCGAGCACCGAGCCCAGACCGAGCCGGTTGGCGATCGGCACGGCGATCACGCCCGCGATCAGGAAGACCAGTGCCTGCCCGAGAAATCCGTCCATGATGCCGCCTCCGAAGCCCTGCCCAATCTAGGGGGCGACGCGGCACACGCAATGCCGGATCCTGTCCGGTTCAGGCGCGCGACAATTCCCGGCGGCGGAACACGGTCGGGCTCATCCCGGTCGCGTCGCGGAAGGCGCGGTTGAAACTCGCGATCGAGCCATAGCCGAGATCGAAGGCGACCTGGACGATCTGCCGCCGCGACTCCTCGGGATCGGACAGGATGGTCTTGGCGTCAGCGATCCGTGCCTCGTTGAGGAAGCTGGAAAAATTGCGATAGCCGAGCCCCTGATTGATCAGCCGGCGCAAGCGGTGTTCGGTCGTGCCGACAATCGTCGCCAGCTCGCCGACCGTCAGGCCGGGCTGGCGGTACCGCCCGCCGGACATCTCTGCCTGCAGCCGGGCGATGACCGGCCGGTCTTCCGGCGCGATGCCCGCGATCACGCTTTGCGCCTCGCCGATCGGCGTCGCGGCCTGCGGCGGTGCGAAAATCTCCTCGCGGGCTTTCAGCGCCCACAGCCCGAAGGCCAGGGCCAGCAGGAAGGCCACGATCGCCTCGACCCGCGAATAGAGGACCAGGACGGTGTCCGGCGCGTCGGTCAGCTTCATCACCACCATGGTGATCGACAGCAGTCCGACGGCCAGGCTGAAGAAGACGCGGAAGCCGCGCCGGTGGACCACCAGATCATCGGCGAGATGCCGGATCGCCAGCGTGATCGTGTGCGCCATGAAGAAGAGGATGAATCCGGCGCCGATCAGTTCCGCCGCGGCGGCCGGAAGCGTGCCGGGCATCACCCGGACGAGCAGGTGCGAAAGCCCGACCGGCAGGACCGGCCAGAGGCAATGGATACGCCAGCAGAAGCGGTCGTTGAACAGCGACAGCGCAAACCAGTAGAAGAAGACGCTTTCGAGATCGCCGAGCGGCAGGATCGCGAACCGTGCCGCGCCCAGCGCATCCAGCAGATAGGGCGGATGGCAGATCAGATACGCCCCCGCGCCGAACGCGAACAGCGCGCCGAGCCGGGCCGTGTTCGACCGGCCGCTCATGAGCAGGCCCGCCCCGGTGAGCACACACAGGGCGGTGGCGCCGGCGCGCAGCGCGATCTCGATCAGGTCGGCGGTTTCCATTCCGGGCAATTTACTCCCCTCGCCGGAAAGTGTGCCAGAAAATTGCGCCGGCCTGCCGTTCGCCGCTCAGGGTTGGCGGACGGCAGGCCGGCTCTGGGGCGTCAGTCCCGCTCGGCGTAGAGCCGCGGGATCGCGGGCTGACCTGCATGAGTCCGCTCGGCATGGAGCTGGACGAGCTGGGGGGCGTTCAGATCCGCGATGGCACGATCCATCGTGTCGGCGGTGCAGACCCGGACGCGGTATTCCGACCAGATGCCGGGGGCATTGTCGGCCTGGCACACCGCGCGGGCGGTCTCGTGCAGCCGGTCATAGGCCTCGGCCGCGCCGGCCGGGGTGGCGAGCGCCGCCCGGTCGATGGTGACGTCTTGGGCGGCGGGGGTTTCGGCGGCGAATTGCAGGGCAGCCGCCAGGATCAGGGAGGAGAGCATGTTCGACCTCTTCGGGTTCGTGGAACGCTCTGGACTGAACCCGTCTTTCCGGCCGCCATCTCCGCGAATTCGAAATTGCGCAGCGATTTTTCGGCGCTGAGCGAAGGTTTTCGGAATTGAGGAGGGTGGGGCGCGTGCCCGGTACTTTTCTCTTCTCCCTTCAGGGAGAAGGTGGCGCGAAGCGCCGGATGAGGGGTCTTCTGCTTCCATTGAGCCCAACGGAAAAGACCCCTCACCCTGACCCTCTCCCTGAAGGGAGAGGGAAGACGTCAGCGCCACTTACGAACCGGGTTTACATCACATAACAATATATTTATACGCTGATGTGCGCCGATTTGATTGTCAGCTTGCGGGCGCGGAAGAAGTGCGGCTAAAGCGGCGTTGGGCGGGGAAACCGCGCCCGTCCGGTCCCCTCGAGGGGCCGGATCGCTGCCATCGGCGTGTCGTATCGCTTTCGCTCAACATGCGGAATCCGACCGATGTCTCTTTCTCTTCTTGTTTCCTCGCCGGCGTCCCCGACGCCGTTTCCGCGCGTCCTTCCCGAACGGCCGCTGCGCGCCGTGCTGCTCGGCTGCGGCACAGTGGGGGGCGGTGTGCTGGACGGTATTCGCCAATCGCTGGCCGGCGATGTGACCGTCGAAGCCATCCTCGTCTCGCGCCACCGCAAGGGCCGCGCGCCGGGCCGCTTCTTTACCGAGGCCGAAAGCGTGTTTGCGGCAGGTCCGCGCCTCGTGATCGACTGCCTGCCGGACGGTGAACTGGCCGAACGTCTTCTGGAGCTGGCGCTTCAGTCCGGGGCCGACATCGTCTCTGCGAACAAGGCGGTGATCGCACGCCGCCCCGACGTCGCGGTGCGCGCCCGCGAGCGCGGCCAGATCCTGCGCTTCTCTGCCGCCGTCGGCGGCGAGTTGCCCGTACTGGAAACCGTGTCGCGCGTCCGCGGCGAGGGACGCGCCATCCTGGCGGTGGCCGGCGTCGTAAACGGCACGTCGAACTTCGTGCTCGACCGGCTCGCCGAAGGGGCGGGTCTGGACACCGCGATCCGCGCGGCCCAGGCACTGGGCTTCGCCGAGGCCGACCCGTCCGCCGATCTCGAAGGCCGCGACGCGGCCGCCAAGCTGACGCTGATCGCCCGCGCCGCCTTCGGCCGCGATCCCGATTCCGTCACGCTTGAAGCGATCGACGCCGGCACGCCCGGCCGCGTTCGCGAGGCCGCCGCCTGCGGCTACCGACTGCGCCAGATCGCGATCCTGCGGGCGACGAATGCCGGGGTCGAGGCCAGCGTCAGCTTGACGCCGCGCGCGCCGGGCGATCCGCTGGGCGATGTGCGAGACGAGGAGAATGCGGTGCGGATTTCCTGCGAGGGCGGCGACACCATCCTGCTGACCGGACGCGGAGCCGGCCGCGAGGCGACCGCCTCCTCGGTCCTGTCCGACATCAGGGCCGTGATCGCGGCGCGGTGCGGGCGGTGAGTCGGGCTCGCGCGATCGAAGGCCGGATCGAAGGCCCCGAGGGAGCGCCGGCCGTGCTGGTGCTCGGCGGCATCTCCTCGGGCAAGAATCTGACCGGCGCGGGCGGCTGGTGGCCCGGCGTGGCCGGGCCGGGCGGCGCGCTCGATCCGGCGTGCCATCGCCTGATCTCCGCCGACTTCCTCGACACCGGCGAAGCCGGCTTCCCCTCAGCCGGGGAACAGGCAAAGGCGATCCTCGGCCTGATCGCGGGATGGGAGATCGGCCGCTTTCACATTGTCGGGGCCTCCTATGGCGGCAGCATCGGCCTCGCCATCTCGCTGGCCGCTCCGGAACGGGTCTCGGGCGTGACCTGCATCAGCGCCGCGCACCGCGCCGATCCTCTGGCCACGGCCTGGCGGTCGATTCAGCGGGAGATCGCCGAATTCGGCCTGAAGCACGGCAACGGTCCGGGCGCGCTCGATCTCGCCCGGCGGCTGGCCATGACCACCTACCGGACCCGGGACGAATTGCGCCTGCGTTTCCTTGACCCGGCGCCCGGCACGCGGGACGCCCGGGGCATCACCGCTTGGCTCGAAGCCGCCGGCGCGAAATACGCGGCGAAAACCGCGCCGGAACACTTCCTTGCTTTGTCCCGCGCGCTCGACGCGGTCGATCTCGATCCATCGAGGATCAAAGTGCCGGTTCACTATGTCGCGGTCGAGGACGATCTCCTCGTTCCGCTCACCGACATGGAAGAGGCCGCATCGCTCACTCCGGACTCCCGGCTCACCGTGATCCGCTCGATCTACGGCCATGACGCCTTCCTCAAGGAAGTCGAGGTCATGAACGCGCTGATTTCCGCCGATCTGGAGCGGCCGTCATGACCGGTTTCGACACACGCGCGGCGCGCGCCGGGATCAACCGCGATCCGGCCCATCGCGCCATCACCGCCCCGATCCACCTGTCGTCGGCTTATGCCCGCGAAACGCCGGAAACCGTAACGGACTTCGACTATGCCCGCACCGCCCATCCCGGCCGCGCCTTGTTCGAGGAGTCCATTGCGGAACTGGAGGGTGGCGTGGGCGCGGTCGCGACGGCTTCGGGCATGGCGGCGATCGATCTTCTGCTCAACGATCTGCCCCACGGCGCGCGGATTGTGGCCCCGGTCGATGCCTATGGCGGTACTCGCCGCCTGCTCGATGCCCGCGCCGCGGGCGGCCGGTTCGAGGTGATCTATGCCCGCTCGTGGGAGACCGGTGCGATCGAGGCCGCGCTTGCCAAGGGCGCCGCGCTGCTGATCCTCGAAACCCCGTCCAATCCGCTGCTGCGGATCACGGACATTGCCGCGGCCGCCCGGCTCGGAAAGGCGGCGGGCGCGCTCGTGGCGGTCGACAACACGCTGCTGTCGCCGGCACTCCAGCGCCCGATCGAACTCGGCGCCGATTGCGTCATTCATTCCGCGACCAAGCTGATCAATGGCCATTCCGACATGGTCGGCGGGGTGCTGGTCGAAACCGATCCGAAGCGGCTCGACCGACACCGCTGGTGGGCGAATGCCGCGGGGACGGGTCTGGCCGGATTCGATGCCTTCCTGGCGCTGCGCGGCATCCGCACCCTGCCGGTCCGCGCCCGAACCCAGTCGGCCGCCGCGCTCGACATCGCGCAATGGCTCGCGTCTCGCCCGGACGTCGCGGCCGTGCACTATCCCGGACTGGCCGGTCATCCCGGACATGAACTCGCCGCGCGCCAGCAATCGGGATTCGGCGTCGTTCTCAGCCTCGAACTGGCCCCGGATCTCGACCCCCGCATCTTCGCGAAGCGGCTCGCTTTGTTCACGCTGGCCCAGTCGCTGGGCGGGGTGGAAAGCCTCGTCAGCCTGCCGGCCTCGATGACCCATGCGTCCATGACGGAGGCCGCCCGGGCCGAGGCCGGGATATCCGACGGCCTGGTCCGCCTGTCGGTCGGTCTCGAGGATTCCGCCGACCTCGTCGCCGACCTCGAAGCGGCGCTGACTGCGGCCGCGACGACGTGACCCCTTGCCGACCCAGTTGAAATCGAGTTGCATCTTCAGCGCCATTTCCGACGGGGTTGGGCATGACACTCGATGAACTCGCACGCGGCCAGGTCGCGCGCGTCACCGGTTTCGCAACGGGGGATTCCGGGCTTGAGCCCAAGCTCCGCGAGATCGGTTTTGCCGAGGATGATGAAGTCGAGATCGTGCATTTCGGACCTCTGATGGCCCGTCCGGTCTGTGTCCGGCTCAACCGGACGCTGATCGCCCTTCGCCGCAACGAGGCTGCCGCGATCGAGGTTTCGATCGGCTGATGTCCGCACTCAGACTGGCTCTCGTCGGCGCGCCGAATTCCGGCAAGTCCACCCTGTTCAACGGCCTCACCGGCGGCACCGCCAAGGTCGCCAACTATGCCGGTGTCACGGTCGAGACCCGATCGGGCTTTTTCAGCACCGCCGCGGGCGACGAGGTCGAGCTGATCGACCTGCCCGGCATCTACGGGATCAATGCCCGGTCGACCGACGAACGGATCGCGGTCGACATGATTTCCGGCCGGCTTCCGGGCGTCACCGCGCCGGACGCGATCCTCGTCCTGATCGATGCCGCGACCTTGCGCACGCATTTGCACACCGTGCTGCAGATGAAGGCGTTCGGGCGGCCGATGATTGTCGTTCTGAACATGATCGATCTCGCGGAGCGCGACGGGCTGGAACTCGACGTGCCCCGACTCGAGGCCGAACTCGGCGTGCCGGTCGTCACCGCTCGGGCGACCAGAGGCCCGGGCCGGGCCGCGCTGCTGGAGCGGCTCGCCGAGGAAGCGCCGAAATGGACGCGCGGCGTGCCGGACGCGCCGCTGACCATCCCGGCGCTGGACCTGAAGGCGCTTCAGACCGACGCGCGGCGCATCGCCCGCGACGCCACGCTGCACGAGCCGGCGGCCAACAGCTTCACCCGGTCGGTCGACAACATCGTGCTCAACCCGGTCGCCGGGCCGCTCATCCTCGCCGCCATCCTGTTCCTGATGTTCCAGGCCGTCTTCACCTGGGCGACGCCCTACATGGACGGGATCGAATGGCTCGCCGGATCGCTCGGCGCGGCCGTCTCGGCGGCGCTGCCGGACGGATTGCTGCAGAGCCTGATCGTCGACGGCATCATCGCCGGCGTCGGCAGCGTGGTCGTCTTCCTGCCCCAGATCGTCATTCTCTTCACCTTCATCCTGCTTCTCGAGGCCTCGGGCTACATGACCCGCGCGGCCTTCCTGATGGACGAGCTGATGCTGCGCGTCGGGCTCAACGGACGCGCCTTCATCCCGCTTCTTTCGAGCTTTGCCTGCGCCATTCCCGGCATCATGTCGGCGCGCACGATCGAGAATGAGCGCGACCGGCTGACGACCATTCTCGTTGCCCCGCTGATGACGTGTTCGGCGCGCCTGCCGGTCTACACGCTGATGATCGCCGCCTTCATCCCGAACCAGACCGTCTGGGGCTTCGTCGGCCTGCAGGGCCTCGTCATGTTCGGCCTCTATCTCGCCGGCGTGGTCAGCGCCGTCCTGGTCGCCTTCGTGCTGAAACGCACCGTGACCCGCGGCGCGGCACAGTCCCTCATCATGGAATTGCCGACCTACAAATGGCCGAATGCCCGCGACTTTTTCCTCGGCCTGTGGATGCGGGTCGCGGCCTTTCTGAAGCGTGCCGGTACGATCATCTTTGCGGTTTCGGTCATCCTCTGGGTGCTGACCACCTTCCCGCTCGGCGCCGACGGCCTGCGTCAGACCATTGCCGGGCGGATCGGTTCGGTTCTCGAACCCGTCCTTGCGCCGATCGGTTTCAATCTCGAAATCGCCATCGCGCTGATCCCGGGCCTTGCGGCGCGGGAAGTCGCCGTCGGGGCGCTCGGCACGGTTTATGCGGTGCAAGGGGCGGAGGAAAACACCGAGGGCCTCGCCGCCGTGCTGCAAAACGCATGGTCGTTGCCGACCGCGCTCGCCTTCCTCGCCTGGTATGTCTTCGCACCGCAATGCCTCGCGACATTGGCGGCGGCGCGGCGCGAGACGAATTCCTGGGCCTGGACGGGTTTCATGTTCGGCTATCTCTTCGTGCTGGCCTGGGTCGCCGCCGGCGCCACCTATCACATCGCCCGTTTCGCAGGCCTGTAGACCGGTTTTCCTTGATCGGCGAACACTGTTCACTACCATCCCGGAAAACATGAGAATCCGGGGAGGAATTCGATGTCCGAACGCCGTTCGGCCCCGCCGCGCGAAGCGGTGGAAAAGGCCGTCATGCATATCGTCCAGAACGAACCGCTCTTCGCGGTCGGGGTGGAAGAGATCAGAGGCGTTCCCCACCGGGTCTACAAGCATGCGCCGCCCGATCTGCGCGGCCTGATCGCGATCTGCGAAAGTCACGGCGATCGCACCGGCGTGGTACTCGGCGATCAGCGCTGGAGCTTCGCCGAACTCGCGCGCAATGCCCGCACCTTCGGGGCCGGGCTGGCCGCGAAGCTCGGCGTGAAGAAGGGCGACATGGTCGCCCTCGCCATGCGCAATTCCCCGGAATGGATGGCGGCCTATCTCGGCATTGCCTCGATCGGCGCGGTGGTCGTGCCGCTCAATGGCTGGTGGACCGAGGAGGAAATGGCCTTCGCGCTGGGTCATTGCGGCGCGAAATTCGTGATCTGCGATCCCGAGCAGGGGTCCCGAATCCTGCCGTCGAAATCGAAACTCGGCTTCACGGTGATCGCGTCCCGCGGCGCCCTCGATGGCGCCGACGATCACTTTGACGCCGTGTTCGAGGCCGGCCGCGACACCGCGCCGCCAGCCACGGCGATCGCACCGGATGACGATCTCGCCGTGATGTACACGTCGGGATCGACCGGCCATCCCAAGGGCGTGATCCTGACCCATCGCGCTGCCTGGTCGACGCTGCTCTCCTTCGCCTTGCTCGTCACCGCGACCAAGGCGACGCCGCAAGGCGCCAAGCTGTTTCCCGAGAACCCGTCCATCCTCGTGACCCTGCCGCTGTTCCACGTCACCGGATCGCACCCCGTCTTCATGCTGTCCCTGCTCGCGGGACGGACGCTCGTCCTGATGCACAAATGGTCGCCGAGCGAGGCCGCCCGCCTGATCGAGGCGGAGAAGATCACCAATTTCGTCGGCGTCCCGACCATGTCGCACGAGCTGATGCTGGCGGCGCGGGAAGGCGGCTATTCTCTGGACAGCCTGACCGATATCGGTTCGGGCGGCGCGAAACGGCCCGCCGCCCAGGTCGCCGAGCTGGCGAAACAATTCCCCGGCGCCTGGTCCAGCTCCGGTTACGGCCTGACGGAATCGAGCGCGCTCGGCACCTATAACGGCATGACGGACTACCAGGCCCGTCCCGGCGCGGCCGGACGGGTGATCCCGGCGGTGACCGAATTGCGCGTCGTCCTGGAAGACGGCACCGACGCCCCGATCGGTGAGGTCGGTGAAGTCTGGATCCGTACGCCCGGAAACTTCCGCGGCTATCTCGGTCAGCCCGAGGAGACCGCCAAGGCACTGACCGCGGATGGCTGGCTGAGGACCGGCGATCTCGGCACGTTCGACGCCGAGGGCTTCCTGACCATCGTCGACCGGCTGAAGGACATGATCGTGCGCGGCGGCGAGAATGTCGCCTGTCTCGAAGTCGAGGCCGCGCTCCTGCGCCACCCCGAAATCCGCGAGGCCGCGGTATTCTCCGTACCCGACGAACGTCTCGGCGAATCCGTTGGCGCAGCAATTGTCGTTGCTCCGGGTACGGAGATCGAAACCGGCGATATTCTCGCTTTCCTCAAGCCGCATTTGGCTGCTTTCAAGCGGCCCGACCACGTCTGGATACGCACGTCGAAACTGCCCAGGACGGGTACGGAAAAGCTCGACAAGCGCGCGATCCGGAAGCTGTGCCTCGAAGGCGATGCATAACAACGGCTTGCATCCGGCGCTCCGTTTACCAACTGATCAAATGTCGCAGATCATGCTTGCGCTCAGCCGATTCGACCGATTCAGTTTTCCTCGCATCCGGCTTTCGCGGATGGTTCTGCCGCGCCTGGCGCGTAACGTAAGGTAACGCCTACATGACGATTGAAACCGCCCTCCGTGCCCGTTCCGAAGAGATATTGCGCTCCTGGCGCACGCTCGACTGGACGAGCGCCTTTTCCGCCGTGATCTATCCCGCGCTCGGCGTGCTGACCCTGGTGGTCGCGCTGGTGCTGGGCTTCGCGCTGGAAAGCATCCACCTGCACTGGTGGTACGCTCCGCTCGCCATCCTGACGACGGCCGCCGCCGTCTTCGTGTGCAATATGGGCATCGGCCCGCTGCACCGGATCTGGCAGCATCGCGCCGGTCATCTCTCGACCCCGGTTCAGGTCATCGTCGCGATCAATTGCATCATCGCCATGCAGGGCAAGCTGAAGGACTGGGTGAACTATCACTCCCAGCACCACCGCCATGCCGACGAGCCGGGCGATCCGCACAACCCGTCGGAAGGCAAGTTCTGGGCCTGGATCGGCTGGATATTGTGGCGCGACAAGCAGGACATGGATCGTCCGATGGCGCGCTGGCTGTCCCGTTTCAAGGTCGTCGAATGGGCCGACAGGAACCATCTCTGGCTTTCGGCCGTCGTGCACCTGGTCCTGCCCGGACTGGTCTACGCCGTCTTCGCCCTGCTCGGCTGGCCGCTCGTTCTGGCCGCCATCCTGCACGCCTCGGCGGTGATCGGCCGCGGCATGCAATTCCACGCCACGACGCTCGGCGTGAACGTGTTCGGCCACATGAAGACGCCGAAATGGTTCGCCTACACGCTGGCGCTCCTGACCGGCGGCGAGGCGCTTCACGGCCATCACCACGACTTCCCGCGCTCGGCGCTCAACCTGCCGCGCAAGGGCATCTGGAACCGTATCGTCGATTATAACGGCACGGTTCTCCTCCTGCTGTCGAAACTGCGCCTCGCGCGCGACCTCGTCATCGCGCCGCAATTCGAGCCTGCAGCGGTTCCGGCAAAAGCCAACTGACCGCCCGACCGGCGTGAAAGCGTGAGGCCGTCCGGCAATGCCGGGCGGCCTTTTGCATGACGGGTCGGCCTTGCCTTGCAGCGATACCGGCCAACCGCCGCAATTTCGCCCGTCCGGTCTGGAATGGGCTGGCCGGAAAACGAAACCCTTTTCCCCGGGATGCGTATAGTTTGCCTCTGATGAAGTCTTCCGGTCTCGCCATCCTCCTCGCCGCCGGACTGGCCGCGCCCGTCTGGGCCGAGCCGGTCGCGCGCATACGCGATGTCGAGGACGAGAGCTTGCGCAGCCAGCTGCGCGCCGTGATCGGCGAAACTCCCCATGCGCCGGCCGGTCCGCGCGAGGCGCGGCAGCGCGCCGAGGAGGCCGCGGCCCGGGTCCGGCGGGCGCTGCGCTCCTTCGGCTATTATGCCGGCACGGCCACGGCGGTCGTGCTCGACGGGGACGGCAGGCTGCGTCCCGCCGTCCGTGTCGAACCCGGCCCGCGCTTCACCTTCTCCAGCGTCGATCTCGATCTGACGCGTCCGGTCACGCAGCCGGCCGCTGAACGCACGCGTGCGGCGTTCACGCTGTCCGAGGGCGATCCGGTCGATGCGCAATCCATCCTCGCCGCCGAGCACGAGGCGGTCGTGACGCTGCGCGCCGAGGGATATCCCGACGCCGAGACCCGCGAGCGCGACATCGTCGTCGATCACGCCGCGACAACCGCGCGCGGGCAATTCATCATCGAGCCCGGCCCCTTCGCCCGTTTCGGCGCGATCGAGATGCCGGGCGAAACCATTCTGCGCCCGTCCTATGTGCGCCGCCTTGCCCCATTCGTACCCGGCGACCCGGCCGCGCCCGAGGCGCTGATCGACTTCGCCGATCGACTCTCCGGCCTGCCCGGCGTGGAACGGGCCGAAGTCCGTCTCGGCGACACGGTCGACGGCGAGGAGGCGCGGACCGTCATCGTCGAACTGGAAGCCGCGCCGCGCCACCAGCTCGAACTCGGCGCGGGCTACTCGACCACCGAGGGCGCCGGCATCGAAGGCGAATGGGCGCGGCGCAACCTGTTCGGCGGCGCGGAAGCCCTGACCCTGACGGCCCGTCTCGCAACCCTCGACAGCCTGGCGGGCGCGCGGCTCGAATTCCCGAACTGGCAGCGCTACGGCCAGACGCTGACCCTCACCGCAGAGGCCGAGGCCGAGCGGACCGACGCCTATGACCGCGAGGCCTTCACGCTCGGGGCCGGGCTGCGGCGCGCCATTTCCGACGAGCTGGCGGCGACACTGGGTGCGGAAATCGAAACCGCCCGCGTCGAGGAAGCCCGCGGCGTCACCCGGACCCGGGCCGGCGATCTGCAGCTGGCCGCGGCTTCGATCGGTGCGATCTGGGATCGCCGCGACGATCCGCTCGATCCTCAGACCGGCTTCACGCTCGAAGGCGATTTCGTGCCCGCCGCCGTATTCGACGACGGCTTCACCACCTTCTACACGGCCCGGATTGCGGCGACCGCCTACTATCCGCTCGCCGAAGACGTCGTTCTGGCCGGCCGCGCCAGGCTCGGTACGATCCTCAATGTCGATGCCGCCGAAATCCCGGCCGACCGGCGCTTCTATGCCGGCGGCGGCGGGTCCGCTCGCGGCTTTGAATACCAGTCGCTCAGCCCGGCAGGTCCGACTGGCCAGCCCTTCGGCGGCACATCACTGGTGGAAACCAGTGTCGAAGTGCGCTGGCGCCGTTCGGACACGCTCGGCTTTGCCGCCTTTATCGACAGCGCCGCGGCAGGTTCCGACCCGATGCCCGATATCAGCGCCATGCGTGCTGCCTTCGGCATTGGTGTGCGCTACTATACCGGCTTCGGACCGATCCGGCTCGATCTCGCGACCCCGCTCGACCGCCGCGATGGCGAGGACCCGGTCAGCATCTACATCTCCATCGGTCAGGCCTTCTGATCATGGCCGCGCGCACGCCATCGCTTCGAACCGGACTGATCTGGGCCGCCGTCATTCTGGGCGGTGTTCTGGCACTGCTCGCCGGATTGCGCCTGATCGTCGCCACGCCGGTCGGCACGTCTCTGGTGGCGGGCCAGCTCGACGGCCGCGACCTTCCTGGGATCGGCCGGGTCGAAATCGACGGTCTTGAGGGCGATCTCCTGTCCCGTCTCCGGTTCGGCGAACTGACGATCACCGACGCGGACGGGACCTGGCTGGAGCTGCGTGACGTATCGCTGGACTGGCGGCCGCTGCGCTACCTCACAGGGGGCGGAATCGTCATTCACGATCTCGAGGCCGGATTCGGCCGTCTCGACCGCCTGCCGCAAGGCGGCGGAGGCGGTTCGGGGGGAAGCCTTTCCCTGACGGAAGCGCGGATCGACCGCCTCAACCTTGATCGTTTCGAACTCGGCGAAGGGATTGCCGGACCGGAGATCGCCTTCACCGCACAGTCCAGCCTCGATATCGGCGCACGCGGTGCCGTGGATTTCGACGCGCGCTTCGAACGGGTCGATATGCCGGGAGACGTTGCAACCGCGTCCTTCACCCGGGCGCAGAATGGACGCATGTCGGCCACCCTCGATGTCGAGGGCGCGCCGGACGGTCCGATCGCAAGCCTGCTCGGCATCACCGGACATGCCATCGCGATGGACGCCAATCTCGCCGGAACGCCGGACGAGGGATCGGGTGATGCCGACCTCCGGCTCGACGGGCAGGAAGTCGGCGAGGCCCGCCTTCAATGGGCCAACGCCGAACTGAGTGTCCGCGTCCGCTTCGGCGCGCAGCAATGGCCGAACCGCTGGGTCCGGCGCATCCTGGGGGGTGACGCCGAGGGCGAGGCGCGCATCGATTTCTCCGGCCGCCGCCCGCAGCTTGTGTCGCTTGTGGCTGACGCCGGGCCAACCCATGCCGAAATCACGCCGTCCGGCGCGGCGTGGGCCGTCACGCTGGAAACCGACGGCGCGCAGATCGCGCGCTGGAGCGGGGAGCCGCTCGAGGCGGCGCGGGTGACCTTCGACGGCGTTGGCGACCTTTCCGGGGACCGCTCGATCCACGGCGACATCTCGGCGGAAGGTGTCGCCTATCGTGGCTTCTCCGCCGAAACATTGACCGGCTTTGCCGCGGTCGAAGGACCGGTTTCCGGACTGCGGATCGAATTCGCCGCGGATCTGGCGGGGGCGGGCTATCCCGAGCCGCGTCTAGCCGCCATTCTGGGCCCGAGACCGCATCTTGAAGGCGTCGTCCGCCGCGATCCGGACGGCCGCAACTGGTTCCTTGAAGACCTCGTCGCCGAAGGCAATGGCAACCGCGCCGAAGCGGCCGGCGATGTCCGGCTGGCCGACCGCGCCTATGGCCTCTCCGGAGAGCTGAGCCTGACCCGGCTTGGCGGCTTGCTGGACGGATTGTCCGGCAATGCGAGCGCTCGCGTTGAACTCGATGGCGGCTTTGATGGCGCATTGACCGTTTCGCTCGACGGACAGGCGCGCAATCTCGCGGGCCCGGACGTCATCGCGCAACTCGGCGACCAGGCGGACCTGCGCGGCACGCTGACCCGGACGGCTGGTGGCCGCTACGGCATTGAGGATCTGCTTGTCCGGTCCGAGGGTCTGACCGCCGAAGGACGCATCGATTTTACGTCCGGCAATGCCTGGCGCGCCGATGCGGAGGCCCGCGCCCGGCGCGATCTCGTCTTTGGTCCGGTCTCGCTGGCGGCCGGGACCACCGCGACCGTCACCGCCTCCCCGCAAGACGGTCAGACCGTCTGGCGCCTCGAAGCGGGTGGCGAGCGCATCACGACAGGGCCCGTTGCCATGTCGACCCCCATGCTGGTCATCGACGGACGCGGTGGGTCAGACGACCTCAGCGCCGATATCCGCTTCACTGCCGGGACTGAACAGGGTGAGCTCGACCTGACCGGCACCATCGCGCGGACTGGCGAAAGCTGGGCGCTGCGCAGCCTGTCGGGCACGGCAGGCCCGGTCCGGTTGACCGGGCAGGGCCGTTACGGCCCGGAAGGCCCGGCCGGCCGGGTTGAAGGGCGCTACGAGAACGGTCCCGGCAGTGTTGTCGCCGTTGCTGATTTCGGCGAGACGGGCGGGTCGCCGGTTTCCATCGCGATCGATGCCCGCGGCTTCCAGTGGGCCGATGGCCGCGTCGACCGGCTGCACCTCGACGCCGAGGGCACGCTCGACGCGATGGACATCACGCTGCACTCGACGGGCTTTTTCGCCTCGGCCTGGACGGTGAACGGCGAAGGCCGTTTCCTCCGCGGTGATGACGGCATGGCGGTATCCTTCTCGCCGTCCGGCGAATGGGGCGATGTCGAACTCGCCACGGTGAACCGGCTTGTCTACGCAATGCCGTCGAACGAGGCCCCGCGCTTTTCCGGTGCCTGGCGCCTGAACAATGGTGTCTTCGCGCTTCAGTGGCAGGGCGGCGAAGCGCCGAATGCCGAGCTTGATCTGTCAGATGTGCCGATCGGCCTGATGTCGCTCTACCGCGAGCGCACGCCGGCGGAAGGCACGATCTCGGGACGCATCGCCTATCGCCGTACACCGGCCGGCCCGGAGATCGAGGCCGATCTGCGTGGTGAGGGCCTGCGCCCGCCGGGGACGGACCCGGACTCCGCCCTGACCGCCCGCCTTTCGGGCACGCTGGCCAGCGGACTGGCCCGCGCGATCCTTGAGGCGGAAGGCAATGATCTGGTCGCCGAAGCGCGGATGGAGGCCGACTTCGGAACGCTCGCGACGCTGGCGGAAATCCCCGACCGGATGGATACCGCGATCGAAGGTGAAGCAAGGCTGAGCGGCGCCATCGGCCCGCTCGCCGCATTTCACCTGCCCGAGAACCACCAGCTCTCGGGCAATGTGGTTGGCGATGCGCACTTCACCGGAACGCTGGGCGCGCCGGATTTCTCCGGCACGCTGAACGGCAATGCTATCGCCTACCGCGAAATCCGGCAGGGCGTGTCGATCCGTGACGGTGAAATCGCCGCGACCTTCTCGGGCGAAGGCCTGGACATCGATACGCTGACCGCCAGCGACGGTGACCGCGGCACCCTGACCGGCAGTGGAGGATTGTCGCTGGCCGGCGGCCGGCCCGAAGGCGAATTCCAGCTCGAATTCCGTAATTTCACGGCGCTCGACCGCAACGACCTTCAGGCCACGGCAACGGGCAGTGTGACGATCGCCGTGCGGCCGGAGGACACGATCCTCGTGACCGGGGAAACCCGGCTCGACCGGGTCGAGGCGCGCATCCCGGAGAGTGGCCGCGCCTCCATTGTCGAGATTGACGTGACCGAAGTGAACGCGCCGCCCGGCCATCGCATCGTCGCGCGCCGCCAGCCATCACCGGTCGAACTTGATTACCGGGTTCGCGCCGCCCGGCGGATTTTTGTACGCGGCCCCGGCTTCGATACCGAGTGGGGCGCCGACATCGATGTGACCGGCCGCGCCGATTCCCCGCGTCTGAACGGCAATGCGCGGCTTCAGAGCGGGACTGTGAATTTCGCCGGCCGGCCGTTCGAATTCGAGAGCGGGCGCATCCGCTTCGATGGCGAACCTGCCGACGCCCGGCTCGACATCGTCGCCGTGCGCACCGATGACAGCCTGACTGCGCAGGTCCGGGTGACGGGCCGTGTGACCGCCCCGGAAATCCGTCTCTCCTCGACCCCGCAACTGCCAGAAGACGAAATCCTGTCGCGCATCCTGTTCGGTCGCTCGGCCTCCGAGCTTTCGCCACTTGAAGCCGCCCAGCTTGCCTCGACGCTGTCGGGTGCCGCGACCGGTGTGGGCGGTTTCGGGGCGTTCGACCGGTTGCGCTCGGCGATCGGCATCGACCGCCTGTCCGTGCGGGCCGGCGAGGACGGTCCGATCGTGACCGGTGGCCGCTATATCGACGACGACGTCTATCTCGAGATCGAATCCGGCGGCGGTACCGCTCAGACCGCGGCGCGTATCGAATGGGAAGTCCGCCCGAATGTGACGCTGATCTCGCGCCTGACGGGCGATGCCGGAGCGTCGATCGCGGTGCGCTGGCGGACCGAATACTAGGCGCTGGATGGCCAGGACAGGCCGGGGCTCGAATTTCTTTCGAATCCGCCTTCGATTCCGTCCCGAATATGGTTAACGTGCGGCCCGCTCGGGGAAGTCAGATCGCGAACCAGGGGGGTCATGCGGCGGTTTCCGGTTATTGGTGTTCTGTGTCTGGCGCTGGGACTCACCTCCGCGGCGCACGCGCAGATTCGCGGCGAGCTCTCGCCCGTCGGCACGGCGGAATTCTATGCCGACCGGCAGGATGCGCCGGCCTGGACGACGGCCGGTTTCGACGAACTTGTCACCGCGGTCGGCGAGGCCTGGATGCATGGTCTGCCGCCCGAGCGTTACGGCCACGCGCGCCTGTCCGACCCGGACTTGCCGCCCGGCCTGCGCGACCGGCTGGCGACCGACGCCTGGCTGACCCTGGCCGGCGACCTCTATTACGGCCTCGTCGATCCGCGATCGGTCGAGCGGGAGTGGACGCTGGACAAGCCCCCGGTCGATCTCGTCGACCATCTGCGCACGGCGCTCGCGACCGGCGAGATCCGGCACGGGCTCGAAGCGCTTGCGCCGTCCTTTCCCGAATATGCCGCGCTGCGCCGCGAGCGCATCCTGCTCGGCGTCGAGGCGCGGACCCATGCGCCGATCGGTGACGGCGACGACCTGGCCCTTGAAAGCCAGGGCGAGCGCGTCGACCGGTTGCGCCAGCGCCTCGCCGAGATCGATCCGGCGCTGGCGCTGGTCCCGGCGGGCCGTCCCTTCGATGCGGCACTGGAGCGCGCGGTCCGGCGGTTCCAGCGCGACGCGCGTCTTGAGCCGACCGGCATTGTCAGCGCGCTGACGCAAGAGGCGCTCGACCGCACGCCCGATGAGCGCGCCGCCCAGCTCGCGATCAACATGGAGCGTTGGCGCTGGCTGCCTGCCGATCTCGGTCGGCGGCATATCCGGGTGAATGTCGCCGACTACCGGCTCGAAGCCTGGGCCGACGGCGTCCGGGTCTCGACCCACGAGGCCATGGCCGGACGCACCAGCGCCGCTACGCCGGCCTTCTCCGCGACCATGACCTATCTGGTGTTCAATCCCTGGTGGGAGACGCCGACCAGCCTCGGCGGCGGGACGCTGCGCTCGATCCGGCGCAATCCCGACTATGCCCGCTGGGCCGGCTACCAGGTCGTCGACCGGTCGGGCCATGCCGTCGATCCGCACACGATCGACTGGACGACCCGGTCGCTCTCGGACTTCCGAGTCCGCCAACGCCCCGGTGCCAACAATGCGCTTGGCGAGGTGAAATTCATGTTCCCCAACCGGCACAACATCTACATCCACGACACCCCGGCGCGGGACGATTTCGACGTCACCAACCGGCGCGCCGTGTCGTCCGGCTGCGTCCGCGTGCAGGACCCGTTCGATCTCGCCGAATGGATCCTCGAAGGGCAGGAAGGCTGGGACCGCACCGCGATCGACGAGGTGACGGCGGGGTCACGGGCCACGCGGGTCAATATCGACGATCCGGTCGAGGTCCATATCCTCTATCTCACCGCCGCGCCCGGCGAGTACGGCCGCGTGCGCTATCTCGACGACATCTATGGCCGCGACCGTCAATTGCTGACGGCTTTCGAGGCCGGTCTTGCCGTATCGCCGGCGGCGATGGAGCAGGACCGGCTCGGCCAGGGCGTGCCGCCGGACATGCCGGTCGCGCTGTCACCAGTCTCCGGCCATCCCCGCGCGGCGATGCGCCGCTGACGCCGGCTTCGCCTTTTGCACCAATCGCAGCTATATCCGCAGTTCGGGCGACGGACCTTGCGGGCCGGACGCGTTCGGGTCATGCGGGACATGACGCAAGCGGTTGGAAGATAGATGACTTTACGCAATGGGTTGATCGGCCTCGCCGTCCTGCTCGTGCTGGCCGTTGCCGGCTGGTATTTCTTCGGCCGCGGCGAGCCGGCCTCCGAACTCGTCATCGAGACCGAGACCACCGCGACGGCTGATATCCGCCGCTCCGTGTCGGCGACCGGCACGGTCCGCGCGCTGGTCCAGGTGCAGGTCGGGTCCCAGCTCTCCGGCCAGATCGCCGAGCTGATGGTCGACTACAACTCGCCCGTCGAGGAAGGTCAGGTCATCGCCCGCATCGACCCGCAGAGCTTCGAGACCCGCGTGCGCGAAGCCGAGGCCTCGCTGTCGAACGCGCGCGCGCAGCTGCAATTGCAGCAGGCGACCCTGCAGCGTGTCGACGCCAATCTCCGCGTCGCGCAGCAGGAGTTCGACCGGATCGCGCTGCTCCACGAACGCGGCATTGCCAGTGACCAGGCGCTCCAGGCCGCGCAGGCGCAGCTGGAATCGTCGCAGTCCGAACGCGCCGTTGCCCTCGCCCAGATCGCCAATGCGCGCTCCACGGTCGAACAGCGCGAAGCGACGCTGGAAGGGGCGCACATCGATGTCGAGCGCACCGTCATCCGTTCGCCGATCAATGGCGTCGTCGTCGACCGCCAGGTCGATGTCGGCCAGACCGTGGCGGCCAGCATGTCGGCGCCGATCCTGTTCGTGATCGCGCGCGACCTGTCGCAGATCCAGATCGACGCCCAGGTCGACGAGAGCGATATCGGGCAGATCATGACCGGCCAGGCCGTGAGCTTCACGGTCGATGCCTTCCCCGGTCAGACCTATGAGGGGCAGGTCGAGCAGATCCGCCTTGCCGCGACCAACACCAACAACGTCGTGACCTATACGGTCGTGGTCACCGCCAACAATCCCGGCGAACGCCTGCTGCCGGGCATGACCGCCAATCTCGACATCGTCACGGGAGAGCGCGAAGGCGTGCTGGCCGTGCCGAATTCGGCGCTGCGCTTCCGTCCCTCCGGCCCGCTCGAAGCGATGGCGATTGCCGCCGAAGCCCCGACCGGCGGTGAAGGCGGGCGCGGCGGACCGGGCGGCGGCGGACCGGGCGGCGGGGGCGGCATGATGGAACGCCTGGCCGAACAGCTCGACATGACCGAACAGCAGCAGGAAGACGCCCAGGCTGCGATGCGCCGCGTCTTCACCGCAATGCAGGCCCAGGCCGCATCCGGCCAGCCGATCGACCGCGCGTCGATTCCGCGCCAGATCGAGGACGCCCTGCGCGACGTCCTGACCGCGGACCAGATGCGCCGCTACCGGGAACTCGCCGCGGCGCGCGCCGAAGTCCGTCCGGGCAGTGTCTGGGTCGAACGCG
Source organism: Hyphobacterium vulgare (assembly GCF_042643335.1). Lineage (NCBI taxonomy): Bacteria > Pseudomonadati > Pseudomonadota > Alphaproteobacteria > Maricaulales > Maricaulaceae > Hyphobacterium > Hyphobacterium vulgare. The sequence goes on from NZ_JBHRSV010000006.1 coordinate 22,712, forward strand.
CCGACGGCATGCTTGAGGAGCGCCGCGTGCAGCTCGGTGTCAGCGATGGCCAGACCACGGAGATTGTCGGCGGCCAGCTCGAAGCCGGCGAGGAAGTGGTCACGCGTGCCCGGGAAGCCGGCTAGTGGCTCCCCCCCTCATCGAATGCCGTGACCTGACCCGCGTCTATCGCATGGGCGGCGGCGAGGTGCGCGCGCTTGATGGCGTCAGCCTGTCGATCGAGGAAGGCGAGTATGTCGCCATCATGGGGGCATCGGGGTCAGGCAAGTCGACCTTCATGAACCTGCTCGGCGCACTCGACCGCCCGACCTCGGGTTCGCTGCGCGTCGCCGGTGCGGCGACCGAGAGCATGGGTCCGGACCAGCTGGCCGCCTTCCGCAACCGCACGATCGGCTTCGTCTTTCAGCAATTCAACCTGCTCGCCCGGACCAGCGCCGAAGACAATGCCGCACTGCCGCTGCTCTATTCGGGCCTGCCTTCCGCCGAGCGCAAGAAGCGCGCCCGCGCCCGTCTGACCCAGGTCGGGCTCGGCGACCGGATGGATCACCATCCATCGCAGTTGTCCGGCGGCCAGCAGCAACGCGTCGCGATCGCGCGGGCGCTGGTCAATGATCCGCGCATCCTGCTCGCCGACGAACCGACCGGCGCACTCGACAGTCAGACGACGGTCGAGGTGCTGGGCATTTTCGACCGCTTGAATGCTGAGGGGATCACGGTGATCCTTGTGACCCACGAGCAGGATGTTGCCGACCACGCCCGGCGGCAGATCGTCTTCCGCGACGGGCGCGTGCTGGAGGACCGGCGATGAATTTCATGTCTGCGGTCAGCGTGGCGCTGCTGGCGCTGCGGGTGAATTTGCTCCGCTCCGTGCTCGCCATGCTGGGCATCATCATCGGCGTCAGCGCGGTGATCGCCATGGTCTCGGTCACCGAGGGGGCCAAGCGCGCGATGGAGGAACGCATCGCGAGCTTCGGCGCCAACCTGCTCGTCATCCGGCCCGGCTCCAGCGCCTTCGGCGGCCGCCGCAGCGGTGCCGGCACCGCGACCTTCCTGACCGACGCCGATGTCGAGGCAATCCGCAACGAGATTCCCGGCATTGTCGCGGTGGCAGGCGAAATGTCCGGCAGCCAGCCCCTGGTCGTGGCCGGCGAGAACTGGACCACCAACGTCCAGGGCGTCCATGCCGACTATTTCGAGGCCCGCGACTGGTTCGTGGAGTCGGGCCGCGCCTTCACCCCGGCTGAAGTGCGATCGGGTGCCCGTGTCATCATGATCGGCCGCACGGTCGCGACCGAATTGTTCGGTGCCGCCGACCCGCTGGGCCAGACTGTCCGCGTCGGTACGGTGCAGATGGAGGTGATCGGCATCATGGCGCCCAAGGGCCAGTCGAGCTGGGGGACAGACCAGGACGATACGGTCTTCGCGCCGATCACGACCACGCGCTCGCGCCTGCTTGGCTACCAGCTCGGGGTGCGCGATCCGGTCTTCACGATTTACGCCGAAGTCGCGCCCGGAACGAATATCAGCCACGCCGTGGCCGATCTCGAGGAATTGCTGCGCATCCGCCGCAACATCCAGCCCGGAGCGGAAGACGATTTCTCGGTGAACAATCTCGCCGAATTCATCCGCGCCCGGAACGAGACCGAGACCCAGCTCGGCGTGCTGCTCGCCGCTGCCGCGGTCATTTCGCTGCTCGTCGGCGGGATCGGCATCATGAACATCATGCTGGTCTCGGTCACGGAGCGGACGCGGGAAATCGGTCTCAGGCTGGCCGTCGGGGCGCGCCGCGCCGATGTGCGCAACCAGTTCCTGATCGAGAGTGTCGTGCTGTGCGTCACCGGCGGAATCGCAGGCATGGCGATCGGCGTGGCCGGTGCCTACGGGATCGGCAATCTCGGCGGCTTTCCGGTTTCGATCCACCCGGCGATTGCCGGCATCGCCATCGGAGCGGCCGTCTTCGTGGGGTTGTTCTTCGGCTTCTATCCCGCGCATCGCGCCTCGCGGCTCGACCCGATCGAGGCGCTTCGCTTCGAGTGATCAGGCCGTCAGCGCGGACAGGCCGTCGATCCGACGGGGCAGATGCAGCAGGAAGGTCGAGCCTTCCCCCGGAACGCTCTCGACCTCGACATGCCCGCCATGGCGTTCGATGCCCTGCTGGACGATCGACAGGCCGATCCCCGTGCCGGGATAAGCCTCTCGGGAGTGCAATCGCTGGAAGGGAGCGAAAATCTTCTCCGCGAACCGCGGGTCGAAGCCGATCCCGTTGTCACTGACGAACACCTTCCAGCCATCGGCCGATTCGCTCAGGCCGATTCGTACCAGGGGCGGACGGACGCCGCGGTATTTCACGGCGTTTGAAATCAGGTTCTGCATCATCTGCGTCAGCACCGGCCGGTCGGCCTCGATCAGTCCGGTGGATTCGATTTCGATCCGTGCCCCGGATTCCTCGATCTGAACGTCGAGGCGGCGGATCGCGTCATGCACCGCCTCGCCGAGGTCGAATGTCTCGGTTCTCAGCGGCTTGTTGCCCAGCCGCGAATAGCTGAGCAGGTCGTCGATCAGCAGCTGCATGCGCTGCGCGCCGTCATTCATGAAATCGAGGCAACGCCGGCCTTCCTCGTCCAGCTGGTCGGCATAGCGCCGGCGCATGAGACTGGCGAAGGCAGCGACCTTGCGCAGCGGTTCCTGCAGATCGTGTGATGCCACTGCCGCGAAGCGGTCGAGTTCCCGGTTCGATCGCTTCAGCCCGTCATAGGCCCGCCGCAGCGCCGAGATATCGGTGATGACCGCGTAACTTGCCATCGGATTGCCCTCGCCGTCGCGCTCCAGGAAGGAGTTGAGCAAGGTATCGATCGTCTGCCCGGACTTTTTGACGAAGCGGTATTGCACATCGTTGTTCTTGCCGTAGCGGAACAGGTCGGGAAGGTTCTGTCTTTCGGCCTGGAGCCGCGACTCGGCGTCGAGAAAATCAGTGGATTTCCGACCGATCACCTCATCGCGGTCATAACCCATGACGGAAAGCCAGTAGTCGGAGACCTGGATGATCGCACCACTCGCATCGATTGTGTGCATCATGGCCGGCGTCGCACGATAGATCGCCTCGAACCGGTCCTTCTCCTCGACCAGTGCGCGGTGCAGTGCATTGCGTTCGGTCACGTCGACCAGCACGGCGTGCGCCAGCACCGGTTCGCCACTGGCATCATTTTCCGTCACGGCGCTCAGCAGGATGTCGATGATCGCCCCCGACTTCGTCCTGAACCGGTAGGGGACGTCCGCGACCGCCCCGTCGCGCCAGAAATCGGGCTGGATCTTCAGGCGCGCGCGCTCCCGGTCCTCGTCCACGAGGAAATGCGAAGCGGGCATGCCGATCACCTCCTCGCGGGCATATCCCATCTGGGCGAGCCAGTAGTCGCTGACATTCACGAGACGGCCTTCGCGATCGATCGAATGCATCATCGCGGGCGTTTCGGCATAGGTCGCCCGGAATCGGTCGCGCTCTGCCGCGAGGGCGGTTTCCAGGGCGATCTGACGGGTCTCGTCCTTCAGCACGCCCGCCGCGATCAGCGCAGTGCCGCCGGGAGACCGGTCGACGACCCGGCCGGTCGAACGGATCCAGCGCCATTCGCCCGACCGGTCCTGAGCACGGTAGAGCGCCTCGAACGAATTGGCCTTGCCTTCCGCCACCGCCAGCGTCTTGCGGATGACATCGCCCTTGTCGTCGGGGTGAACGTGATCCATCCATTCGGGTCCCGGGATGACGGGATTGTCCTGGTCGACCCCCAGGCGCGCCGCCAGGTCGCCGCGGATCGTCGCGACATGCTTGACGAGATCGTAGCGCCAGGCGGCCAGATCGGCGGCCTTGAGCGCCTCGGCGAGGTGGAAATTGACCTGTTCGACCCGGCGTTCGAGCGCCTTGCGCTCGGATATGTTGGCGAGCAGGCCGGCCATGCGACGCGGCTGCCCGTCGCAGCCGGTTTCGACGACCCGGCCGGTATTCCGGACCCAGAACCAGTCCCCGTCGCGCCCGAGCATCCGGTATTCGACCTCGGAGACCTCGCCGGACATCATGTGTTCGAAGCTTTCGAAGGACAGCGCCCGGTCGTCGGGGTGAATCGCCTGGCGCCATTGCTCGAGCGTGATCGTGCCGGTTCCCGAATCGAGCCCCGTGATCGACGTGGCGACACCGGCGACCTGTCCGCTCATCGTGGCGAGATCGAGCGACCACACTCCGCCCTTGCCGGAGATCAGCGCCTCGCGGACCAGCGCTTCATTGGCGTGCAGCTGTGATTCGAGATTCTTTCTCCGGCTGATGTCGGAAACGATTCCCGACATGCGGATCCAGTTGCCGTCGGCATCGGCTTCGACGACGCCGCCGCGCGAAAAGATCCAGACATATTCGTTATTGGCGTCCCGGATCCGGTATTCGACGGCCATCGGACGGCCGGGCGCCAGCGCGGCGAGCGCGGCATCACATCGCGGGACGTCTTCCGGGTGCTGGCGGCCATGCCAGTCGTCGATATCGAGCAGGCAGATGCCGCCGCCCAGGCCCAGACGTTCGGTCAGGGGGCCTTCCATGAAGGCCCAGCCGTCGCGATGCAGGGTGAAGACCGTCTCGCCAGCCAGCCGCGATGCTTCCTCGGCAATGCGATCACGGCCGTAGGCGGACGGATCGGCGGGCGGGCGGGCTTTCTGGGTCATCAATCCGAATCATCCGGTTTCCCGCATGATACTGCGATTGCTCTGTGTGCAGGCAGTCCTCATGCGAATGGGGATGGTGTATGCACGCACTCCCGTTATTGTCGCCTTACTTCGAAGACGAGGCCGGTCCGCGTGAAATCCGACACCCAGAACGCCCCCATTCTCGCCGTCGACAACCTCAATGTCCGGTTCGACACGCCGGATGGCGAGGTCCACGCCGTGCGTGGAATCAGCCTGCACATCAATCCCGGCGAATGCCTCGCCGTGGTTGGCGAGTCGGGGTCCGGCAAGAGCCAGTCCTTCCTCGCGGCCATGGGCTTGCTGTCCTCGAACGGCAAGGCCGACGGGTCGATCCGCTATCGCGGGAACGAAATCCTGAACCTGCCGCGCGGCAAGCTGAACAAGGTCCGCGGCAAGTCGATGACCATGATCTTTCAGGATCCGCTCACCTCGCTGACCCCGCACATGCGGATCGGCGCGCAGATGAACGAGGTGCTGCAACGCCATATGGGTCTGTCCGGCGATGCCGCGCAGCGGCGCTCGCTGGAATGGCTCGAGCGCGTCCGCATTCCCGAGGCCGCCCGGCGGCTGAAACAGTATCCGCACGAATTGTCCGGCGGCATGCGGCAGCGCGTCATGATCGCGATGTCGATGCTGTGCGAGCCCGACCTGCTGATCGCCGATGAGCCGACCACCGCACTCGACGTGACGGTGCAGGCCCAGGTGCTCGACATCATGGACGAACTCAAGCGCGAGACCGGTGCCGCGATCGCGCTGATCACCCACGACATGGGTGTGGTCGCGCGCATGGCCGACCGCGTCGAGGTGATGAAGGATGGCGTCTATGTCGAAAGCGGTGCCGCCGAAGACATTTTTGCCGCGCCGAAGGACCCCTACACGCAGATGCTGCTCGACGCGATGCCCCGCATCGACCAGCCCGACAAGCCGGGGCACGAAGGCCTCGCGCCGCTCGACCGCGACGCAGCGCGGGAGCCCTTGCTCAGTGTCAATGATGTGAGGGTGTGGTTCCCGGTCCGCGTGTCGGGCGGCCTGTTTCCCCAATCGAAGCCGCTCAAGGCCGTCGATGGTGTCAGCTTCGACCTCTTCCCGGGCGAAACCGTGGGCGTGGTCGGTGAATCGGGCTGCGGCAAGTCCACGCTCGCCCGCGCCATTCTGCGCCTCGTTCCGGCGAAGGCCGGCAGCGTCGCCTGGCTCGGCAAGGACCTGCTCGGTCTGAACCCGAAGAAGATGCGCAATGCCCGCAAGGATTTGCAGATCGTTTTTCAGGACCCGCTCGCCTCGCTCAACCCGCGCATGTCGATCGGCGCGTCGATTGCCGAACCGCTGCAGGTCTTCCGCCCCGACATGCGCAAGTCGGCGCGTCAGGACGCGGTGCGCGGCATGATGCGCAAGGTCGGGCTCGACCCCGACATGATCAACCGCTACCCGCACGAATTGTCGGGTGGGCAGAACCAGCGCGTCGGCATCGCCCGCGCGATGATTCTCGGTCCGAAACTGGTCGTCTGCGACGAGGCGGTGTCCGCGCTCGACGTGTCGATCCAGGCGCAGATCATTGATCTTCTGAAGCAGCTTCAGCGCGACATGGGGCTGTCGATGATGTTCATCTCGCACGACCTTTCGGTCGTCCGCGAGATTTCCCATCGCGTCATGGTCCTCTATCTCGGGCGTGTGGTCGAAATGGCCGACCGCAAGGACATCTATGACGACGCCCGCCATCCCTATACCCAGGCGCTGATTTCAGCCGTACCGATCCCGGATCCGAAGATCGAGCGCTCGCGTGAGCGCGTGAAGCTCGATGGCGACCTGCCGTCGCCGATGGACCCGCGGGCCCAGCTCCGCTTCATGAAGTCGAAACTGGTGGACGATCCGCATGCCGAGCAATACCGCCCGAAGCTGATCGAGGTCGCACAGGGTCACTGGGTGGCCGAACATGATGACCCGAAGGATGTTCTGATCGTCGATCCGGCCCCTGCCGCGCCGAAAGCCTGACCGGAATTTCACTTAGACATTACCGCGCGGGACGTTAGGTTCCCCCTGCTGTCAGATACATCAGGGGTTGATCCGGTATGACCACGGCTTTCGCACGGGCTTCGAGCATTCTTGGCTGGCTATCCGCCGTCGCATTGGCGAGCGCGCTCGGCGCGTGCACGCCGGCAGACACCGGCGATGGGACCGATGCCTCGCGCGCGCAGGCGACGGCCGGCTCCGAGGCCGTTTTCGCGCATGACGCCAGCGACCTTCCGGCCGATCCCGCGGTTCGCTACGGCCAGCTGGAAAACGGCATGCGCTATGCGATCATGCGCAATGAAACACCGTCCAACACGGCGGTGCTTCGCATGGCCTTCAATGCCGGTTCGATGAACGAGGCCGACGATCAGCGCGGTCTCGCCCACTTCCTCGAACACATGGCCTTCAATGGCTCGGAGAATGTGCCGGAAGGCGAGATGGTTCGCCTGCTCGAGCGCTACGGTCTCGAATTCGGTCCGGATACCAATGCCGGCACCAACCGCGAATACGTCATCTACATGCTGAACCTGCCGGACACGAACGAGGAGCTGGTCGACACCGGCATGATGCTGATGCGCGAAACCGCGTCCAATCTGCTGCTCGATTCCGATGCGATCGACCGCGAGCGCAATGTCATCCTGTCCGAGGAGCGGTTCCGCAATACGCCGCTGCGCCGGTGGAACAACGAGCTCGCCGAATTCCGCTATCCCGGATCACTCATGGCGCAGCGCGATGCGATCGGCACACCCGAAGTCATCGAGACGGCGCCGCGCGAGCGTTTCGTCGACTATTACGAGAATTTCTACACGCCTGAACGGGCCATGTTCGTCGTCGTCGGAGATGTCGATCTCGACGTCATGGAAGCGAAGATCGAGGAGACCTTCGCGGACTGGCAGCAGCCTGAAGACGCCCGCACCGACCCGGTGGCGGGCGAGGTCGATCCCGATCGCGGCTTCGACACCGGCTATTTCCACGATCCGGAAATCTACACCATCGTCACGATCGATGCGATCCGTCCCGGCGAGCGCGAGCCCGACACCGCCGATGCCCGCTTCGAGAACGGCCTGCGAGCGCTCGGTAATGCGATGCTGGAACGCCGCCTCTCGTCGATCATCAGTTCCGGCACGTCGCCGTTGATCCAGGCCAATGTCGGCTATTCCGAAGGCGAATACGATTTCGCGACCCGTGCCAGCATGCTCGGCGTCTCCCAGCCCGACCGCTGGCAGGAGGCGCTCGCCATCCTCGAACAGGAACTGCGCCGCGCCCGCGAGTTCGGCTTCACCCAGGGTGAGCTGAACGAGCAGATCTCCAACATGCGGACTTCGCTGCAGAACGCCGCCGACCAGGCCGGCACGCGCGACAACTCCGATCTGGCGGGCGGCATCTGGACGTCCTGGCGCTACGGCAATGTCTTCGGCACGCCGGCGGCCGCGCTCGAGCGGTTCAACAACCGCGTCGACGACATGACGGTCGAAGCCGTCAACGCGGCGTTCGACGCCCAGTGGGCCGGCATCGAGCCGCAGGTCTTCCTTGCCACCTCGCTTCAGATCGAGAATGCCGAGGCGGCCGTCGCATCAGCCTGGCAGGACAGCGCAGCCGTCGATGTCGAAGCGCCTGAAGACACCGGCGCGAGCGAGTTCGCCTACACCGATTTCGGTGCGCCGGGCACGGTCGTCCAGCGCGCCGAGGTCGAGGACCTCGGCCTGACCCGGCTCATTTTCGAAAACGGCGTGCGCGTGACTCTGAAGCCGACCGACTTCGAGGACGATGTCATCCGTGTTTCGCTCCGCTTCGGCCGCGGTGAACTGGAACCGCGTGCGGATGGCGAAGTCGTCGACACGGTCGCCTCCGCCATCTTCCAGTCCTCGGGTCTCGGCCAGCATTCCTCCGACGAGTTGCAGCGCGTCCTTGCGGGCCGCAGTGTCGGCGGTGGTTTCGGTGTCGGCGAGGACGCCTTCGTCATGGGCGGCACGACCACCCCGACCGATCTCCAGCTGCAAATGCAGCTGATGGCGGCCTTCATCACCGACCCGGGCTGGCGCCCGGAAGGCATGGCGCAATACCGCGCAGTGGCGCCGGAAGTGCGCCGCAATCTGCGCTCCTCCCCGTCCGGCCTGCTTCAGCTCGAAGTCGCGCGCCTGCTGCGTGGCGGTGACAATCGCTACGGCTACCCCTCCGAGGAAGAACTCGACGCGGTGACGATCGAGGACGCCCAGGCCTATCTCAACGATGCGCTGGCGCGCGCGCCGATCGAGATCACCATGGTCGGCGACATCGACATCGACGCGGCCATCGACGCCATCGCGGAAACCTTCGGCGCGCTTCCCGAACGTGACGGCAGCTGGCCGGAATACGAGGAAAACCGGACCGTGACCTTCCCGGAGCCGACCGCCGAGCCGGTCGTGCTGCGCCACAACGGTCAGGACTATCAGTCGATGGTCAATGTCTATTGGCCGACGGTCAGCGATGACGACGCGCATCGCTCCCGCGTCATCCGCATGCTGCGCCAGGTGCTGGACCTCAAGCTGACCGAACGCCTGCGCGAGGCCGAAGGCTTCACCTACTCCGCGTTCAACTCGAACTACGAATCCGATGTCTATCCGGGCTATGGCTATCTCTGGGTCGGCGTCGACATCCGTCCGGAAAATGCCGACGCGGTTTATGCCGCGATCGAGGATCTCGCCGCCGACATGCGCAATGGCGAGATCGACGACGACGAGATGAACCGCGCCCGCCAGCCTCTGCTCGAACAGATCGAGGAAGCCCAGGAAAGCAATGCGACCTGGCTCGGCTGGCTCAGCGGGTCTTTCGAGGACCCCTCCCAGCTCGAGCGGATCCGGTCGATCACGGCGGACTACCAGTCGATCACGCGCGACGAGATCGTGGACGCGGCCCGGACCTGGCTCGATCCGGATGCCGAATTCCGCGTGACCATCCTGCCGAACGAAGCGGCCGAATAGGCGCTTCGCCCGGCGAGTGCATTGAGGCGGGCTCCGGAACTCCGGGGCCCGTTCTCTTTTTATGCGGGCCGTCCCGGGAACATCATCGTGGTCAGCGCCTCATTGACCTGCTCGTTCATACGGTCGGGGTCGAGTTTTTCGAAGCGGGAGCGGACGCGGCCGGAATTCCATAACGCTGCCAGACCGTGGACCATAGACCAGGCGATGATGGTGAATGTCTGGGCGGCGCCGGGCGGCGCGAAGCCTTCATCGATGCAGCGCTGGATCGTGTCTTCCAGGAAGACCCAGGCGCTGTCGCCTGCGCCGAGATAGCCCCGGTCTCTCAGATCGTAGAGGTCGCGGCGGAACATCACGTCGAACTGGCCGGGATTGGCCATCGCGAACCGGACATAGGCCTTCCCGACGCTGACCAGAAAGGCGGGGCCGTCGCCCGGACGATCGGCTTCTACCGCAGTGAGGATCGCCTCGATCATCCGGTCCCAGCCGTCCTGCGCGAAGGCGAGCATCAGGCCGTCCTTGTTACCAAAATGGTGGGCTGGAGCGCCGTGGCTGACGCCGGCGATGCGCGCGACCTCACGCAGCGACACCGCCCCGGTGCCGTGCTCGGCGATCAGCGTCTCCGTCGCGCGCAGAAGCGCGCTCCTGAGATCGCCATGGTGATAGCGGCCTTGCGGCTTGGTGAGGGTGTCGTGATCGGTGCGCATCGCAATCCGTCTTGACTCGTATAACTAGACACTGTCTAGATGGGGCGGTTCGGGGCGGATGACAAGCCCCGCGAAACGGGGAGGAGGGTCCCAATGTTCAATCCGCTGCGCCTCGGCGCGACGTTTGTAGTCTTCTTTATTGTCTGCTTCCTGCTGAGCGGCGTGACCGCCCAATTCATGATCGTCCCGATGTATGGCGAGGGCCTCGGCGACATGCTGCGAGCTGCAGACGACGCGTCCGGCTTCGTGCCGATGCTGAGTGGATTCGCGCTTTATGCGCTGGCTGCGGCGTGGCTTATCCTGACAGCGATGAAGTCCGAGGGATGGGTGAAGGCCGCAATTCATGTTGGCCTTGCGCTTTGCGTTGTGATCGTCGGGCAATACGCCATCCTGCCGGGCTGGTCCGTCCTGCCGGCCGGGCCGACGATCGGGTCAGGTGTCGTGTCTTCGCTGCCGACCTTGCCGGCGGCCTTTGCTGCGGCCTTCACCGCCTCGAAACTGAAGTAGGGGCCGCATCATGCTGACGATCCTCCTCATTGCTTCCGTTCAGCAGCCCGGCTTCGTCATCGACGGACAGGTCAACGCCGAAACCGTCATCGAAGCTCCGGCGGAAGAATTGTGGGCGATGTGGACCACGCCCGAGGGGCTGTCCTTTTTCGCGCCCGGCGCCCGCGTCGACCTTGCCCCGCTCGGTCGCTACGAGATCATCATGCTTCCCGACGCCCCGGAGGGCGAGCAGGGGTCGGACGGAGCCATCCTGCTCGCGCTCGAAGCCGGACGGATGCTTTCCTTCCTTTGGCGCTCGCCGCCCAGCCTGCCGGAAACCCGGGCCTATTATACGCATGTGACCTTGCGGTTCGAACCGGTCGACGAGACGCACACGCGCGTGACGCTCGTCAATGACGGGTATGGGACCGGCCCCGGCTGGGCCGAGGCGGAGACCTATTTCGAGCGCGCCTGGCCGTATGTACTCGATCGCATGAGGACCGTGGCCGAAGGACAGACCGATGCTGACTGAATTGGCTCTGTCGGTTCTGATCCAGGCCGCCCCGATCCGATCCGAACGCGCCATCGAGGCCGAAGCCGTGGTCGACCGGCCGGTTGCCGAGGCCTGGGAGATGTGGACGACCGAGGAAGGCCTGTCCTTCTTCGCGCCGGCCGCGCTGATCGAACCGGAGCCGGGCGGCCGCTACGAGATCTGGTTCCTGCCCGACGCGCCGGAGGGCATGCGCGGCAGCGAGGGCACGCACATCCTGGCGATGCAGGACCAGCGACTGCTGTCGATCACCTGGGCCCTGCCGCCCTACATGGAGGAGGTCCGGCCGCACCTGACCCATCTGACCATCCGCTTCGAACCGCTGAACGAGGCACAGACCCGCGTCACCATCCGCCATGACGGCTGGGGTGAGGGTGAGGCCTGGGATGCGGCCTTCGCCTATTTCGAGCCGAACTGGCCGGCCATTCTCGGCATGATGCAACCGGCCGGGGCCGCAGACGAAAGCGAATAGGTCTTCCGCGCGGCGGGCGGTCTGCGCTAGACCTCGGGCCGAACCGTTCACGACCCGGAGTCAAAATCATGCGCCGTATCGCCCTTGCCGCCATTACCCTGACCGCCGCTGCCTGCTCGGCCGCTCCGGCCCAGCCCGTGCCCGGCAATCCCGAAGACGCGGCGTCGGTCCTCGTCGCCGCGCGATCCTGCGACCTGACGCAGTTCGAGGACGCCTATGCCGGCACGCCCGAGGCCGAGTTCAATGGTGCCCCGTCGCAGGGCGACCGCAACCAGCTCAATTCCGAACTCTGGCTTGAAGCCATCGATGAGCGACCCTGCGTCTATGCCCTGCCGTCGGGCCTGCGCCTGCGCGTTCTGCGCGCCGCCGGTGAAGAGGCCGCCTCGCCCGAAGCCGGCGAGATCGTGCGCGTCCACTATGAAGGCCTGTTCCCGAATGGCGACGGCTTCGACTCTTCCTATGAGCGAGAGGCGCCGGAGGATTTCCCGTCCAACCGCCTGATCGCAGGCTGGGTCGAAGCCCTCGGTCTGATGCGCACCGGCGAGGAATGGGAACTCTTCATCCCGTCCGATCTCGCCTACGGCCCGCGCGGCACGCCGGGCGGACCGATCGGCCCGAACCAGGCGCTCTATTTCCGCATGGAACTGCTGTGCCTGCCCACGCGCGAAGACGCGAACTGCCCGGAAGGCTGAGGCGCCGCAAGTTCCGCAATTGTGTTTCTCCCCCGCTTGCGGGGGGAGTGCCCCGAAGGGGTGAGGGGGGGCTATTCCCCCCTCCGTCGGCTGCGCCGACACCTCCCCCGTAAACGGGGGAGGAAACAGGAGCTTTATTGTGACAGGCGCAGATTGGTCAGATCGCCGGCAATCAGTTCGAAGGCGTTGCGCAGCGCCTCGTTCGACGGGCTGTCGAAATACAGGCTCGGATGCGTGGCGCAATCCCGCATCATGTCGCGCGTCGAGGTCGAACTGACCTGGAAGGTGATGGTATAGACCCGTATGCCTTGTTCGCGGGCATAGGCACACGCCGCCGCCGTACGATCGTCGAGCGCGTTCGACAGCGCGCTGTCGCTTGACGTGACGACGCCCAGACGGCCCTCGCGGACAAATCCGTATCCGGAATAATCCGAATAATTGATGTTCGACCGGCCGTTCAACACGTTCTCGCCATCGGTCAGGATCACCATCGCCTTGATCGTGTCGCGATCGCTGAACGGGGCGCCCTCGGTAAACGGAGCCTGCGGCGACAGCACCCGCACTCCCCAGGACACACCGATCGGAATGTTTGTCGTGCCGCTCGCGATCATCGCGTTGATCGCGGTGTCGATCGTCGAGCGCTGGGAGGTCAGCGGCGTGATCGGCCGCGCCGTGCACCCCCAGTTCGGTCCGTCGCCGCTCGGATCGCGGCCCCAGTATTTCGCGGTATTGGTCTGCCGGTAGAGCAGATTCGTCGACGAGGTCTGGTCCGACAGATAGCTGTTGGCGAAGTTCGAATATCCGCTTGGTTCGTCCGGCGCGAAATAGGGCAGGAAGAGCGTCGCCGGATCGGCCGGGTCGGGTTCGGCATCCTCGATGTCGAGCGGCACCCGGCGTGCTTCGACACAGCCCCGCCAGCTCGCCCCCTGCAGCGTGTCAAACAGATCCCACCGATTGGCTGCGGGGGAGAAGTGCGCCGCGTGATCGGGGTTCTGAGCATCGGGATCAAGCCACCAGTCGCGCGCGAACTGGGTGCCGACATTCACCGTCGAGGAAAACGGCACCAACCCGATGGCGAGCCGGTCGGAATCCGATGCGTTTTCGAACAGGATCGACGTCATCAGCCGTGCCGCGTCGCGCAGCGCCGTGATCTTCGACCCCGACATCGAGCCGGTATTGTCGAGCACCATGACGAGTTCGAGGTTCTGCCTTGCCCGTACCACCTCGCTTTCCCAGTCGACCGTGAGCGTCTTGATCCCCATCAGGCGGAGAAAACCGGTATCGACGATCGCCTCGCCGGAAACCCGGACCGCGTCCGCTGCCGTATCGAACACGACCTGGATCGATCCCACGCGGCCGATCGTCCGTGCCGGGAAATTCGCCGTGATGAAATCCGCGGCGAGCTGTTCGGCCGTCGTCTCGGAGATGTAGGGCGAGGCCCCGACCGCCAGCGCGGCGGCATCCAGCGCCTCGGCCAGCCGGGCACGGGCATTCATCGCCTGATGGAAATCGACCGCCGCACCCGACAACAGCGTCATCGGAAGCAGCATCAGTGCGAACACCATGGCGACATTGCCATGCGTGCGCGCCGCAAACCGGTTCACAAAGGTTCCGACCATGCCCCGCCTCCTCCGGCCGGGCATGAAAGAACCGCGTACGGGGGTTCCGCACGCGGTTCTTCGGGATGTCCCTAACGGGCGTCTAAGCGGTCAGCGCGAAATGCGCAGATTGCTGAGGTCGCCGGCGATCAGTTCGAATGCATTGCGCAACGCCTCGCTCGACGGGCTGTCGAAATAGAGGCTCGGATGGCTGGCGCATTCTTCCATCATCTGGCGGGTCGAGGACGAATTCACCTGGAAGGTGATCGTATAGACCCTTATGCCTTGCTGGCGGGCATAGGCGCAGGCGGCGAGCGTGCGGTCGTCCAGCGCTTCCGACAGGCGGCGGCCCGAGGAGGTGCGAACGCCAAGGCGGCCCTGGGCGGCATAGCCATAGGCATTGTAATCGCTCATCAGCTCGCCATTGCCGCCCGAGATCACGTTCTCGCCGTCGGTCAGGATGACCATCGCCTTGATCGTCTCGCGGTCGCCGAAGGGCGCGCCCTCGGTGAAGGGTTCCTGCGGCGACAACAGACGCGTGCCCCAGGCAATCCCGTTCGGGATATTCGTGTTGCCGCTGGCACCCATCGAACGGATCGCATTGAGGATCGTGCGTTCGTCATTCGTCATCGGCGTGACCGGCTGGGTCGTGCAGGCCCGGTTCGGATTGCCGCCCGACGGCCGGCCATTGCTGTAATGGCTCGTCTGACCCAGCACGTCCCATACGTCCATGTCACGCAGGTCGCGCCGAGACAGGCCGTCGTCGAGATAGTCATTCCAGTACCCGTCCGGCTCGTCCGGCGCGAAATAGGGCACGAACAGCGTCTCGGGATTGTTGGCGGAGGGCGCTTCGTCCTCGATGTCGTAGGGCATCGGGCGGGCTTCGACACAGCCGGCCCAGCTCGTGTTGCGCAGATCGTCGAACAGATCCCAATGCGTCGGCAGCGCCTCGTTGTTGCACGCGTCGCTGTCCGGGTCGCGCTGACCGCCGCCCCGGCCGCGGCCCTGTCCGAGACCCGGATTGCCGTCATCGCAGCCATCGGCGTCATTGCCGTGACCGTTGTTGCGGTCTCCGGCCTCGCCGGCCATCCATGAGCCGTGATGCGGCGCCTCGCCCTCGGGATCGAGCCACCAGGCCCGCGCGAACTGGGTGCCGACATTCACGGTTGCAGCGAAGGGTACGAGGCCGATGCTCAGGGCATCCCTGTCGGACGCATTGTCGAACAGGGTTTCGGTCAGCACCTCGGCGGCATCGCGCAGGGCCCGGATTTTCGAGCCGGACATCGAACCGGTATTGTCGAGCACCATGACGAGTTCGAGATTCATGCGCGCGCGCATAACTTCGCTCATCCAGTCGACGGTGATCGCGTCCATGCCCATCAGGCCGAGCATCGTGGTCTGGACCTGGGATTCACCCGAAACCCGGACGATGCCGTTGCGTTCATCGATCGACACCTGGACATTCTGCACCGAACCGGGATCGCGATCCGGGTAGTTTGCGGTGATGTAATCCATCACCATTGCTTCGGCCCTGTCCTCGTCGAGACCGGGCTGACTGCCAACCGCCAGCGCGGCAGAATCCAGCGCCTCGGCGAGACGCGCACGGGCGCCCATCGCCTGGTTGAAGTCCACAGCGCCGCCCGCCATCAGCGTCAGCGGTGCCAGCGCGATCGAGAAAATCGTCGCAACATTCCCGCTGGCATCTGCAAGGAAGGTTCGAATTTTATCAAATCCACGCATGTCGGCCTCAGGAAAAAATTTACCTTTTCGGCCTGCATGCTAGGTGCAGCCAGTTAAAACCGGGTGTGGAAACGCAGTTTATTGGAAGTTAATTTTAGATGTGCCTGAAACGTTATCGCGCGATACGCAGATTGGTCAGATCGCCTGCGATCAGTTCGAAGACGTCTTGCAGCGTTTCATTGTCAGGGCTGTCGAAATACAGCGCCGGATTGCTGGCGCAGCCGCGCATCAGATCGCGCGTCCGGTTGTCGCGTACCTGAAAGGTGATCGCGTAGACCCGGATGCCGCTTTCGCGGGCGACGCGGCAGGCTTCGGCCGTCCGCTCGTCCACCGCCCGGCTCAGCACCGTGCCGGAGGCCGAGCGTACCCCAAGGCGTCCGTCGGCGGCGTAACCATAGGCGGCGTATTCACTCATCATCGCGCCATTGCCGCCCGACATGACGTTTTCGCCGTCGGTCAGGATGATCATCGCCTTGATCGTGTCGCGGTCGCCATAGGCCCGCCCCTCGGTGAACGGAGCCTGCGGCGACAGCACGCGCACGCCCCAGCCGATCCCCATCGCGACATTCGTGTTGCCATTTGCCTGCATCGCATTCAGCGCCGTGTCGATCGTGCGGCGGGACGAAGTCAGCGGCGTGATCGGGCGGGAGGTGCAGCTCCGGTTGGGGGAGCCGTCCGAAGGCCGGCCGCCTTCATATTTGAGCAGACCTCTCAGGCGTTCGATCACGCCCGTCAGCCCCCGGTCGTCGGAGAGATAATCGTTGCGGTATCCCCCGATATCGGGTTCGTCCGGTGCCAGATAGGGCACGAAGAGGGTCGCCGGGTCGGCGCTGTTCGGTTCGGTATCGTCGACATCGAACGGGATCGGACGCGCCTCGACGCAGCCGCCCCAGCTCGTGTTTCTCATCTCGTCGAACAATTCCCAGTGCGACGGATGCGGATCCGGTCCCATCCATTCGCCGTGCACGGGCGAGCGGCCATCCGGATCCAGCCACCATGCGCGAGCGTTCACGGTGCCGACATTCACTGTTGCCGCGAACGGAACAAGGCCGATACGAAGACGGTCAGGCTCCACCGCGCTGGCGTGCAGGGCATCGGTCAGGGTCAGGGCGGCGCTGCGAAGCGAGGCCAGTTTCTGGCCGGACATCGAGCCGGTATTGTCGAGCACCATGACGAGTTCGAGATTCTGGCGCGCCTGCTGGATTTCGGTTTCCCACCCAACGGTGATCGTGTTCATGCCGATCAGGCCGAGCAGCGCCGTCTCGATTTCCGATTCACCCGATATCCGGACCGTTCCGGTGACGTTGTCGAGGGAGACGGAAAGGTTCTGCACCTCGCCGACATCGCGCACCGGATAATTCGCCCGGATGAAGTCGAGCGCGACCCGTTCGGCTTCCGCGGCACTCAGTTCGGGCCGCGTAGCGACGGCCAGGCCGGCGGCATCGAGCGCCTCGGACAGGCGCGCGCGGGCATTCATGGCCTGGTTGAAGTCGACGGCCCCTCCGGCCAGTACCGTCAATGGCGCCAGCAGGATGCAGAAGGCGGTCGCGACATTGCCGGACCGGCTGCGCACAAAAGCCGACAATTTTCGCAAAATGCCCATGACGCCCGAAGGACTCCGTTCACCATCGACGCCTTTACGCCTCGGCGGTTTAATTCCGCGTGAGCAAGCACGGTTTCCCGATTGCTAACGCACGGCCGCGGTTGTCAGCATCGGGCCGCCATGCCATGCGCTTTGGTGAAGGAGACAGGCCAATGGCAGCCACGGACAAGATCGACGCCGCACGACGACTGCTCGGCGAACTGATCGCGCACGACACGACATCGCGCAATTCCAACCTCACCTTCATCGCCGATGTCGAGGCCCGGCTGATCGCGCTCGGCGCGCGATGCGAGCGCGTCTCCAATGCCGACGGCTCCAAGGCCAACCTCCACGCCATTCTCGGGCCCGATGTCGACGGCGGCGTCGTTCTGTCCGGCCATACCGACGTCGTGCCGGTGGACGGCCAGAACTGGTCGAGCGATCCCTTTGCCATGGAAGAGCGTTCCGGCCTGCTTTACGGGCGCGGCACCTGCGACATGAAGGGCTTCATCGCCTGCGCCCTCGTCGCGGCGGAAGACTTCGCGAAGGGCGATCTGAAGCGCCCCGTTCACTTCGCCTTCTCCTATGACGAGGAGGTCGGCTGTCTCGGCGCGCCGGCAATGATCGACCGGATCGTCGCGAACGGACCGAAGCCGTCAGCCTGCATTGTCGGCGAGCCGACGGAAATGAAAGTCGTGACCGGGCACAAGGGACTCTATTCGGTCCGGGTCGAGATCACCGGCAAGGAAGCGCATTCCTCGCGGGTCGAGGATGGCGCCTGCGCGGTCACGCACGCCGTTCCGCTGATGCAATTTCTCCACGACGAAGCAGCGCGCTGGCGCGATGCCGCCCCGGCGGATTCACCCTTCGACCCGCCCTACGGCACGATCACGATCGGTCAGATGGGCGGTGGCACCGCCACGAATATCCTCGCGCGCGAAGCCTGGTTTGAAAGCCTGATGCGCCCCGCGCCCTGGGACGATGCCCACGCGGTCGGCCGTGCCCTGCGCGAACGGGCGAAGGTGGTCGAGGCCGAGATGCGCCGCCATGCGCCGGGTGCCTGCGTCCACGTTCATCAGCGCAGCGACGTTCCCGCGCTTCGCCCCGACGCCGACAGCCCGGCCGAACGTCTGGCCCGCCAGCTCACCGGCGACAACGCGACGCGCACCGTCTCCTTCGGCTCCGAGGCCGGCCAGTTCCAGCACGCCGGTATTCCCACCGTCGTCTGTGGTCCCGGTTCGATCACCCAGGCGCACCAGCCCGACGAATTCCTCGCCATCGACCAGCTCGCCGCCTGTCTCGATTTCATGAACCGGCTCGGTGACCGCCTGCGGGAGGCGAACTGATGTATGAACGCTCCGAACCGCTCGACATTCTGACCCCGGCGGCTGACGAACCGGCCTCCGGCGTGCTGGTCTTCGGCGCACCACGCGGCGGCACCTCGATGGTGGCCGGCGTGCTGCGCATCATCGGCATGGACATGGGCGCGCGTCAGGGGCGGGGAAATAACGAGGACCTCGACATCCAGGCCGCACGCGGCAATATCGCCTATCTCGGCGATGTGAATCACCCCGATTACGCCGCCGCCCTCGAGCGCATGCGTCCGGTTATCGCGGCGCGTGCCGCCGAGGGCCGGCCCTGGGGCTGGAAAGACCCGCATGGCGCGCTCTATGCCCGCGATGTCCTCGAAACCCTTCCCTCGCCGCGCCTGATCTCCGTCTTCCGCGATCCCGCCGCAGCGGCGGCGCGCATCCACATGCTGACCGGCCAGTTGGTGGCCGAAGCCCTGAATGACGTGTTGTGGCTCTATGGAAAGGCGCAAGAGCTGATCGCCCGGCCGCCGGCACCGCTGGCGATGGCGAGCTACGAAAAGGCGCTGGTGCGTCCGGAGCGCTTTATCGAACAGCTCGCCTTCTTCTGCCATCTGGAACCGTCGGCCGAACAGATCCGCGAGGCCGTGGCCTTCATCAGCCCGGAACGCGGACATGGCGATCCGCATTCGCCCGGCTGGCCCAGAGAGGGTGCGCTCTGACGAAAAAGGCCGGTCGCGGGACCGGCCTTTCCAAGCGTCAGGAGACCGCTTTCAGCGGCGGCGGCGTCTGGTCCGCCTTGCGGGTCTCGTTCCAGTAGGACACGCACGGAACCTTCGAGCGGTCGCAGCGGTCGGCGTATTTGCGCGCGATCTCGGTGACCTCTTCCATCAGGCCGGCCTCCAGCGTGATCGGCTTCAGACCCATCGACAGGAAGGTGTCGTTTTCCACGTGAAGGTCGTTTTCATCGGCCTCGTTGCGCGGATTGGGCAGGTTGGCGATCTCCGCACCGGTCATGTCGGCGATCATCTTCGCCAGGTCGCGGACGCGGTGCGTCTCGGTCATCTGGTTCATGATGCGGACCTTCTCGCCGCGCTTCGGCGGGTTTTCGACCGCCAGCTGGATGCAGCGCACCGTGTCCTGGATGTGGATGAAGGCGCGGGTCTGCCCGCCCGTGCCGTGTACGGTCAGCGGGTGGCCGACGGCGGCCTGCATCAGGAAGCGGTTCAGCACCGTGCCGTAATCGCCGTCATAGTCGAACCGGTTGATCAACCGCTCGTCCCTGCGGGTTTCCTCGGTCTGCGTACCCCACACGATCCCCTGGTGCAGGTCGGTGATCTTCACACCGTCATTCTTGTTGTAGAAATGGAAGAAGAGCTGATCCTGCGTCTTCGTCATGTGATAGATCGAGCCGGGATTGGCCGGGTACAGGATTTCCTGTTCCTTCGGGCCTTCCGACGTGTCGACCTTCACCTTCAGATAGCCTTCCGGGATTTTCATCCCCGCCGTGCCGTATCCGTAGACGCCCATCGTGCCGAGATGGACGAGATGGATGTCGCGGCCGGTTTCCACGATCGCGGCCAGCACGTCATTCGTGGCGTTGAGATTGTTGTCGACCGTGTAGCGCTTGTGGCGCGCCGACTTCATCGAATAGGGCGCGGCGCGCTGCTCGGCGAAGTGGACGATGGAATCAGGCGCTTCCGCCACGATCAGATCGACCAGTTCCTGGTAGTCCTTGCCGATATTGAGATCGACAAAGCGGATCTCCTTGCCCGACGCCTCCTTCCAGGCCTCAAGGCGTTTCGACATCGGCTGGATCGGAGTCAGCGACTCGACCTCAAGCTCGATATCGATCTTGCGGCGGGACAGATTGTCCACGATGACGACGTCATGACCCTGATTGGACAGGTGGAGCGCGGTCGGCCAACCACAGAAGCCGTCACCGCCGAGTACAAGAACCTTCATGCCTGAAACCCGATTACAGCGTTCACCAGTGTGTTAAGGCGGTTCTGACAGCCCGGGTCCCGCGTGACAAGTCTCTCGCGCCGCTGCGAAGTCTCGACAGCGCAGGCCCGGAGCGCTAGCGAAAGGGCATGAACACGCCTGTCCTCGCCCAGCCGCTCGCGCCGTTTTCCGACGCTTACATTCTGAAACCGCACCGGTTTCACGACGATCGCGGCTGGTTTGAGGAAACCTGGTCGGCGAAACGATTTCGCGAACACACCGGCGTTGACACAATATTCGTGCAGGACAATGCGTCGCGCTCGCTCGTGCGCGGCGTCGTCCGCGGCCTGCATTACCAGCGCCCGCCGGCTGCCCAGGGCAAGCTGGTGCGCTGTTCGGCCGGCTCCCTGTTCGATGCCATCGTCGATATCCGCCACGGCTCGCCGACCTATGGCCGCTCGGCCAGCATCGTCCTGTCGGTCGAAAACGGGCTGCAGCTCTGGGTGCCGCGCGGCTTTGCGCACGGCTTCTGCGCGCTCGAGCCGGGCACCCAGATCGCCTACAAGGTCGACGCTCCCTATTCCCCGGAATGCGATGCCGGCATCAAGTGGAATGACCCGGCGCTGGGCATCGACTGGCCGGTGACGGAAGGCGAGGCTCTGCTGGCGGGCAAGGATCTGAAACATCCCGCGCTGGCCGACGCCCCGGCCGATTTCGAACGGGACGGGGCATGAAGATTCTCGTCATCGGCCTCAAGGGCCAGCTGGCCCGTGCCCTGCTCGAACGCGGAGACCGGTCGGGTATAACGATGGTCGCTGCCGGACGGCCGCAGATCGATCTCGCAAACCCGACGGGTCTCGGCGATCTCGTTGGCGGTATGCGTCCAGATCTGGTGATCAATGCCGCCGCCTACACCGCCGTCGACCGCGCCGAGGACGAGCCGGAGGCCGCCCGAGCGGTCAATGTGAGCGGACCGGCGGCGCTGGCCCGGGCCGCGGCGGCCGCGAACATCCCCTTCATCCATGTGTCCACGGACTATGTCTTCGACGGGAAGAAGGGCGCGCTCTACACCGAGACCGATGCGGTCTGCCCGGTCAATGTCTACGGACAGACCAAGGCCGAGGGCGAGGCCGCCGTGCGCGCCGCCCATCCCGGCGCGCTGGTGGCGCGGACGTCCTGGGTCTACGCGCCCGAAGGCTCGAATTTCGTACGCACCATGCTTCGTCTTGGGACCGAACGCGACCGTCTGACCGTCGTCGCCGACCAGTTCGGCCGCCCGACCGAGGCGGGGGCGCTGGCCGACGCACTTCTGGCGCTGGGTCAGGCGCTGCGGTCCGGCGCACCGGGCGGTCTGCTTCATGTTGCGGCCGAGGGCGATACCAGCTGGCACGGCTTCGCGGTGGCGGTGCTCCGCGGTGCCGGTCTGTCGACGCCGGTCGACGCGATCACCACCGCCGACTTCCCGACCCGCGCTCCGCGCCCGGCCGATACGCGGCTGGACCTCGCCCGCGCGCGGCAGGAATATGGTGTCGTCCTGCCGCACTGGCAGGAGTCGCTGGAGCGCTGCCTCGCGGCAATGGGCGCCGGTGGACGCCGGGAACGATAGCGGCTAAACGGCGCCGCGAAACACCGCTGCTAGCCTTTGAAGGAGTCCGGGCATGGCCGTTCGCGTCGCAATCACGGGGTTTGGCCGCATTGGCCGTCTGGCACTGCGTGCGGTTTACGAGGAACAGCGTTCCGGTGATGTCGAAGTCGTCGCGATCAACGACTCCTCGACCCCGGAAACCAACGCGCACCTGCTGAAATACGACAGTGTTCATGGCCGTTTCCCGGGCGAAATCACGGTCGGCGACGACTGGATCGATTGCGGCTTCGGCCGGATCCAGAAAGTCTCCAACCGCGACCCGTCCCAGCTGCCCTGGGGCGATCTCGGCATCGACATCGTCCTGGAATGCACCGGCAAGTTCAATTCCAAGGCCGAGTCGATGGCGCATATCGAGAAGTCGGGCGCCAAACGCGTCCTCGTCTCCGCCCCGGCCAAGAATGCCGACAAGACCATCGTCTACGGCGTCAATCACCACACGCTGACGGCGGACGACATCGTTGTGTCGAACGCGTCCTGCACCACCAACGGCCTCGCCCCGGTGGCCAAGGTCGTCAATGACGCCGTCGGCATCGAGCGCGGCCACGTCACCACGATCCACGCCTATACCGGCGACCAGCCGACGCTGGACCGCAATCACAAGGATTTGCACCGCGCCCGCGCGGCCGCCATGTCGATGATCCCGACCACGACCGGCGCGGCCAAGGCCGTCGGCGACGTCCTGCCGGAACTGAAGGGCAAGCTCGACGGCGCCGCCGTGCGCGTCCCCACCCCGAATGTCTCGCTGATCGACATGGTGGTCGCGACCGCCCGCGACACCAGCGCCGAGGAAATCAACGCTGCGATCCGCGCCGCCGCTGACGGCCCGATGAAGGGCATTCTCGGCTATGATTCGATCCCGCTCGTTTCGATCGACTACAATCACGACCCGCGCTCCTCGATCTGCGCGATCGACAAGACCAATGTCATCGGCGGCCGTCTCGCCCGCGTCATGACCTGGTATGACAATGAGTGGGGCTTCGCCTGCCGCATGATCGACACGGCGGCGGCGATGGGACGTTTCCTTTAAGCGACACCGACGAGGTTCGACATGGCCGTTCCGGGCAAGCTCCGCCGCATCGAGGAAACCGACGTCGAGAACAGGCGTGTCCTTGTGCGCGTCGACTTCAACGTGCCGATGAAGGCCGGACAGGTCACCGACACGACCCGGCTCTCGGCCGCCCTGCCGACCATCGAACACCTCAAGCGCCGCAAGGCGAAAGTGATCCTGCTGGCGCATTTCGGCCGCCCGGAAGGCAAGGTCGTGCCGGAAGAGAGCCTTGCCCCGGTCGCCGACGCGCTCGCCGAGCTGATGGGCGCCCCGGTCGGCTTCTGCAATGACTGCACCGGCGAGGATGCCGCCGCGGCCATCGCCGCGATGGAGCCGGGCCAGGTTCTGCTTCTGGAGAACACCCGCTTCCACAAGGGCGAGGAACGCCGCCCCGATGGCGGCAAGACGGGCGACCCGAACTTCGCGAAGGCGCTCGCCGAACTGGGCGATCTCTACGTCAACGACGCCTTTTCCGCCGCGCACCGTGCCCACGCCTCGACGGCCGGTGTCGCGGAATACCTGCCCGCCTATGCCGGTCTGGCGATGGAGCGCGAGATCGACCATCTGGTTCAGGCGCTGGAAGACCCGAAACGCCCGGTGCTCGCCGTGGTCGGCGGGGCGAAGGTCTCCACCAAGATCGAATTGCTTGCCAATCTGGTGAAGAAGGTCGACCGCCTCTTCATCGGCGGTGCCATGGCCAACACCTTCCTCGCCGCGCAAGGTCACGGCGTCGGCAAGAGCCTTTACGAACCGGACTTCGCCGACACCGCGCGCTCCATCCTGCGCGGCGCGGAAGAGGCGGGCTGCGAGATCATCCTGCCGGTCGATGTCGTCATCGCGCAGGAATTCGCCGAGAACGCCGACAGCCGCACCGTCCCGTCAGGCGAGGTTCCCGCCGGCTGGATGATTCTCGATGCGGGTCCGGAAACCGTGGATGCGCTCGCCGATTCGGTGGATGCCTCCAAAACCGTCATCTGGAATGGTCCGCTGGGCGCGTTCGAAACGAAACCCTTCGACACCGCGACGGTCGAGGCCGCGCGCTATGTCGCCAAGCGGGTCAAGGAAAACGGCCTCATCGCCGTGGCCGGCGGCGGTGACACGGTCGCCGCGCTCAACGCCGCGGGCGTGTCGCGCGATTTCACCTTCATCTCCACCGCGGGCGGCGCCTTCCTCGAATGGATGGAAGGCAAGACGCTGCCGGGCGTCGTGGTGCTTTACGAAACGGAATAGAGCCGCCACAAACGGCGCACTTCAAACCGGGGGAACGGGCATGGATCTCGATCAGCTGAACGAAACCGCTCTGGGCATGGTCGCCCCGGGCAAGGGCATTCTCGCCGCCGACGAATCGACCGGCACGATCAAGAAGCGCTTCGATTCCATCGGTCTGGAATCCAGCGCCGAAAAGCGCCGCGACTGGCGCGAAATGCTGTTCCGCACCGAGCCGGCCATGTCGCAGCACATTTCCGGCGTCATCCTCTATGACGAGACGATCCGCCAGAACGCCGCGGACGGCACGCCGCTGGTCAAGCTGATCACCGATGCCGGTTCGATTCCGGGGATCAAGGTCGATACCGGCGCCAAGCCGCTGGCCGGCGCGCCGGGCGAGACCATCACCGAGGGCCTCGACGGTTTGCGCGACCGTCTCAACGAATATTACGAGCTGGGTGCGCGCTTCGCGAAATGGCGCGCCGTGATCGATATCGGCCGCGAGGGCGATGACTCCATCCCGTCGCAATACGGCATCAACGTCAACATGCACGCGCTCGCCCGCTATGCCGCGCTGTGCCAGGAAGCGAACATCGTCCCGATCGTCGAGCCGGAAGTCCTGATGGACGGCGACCACACGATCGAGCGCTGCTACGAAGTCACCGAATACACGCTGAAGCGCCTCTATGAGGAGCTGTTCGCGCAAGGCGTCGTGCTCGAAGGCACGATCCTGAAGCCGAACATGATCATTTCCGGCCAGAAATCCGCCGACCAGGCCACGGTCGAGGAAGTCGCCGACATGACGGTGCAATGCCTGTCGAATTGCGTGCCGGCCGCCGTGCCGGGCATCGCCTTCCTCTCGGGCGGCCAGTCCGACGAACAGGCGACCGCGCACCTCAACGCCATGAACGCCGCCTACGACCTGCCCTGGCCGCTGACCTTCTCCTATGGCCGCGCGTTGCAGGCCGCGCCGCTGAAGGCGTGGGGCAAGACCGGCGACGTGAAGGCCGGTCAGGCCGCCTTCAACCACCGCGCCCGAATGAACGGCCTCGCCGCTCTGGGTCAGTGGTCGAAGGATCTGGAGAAGGGCGCTTAGGCCGCAATCTTCGTTTTCTCCCCCCGCTTGCGGGGGGAGTGCCCCGGACTTGCTCGGGGGCGAGGGGGGGATTCCCCCCTCCGTCAGCTGCGCTGACACCTCCCCCGTGAACGGGGGAGGAAAACGGACTCCGACGCTCCCCGGTTTCGCGAAGCGAAGACCGGGGTCTCGTCGTTCGGCTGGGGTCCCCATGAAAATGGGGACCTGAAGCGTTCAGCGCATATCAGGCATTTCCTTCTCCCCTCGGGGGAGAAGGTGCCCGCAGGGCGGTTGAGGGGTTATCTTCAAAACCACCCCTCACCCCGGCCCTCTCCCCCGAGGGGAGAGCGACTGTC
>NZ_JBHRSV010000007.1:0-37889 GCF_042643335.1 Hyphobacterium vulgare
GACAGTCGCTCTCCCCTCGGGGGAGAGGGCCGGGGTGAGGGGTGGTTTTGAAGATAACCCCTCAACCGCCCTGCGGGCACCTTCTCCCCCGAGGGGAGAAGGAATGGGTGCCGGCCTGAAGCGTGACATAACGGCAAGCTGACGCGTTCGAAATGCACTGATAGGCTCCCTCGTCAGGATCGGCGAGGGAGCCTGTCTCGTGTTCGAATTGCATATCGGCGGGCCGATCGGACTGCTCGTCCTGGTCTTCGACGTGTATGCGATCATGCAGATCGCGCGCTCGCGCTATTCCGGCTGGGTGCGCGCCGCCTGGATCGCGCTGATCCTTGTCCTTCCCATCATCGGTTTCATCATCTGGCTGTTCGTCGGACCGCGCGAAGGGCGCGGCATTTTCCGCTAGGCGATGGTGAAGCTCGTCCTCGATCCGCCGGTGCTCGACTGGCAGGCCGGCGGCCCGGTCGCGCCGGACTATGGCGATGTCTATTTCTCGAAGGAGGACGGGCTGGCCGAGACCCGCGCCGTCTTTCTTCAAGGCTGCGGCCTGCCCGAACGCTGGCGCGGCCAGCCGGTCTTCACGGTTGGCGAGCTCGGTTTCGGCACGGGTCTCAATGCGCTGGCGCTTTGGGATCTCTGGCGGCGCGAAGGCCCCGCCTCCGGCTGGCTGCATTTCGTCACGATCGAGAAGCACCCCCTTTCAAGCGAGGACGCGCGGCGGGCGCTGAGCGCCTGGCCTGAACTCGCGGCGCTCTGCGAACGGCTCGCGGACAAGTGGCCGCCGGCGCTGAAAGGTGCGCACCGCATCCGCTTCGACGACGACCGTTTCGCGATCACCGTCTTTCACGACGAAGCCGAGGCGGCACTGGCGAACCTGGAAGCGCGCGTCGATGCCTGGTTCCTTGACGGTTTCGCCCCTGTGAAGAACCAAGCAATGTGGTCGGATGCGGTGTTCCGCGAGATGGCCCGCCTGTCGGCGCCCGGCGCCGTTGCGGCGACCTTCACCGTGGCGGGCGGAGTGCGGCGCGGTCTGCAGGCCGCCGGTTTCCGGGTCGAGAAGAAGCCCGGCCATGGCCGCAAGCGCGAGCGCCTCGAAGCCGTGTTCGAAGGCGCTGCGCCGCAGACACCGGATCGCTTTCCCCGCACCCAAGCCGTCGAGGGTCCGGTCGCGATCATCGGCGGCGGGATCGCCGGGGCGAGCCTGGCTCATGCGCTGCGCGTTCGGGGCCGCGAGGCGGTGATCTTCGCCGAAGGCGGGCTGGCATCGGGCGCGTCCGGTGCGCCGGCCGGCATGCTGACCCCGCGTCTCGAATTCGCCGACCGGCCGCATGTCCGCGCCACACTGGCGGCATTCGAATATGCGCGCGCACTCTATGACGGGCTCGACGGATTCCATCCCGAAGGCGTGATGCGCATGGCGAAGGACGAGGCCGATATCCTGCGCCTTGAACACCTCGCGGGCGCGATGGGCGAGGGTTACGACTTCCGTGCCCACTGGCCCGGCTTGTGGATGGCGCGTAGCGGACGGTTCGAACCGTCCCGGCTCGTCCACGCCCTTGCCGGCGACACGCCGGTGATCGACGACCGCGCGGCCGTGTTCGAACCGTCGAACGCGGGGTGGGGGCTGCGCCGTGAGGACGGCCGGGTGCTGATGCTCGCCGCGCAGGTCGTGCATTGCGGCGGCGCGCGGCAGGCACGCCTGCTGTCGCGACACCAGGTCGCGATGGAGGATGATCCCGGCCGGCTGATGGTGTTCGATGCGAACGGGCCGGTCCCGGCCCATCCCGTGACCTGGGGCGGATATGCCGCTGCCGCGCCGGGCGGCATTCTCGTCGGCGCAACCCATGAACGCTATTCCGATGCCCGGACGAACGAGGATGCCGAGGCCGAACTGCGGGCCGGGGCACGCGAATTCGTTCCGAACGTCCATGCCGCGCTCGGCAAGGTGAACACGGTGTGGGGGGAAGCCCGCGCGGCGACAAACGACCGCCTGCCCGTGGCCGGGGCGCTGCCCGGACCGTTCTACGGTCAGGTCTGGGGAGAGGCCGCGCGCGGCGGTGCCGTTCCGGACGCCGCGGCGGACGGGATGGAAAGGCGCATGGCGGTGCTGAGCGGTCTCGGCGCCCGGGGTTTTGCCCATGCGCCGCTGCTGGCCGAGGCGCTGGCGAGCGATCTGTGCGGCGAACCCTCACCATTGGAACGCGCCGGCCGCGAGACGCTGCACCCGGCGCGGTTTGCCTGGCGGGCGCTGAAGAAGGGGAGATAGTCCGTTCCGACGCTCCCCGGTTTCGCAAAGCGAAGGCCGGGGACCAGACTGGATCCCGGATCGCGCTAACGCGCGTCCGGGAAACGTCAATCTGAATTGTGATGGGGTCCCCATGAAAATGGGGACCTGAAGCTGGCACCCGGTTTCGGGTTCCCGCCTGCGCGGGAAACCCAGAGAAACAGGAACGCTCACCCCACCCCGCTCCCGTCTTGCTCACGCAAGCCGCTCGCGTCCCTCCCCTTCGAGGGGAGGGAAAAGCCGATCTACTCCCCCGCCTGCGCGGCGTTGCGGGCAGCGATCACCGCGTCATACATCAGCCGGCCGGCATAGCCATCGGCGAGATGGCCGCGCTGGCGCTGGAAGGCCATCAGGGCGCTGCGCGTGTTCGGGCCGAAAATGCCGTCCGGGACACCCGGATTGTAGCCCAGCGCAACGAGCGATTCCTGCATGTCCTGGGTCTGGGAACGCGAGATCGGCGGATTGTCGAGCGGCCAGTCCTGGTGGATCTCGCCGCGGCCAGCGAGGCGCTCGGCCAGCAGCCATACGCCCAGCGCATAGGAGGTGGAGTTGTTGTAGCGCTTGATGGCGTTGAAATTGGAATAGGTCAGGAAGCCCGGCCCGTGCAGGCCCGCCGGCAGGATCAGCCGCGCGGCGCGCATGTTGAGGTCGGCGCTCCAGTCCTCGCCATCGGCGCGGGTGATGCCCCGCAGCGCCCATTCGGCGGTCATGCGCTGCTGGTCCGGATTCCAGTTCGACAGGTCGAAATCGTCCGGCACGACGACCTCGACGGCAGGCGGCACGCCCTCGGCCCAACCCGCGCGCGCGAGGAGGTTGGCGGTCGAGGCCAGCGCATCGCCGTAATTGGTCCAGATGTCGCGATGACCGTCACCGTCGAAATCGACGGCGCGGGCGAGATAGGTTTCCGGGATGAACTGGGTCTGGCCCATCGCCCCGGCCCAGGAGCCGAGCAATTCGCCGCGATAGGCATAGCCCCGGTCGAGCATTTCGGCGACCGCGAAGAGCTGGGCCTCGGCCCAGTTGCGGCGGCGGCCTTCCCAGGCGAGCGTGGCGAGCGACTGGACGACATCGAGATCGCCGGTGATTGCGCCATAGGAGGATTCCAGCCCCCAGATCGCAGCGACAATCTCGCGCGGAACGCCGAGACTGGCCTCGACGGTCTGGAAGGTGACGTGGTTTTCGCGCAGGGCCGACTGGCCGTCACTGACGCGGCGCTCCGACGCGGCGATCTCGAGATACTCCCACAAGGGGCGTACGAATTCGGGCTGGGTGCGGTCGCGCTCGATCACCAGCGGATTGGGCTCAAGCCCGTCGAGCATGGCCGAGACGGTCTGCGGGCTGGCGCCCTGCGCCTCGAGACGCGGACGGAAATCATTCAACCAGTCGGAGAAGGGTTCGTCCTGGGCCAGGGCCGGCGCGGCAAACAGGAGGGCGGAACACGCGGCGAGAAGCTGTTTCATCCATCACTCGACATGGCTGCATCAGGCGACAATCCGGCGATCTCGACTATGAGCTTCCGGCGCAGCGCTGTCACGAAATCCTCGTGGGTTTCACTGCGCATCACGAAAGATCCGGGGCCGACGATCACGTGATTCTCGAAATAGCGTGCCACGTCGATATTCACAGGGGGGCGGAAGGGATCCTGGCGGGAGGACTGGATCGGCAGGCCGTTGACGGTGATGCCGGCCGCATCGGCCGCCTCGCGTGCAGCGGTGAGGGGCGGGCCGGCATTCTGCGGACCGTCACCGGAAATATCGATCACCAGGCGCCGGCCGGCATAGGCGTTGGTCTGCAGGAGCTGGGTCGCGGTGTCGATCACCGCGCCGATCGCGGTGCGCCGGCCCGAGACGAAGGGCGCGGCGGCCAGCGTCCCGGCGAACAGCTCGGCATCCTCCGGGCCCGCGATGACGGTCCATGGCGCGACAACGCGCTGGAAGCCGGCATCGGCCCACTCGACATAGATGACGGCGATGCGGCCTTCGCCGCCGGCCTCGATGGCGGAAATCACGTCGGGATCGGCGAGCGCGGCGACATGGCCCTGGCGCTGGCGCAGCGCCTCCTCCTCGTCGATCGACGAGGATACATCGACGGCGAACACGATCTCGACATCGACGATCATGCGGCCGGTCTCGTCAAATTGCGGCTCGCGCACCAGCCAGTCATCGTCCCACTGGGCGGCGGCGGGCGCGGCGCAGGCAAGCGCGAGGACGAGGCTGACGAGGCGGATCATCGAATCAGGGAGCCAGGCCGGTCAGTTCGCTGCGCGACGGCGCGGCCCCGGCGATTTCCAGCGTCATCTTGCGAAGGATGGCCATCTGGATGTCTTCCGGCTCGCGCACGGCGAGCACGAAGGCGCCCGGCCCGGTCAGCACGTTGCGATCGAAATATTCGTCGAGATTGATTTCGGCGGGCCGGGTCCAGTGGCCCGGACGTTCGGTGATGATCGGCAAGCCGTTGACGGTGATCCCCGCCGCGCGGGCGATCGCCCGTGCCTCGACGAGGTCCATGCCGTGGTTCTGCGGCCCGTCGCCGGAAATGTCGATCAGCCGGCGAATGCCCTGGAATGCGTTGGTCTCGATTCGCTCGACCCCGTCGGCAATCGCCGACCCGATCGCGGTGTAGTGGCCGCGCTCCAGCGGCGCGGCGGCGACAACGGCGGCAAACGCCATCGCGTCGGCCTCGCTGGCGATCAGCGTCCAGGGCGCGGCGGGGCGCTGGAAGCCGGCATCGGCCCATTCCACATAGGTCACCGCGATGCGGCCGTGCGGGCCCGCCTGGATGGCGCTGATCACGTCGGGATGGGCGAGCGCGGCGACATAGCCTTCGCGCTGGCGGCGCGCCTCTTCGAGGTCGACGGAATAGGAGATGTCGACGGCGAGCACGAGCTCGACATCGACCTCGGTGAGGCCTTGCGCCGACACCGTGGCCGGCGCGGCGAGCAGGACGAGACTGGCAATCAGACAGCGCATGGCGCGGAAACTATTGCGCGCCTTCCGACCGGGCAACTAACGGTGTGGTAAGGCTGCGCCGGGGCGGCCGCAGGGCGTTGACACCCGCCCCGCCTTCCACTACATCGCCCGCTCCCCCGCAGCCATGCGGGTTTTTTCACAGTTTGAGGGCCGGTCCGATGAAGGTGCGCAGCTCGATCAAATCGCTGAAGAACCGCCACCGCGATTGCCAGGTGGTCCGCCGCCGTGGCCGGGTCTTCGTGATTAACAAGAAAGACCCGCGTTACAAGGCGCGCGCCGGCTAGTCCGAACGCGACCTGACGCGACGATGTCTTCAAACGCCCCGGCTCGCCGGGGCGTTTTTCGTTTCCGGCGATCCCGTTCCGATGAAATTGCGGTCATGAAGGCGCGCGCCGCTTTACGCCCGGGCCGAGTGGCTTATCTTCCAACGCCATGATCACGACCCTTCTCGCCCTCGCGCTCCAGGCCGTCACGATACCGGACGCCCCGCAACAGCCGGTGCTGGAACCCGAAGAGCGCCTCGAGGCCCGGCTCCAGGCCCTGCAGTCGGCCGAAGAGGGCGAGGCCGCCGATATCGCGCAGGAAGTGCTGGCCCTGTGGGCCGATGCGGACAGTGCGACCATCGATCTTCTGATGGAGCGCGGCGAGGAAGCGCTGATAGCCGGCGAAGCCGATCTGGCTGCGCGCATGTTCGATCATGTGAACAGGCTGGAACCGGATTTCGCCGAGGGCTGGCTGCGCTCCGCCCAGATCGCGCAGGCGCGGCAGGACTGGGAGTTCTCGCTGCAGGCGCTGAACCGGGCGCTGACGCTGGAACCCCGGCGGTTCGATGCCTTCTACCTTCTCGGGCGCACGCTGGAACAGGCGAACCGGCCCGAAGCCGCGCTGGAAGCCTATGAACAGGCGCTGGAAATCTACCCCGCCTATGAGCTGGCGGAACAGAATGCCGCGCGCATCCGCGCCCGACTGCGCGGCCGGACGCTTTGACGCGATGAGGACCGAAACGATCATGGCTGCCACCGCCGCCTTCCTGCTGGCCGGGTCCGCCGGTTCCGAAATTCCCGCTCCACCGGGCGACTATGTCGAGATCGACGGCGCGCGCATCCGCTATGTCGAGGAAGGCAGCGGCCCCGCCGTGCTGGTGATCCACGGCGCCTCCTCGAATGGCGAGGACATGCGCCTTGCGCTGTCCGGGCATCTCGACGGCTATCGCGCGGTTTACATTGACCGCCCGGGCCTGGGGTGGAGCGAACGCCCGGACGGCCGCTGGACGCCAGAGCGCGAAGCGGCCCTGATCCGTGCCCTGATGGAAGAGCTGGCGCTGGAAGACCCCATCGTGGTCGGCCACAGCTGGGGCGGAGCCATCACGATGCGGCTCGCCATCGATCACGGCTCGGATCTGACCGGCCTCGTGCTGATCGCGCCGGCGCTGCGCAGCGATGTCGGCGAGGCGGCCTGGTACAACCGGGCCTCGCGGATTCCGGTGCTCGGTCCGCTGGTCACGCGGGTCTTCGTGCCGATCCTGGGCCCGCGGCAGATCGATTCGGGTCTGGAAACCACGTTTGCGCCGCAACCCGTTCCTGACGGTTATGCCGAGACGGTGCGGATCAACCGGTTGTTCAACCCGTCCGTCTTCAAGGCCAATGCCGCCGACATGGCACCGGTGAACCGGCACCTCGCCGCTCAAGAAGAGCGCTACAGCGAGGTCTCGCTGCCAACCGTCATTCTCGCCGGACCGAATGACGAAGTGGTCTACACACACATGCATTCGGGACGCGTGGTGGAAACCATGCCGAATGCCAGGCTCGAGACCGATGCGGACTGGGGTCACATGCTGCATCATTATGCCGCCGACCGGGTCCGTGCCGCGATCGACGCGGTCGCGGACGGGGATCTCGACTGACAATGGACCTGCTGGGAACGTATATCGTGTGGGGGGTGACGCACATCCTCCCGCACGGGGTGGACCATGTCCTTTTCATTCTCGCCCTGTATTTCTCGTCGCGGCATGTCCGCCCACTGATCTGGCAGATCACCGCCTTCACCGCCGCGCACACGCTGACGCTGGCGCTGGCGGCGCTCGGCCTGATCGACTTTCCCGAACGGCTCGTCGAGACCCTGATCGCGGTGTCGATTGCCTACGCGGCAGCGGAAAACCTGTTCCGCACCGAACCCGCGCCCTGGCGCCCGGCTCTGGTCTTCGCCTTCGGCCTGTTGCACGGGCTGGGCTTTGCCGGCGTGTTGTCGAGCCTCGGCCTGCCGGCCGGGCAGACCGTGCCGGCCCTGCTGGCCTTCAATGTCGGGGTGGAGCTGGGACAGCTTGCCGTGCTCGCCGGCGCGTTCGCATTGACCGTCCGGTTCCGGGAAAGCGGCTGGTACCGGCGCGCCGTGGTGATGCCGGTCTCCGCAGTGATCGCGCTGACGGCACTGTACTGGGCGGTGGAAAGAGCCTTCCTGACGGCTTGAGGATTCGGCCCCGCGCGCCTAGCTTGCCGGACCCCGAAACGTCCTCGAACGCCTCAGATGGAGCCCGACATGGCCGATGCCGCCGCGACCGTTACCGATGAATCCGATGCCATTGGCGGTGTCGCCCGCGACCATCTGAAGGCCTTCGTCTCGCGCATCGAGCGGCTGGAAGAGGACAAGAAGGCGGTGATGGACGACCTGAAGGAAGTCTATGCCGAGGCCAAGTCGATGGGCTTCGACACGAAAATCCTTCGCCAGGTCATCCGCCTGAGGAAGATCGACCGCAATGAGCGCCAGGAAGCCGAAGCGCTTCTCGAACTCTATCTCGGCGCGGTCGAGGGCTAGGAGGCGCCCCACTTTTGCCGCGTGAAGTCGACGAGAAGAAGACGAAACGCGCCCTGAGGCGGCTCGCCCGCGCCAAGGCCAAGGCCGAGGCGGCGGGTGAGGACGGCAAGCTGTCCGAGTGGGAAGACGAATTCGTCGCTTCGGTGGAAGACCGGCTCAACACGTTCGGCTCGGCGTTCAACGATCCGGACAAGGGTCAGCTCGACGAGGCCCTGTCGGGCAAGCAGACCCTGAAACTCCGGGAAATCGAGAAGAAGGCGGCGGGCAAGGCGCGCAAGCCGATGTCGCGCGGGTCGGGGTTCAAGCCCAAGCCGGGTGGCGGGTTCAAACGCTCCAGCTTCAAACCGAAGACCGACCGGCCCGCGTCGCGTGTCCGCGACATCAATGACGACATGCCGGACGCCGAAACTCCGGCTCAAGAAACCGAAGCCCCCCGTCCGGCGCATCCACCCCGGCTTCGCGTCGTGAAAGGCGGCAAGGCCGATGAGTAACCTCCCACCCGAAGCCCTCGCCTTCTTCGCGCAGACCGGCCTTCCCGGCACGCCGCGCGGGTTCGACGGCTTCGGCGACAGCCCCGAATTGATGGACGAATTGCTGGACCTCGTGCTGCACGGACCGAAGCGCGCGACCTGTGCCCTGGCGCGCTGGTACGAGAATGACCCCGATGGCCTGCCGAAGCCCGGCGATCTCTGGGTGATCCATGACGGGGCGAAACGGCCGCGCGCGGTGATCCGGACGACATCGGTCGAGGTCAAGCCGGTCCGCGAGGCGGATGCGCAATTCGCCTGGGATGAGGGCGAGGGGGACCGAAGTTTCGAGTGGTGGCTCGACGCCCATGAAGCCTATTGGCGGCGCGAGGCCGCGCGCCACGGCTTCACCTATTCGCGCGATCTCGACGCCGTGTTCGAACGGTTCGAACTGGCCTGGCCGGCCGGTGGATAAAAAGAACCCCGCCACGTGAGTGGCGGGGCCGAGGTGTCCGATCTTCTCTCGGAGACAGGCGTTACGCGGTCCGCGCCTCATCGACGTCGAGGTCATATTCGCGGACCTTGCGATAAAGGGTCGAGCGGCCAAGGCCGAGACGCCGGGCGACTTCCGACATGCGGCCGGCATAGGTCTCGATCGCGAACTGGATGAGGTCGCGTTCGATCGCCTCGAGGCTGCGCAAGTGACCGCCGCCATCGACAATCGTGACGCCAGCCATGTCGTTTGCAGCCGGTTCCGGCGCGGCCGTGGCCGGGTCCGGATAGGCGTGAGGCGGCGGCGCGGCCGCTTCGGAATAATCCGTGCTGCGGCCGGAGATCTGCGGGAAGTCCTCGGGGCGGAGATGGTCGCCCTCGCTCAGCACCACTGCGCGGAAGACGGCGTTTTCCAGCTGACGCACATTGCCCGGCCAGTCGAAGGCGGTGAGCATTGCCATGGTCTCACCGGTCGCGTCCTGGATGGTGCGGTTTTCCTGCGCGTTGAAGCGCTGGACGAAGTGATGGATCAGCGAGGGAATGTCTTCCTTGCGGGCGCGCAGCGGCGGCACTTCGATCGGGAAGACGTTGAGGCGGTAGAAAAGGTCCTCGCGGAAGGCCCCCTCGCGCACCTGTTCGGCGAGATCGCGATTGGTGGCGGAGATGATCCGCACATTGACCTTCACCGGGCGCTTGGAACCGACCGGGTCGACCTCGCCTTCCTGCAGGGCACGCAACAGCTTGACCTGCATGTCGAGCGGAAGTTCGCCGATCTCGTCGAGGAAGAGCGTGCCGCCGTCGGCTTCCTGGAATTTGCCCATATGCTTGCCGATGGCGCCGGTGAAGCTGCCCTTCTCGTGACCGAAGAGGGTCGATTCCACCAGGTTTTCCGGAATGGCGCCGCAATTCACCGCGACGAAAGGCTTGCCGGCGCGATCGCTGGCGGCCTGGATGGCCCGCGCAACCAATTCCTTGCCGACGCCGCTTTCGCCGGTGATCAGGATCGGGATGTTCGACGCCGCCGCGCGCTCGCCGAGGCGGATGACCTGACGCATGGCCGGGGCGCCGGCGATCATGTCGGCGAAACCGAGCGTACCGTCCTGGGTCTTCTTCAGGCGGCGCACTTCGCCTTCCAGCGAGTGCACCTTGAAGGCATTGCGGATCGACACCGCGATGCGCTCCGGGCTGGCCGGCTTGACGAAGAAATCGACCGCACCGGCGCGCATCGCCGTGACCACGGTTTCGATGCCGCCATGGGCAGTGAGGACGATGACGGGCAGGTCGCTGCCCTGTTCGCGCAGGGTCTGCAGCACGTCCATCCCGTCCATGCCCGGCATGACGAGATCGAGCAGCATGGCATCGACACCGCCGCGGCCGGCACGTTGCAGCGCCTGCTCGCCGCTTTCGGCGCATTCGGCCGAATAGCCCTGCTTTTCGAGAACCGCCTGAAGAAGGCGGCGTTGAGTCGGATCGTCATCGACGATCAGAACAGTCCTAGCCATCACCCACGCCCTTTTCGGTCGCTATCGCACCGGGCCTTTTGACCTCGCCACCCTCCCTCGTCGGGATCGGTGGGGTGCGCCATCCGCGGACCGTTATGGGACACGAGCAGTAAAATTCGCGCTAAGACGCGGGTAGCTTCGCGTTAAGCATAAGGCGCGCTTGACCGGGAGCAGGCCGGGCTCAACTCTCGCAATGATGGATCACACTCCCGACGCGCCGGCGGCCGAACCGCTTCCCTTCCCGCCGCCATGGCCGTTCGCGCCGGGCGACCTGATGCAGCGCGTCGCATTCGGGCGGCGGCACCGCGTGGGGCGGCCCATGGCATGGTTCGTCCTGTGGCCGGTCCTGATCCTGGCAACCGGTCCGGTCGCGGGACTGGTCACGGGATTCGTGTACGGACTTTCCGTCAGCGGCCCGTTCGAGGCGCACAGCTACAGGCTGTTTCACATCCTCCACCCGGTGATCGCTCTCGCCTATGGCGTGCTGCTGGTGGTGTTCGTGAAATGGGCGGCGGTGCGCGGCGTGGCCGCGGCGACCCTCGATCCGCGACCGGCGCGGCCTGCCGCGGAGAGCCTGCTGGCGCTGACATTTCTCGCCGCGACGATTGTCCTCGGCGGCCTGCTGCTGACGGCGCTGAGCGAGCTTCTCCCGGTGACGGCGCCGCCACAGAGCCCGGTACCGGTCGAAGCGGGGATCAGCCTGTTCTGGATCGCCCTGCCGGCGCTGGTGATCATCGGCCCTGCGGTCGAGGAGATCATCTTCCGAGGCTGGATGCTGCCGGCATTGCGGGCCCGCGGTCTCAGCTGGGGAGCGGCAATCGCCGTATCGTCCCTCGCCTTCGGGGCGCTGCACGGTTTCGCCGGACCGCTGGCGCTTGTCTACACGACGCTGGTGGGGATTTCGGCGGGCGTGCTGCGCGTGCGGACCGGCCGGCTGTGGGCCCCGATCCTGTTCCATGCCCTCAACAATCTTGTCGTGATCGGCCTGCCGCAGATCACGGCGCGCATGGCCGGGTGACGGTTCAATCGCGCATGGCCGGGCGAGGCCGAGCGTGATTGACGCGCTGCACAATCGGGTCTAGCCGAAAGCGATGAACGACAGCGCCGCTCCGAAACGCGAAGTCCCGACCGCCCCGCTTGCCCGTTATCACGGCGAAAAGCCCGCGGCCCCGGCCTGGTTCGGCCGGGCGCTCGACGAAGCGTTCGACAGCGGCACCTCGACCGTCGAAGGGGCTGCGGTCAGCTGGAAGGCATGGGGCAAGCGCGGCAAGCCGGGCCTGATCCTGATCCATGGCGGTGTCGCCCACAAGCAATGGTGGGATGCGATCGGCCCCCATCTGGGCCGCCGCCGCCGAGTCGTGGCGGTTGACCTGACCGGGATGGGCGACAGCGACTGGCGCGACGAATACCGGATGGAACTCTATGCCGAGGAGGTTCGCGCGGCGGGCCGTGACGGCGGCGCGTTCGACACCGGAAAGCCCTTCATCGCCGGCCACTCCTTCGGCGGATTCGTGTCGATGGTCGCGACGATGGCGTATGGCGCCGACCTGAAAGGCGCGGTCATCCTCGATTCCCCGATCAAGCCGCCGGACGAACAACGCCGGTCCCCGGCGCCGCGGCGAGGCGGGCGGGTCTACGAGACCCTCGAGGCCGCCATGCTGCGCTTTCGCCTGCTGCCGAACCAGCCCTGCGCGAATGACTGGCTGCTGGACCATATCGCGCGCGAATCGCTGCGGCAGACCGAGGGCGGCTGGACGTGGAAGTTTGATCCGGCGCTGTGGCAGAAGCTGGCCTATTCGCGCCGCGACCCGGTCGAGATGCTGAAACGCATTGCCTGTCCGGTGGCCTTCTTCCGCGGTGCGCAGTCCGAGCTCGTTACCGACGAGGTCTGGGGCCTCATGAAAGCGGTGTTCAGGGACGCGCCGATGGTGTCGATCCCGGAAGCCGAACATCATCTCATCCTCGACCAGCCGCTGGCTGTGGTCACCGCACTCGACGCGCTGTTCGCGAGCGGCTGGGGGCAGGACTAGAGCCAGCGTGCGCCGATCGGGCTTCCCTCCGCGCTTGGCGGGCCGGGAAACGCGTGATAATCCCGCCTTCGACCCGTTCGAGCCCATGGGGGAGCATTACTGATGGCGAGCGAATATCACCGCGGCGACATGGACGTTTCCGAGCAGGAAGAAACCTTCTCCAGCTTCATCGGAATGTCGGTCTGGTTTGGCGGCTTCACCGCCGTCATCGTGCTGTGGCTGTCGCTGACCTTCGCGACGGGCATGGGCTGGATGGTCGCCACGATCATCTCCGCGATTGTCGGCATCGCGATGGGTCTGGCGCTGAAGATGAAGGCGGGCTGGTACGCCACGATCATCGGCCTCACCGTCACGACCTTCGTGATCGGCTTCATCATCGGCCTTTTTAGCTGACCCCCTTCCCCATTCCCGCGAATTATCCCAGACTCCCCGAAGGTTGAGGGAGCCTTGGCGGGAATCGGATGAAGATCGCAGTCCTCAAGGAACGCCGCGCAGGCGAAACCCGTGTCGCGGCCACGCCCGAGACGGTGAAGAAATTCGTCGGCAGCGGGCATTCCGTTTCCATCGAAAAAGGGGCCGGTGACACGGCCAGCATCCCGGACAGTGCCTTCGAGGCGGCTGGTGCCACGATGGGTACGGCGGCCACGGTGCTGAAGGGTGCGGACGCGATTTTCGCGGTGCGCGCGCCCGATGACGCTACGCTCGCGAAACTGCCCAAGGGTGCGCTGCTCGTCGCGCAGATGGAACCGCACGGCAATACGGCGCTGGCAAAAGCCTGTGCCGCAGCGGGGGTCGAAGCCCTCGCCATGGAATTCGTGCCGCGCATCACCCGCGCGCAGGCGATGGACGCGCTGTCGAGCCAGTCCAACCTCGCCGGTTACCGCGCGGTGATCGAAGCGGCGCACATTTTCGGCAAGGCCTTCCCGATGATGATGACGGCGGCGGGCACGATTGCCCCGGCCAAGGTCTTCGTCATGGGTGCGGGCGTGGCTGGCCTGCAGGCGATCGCCACGGCGCGGCGTCTCGGCGCCATGGTCTCGGCGACCGATGTGCGCCCGGCGGCGAAGGAACAGGTCGCCTCGCTCGGCGCGAAATTCATCGCGGTCGAGGACGAGGAATTCAAGGCGGCGGAAACCGCCGGCGGCTATGCCAAGGAAATGAGCGCGGAATACCGCGCGAAACAGGCCGAGTTGATCGCGAGCCATATCGCCAAGCAGGACGTAGTCATCACCACCGCCCTGATCCCCGGCCGCCCGGCCCCGAAGCTCGTCACCAGGGCGATGGTCGAGGCGATGAAGCCGGGCTCGGTGATCATCGATCTCGCCGCCGCGATGGGCGGCAATTGCGAGGTCGGCACGCCCGACGAGATCACCGTCCACAATGGCGTCTCGGTCGCGGGCTTCACCAATCTGCCGGCGCGGCTCGCGGCGGACGCGTCCTCGCTCTATGCGAAAAACCTCGCCAACCTGCTGCCGCTGCTTGTCGCCGAGGACGGCTCGAAAGCGCCGCACCGCGAGGACGAGGTCATCGCCGCGATGACGCTGACCCGCGATGGCGAAATCGTCCACGAGTCGCTGAAATGAGGCTGGTGCTTGGTCTTGCCCAGATCACCATTGCCGTCTTGCTGGTCATTCAGAATGTGCGCGGATTTGCGATGATGACGATAATGGTTCCGCTCGAACAGTGGATTGTCCAGATGTGGCTCAGCCAGTTCATCTCGTTTTCCATCGCCATCGTCATGATGGCTGGCGGCGTGTATCTCATTCGTGATTTCGGCCTTTTCGGCCGTCTGCGTCCCGCATCAACCCAAACCGGAGACCCAAGATGAAGCGCATCCTGACACTCGCCGCCCTGGCGGTTTCGGCCGTCGCCCTGACCGGCTGCCTGTCGC
The DNA here is from genome assembly GCF_042643335.1 of Hyphobacterium vulgare. Taxonomy (NCBI): domain Bacteria; kingdom Pseudomonadati; phylum Pseudomonadota; class Alphaproteobacteria; order Maricaulales; family Maricaulaceae; genus Hyphobacterium; species Hyphobacterium vulgare. The sequence goes on from NZ_JBHRSV010000007.1 coordinate 14,441, forward strand.
TGTTCTAGTCAGACCAATTCGCATTCCTCACACCGCATTCGCGGAGGACTGAAATGGAAGCCGTCGATCCCCTCATCCTGCGTCTTGCCATCTTCGTGATGGCGATCTTCGTGGGATATTACGTCGTCTGGTCGGTCACGCCGGCGCTGCATACGCCGCTGATGGCCGTGACCAACGCGATTTCCTCGGTGATCATCGTCGGGGCGCTGATCGCCGCGGCGGCGCCGGCCCTTGCCGGGCAGGAAGGCGGATCGGGCATTGCCAAATGGTCGGGGCTGATCGCGGTGGCGCTGGCCAGCGTGAACATCTTTGGCGGCTTCCTGGTCACCCAGCGCATGCTGGCGATGTACAAGAAGAAAGAGAAACCCGCGCCGAAGGCGGAGGGCTGAAGCCATGAGCCCGAATATCGCCGCCCTGCTCTATCTGGTTTCCGGCATCCTCTTCATCCTGGCGCTGCGCGGGCTTTCGAACCCGGAAACCGCTCGCCAGGGCAATTATTTCGGCATGGCCGGCATGGCCATCGCCATCGTGACGTCCTTCCTCGCCGTCGATCTCGGCTTCGGTACGTTCGGAATGATCCTGATCTTCATGGTGATCGGCGGCGGTGTCGGTGCCTATATCGCGCGGCAGATCAAGATGACGGCGATGCCGCAGCTGGTCGCCGCTTTCCACAGCCTTGTCGGCATGTCGGCGGTGCTGGTCGCGGTGGCCGCGCTCTACCGGCCGGACGCCTTCGGCATCACCGGCGCGGACGGGCATTTCCACCTGTCGAGCCTGATCGAGCTGTCGCTCGGTTCGGCGATCGGCGCGATCACCTTTTCGGGTTCGGTCATCGCCTTCGCCAAGCTCAACGGCAACATGTCCGGCGCGCCGATCACCTTCAAAGGTCAGCACTGGATCAATCTCGGGATCGGCATCGCGATCGCGGTCTTCATCGTCTTCCTGTCGGCTTCGGCGGGCGATCTGAAAGCCGCCTTCTGGATCCTGACCATTCTCGCCTTCGTGCTCGGCGTGACGCTGATCATTCCGATCGGCGGGGCGGACATGCCGGTCGTCGTGTCGATGCTCAATTCCTATTCGGGCTGGGCCGCAGCGGCGCTCGGCTTCACGCTGGAGAACACGGCGCTTCTGGTCACCGGCGCGCTGGTCGGTTCGTCGGGCGCAATCCTCAGCTACATCATGTGCAAGGGCATGAACCGCAGCTTCATCTCGGTCATTCTCGGCGGCTTCGGCGGCGAGGCGGCCGGACCGGCGGGCGACGGTCCGCAGGGCAGTGTGAAGCAGGGCTCGGCCGACGATGCGGCCTTCATCCTGAAGAATGCGCGCAAGGTCATCATCGTGCCGGGCTATGGCATGGCGGTGGCGCAGGCGCAGCACGCGCTGAAGGAAATGGCCGACACGATGAAGGCGGAAGGCGTCGACGTCGCCTATGCGATCCACCCGGTCGCGGGCCGGATGCCGGGGCATATGAATGTCCTGCTCGCCGAAGCGAACGTGCCTTATGACGAGGTGTTCGAGCTGGAGGACATCAATTCGGAGTTCTCCAATGCCGACGTCGCCTTCGTGATCGGCGCGAATGACGTGACCAATCCGGCGGCGGAGGACGATCCGTCCTCGCCGATCTACGGCATGCCGGTGCTGCAGGTGTGGAAGGCCGGCACGGTCTTCTTCATCAAGCGCTCGCTCGGATCAGGCTATGCCGGGGTCGAAAACCCGCTCTTCTTCCGCGACAACACGATGATGCTGCTCGGCGATGCCAAGAAGATGACCGAACAGATCGTCAAGGCGATGGGCTGAGGGTCGATATCCGACATGAAGTTGGGAGCCGTTCTCGACGTATTAGGAAAAGCCCTGCTGTATTTTTCCATCGGATTGGCAGCAGCAGGTTTCTTGATTGTACTCATTGCTGGGCAGTGGCCAGGTTGGCTAGAGCCTGTCCGTATGAGGTTGGAACTTGGCTCAAATCTTCTTGGCCCTTTTTGGTGGCCTGTACTCGTTGGAATTGTTGTCGGCCCAGGGTTAGCTCTTCAATCAATCGCCGAAAATTTACGTCGGAAAAATCATTCATAGGGCAGAAAATTTTGTCCGCTCATCCCCCGTTTAACTCGGGTCAGCCACCCTGCCCGATGGGGAGGAGTGCGTCATGATCATCGAAGCCATTCTGATCGCCACGATGCTGGACAATCCGGTCGCGGAGGACTGCACGTGGAACGGCATCCCGCTCCACGGCGAGGTGGAGGTCGTCGAAAGTTTCGCCGATATCCAGGTCCAGGTCGTGGAGAGTTTCCCCGATCTGCGGGTGAAGACGGTATCGAGCTTTGCCGACGATTGCGGCGAATGGGAATTCGTCGAAAGCTTCCCGGACTTCACGATCGAATTCGTCGAAAGTTTCCCGGACATCCGCATCGAGTTCGTGGAGAGTTTTCCAGGACGGGATTAGCCTCCCGCCATGGGGTTCCCGCGAAAGCGGGAACCCGAAACCGAGTGCCAGCTTCAGGTCCCCATTTTCATGGGGACCCCATTGATTTCGGCGCTAGGGTGCACCCCATGTCCTTCTACGAGAATCACATCCTGCCGCACATCATCGGCGCGGCGTGCGGCGTGAAGCCGATCATGAAGCAGCGCGAAAAGGTCGTGCCTGCGGCCGAGGGCGTGGTGCTGGAAGTCGGTCTGGGCGCCGGGCCGAACCTTGCCTTCTACGACCCGGCGAAGGTCAGCCTGGTCTACGGGCTGGAACCTTCCGAGGGCATGCGCCGCAAGGCCGCAAAAGCGATCGCCGCCAGCCCGGTCCCGGTGGAGACGCTGGACCTGCCGGGCGAGACTGTGCCGCTGGTCGATGCCAGCGTCGATACGGTGGTCCTGACCTACACGCTGTGCACCATCCCGGACTGGCAAAGGGCGATGGACGAGATGCGGCGGGTGCTGAAACCCGGCGGACGCCTGCTGTTTTCCGAACACGGACTGGCGCCCGACGAAGGCGTCGCGAAGTGGCAAAGACGGATCGAACCGGTATGGAAGCCGATCGCCGGCGGCTGCCATCTGACGCGGCCGATCGACCGGCTGATCGAAGCCGGCGGATTCGCCTTCGACCGCGTCGAAACGATGTATCTGCCGCATTCCCCGAAATTCGCCAGCTTCACCTATTGGGGCAGTGCGAAGACGCGCTGACTCTTTCGCTGCCGGGCGCTTGCCGGGTGTGAAAGCTTCCGTTATAAGCCGCCGCTCGATTGCCCGGCCCTGCCGGGTCCGGAAGGTTTGGAGCGCGACCGATGAGAAAAGACATTCACCCGGACTATCACACCATCAATGTGGTGATGACGGACGGCACGAGTTTCCAGACGCGCTCGACCTACGGCAAGGAAGGCGACACGATCAATCTCGACATTGATCCGAAGACGCACCCGGCCTGGACCGGCGGCAACACCCAGCTGGTGGACCGCGGCGGCCGCGTTTCGCGCTTCAAGGACAAGTTCAAGGGCTTCGCCTGATCCCTCAGGCCCGGTTCCGGAAACACGAACGGCGCACCCCCGGGTGCGCCGTTTTCGTTTGTGTCCGGGGCTGAAACCTAGTTTCCGAAGGCAGACCGCAACCGGTCCATCTGCGCGCCGACGCCGTTGACCGAAGCCTGCGGCGGTTCGCCGGCGAAGAGATTCTCGTCGATGCGCTTGAGCCGGGCATAGAGCGTCCGGGACAACGCTGCGAGGTCGGCCAGTTCGGCCGGCGCGGTTTCGCCGTTTTCCGGCCAGTGCGGGTCCTCGATCGAATCGGGCGGCAGGCGGTAGCGTTCGCCCATCGCCTCGTCGGCGCTCATTTCGCCTTCGGCGACCTGGCGCTGGACCAGGAGCCAGGACGCGGCCTGCATCAGGCGCGTCGTCAGCTTCATGCTCTCGGCCGCGTAGGCAAGGGCGCCGGCGCGGTCGAGCGCACGGGAATCGTCACGGCCCGGACCGTCGAGATAGGCGGCGGTGCGTTCCACCAGGTCCATGCCTTCATGGAAGAGCTTGGCGAACATTTCCGAGGCGACGAAATCGGCCACGCGAGTTGCGGGCGTCGCGGTGGCGTTGCCGGGTGTAACGATCGTGTCGGTCATCGGGGCGCGAATACTCTACACAGCTTCGGTCGGGACAAAGGGAAGGGGTGCAAGCGCCGGGCCATCGTCACGATTTCCTGAAAACGGATTCGGCCGCGGCGCGCCCGGCCGTCTTGGAGCGGATCATGGCTTCGGCGCGCTCGATCTCGCCCTTCAGCAGTTCGACGCGTTCCTCGAGACCTTCAACGGAGAGCTCGCTCAGATCCTCGCCGGGCGTGATGACGGTACGGCCGGTGCGCAATGGCAGGTCGCCCTCATCGAACATCGCACATGCCTCCCCTGACAAGACCGAACGTCCACGGATAGATTAGCGCAAAGGGAGGGGCATGTCGCCCCGCCCCCTGCAAGGAGCGCGGAGATGTCAGAGCACGGAATGTTTCGCGCAATCACTGCGCCCCGCCCCGGCGGGCCGGATGCGCTTGTGCTCGAACGGCGCACGGTGACCGAGCCCGGTCCGGACGAAGTCCGCATCCAGGTAGCCGCCGCGGGCGTGAACAAGCCCGATACCTTCCAGCGCATGGGCCTCTATCCGCCCCCACCGGGGGCCAGCGATGTTCTGGGACTGGAGGTTTCCGGCACGATCGACGCGGTCGGATCCGGCGTGTCCCGCTGGAAGACCGGCGACGCCGTCTGCGCCCTTCTGCCGGGCGGCGGCTATGCCGAGATGGCGATCGCACATCAAGGTTCAGTCCTGCCCAAGCCTTCGGGCGTCTCGCTGCGCGATTCGGCGGGATTGCCGGAAACGGTTTTCACCGTCTGGGCGAATGTGTTCGAGGCCGGGGCACTGAAACCCGGTGAAACGTTTCTGGTTCATGGCGGGGCAGGCGGGATCGGGACGACCGCGATCCAGATGGCCGCCGCCCACGGCGCGCGCGTGATCGCGACGGCGGGGTCGGACGAAAAATGCGCGCTGTGCCGGGAACTCGGGGCGGAGATCGCGGTGAATTACCGCGAGGCCGATTTCGTCGAGGCGGTGAAGGCTGCGGGCGGGGCCGACGTCATCCTCGACATGGTGGGCGGGGACTATGCCGACCGGAATCTGCAATGCCTGAACAGCGGGGGACGGCTGGTGCAGATCGCCTTCCTCAAGGGGTCCCGGGTCGAGATCGACATGATGCGGATCATGCTGAAGCGGCTGACCGTCACGGGATCGACGCTGCGCGCGCGGCCGCTGGACGAAAAGGCCAGACTGGCGGCAGCGGTCGAGACCCATGTCTGGCCATGGATCGAGTCCGGCAGGTTTCGGGTCGTGGCCGATGCGGTGTTCTCGCTCGAGGACGCCGCGAAAGCGCACGCGCTGATCGATTCCGGCGGGCATGCCGGAAAAATCCTGCTGGTTCCGTGACCGCGCCCTGAGTCAGGCGTCTTTTCACGCGGCGCAAGCTTCGCTATATCGGGCACAGTTTCGCTCTTCTTCGTGATCCTGGATCAGGACGGGAAGAAAAGCGGCGGAAGCCCGAAAGCCCGGCAACCGCGCCGGGCTTTTTCTTTCGCACAACCCATATTCCGGGAGCCGACACGATGACCGAAATCCTGATGCCGAAGGCGACCGCCGTCTGGCTCGTCGACAACACGTCGCTGAGCTTCGAGCAGATCGCCGAATTCTGCGGCCTTCACCCGCTGGAAGTGAAGGGCATTGCCGATGGCGATGTCGCCGCCGGCGTACGCGGCGCGGACCCGGTTTCCACCGGCCAGCTGACCCGCGAAGAGATCCAGAAGGCGGAGAATGACGCGAAATACCGCATGAAGGCGGTTTCGCCGAAATACGCCGACCTGCACCAGCCGAACAAGAAGCGCGGGCCGCGCTACACGCCGCTGTCGCGCCGTCAGTCGCGCCCGGATGCCATCGCCTGGCTGGTCCGCAATCACCCGGAACTGACTGACGGCCAGATTTCCAAGCTGATCGGCACCACGAAGTCGACCATCGAGTCGGTGCGGGAACGCACGCACTGGAATTCCGCCAATATCAAGCCGACCGACCCGGTTTCTCTTGGCCTGTGCAGCCAGGTGGACCTCGACGAGCAGGTCCGCAAATCCTCCTCGCGCCGCGCCAAGATGGAAAAGGAACGCGGACCGGAAGACGACACGCTCGCTCCCGCCTTCGAGCCGCAGGCCGAAGAAAAGGAAGCCGGCTCGGAAATCACGCTCGAAACCCTGTTTGGCGAGACCAAGAAGGACTAGCGGTCCTGTTGTGATTACGAGCCCCTCAGGATGAGGGAGATTACACCCGGAAGTGCCGCTCAATTCAGTGAGATATGATCACTCCGCATCGACCGTGTAGTTGAGCGCCAGACGGCCGCCATCGGCATAGATGCATTCGCCGGTGATGTAGCTGGAATCACTCGAGGCGAGGAAGGCGACGACGGATGCGATCTCGTCGGGATCGGCGACGCGGCGGATCGGCGTCCGCGACAGCACACGCTCCATCGCCGAGCGGTCATCGAGCACGGCTTTCAGAACGTCAGTGTTGACGCTGCCGGGACCGACGGCATTGACGCGGATGCCATGGGGGGCGAGGGCCAGCGCCATCGCCTTGGTCATCTGGTTGATCGCGCCCTTGGTGGCGCAATAGGCCAGCTGGTCGGCGATCGCGACGACGGCGTTGATCGAGGACATGTTCACGATGGCGTAGCGGCGGCGCACATCGTCGGGACGCTCGCTGTCCTCCTCGATCTGTTCGACCATCTGACGGGCGGCCGCCCGGGCGACCATGAAGCTGCCGCGCAGATTGACGCTCATCACCTTGTCGAAGTCGTCATCGGACAGGGAGAGAATATTGCCCTTGGCAATGATGCCGGCATTGTTGACGAGCACGTCGAGCCGGCCGAAGGCGGACCGCGTCTCGGCCAGCAGATTGTTGACCGACAGGCGGTCAGAGACGTCGCAATCGACGTAAAGCGCCCGGTCCTTTGCCGCGCCGAGTTCCTCGGCCAGCGACTTGCCGGCCGTGTCCTCGATGTCGGCAACGACGACGCGGAAGCCGTCCTCTGCCAACCGGCGTGCGCAGGCTTTGCCGATGCCGTTGGCGGCCCCGGTGACGATGGCAACACGATCCTGTGCGGGCAAATTCGCCTCCCTTCCGCGCGAGCCTGTCCGGTTACGGATTGGCCGCGTGGGTGCGTTCGTAGTCTTCGCGGATTTCGTCGCTGTCGGGTGTCAGCTCATACGCCCGGGCGAACAGGGGCAGGGCTTCCTCGACCTGGCCGGAATCCTCCAGCGCGCTGGCAAGCGAGTGAACGATGGCGCCGCTCTCCGGCTCGGCCTCGACCGCCTGGCGGCAGGTCGGGAGAGCGGTTTCGGGCTGACCATTCTCGACCAGCGCCCAGCACAGGGCATTGAGCGTGAAACCGCTTTCCGGCGCCGCCTCGACGGCGCGCCGGGCATCGGCCACGGCGCGGTCATTCATGCCGAGTTCGAGGAAGGCCGCCGAGCGGCTGATCCAGCCCGACGGCCAGGCCGGTTCGAGGCGGGTGACCGTGTCGAAGGCCGCCACGGCCTCGGCCGGGCGATCGAGTTCCATATAGGCGTCGCCGAGGAAGAGCGCGGCAAGCATGTCGTCGGGCAATTCGGCATGGGCCGCCCGCAAATCGCTCAGAGCCCCTTCCAGGCGCCCGAGGCGCAGACGGGCCAGGCCACGATTGCGGCGCACATAGGGGCTGTTCAGCGTCGTGCCCTGGGTCTCGGCGATGGCGTAGGCGAGGTCGAATTCGCGCAATGCCTCTTCCCAGCGTTCGGCGTAGAGATAGGCTCCGCCGAGTTGGGAATGCACGATGGCTTCCTGTTCGGGATCGAGCGTGCGGCTCTCCAGACAGGATTCGAACGAGGTAATGGCGGAGTCGGTGTCGTCGGCGCGCAGCGCGGCTTCGCCTGCGGCGCACGGGTCCTCGATCGCAGCGGCATCGGTCTCCCTTTCGGCACAGGCGGGAGCGCACAGCGTCAGCGCGGCAATGAGAACGGATACGCGAATCATCAATACCAACTCCGGTCAGTCCATAATGGCAAACGGGGCGGACCCTATATAGGGCCGCCCCGCGAGATTCACAGGATCAAAAATGCGTCAGTGCTTTCGTTTGAGCGCCTGGATCTCGTCCTTGAGCTTCAGCTTCTCCTTCTTGAGGCTGCTAAGTCGAAGCGAATCCGAACTCGGGTGCTTGACCTCCTCGTCGATCATGTCGTCCAGACGGTGATGACGGGCGTCGAGTTCACGGATACGGGCTTCGATGGCCATGTGAGCAACTCCTTGATGAAGCTAACGACGGGGTGATTGAAACACGTCTGTGCGCTATCTGTCACATCACGTTTAAGGACGAGGCTGAAAATGCGTGAACGATCGCGCCTCATAGTCGGCATCAGTGGCGCATCGGGCGTCATCTACGGGGTTCGGGCGCTGGCCGCGCTCAGGGAACTCGAAATCGAATCCCATCTCGTGGCGTCGAAGGCGGCGGAGATGACGCTCGGCTACGAGACGTCGCTGGAACCGCGCGAACTCAAGGCCATGGCCGACATGGCCTACAAGCCGGCCGATATCGGCGCATCCATCGCTTCGGGCTCCTTCCGAACTCTGGGGATGCTGATTGCGCCGTGCTCGGTGCGCACCATGTCGGAGATCGCGACCGGGGTGACCTCCAGCCTGATGACGCGGGCCGCGGATGTGGTGCTGAAGGAGCGGCGCAAGCTGGTCCTGATGGTGCGCGAGACGCCGTTTCATCTCGGGCATATCCGCACGATGGCGCAACTGACCGAGATGGGGGCGATCATCATGCCGCCCCTGCCCGCCTTCTATGCCCGGCCGAAATCGCTCGAGGACATGGTCGACCAGTCGGTCGGCCGTGCGCTCGACCTGTTCGGCCTCGACTGGGACCCGGTCCTGCGGTGGGGCGAGGAACTCGATGGCGGCAAGAGACCTTCTTCCCGGTGATGAGCGAGAGCCTGAAAGCCTTTTCCCTGCGCGTTTACGACGCCGAAGGTGTGCGCGAGGCGTTGCTCGACCTGCAGGACACGGCCGGCTGTGATGTGACGCTGGTCCTGTGGTGCTGCTGGCTGGCGGCGACGGGCCGGGCTGCGGGAGACGGTTTGCACAGGGCGCTCGACTGGAGCCGCGACTGGGGGGATGCGGTCACGCGGCCGCTGCGCGCGGCGCGGCAAGCGATCAAGCCGCATGCCGAGACCGACGAGGGCGTTGCCGTTTTGCGCCAGCGGGTGAAGACGCTGGAGCTGGAGAGTGAGATCATCACGCTGGAGCGGCTGAACATCTGCGCGCAGGGCACGGCCATGGCGGGCGATTTCAGATCCCTGGCGGCTGCCAATCTCACAGCCTATGCCGCTGCTGCGGGGCTAAATGCCTCATTCGAAACGGTCATTTCCCGCATTTTACCGGCGGTGGAAAAGTAGTAGTGTCCGCGCCGTCGGCTGGCCCCTTGTGCCGGACGCGGTTTCCATTTCCACATTCCGGATGTGACACGTCGCACATGGGCGAAGACTTTTTCGATCAGGACGCGCTGAGGGCCCGCATCATGCAATTGCGGGGCGAACACCGGGCGCTCGACGGACAGATCACGGCCCTGATCGAGACCGGCGTGATCGATCAGTTGAAGATTGCTCGGCTGAAAAAGGAAAAACTGTTCCTCAAGGACCGGATTTCGGCGCTCGAGGATCAGCTGACCCCCGACATCATCGCCTGACGTCAGGACGCGGCGCGTTCCTTGATTGCGGCCTTGTTGGCGTACATCGCCGCATCGGCCTCGGCCAGCGCCACGTCGGTCGTCATGCCCGCTTCCAGCGGCCAGACACCCCAGGCCGCCCCGACCTGCAATGCCTTGCCTTCGTGTTCGAACGGCGTGTCGGCGATCAGGGCGGCGAGTTGCTGCGCCTTGGTTTCGGCCGCGGACTGGGTCGACAGGGTCAGGACCACGCCGAATTCGTCGCCGCCGAGCCGGCCGATCGCATCGGTCTCGCGCAGGTGCGAGGCGATCAGGCTGACGACATGGTGCAGCGCCACGTCCCCGGCAGCATGGCCGTGCGTGTCATTGATTGCCTTGAATCCGTTGAGATCGAAGAAGACCAGCGCGGAGGGCGCATTGTGCCGCTCGGCCAATGCCAGCGCCTTCGACACCTCGCGCACGAAGGCGCGCCGGTTCAGTACCGGCAGCATGGCATCGTGATCGGCGAGCGATTCCAGTTCGCGCACGCGGGTGCGCAGCTTTTCGGTTTCCTGACGCAGCTGGTCGACCTCGCCCATCAGGGTGAGCAGGGCGCGCTGGACGTTCGGCGTCAACTCGGGTTCCGGCACGCCCATGATCGAGGCGGCATCGCGCGGCGCAGCGGCTGTCCCCGCCGCCGTCGAGGACGAGGAGGACGAAGTCCGCTTGGTTTCGCCCGCGGCGCGGGTACTGCCGGATTGATCGAGCCGTCCGATGCGCATGACCTGTCCTTCCCGGAAATGCGGGGTCCATTCCCGGTCATGCTCGCGGGACGCGGTTAAGAAAGGGTCAAGGTTAAGCGTGAAACCCCAAGCCTGCTTGACGGCGGCGCGCCCGTGACTATGGTCCCGCGCTTCCTTTCGCCGGGAGGCTGAAATGCCCGCAGGCCACGACACACCGGTCGTCGCGATCGTCATGGGATCGCGCTCGGACTGGCCAACGATGAAGCACGCCGCCGACATATTGTCGGAGCTGGGCGTCGTGCATGACTGCCGGGTCGTCTCCGCTCACCGCACGCCGGACCGCATGACGGACTTTGCCAAGGGTGCGAAGGATGCCGGTCTGAAAGTGATCATCGCCGGGGCCGGCGGGGCCGCGCACCTGCCCGGCATGATCGCGTCGATGACCGCCCTGCCCGTGCTCGGCGTGCCGGTGGAATCGGCGGCGCTGAACGGCCAGGACAGCCTGCTGTCCATTGTGCAGATGCCGGGCGGCGTGCCTGTGGGTACGCTGGCGATCGGCAAGGCCGGGGCCAAGAATGCGGGCCTGCTCGCCGCCTCGATCATCGCGCTTGGCGATGCCGGGTTGGCGCAGCGGCTTGCCGACTGGCGCCAGGCACAGACCGACAGTGTTCCGCACAGCGTCGAAGACTAGGTCCGGATCCCGCCCATGAGCCACGTCACGCCGCTTTCCCCCGGTGCCGCGATCGGCATTCTCGGTGGCGGACAGCTGGGCCGGATGCTCGCCATGGCCGGGGCGCAGCTGGGTTTCGATATCCACGTGTTCGACCCGGAACCCAACTGCCCCGCCGCGCGGGTGTGCGACCGGGCCTGGGCCGCGCCGTGGGACGATCTCGGGGCCGTTCAGGCCTTTGCCGCGCGCTGCGCCGCCGTCACCTTCGAATTCGAGAATGTGCCGCTCGAGGCGCTGAATGCCGCCGCTTCGGCCGCGCCGGTCCGACCCGGAGCCAGATCGCTCGAACTGACGCAGGACCGGGTGACGGAGAAAGACTTCATCAACGGTCTCGGCATTGCGACGGCGCCCTGGGCGGTGGCTGGCAGCCTCGACACCCTCAAGGCCGCGCTCGAACGCGTCGGCACGCCGTCCATCCTGAAAACCCGCCGCTTCGGCTATGACGGCAAGGGCCAGGCGCGGTTGAAGTCACAGGCCGACGCCGAGGCCGCTTGGGACGAAATCGGCCGTCAGCCGGCCATCCTGGAGGGCTTTGCGTCCTTCCGCCGCGAATTGTCCGTCGTCGCCGCGCGGGCACTCGACGGCACCGTCCTGCCCTTCCCGCTGGCCGAGAATGTCCACCGGGGCGGAATCCTGCGCGAATCCACCGGACCCGCCGAGGCCAGCGAGGCGATCCGCGATCAGGCCATCGCCATCGCGGAAAGGATCGGCGCGGGGCTTGAGCATATCGGCGTGTTCGCGGTCGAGCTGTTCGATATGGGCGAGCAAGGCCTGTGGGTGAACGAGATCGCCCCGCGGGTACACAATTCCGGGCACTGGACGATGGATGCCTGTCCGGCGGGCCAGTTCGAACAGCATATGCGCGCCGTGGCGGGCTGGCCGCTCGGCGACCCCGAACCGCACTCGCGCTGCACGATGAGCAATCTCATCGGCCACGATGTCGATGCGTGGACTGACCTGATCGCCGACCCGGACGTCCGCCTGCATCTCTACGGCAAGCGCGAGGTCCGCGACGGCCGCAAGATGGGGCATGTGAACCGGCTGAGGAAACTCTAACTCCGCCCCAGCCCGTAACGCAGCTTGGCCAGCAATCCCGCCGGGTCGGGCAGGCCGGACGCAGCCTTGCGGACCTGCGCCTTCACCTTCTCGAACTGCATGACATTCCCGATCCGGCGGTCGAGGAAGGCGGCGGCCTCGGCCTTGTCCCCGCTCATGTCGGCGAGCCAGGCGGACAGGCTCGACGTGTAGACCGCCGAGAGCGTCATCCGCTTGGTGTAGAAGTTGAAATCGGTCGAGGGATCGCCCAGGGCGCGCCAGATCATGTCGCTCGTGTTCCAGACCAGTTTCGCGCCCAGCCCCGCCGCATCGGGCAGGAGCAGGCGGGCGCGGGCCTTGCGCGCGACTTCCTCGTCGGGTCCGATCGCCTCGAGGCGCTGGCGCACGGCGAAGGTCACGCGCTCGCGGACCTTCATCGCGGCGAGATCGACCTCCTCGATGGAATCGCGCGCCTGGCGGTCGAGTTCGAGCGACCAGAAGCCGATCAGGTCGAGCACGCCGCCGGTCAGATAGAGCTGCACCTCACCCGTGCTCATCCCCGCATCCTTCGCCGCAGCGGCAAGGCTCGCCTCGTTCCAGCCATCGAAGGCGGCATGGGGTAGAATCGCCTCCAGCAGGGCGAGGCGGGCGGTGTCGGCGCGGGTGCGGTTCGTCGTCATGAGGAGGGGATTTAGCGTGGTATGATCGCCACGTCATGTAGGGCGTGCTGAATCGCCGCGCAGCAGGTGTGGACACGGGGTTTGTGCTCTGGTAAAGCCCCCGCCTCCAAGCGGACTTTGGAAGACGCGGCGTGATGGAACAGTTCCGCACGCCTGAAGCAGAACTCGGGAGAGCGGACCATAGTCGAGATCGTCGTACGCGATAACAACGTGGAGCAAGCGCTCCGCGCGCTGAAAAAGAAGATGCAGCGGGAAGGCACTTTCCGCGAGATGAAGCGCCGCACGCACTACGAGAAGCCCTCGGAGAAGCGCGCGCGCCAGAAGGCCGAGGCGATTCGCCGGGCCCGGAAGCTCGCCCGCAAGCGCGCCCAGCGTGAAGGCCTTGTGCCGCGCAAGGCGGGTACCGCACGCCGCTAGTCCAGTCCGCTGACGGATTAGAGATTTCACGGAAAACCCCGCACCTCACGGTGCGGGGTTTTTCTTTTGGGCCGAGTGCACATCTGGTGAGCGTTTCTCCCCCCGCCTGCCGGGGCGAGGCGGAAATCCGCTACGCCGGCTTCTTCTTGCCCAGCTTCAGCAGCTTGCGGACCGAGTCGGCATTGGCCCGGCCGAGCGCGCCCTGGCGGAAGACGACGCCGGCCAGCGCGATCACCACGATGGCGAAGCCGACCATCAGGCCGGTGGTGGCCAGAAGCTCCCACATCGGGGGATCGGACGGGATGCGCGCGATCATCACGAAGGGGGTCCAGATCGGGATCCAGGAGACGATCTGCACCACGGTCGAATCCGGGGATTGCAGAGCCGCCATCACCACGAAGAGGGGGATGAACATGACCAGCATGATCGGGCTCATCAGCGTCTGGGCTTCCTGCAGCGTGTCGCACAGCGAACCGATGGCGAGGAAGACCGCGCCGTACATCAGATAGCCGATGATGAAATAGCCGAAGGCCGGAAGCAGGATGCCCGGATCGAGCACGGCGTCCACGATGTCGGCCACCGGCAGGTCCGCCGCGCCGAGCAGGGTCTGGATGCCGACAAGGCCGAGCATGCCCAGACCGCCCCAGAAGACGAGCAGGGTGGCTGAAACCGCCGCCACGCCCATCAGCTTGCCGATCAGGATTTCGTGGAAACGGGCCGAGGCGAGGAGAACCTCGAGCACCTTGTTGCCGCGTTCCTCGATCATCGCGGTCAGGAGCATGTTCACGACCGAGAAGATCACCGTCCACAGGATGAAGGCCATGGCGATGCCGACCCCGAACGGAATCCGTTCGGCGGCGGACACTTCGGCCGCCTCGCCGGTGCGTTCCGGGTTCAGCTCGCGGGCGTTGATACCGATTGCGTTGATCTCGTTCAGGAGGTCGCGCGGGACGCCGGCCTCGGCCAGGCGCCGCTCGCGAAGAATATCCGAGAGCCGGTCCTGGACGCGGTTCCTGAGCGCGGTGTCGGTGAGCGAAGCGCTCCAGTAGTCGATGCTGATCCCGACCGGGCTGGCCGAATCGTTGCGGATGATGATCGCCGCGAAGAGGGGTTGATCGCCCTCCTCGGTGGCAATCGTCTGTTCGCCCAGGAGGTAGGGGCGCAGGGATTCGGCGTCACGGGCGGGCGGATCGACCTCGATGAAACGGCTGGTCCCGTCGATCGAGACGGAGGAGGCCGGCAGGCCGAGCGCCTCGACCGCTTCGGGCAGGCCCTCCAGGCCCGGCTCGGCGTTCAGTGCCGCTTCCGCGGCCGGCAGGCGGTCTTCCCGCCCGAGCGGTTCGGCGGCCGCGCGCAGCGCCGAAAGCGCTTCGCTCTTGCCGGCGTCGGCGAAGGCGGCGCGCAGGGCGTCGCCATAGCCCGCGCCAGTCTCGTCGACCATCACATAGTGACGGGTGGGCTGGGACCCCTCGATCAGGGCCGGCAGGCCGCCGCCGACGAGCATGAAGAGCGGCACGGACAGGAGGGACAGCCAGAAGCCCCAGGTCGCGACATAGGAGAGATACTCCCGGCGGGCGATGAGATAGATGGCGCGCATCAGGCCGGCTCCCGTTCCGCAGATTCGACAAGGTGGACGAAGGCCTCGTGCAGATGGGCGCGAACCGGTTCGAAACGCGCGAGGCGCACGCCGGCATCAACGAGGGCCTTGAGGGCATCCTGAGCGTCGCTGCCCGGCGCGAGGTCGAGCGTGTAGCGGTGCGTGCCCTCACCCGTCATGCCGTCATCGGTGACGGCACCGTGGGCGGCGAGCACCGGCGCGGCGTCGGGACCCTCGCCGGTCTCGATCAGCACGCGGCGCGGCACGGTGCCGAGCGCCTCGTTGACCGTGCCGTCGAACACCTTGCGTCCCTTGGCGATCAGCACGATGCGGTCGCACAGGCGTTCGGCGTGTTCCATGACATGGGTGGAAAACAGGATCGTCTTGCCCGCCTGGTTCTCGGCGCGGATCATGCTTTCCAGCACTTTCTGGTTCACCGGGTCGAGGCCGGAAAAGGGCTCGTCGAGGATGATGAATTCGGGATCGTGGACCAGGGCGGCCGCGATCTGGACCTTCTGCGCCATCCCCTTCGACATTTCCTTGATCTTCTTCTTGCGGGCATCGCCGAGGCCGACGCGCTCCAGCATCTCGCCGGCGCGTTGACGCGCCTTGCCGGCGGGCATGCCCTTCAGACGTCCAAAGAAGGTGACGGCGTCCTCGGCCACCATCTTCTTGTAGATGCCGCGCTCCTCGGGGAGGAAACCGACCCGGTCGAGCGTACGCGCGTTCGGCGCCTTGCCGAACAGGCGGGCACGGCCCTCATCGGGAAGAATGATCCCCAGCGACATGCGCAGCGAGGTGGTCTTGCCCGCACCATTGGGTCCCAGGAAGCCGGTGATCGTGCCGCGCTCAACGGTCAGATCCATCGCGCGCACGGCGGGTACGCCGCCAAAGCGCTTGGTCGCGCCTTCCAGCGCGAGAATGGTTTCAGCCATGAATACAGTCCCTCATTTCGCGGGCGAAGCTAGAGTGCGCCGCCGGGACTGGCCAGCGGTACGCTGCAACGGGGAATCCCGCTCTCAGGCGGCCGGCAGCGCGAAGTAGAGCAGGTCGAGCGGCGGCGGGTCCTGGTCCAGCTGCGACAGGATGTGGTGCGCCTGTCCCCGATGGTGGGTCTGGTGGTTGAACAGATGCGCCAGGATCAGGCCGCGCTGCAGGTGGTGCGGCTCGCCGCGCGTGTTGGAATAGTGGACGTCGTCGCCGAAGGCCGTGTCGTCCAGCGTATCCACGAAGGCGATGATGCGTGCATCCATGGCTTCGCGCACTGGCCGGAGATCCGCCAGGGCCGGGAACGGCATGTCGGTCAGCGCCGTGTGCGTCTCGCCCTCGCCGGTCAGGCGGCGCATCCAGATCCGGTCGGCGACGAGGATATGGTTGAGCGTGCCGGCCAGGCTGGTGAAGAAGGCGCCGGTGTCGCGATGCCAGGCCTCGTCCGTAAGCTTCGCAGCCGCGTCATAAAGCCGGAGATTGGCCCAGGCGTTATAGGCTGCAAATCGCTGGAAATGGGCGCGCATTCCTGCTCTCCCTTGGCGCTCAGCCATGCTACACCCCGCAGCATGACCCTTGATACCGACACGGTACGTGTTCGCCTGCTCGCCCTCAAATCCGAACTGATCGCGCTCTCCGAGGGAGCCCGTGACGACCGCAAGCCGGTCGAGCTCGACCAGCAGTCCGTCGGGCGGCTGTCGCGGCAGGATTCGCTGCAGATGCAGGCCATGATGATGGCCGCCGACGCCCGCCGCACCAAGGAGGTGCGCCGGATCGATGCCGCGCTGAAACGGCTCGACGAAGGCGAATTTGGCTGGTGCGCCGAGTGCGGCGAAGCGATCGCCCCGGCGCGGCTCGAGGCCGATCCCGCCGCGCCGCGGTGTGCGGGGTGTGCGTGATATCCTCGTGCTTCGAGGGCCGCTCGCGCGGCCACCTCAGCATGAGGATAATCTATTGCCCCTCGTCCTTCGAGGCCGCCTGTCGGCGGCACCTCAGGACGAGGGGCAATTTCCCTACCGGCTGGTCAGCTTCAGCTCGATGCGGCGGTTGCGGGCATAGGCGTCCTCGGTGTCGCCCTGCGCGATCGGCTGATAGGGGCCGTAGCCGGCGGCCACCATGCGCTGCGGCGGCACGCCGAGATCCTCGAAATAATTGATCACCGAGATCGCCCGCGCGGCGGAGAGATGCCAGTTCGACGGATAGGTCGAGCGGATCGGACGCGGATCGGTGTGACCCTCGATCTGGATCACCCAGTCGATGTCGTCCGGGATTTCCCGCGTCAGCTGGATGATCGCCTGCGCCACCGGCTCGAGGCTTTCGCGGCCCTCGCTGGAGATGGCGGCGGAGCCCGACGGGAAGATCACGTCGGATTCGAAGACGAAGCGGTCGCCGACAATGGAAATACCGGTGCGGTTGCCGAGAATCTCGCGCAGGCGGCCGAAGAATTCCGAGCGGTAGCGTGCCAGTTCCGCGACCCGGCTGGCGAGCGCGGCATTGAGGCGCTCGCCGAGATTGATGATTTCACTGTCGAGTTCGGCTTCACGCGCTTCGGCGGCGTCGAGCAGGGCGGAGAGTTCCGCGATCTGGTCGCGCAGCGCCTGAGCCTGCAGGTTGAGCGCGGTCAGCTGGTCGGTCTGTTCGGCATTGAGGGATTCGGACTCCACCAAAGTCGCCTGGGTGTCGTCGAGCCGGCCGAGGACGATGACGAGTTGATCGGACAATTCGTCCCGCTCCGCCTCGACATCGGAGAGGGTGGCGCGCAGCGCCGTCATTTCGGTGGTCAGGCGCTGGTTCTCGCCGCGGGCGAGGCTCAGTTCATCGGTCAGCGTCGAGAGCTGGGTGTTCAGCTGCGCCAGCTGTTCGTCGCGGCCGGTCAGGGCGCGGCCGAGCGCGAACTGGCCGACCAGGAAGATCGACAACAGGAAGACGATGACCAGCAGGAGCGTCGCCAGCGCGTCGACGAATCCCGGCCAGTAATCGCCGGAATCACCACTGTCGCCGAAGCGCGAAAGACGGGGGGCGTAACTCACAGGTCGCCGCCCCGCTCATGGCCGCCGCGATTGATGCGGACCTGCGCCTCGATGGCGCGCACGAGGACGCGGATCTCGTCGCGCAGGGCGCGGGCGGCTTCCTGCTGGCCGGCCGCGTTTTCCTGCGCCATGCGCCGCATCACCTCGTCGAGGTCGCGGGTGTGGCGTTCCATGGTGAGCGCGAGGCGCTCCATGGTCTCGGCGGTCTGTTCCAGCAGCGCGCCGACATAGGCCGGGGAGACCTCGCCCTCCGCCGTGGTCGAGGGACCTGCCGCGGCGAGGCGCGACATCGAGGACAGCCATTCCTCGATCTCGTTGTAGAAGCGGTTGTGGGCGCGGCTCGCCTGCAGGTCGAGGAAGCCGATGACCAGCGAACCGGCGAGGCCGAAGAGCGAGGACGCGAAGGCCGTGCCCATGCCCTGGATCGGTTCCTCGATCGCCGCCATCAGGCGCATCACGTCGGCCTCGCCCCCGGTGGAGGAGGCGGTCACGGCGCGCACCGCATCGCCCACGTCCGACACGACGAGGAGCAGGCCCCAGAAGGTGCCGAGGAGGCCGAGGAAGATCAGGAGACGGCCGAAATAGCGCGTCAGCGCCCCGGCCTCGGTCATCCGCGCGCCGACGGAATCAAGCACGGTGCGCACGCTGGCGGCCGACAGGCGGCTGCGCTTGCCGGTGTCGCTCATCATCGACGCCATCGGCGCGATCATGGCGGGCGGGGTCGGCAGCTTTTCCTGCGGGTCGGCGGTCTGGTAGCGGCGCAGCCAGCGCGCGGCGGGGCCGATGGCGATGGCCTGGAGGAAGGTGTAGGCGATGCCGGCGAAGAGGACGGCGAGGATCAGGCCGTTGATATAGACATTGGCCATGAAGGCGGTCTCGATCGGCCCCGCAAGAAGCCCCGCGACCAGCGCGACGATCCCGACGAAAACGGCCATCCAGACCAGGTATTGGGCCGGACCGGTGAAGCGGAATGCCGGAACGTCCTCCGGCAATTCATCAAATCGCGACGGCATGCTCTTCCCTTCCGCATTGCCCCGGCGGCTATCGGTGCCGGGACTTTCGGGCCATTCTTAGGCGCTTAGCGCCCGAATGTCGGCCCCTCAATGCGGTCGCCGGTCTCGCGGTCATAGACACAGGTCGTATCGCCGCCGCGCATGCCGCTTTGCGGCGGGTAGGGAATGAGCGCAACGGTCAGACCGTTTTCGTCCTCGCGGATACCGACATACCAGTCGCCGTCGCGGAATTCGGCGTCGAAGCCGTCAATCCGTTCGGCGGTGGCGGACACGCAGTCATGGACCGCGGCGCGGTGCTCGGGCGCGATGACGTATTCGATGACGTCGGGTGAGGCATCGGAAAACATGGACGGCAGTCTAGCAGATTGGCGGCCCGATCTGAACCGGGGCTCGACCTGAAGTCAGGCCGCCGCCTGAAGCTTTGCGGTCAGCTTGGTCAGGATGGCTTCGTTGCCGGCGACGATATTGCCCGTGTTGAGCACGTCCTTGCCGCCGTCCAGCTCGCCGATATAGCCGCCCGCCTCGCGCACGAGGATCAGGCCCGCGGCAATGTCCCAGGCCTTCAGATCGCGTTCCCAGAAGGCATCGAAACGCCCGGCCGCAACCCAGGCGAGGTCGAGCGAGGCGGCGCCGTAGCGGCGCACGCCGGCGACGTTCGGCATCACCTGGTGAAGCTCTTTCAGGAAACGGGCATGGCCCTTCTTGCCGAAGAAGGGCGTGCCGGTGGCGATCACCGTCTCGTGCAGCTCGGTCCGGCCCGCGACCCGCAGGCGGCGGTCATTGACCCAGGCGCCGCGGCCCTTCTCGGCGTGGAACATCTCGTCATTGGCCGGATTGTAGACGAGGCCGGCGACGATCTCGCCTTCGCGCTCAAGCGCGATGGAGATCGCGAAATGAGGCATGCCGTGCAGGAAGTTCAGCGTGCCGTCGAGCGGGTCGACGATCCAGCGGTGGGTCCGGTCGGTGCCCGCGACCTCGCCGCGCTCCTCCATCAGGAAGCCATAGCCCGGCCGGCCTTCGGCGAGGATTTCGTGAATCACTTCCTCGGACTTGCGGTCGGCGGCGGAGACGAAGTCCGCCGGGCCCTTGCGCGCGACCTGGAGGTGTTCGACTTCGCCGAAATCACGCGACAGCTTGCGGCCCGCCTTGCGGGCCGCGGTCTGCATGATCTGCATCAGGGCTGAGAGATTGGCCAATGTTCCGTCCTAGTCCGCGCGGCGGACGTAAGAGCCGTCTTCGGTGGCGATGACGACCTTCTCGCCGACGCCGACGAAGGGCGGCACGGCAGTACGCACGCCATTGGTCAGCACGGCCGGCTTGTAGGAGTTTGCCGCCGTCTGGCCCTTCACGACCGGCTCGGTGTCGGCGATTTCCAGCTCGACATGGGTCGGCAGGGTGATGCCGATCGGCTGGTCCTGGTGGAATTCAAGCGTCACCATCATGCCGTCCTGGAGATAGGCGGCCTGCTCGTCGCCGACCCAGTCGCGCTGCAGCGCGATCTGCTCATAGGTGTCGGTGTCCATGAAGGTCAGCATCTCGCCGTCGGCGAACAGGAATTGGTGGTCCTTCTGTTCCAGGCGGATGCGCTCGACCTTGTCGGCGGAGCGGAAGCGTTCGTTCAGCTTGCGGCCGTCCAGGAGGTTCTTCAGCTCGACCTGGGCGAAGGCGCCGCCCTTGCCCGGCTTCACCGCCTCGGCCTTCACGACCGTCCAGAGCGTGCCCTGGTGCTCGATCGCCATGCCGGGCTTCAATTCATTGCCATTGATCTTCATGGGACGCGTTCCGCCTGACCTGAGAAAGAAGCGGCCCGGGTGATGCGGGCCGAAATCGCCGGGCGGCATAACAGTAGCGAAGCGAACCGGCAAGCGGGGGGTGCTTTGGTGGGGTTCGGCTTCGCCTTGTTTGCCCTCCCCCTTGAGGGGAGGGCCGGGAGGCTGAGCGACAGCCAGTCGACCGGGGTGGGGGTGTTTCATGGGGTCCCCATGGAAATGGGGACCTGAAGCATGCACCCGGTTTCGGGTTCCCGCTTTCGCGGGAACCCTAGGGAAAAGGAAGCTCGCCCCACCCCGCTCCCGCCGCCCTAACGGGCGTCGCTCGCGTCCCTCCCCATCAAGGGGAGGGAAAGGCGGGGTCACCCCCCGATCGACAGCCGGGCCTCGATCTCGCTCCGAAGGCCCACGGGCAGGACGTTTTCCAGCCCGGCTTCGAGGCGCTGGCGGTCGACATCCTCGTTGACGCTGCCGTCGAGATGGCGGCGGGCGCGCAGCGTCCAGTAATAGGCTTCCGGCAGATCGGTCTCGACCCCGTCGCCGGTCGCGAGTGCCAGCGCGTAGAGATAGGCCGCCTCGCCGTCGCCGCCCTCGGCGCCCTGGCGGAACCAGCCGGCGGCGGCTTCCGGATCGGGGCCGGCGCCATTCCAGCCCTGGTGCAGCATCAGGCCGTACTGGCCCTGCGCCGGAGCAAAGCCCAGCTCGGCCGACTGGCGCACTAGCGCCAGCGCCGCGACCGGGTCTTCCTCGCCGCCGACGCCTTCGGCCGCCATCAGTCCCGCCTGCAGCGCGGCTTCAGCGTGGCCGGCCCCGGCGGCTCGGCCATACCAGTAGCGGGCGCGCTCAAAATCCTGCGGGCCGCGCTCCCAGTCGTCGAGCATGCGGGCGAATTCATACATCGCCTCGGGATGGTTCTGGCTGGCGGCGCGTTCGGCCCATTCCATCGCCTCCGCGGCGTCCTGAGGCACGGGCGACGCCTTGAGCACGCGGGCGTATTCGATCATGCCGAGAATGTGGCCCTCGCGCGCGGCGCGGGCGAAGAAGCCCGGCGCTTCGGACGGCTGAAGGCCGCCGCGGCCCTCGCGCGCCATGACGCCGAGATAATAGGTCGCGACCGGCTCCTCCAGCACGGAGGCACGGCGGAAGAAGCGCACCGCCGTCGCGTCGTCGGCCGCTTCGATCACCCCGTTGAGATGGATGAGACCGGCGAGCGTGGCACCGCGCGGCAGGCCCGCGGCCGACGCAGTTTCCGAATAGATCAGCGCGGTGCGGTAGTCGCCGGTGGCGAAAGCGAATTGCGCGCGGACCAGCGCCTCCTCGCCCGCCGTGGCGGGGTCGTCGGGGTCGGCGCTTTGCTCCAGCGCGCGCAATGCTTCGTCCTGCGCCTCCTCATCGAGCACGTCGAAACCCTGCGGCAGGACGGGGCGTTCGGCGACGGGGTCCGGGGTTTCCTGCACCAGCGCGGCGGCGAGCAGGGCGGCGATCACATAGGGGGTCATGTCAGGCTTTCACAAGCTGGGCAAAGGCGCGGACCGCTTCCACCGGTCCGGCTTCGTGGTTCCAGATGCCCCCCGACACCGCGAGATAGTCTGCGCCCGCCGCGATCAGCGGGGCGGCATTGTCCACCGTGATGCCGCCGATGGCGACGCACGGGATTTCAAACAGCTGCGACCACCATTCGATCAATTCGGGATCGGCGGCGGTCTTCGCCGCCTTGGTCGTGGTCGGGAAGAAGGCGCCGAAGGCGACGTAGTCCGCGCCCTTCTCGCCGGCCTCCATCGCCAAATGGCGGCTGTCATGACAGGTGACGCCGATGATCCGCGCCGGACCCAGCGTCTTGCGCGCCAGCGCATAGGGCGCGTCCTGCTGGCCGATATGGACGCCGTCACAGCCGAGATCGAGCGCCAGCTGCGGATCGTCATTGAGGATCACCGCGACGCCGTGGCGGTGGGCACACTTGATCAGCGGCGGGGCCAGTTTCAGCAAGTCCTCGCGCGAATGATCCTTCAGCCGGATCTGCAGCGCACCGACCGGCCCGGCGGACAGTGCCGCGTCCAGCGTTGTTTCGAAGCCCGGTTCGATCCGCGGCGGGGTGAGGATGTAAAGCTCGGCCATGGGCCAAGAATGAAGCCGAAAACCGCCGCGCGGGAAAGCGGCGATGCAGTGGCATCATCCCGCCGCGCAGTCCTCGGCGATCATCAGTTGGGCTGCGAGGGTTTCGAGGCCGCGCTCATTCGCGATGCGGCGGCGCGCCAGTTCCGCGCCCGACAGGTCGGCGAAGGCGAAGCAATACCAGGGCGAGGCGGCATTGCCGGTATTGGTCATCGGGTGTTCGAGGGTCAGCATCGGCACGACGCGGGCGTGAAACGCCGCCTGCTCGCGTTCGGAGAAATCGATATAGGGCGCGATCAGAAAGGCGCCGTCACTGCCCGGCGGCGGCGCGCCCTGAAGGCCGGCGTCCGGCCCCGGCTGCTGAATCGGCGGCAGGCCGTCCGTGCCGGGCTTCACTTGCGCGAGCGCCGGGGCCGGGAGCATCAGGGCAAGGATGAGCGCGAGCCGGATCATGGCCGGGATTTGAGCGCACGAGACGTCGTTTGGGAAGATCCGGCGAATTTCTCCCTTGTAACTCTGTCCTGCCTGCCTGTGGCATGATGCCGTGTGCGGCGGCGGATGGAAGACCGATCCACCCTGGGGCTTGCAAGCCCGTGGGAGAGCCAGG
>NZ_JBHRSV010000008.1:0-62454 GCF_042643335.1 Hyphobacterium vulgare
AAGCCCAAGGATGACACGGTTCTCCGCCGTGCTCCCGCAGGTCCTCAAAAACCTCCGGCAGCGGAAACCATCATGCCGCAATCCGCACATACAAGGATGAGGGAAACGCTATCACCCCCTCATGCTGAGGTGCCCCCTGTCCTGAGGAGCCGCTGAAAGCGGCGTCTCGAAGGGCGGGGGCCTCGAAGCACGAGGGGTGTCACTCCCCGAACACACAGCCCGCATAGCCCTCGCGCCGCACCACGCCGGCGCGGGCTTCGAGCGTGCCGGCTCGGCCGGAGACGTAGGGGCCGGGCGGGTCGAGCAGCCAGTCATTCGGATTGGGCAGGACGGCGGCCAAGAGTGCCGCCTGACGGCCCGAAAGTTCGCTCGCATGCGTGTCGAAACGGATGCGAGCGGCGGCTTCAGCGCCGAAAATGCCGTCGCCCCATTCGGCGATGTTGAGATAGGCCTCGATGATCCGGCGTTTCGGCCAGGTCAGCTCGATCAGGAAGGTGAACCAGGCCTCCGCGCCCTTGCGCGCCCAGCCGCCGCCATTCCACAGGAAGACATTCTTCGCGGTCTGCTGGCTCAGCGTCGACGCGCCGCGGCGGCGGCCGCCTTCGGCATTGGTCTGAAGCGCCTGGCGGATCGCCTCGACATCGAAACCGTGATGCGAACAGAAGTTCGAATCCTCCGCGCCGATGACGGAATGGACGAGGGCCGGGTCGATCTCGCTGAGCGGCACCTGCACCCGGCGGACGTTCTCACCCTCGAGGCTGCGCTGGATCATCAGGATGGAGGGCGGCACGCCGACATAGCCCGCGACCAGAACGAGCAGGAGCGATCCGGCGAGGAAGGTGGCCCCGGCATAGAGACTGCCGCGAACAAGCCGCCACAGCGCGGTCAATGCGGCCTGTCCGGGCCAGCGGCGGGCAAAGCGCCAGCGCGCCTTCACTGCTTTCAGGATGCCGCCCATTCCGCCCGCACCTCGCCGTCCGTCTCGGCCGCTTCGCGGCGCGCCTTCAACGCTGCGAACCGGGCCGGATCAAGGCGCGACAACGCCCAGATGGCGGCACCGCGCACGACCGGCGCGTCATCGTCAAGACGCGCTTCGGCCTTTGAAACGAGCGAGGCATCGCCGGAGTTGCCGATCGCGATCAGGACATTGCGGACAAAGCGGTCGCGCTTGATCCGCTTGATCGGCGAACCGGAGAACAATTCCCGGAAGGCCGGATCATCGAGTTCGACGAGATCGCCGAGAGCGGGCGATTTCAGATCCTCGCGCGCCACGAGCTGCGCCTCGCTGGCGGTGGCGGCGAACTTGTTCCACGGGCAGACGGCAAGGCAGTCATCGCAGCCATAGATGCGGTTGCCCATGGCGGCGCGGAATTCGGTGGGGATCGGCCCGGCATGCTCGATCGTCAGATAAGAGATGCAGCGCCGCGCATCGAGCCGGTAGGGCGCGGGGAAGGCGTCGGTCGGGCAGATGTCGAGACAGGCGCGGCAGGAGCCGCAATGGTCGGTCTCCGGCGCGTCAGGCTGAAGCTCGGCATCGGTCAGCATGACGCCGAGGAAGAGCCAGCTGCCCCACTCCCGGCTGACGAGATTGGTGTGCTTGCCCTGCCAGCCGACGCCCGCCTTCGCCGCCAGCGGCTTTTCCATCAGCGGCGCGGTGTCGACGAAGACCTTCACCTGGTGGCCGGTTGTCTCCGCATAGGTTCGGGCGAGCGCCTTCAGGCGCTTCTTCATTACGTCGTGATAGTCGCGGTGGCGGGCATAGACGGAGATATTGGCGCAAGTCTTAGCCTTCAGGTCTTCGAGCGGATCGGTCTCCGGCCCGTAATTCATCGCCACGACGAGGGCGGACTTCGCCTCCGGCCACATCGCGGTCGGGGCCTTGCGGCGCTCCAGCGTCTCCTCGAACCAGGCCATCGTGCCGTGATGGCCGCTCGCGACGAATTCCTCCAGTCGCTCGCCCGCCGCCCAGGCCTCGTCGGCGCGGCAGACGCGCGCGACGTCGAAGCCGAGGTCGAGGGCGAGCTGGCGGGGGTCGGACATGTTGCCTTCAGGCTGCGTATCAGAAATCCAGGTCCGCATAGTGGCTTGCCGGGTCCAGTCCGGGCAAGCGGTCGGCGAGAATGGCGCGGAAGGCCGGGCGGCACTTGATGCGCGCATACCAGGTGCGGGCCGGTTCGAACTGGTCCCAGGGGACGTCGCCGAGATAGTCGGCGCAGGACAGGTGCGCGGCGGCGGAAATGTCGGCGAGGCAGTAGCGTGGCCCGGCGAGGCCGTCGCGGTTTTCAAGAAGCCCGGCGAGGTATTCGAGATGCCATTTCAGGTGATCGCGGCCCGCGCGCAGCGCCTTCGGGTCCGGGGCGCCCAGGCCCTGCGCGCCCTTTTCCAGCTTCTCGTGCAGGAGGTAGGCATTGACCTCGCCGTCATATTTGCGCGCGAACCAGTTCGCGATGCGGCGCGCCTCGGCGCGTTCGGCGGGGTTTTTCGGCAGCAGCGGCGTCGCCGGATAGGCCTCTTCGAGATATTCCGCGATCGGGCCGGCCTCGCACACGGTCAGGCGCACGCCCGCGCCGTCGTCGATCAGGACCGGCAAGGTCCCCGCCGGATTGAGGGCCAGGAGCGGTTCGGGGCGCGACCAGACCTTTTCGATCCGCGTCTCGAACTCCAGCGCCTTCTCGGCGAGGGCGAGGCGGATTTCGCGGGAAAAGGGGTCGAGCGGCCAGTGATGGAGGATGCGCATGAGCGCCATCCCTAGCGCGCTTTGTGGCGGGAATTAAGCGGAGTCTTCGGTTCGCGCTGCTTCGCTGCGGAAGAAGTCGGAGCCATGGGGCTCGGCCTTTCCCTTGGGATCGGCGTGAATCAGGATGTCGGCGGCGGGAAATTCCGCCAGCAGGCGGTTTTCCGCCTCGACGATGATTTCGTGCGCGGCGAGCAGGCTGAGCCCGGGGTCGAGATCGGCGTGAAACTGGATATGCACCAGCGGCCCGGCGGCGCGGGTGCGCAGGAGGTGGACGCCGAGAATGCGTTCATCGGCCTCGGCGATCGCCTTGATCCGCTGACGCACCGCGTCGGGCAATTCCTTGTCGAGCAAGTGATCGAGCGCATTCCGGGCGACACCCCAGGCCGACCAGAGCAGCCAGAGCGCGACGCCGATGGCGATGACCGGGTCGGCGCTTGTGATGCCGGCAAAGGCGGCCAGCGCGATACCGGCGATGACGGACACATTCGCCCCGAGATCGGCCATATAGTGGGCGCGGTCGCCCTCGACCGCCACCGACCCGGTGGCCTTGATCGCGCGCGACTGGAACCAGACGAGGACCAGGGTCAGCCCCACGGACAGGACCATGACCGCGATCGCCCAGCCGCCCTGCTGAACCGGCTGCGGATCGGCGAGACGGTGACCGGCCTCCCAGATCAGATAGCCGGCGGACAGGCCGACCAGCAGGGCCTGCAGGACGCTGGCGGCCGCCTCGGCCTTGCCGTGGCCGTAGCGATGCTCCTTGTCCGCCGGCGAGGCGGCATAGCGTACCGCGAAGAAGGTGGTCAGCGAGGCCGCGAGATCGAGGCCGGAATCGGCCAGCGAGGCGAGGAGCGCGATCGAACCGGAAAACCACCAGGCCACGAATTTGGCGCTGACAAGCACCAGCGCGACACCGACCGACAGGGTCGTCGCCTGTCCGGTCAGCCTGCGGGCTTCATGGGGCGGCAGGCGGCCGGGGCCGGTATGGGATGAGACGTCATGCGGCATGGCGGGAGTTATGGCGGGTTCCGGGAGCGGGTCAACGGACTTTGGTCCGGATTTGCCCCCTCACCCTCCCCAACCTTCGCCTGCGGCGCAGGTTGGGTCCCCTCCCTCTCCCTCGAGGGAGAGGGAAAGACGTGCGGACCGACAGGTCCGTGCGTCAGGGTGAGGGGGTGAACAGGCGTCTGGCGCCACCCGGCAAACCGCGCCAGTGTGCGGCGCGACGCGGAGGCCTTCATGCTCTTCACCCAGCTTGTCATCCTCGCCCTGGTGCAGGGGCTGACCGAATTCCTGCCGGTGTCCTCGTCGGCGCACCTCATCCTGGCGCCGATAGTGATGCGGCTGGAGGACCAGGGACCGCTGATCGACGTGATGGCGCATCTCGGCAGCCTGTTCGCCGTGCTGGTCTATTTCTGGCGCGACATCCGCGACATCGCGATCGGCAAGCTCAACTGGCTGGCGGGCCGGATGACGCCGGGCGGGCGGCTGGCGCTGCTGGTCGCGGCCGCGACGCCGCCGGTCATCCTCGGCGCGGCGGCGCTCTATTTTTCCGGCATGGCCGATGCGCTGCGCTCGCCTGCCGTGATCGCCGGAGCGACGCTGGCCTTCGCCCTGCCGCTGTGGCTGGCCGACAAGTACGGACCGCAGGTCAGGACGACCGAAACAATGGGCTTTCGCGAAGCGATCCTGATCGGCGTGGCGCAGCTTTTCGCGCTGATCCCCGGCGCAAGCCGGTCCGGCGTGACGATGACGGCGGGCCGAGCGCTCGGCCTGACGCGGCCGGAATCGGCCCGGTTTTCCATGTTGATGAGTATTCCGGTGATTGCTGCCTTCGGCCTCGTCGCCGGGATTGATCTGGCCCGCGGAGAAGGCGGAACGGCCGGGATCAGCGACGGGCTGATCGTGGCCGGACTGTCCTTCGTCTCGGCGCTGGCCTCGATCTGGGTGCTGATGCGGGTGGTGGAGCGGCTCGGCTTCCTGCCCTTCGTGATCTACCGGCTGGTGCTGGGCGCGGCGATCGTGGCGTTTCTGGTTTTCTAGAAAAACCGGGGTCCCCATGAAAATGGGGACCTGACGCTCGCACCCGGTTTCGGATTCCCGCTTCCGCGGGAACCCCAGGACATTTGCCTAGCCCGCCGCGCGCTGGTGGAACTGGCCCTTGTCGCGGAACGGCACGAGGTAGGCCGGCACGATGGCCTCGACCGTCTGCGGCGTGACGCCCAGATCCTCGATGCCCTTGGCGCGCGGCGCGACGACATTGTCGGACTTCAGCTGGGTCACCTGATCACGCGTCAGGAAGGGATCGACCAGCGGGATGATCGAGGACAGCTCGCCCATCAGGCCCAGCGCCGAGGCGATCGGGAAGGGCACGGGGATCAGGAAACGCTTGCGGTCGATCGTCGTCAGGATGAATTCCATCAATTCCTTGAAGGAGTAGACTTTCGGACCGCCGAGTTCATACGTCTTGCCCGCCGTGGCCGGCGTCTGGATGGCATTGGCAACCGCATCGGCGACATCGCCCGCCCAGACCGGCTGGAAACGGGTCTTGCCGCCACCGATCAGCGGCAGCGCCATCACGAAGGGCAGGCTGGCCATGCCGGCAAAGCGGTTGAAGAAGGCGTCCTCGGTCCCGAAAATGATGGAGGGGCGCAGAATCGTTGCGGTCTTGAAGGCGGCTTTCACCAGAGCTTCACCCTCGCCCTTGGTGGCGGCATAGCGGCTGTCGCTGTCCTGATCGGCACCAATGGCGGAGATCTGGATGAAGCGCTTCGCCCCGGCCTTTGCCGCGGCCCGGGCGACGGTTTCCGCGCCCATGGAATGCAGGCGGGAGAAGGTCTGGCGGCCGCCCTCGGCGAGCACGCCGACGAGGTTGACCACGGCGCTCGCGCCCTCGACGGCACGATCGACCGAAGCTTCCACCCGGAGATTGGCCTGGACCAGCTGGACCTGACCGACGACGCCCATCACCTTGAGCTCGTGCGCCAGGTGCGGGCGGCGCGTGGCGACGCGGATGCGGTAGCCGCGGCGCGCCAGTTCACGCACCACGTATTTGCCGACAAAGCCCGAACCGCCGAAAACGGTGACCAATTCGTCGCGCAGCATCTCATCTCTCCCAGGGTGAGGACGGAACGTCGTGACGGCATAGACCAAAATTCGCCGCCCCTGTCCATGCGGCGCTGCGCCCTGCCCTGCGGGGACAGGCGGCTCGCCGCAGACGCGAAGCGACTCCTCACCGCCGTCCGGGCTTGCTAATGGTTAACGGCAATCGGGGGGAAGACGTGTTCAAGAGTTGCGTTTCATGACGGCCGAAGTCGCTCTACTCAACAAGCAGGCGACCGCGCTGGCCGCCGATTCCAAGGCGATGTTCGGCTCCGGTCTGACGGTGAAGACCTATGACAGCGTCGACAAGCTGTTCGCCCTGTCGCGCGATCATCCCGTCGGGGTGATGATCTATGGCAATGCCGAATTCATGCGCGTGCCGTGGGAAGTCATCATCAAGGAATTCCGCGAAAGCCAGGGCGGGACGGCGCGCGCCGACGTGCATGCCTGGGCCCGCGACTTCTTCGCCTATGCGCGCAATTTCCAGGAGTTTTCGCGGCGCGATACCGAGCTGGCGGCGCTGACCAAGACCGCGCCCTTCCTGAAAGCCATCGAGGCGAGCGCGCTGGTCAACCGGTCGCTGGAACCGCTGATCCGCGATGTCGAGGCGCGCCGGGTCCACCCCGCGCTCGCCGACATCACCCAGGACGAGTTCGAGCGCGCCTATCCGGAGATGATCGCGCGCTTCGAGGCGATGCTGACCGACCAGATCGGCGAGAAGCTCGACAAGGCGATGCGCGCGCAGCTGAGGCGCCTCCTCCACCTCCTGATCCGCGCCGACATCGAGACCGTGGCGCGCTCCGGCGTGGTGATTTCCGGCTTCGGCACGCGCGACACCTTCCCCTCCCTCGTCAACATGGAAAGCGACGGCGTGATCGCCGGCCGGCTCGCCGCCTCGGTCCGCACCGAGAGCGAGATCACCACCGACCACCCGTCCGACGTGCTGCCCTTCGCGGTGCGCAATGTGATGATCTCCCTCGTGCACGGGGTGGATCCGCACTTCCTCGACTATGCGCTGACCGTGTTCCGCGACCTGATCCGCCTCAATGGCGAGCGGGTGATCCGCGATCTCGCGCCGAACGAGGACGTTGCCAACCGGCTGTCGACGGAGAATATCCAGGTCTCCGACGATCTGATCCGGCACTTCCTCGACTATCTGCGCGACTATATCCGCGACATGCATCTGGGGCCGTTCGCCGCGACGCTGCAGGGCATGCCGCCCGACGAGATGGCGTGGCTGGCGGAGTCGCTTGTGCATCTGACATCGGTCAAGATGCGGATGAGTCTGGGGCCGGAGGGCGTCGGCGGGCCGGTCGATGTCGCCGTCATTACCAAGCGCGAGGGCTTCAAATGGGTCAAGCGCAAGGCCACGGGCGACGGGTTGTCGGAACCGCCCTATGTCAAATCGCCGAACCCGCAGGGGAGGATCGAGGAATGAGACGCAAACGTTTCCGCCACGAGAGAGAAGAACCGGCCCTGCCGCAGCGCAGCCCGGTCGAGGACGCGGTCCCGGTGTTCCGCGATCCGCCGGCCAGACATCTGTTCCAGGACGACGCCGCCTCGCAGCGCCTGTTCAACCGGGCGGCGCTTGAAGCCATGGGCGATTATGGCGCGGTGATCCTCGCCTCGGATTCGCTCAGGCCCTCCTGGTCGGAGCCGGGCGATCTCGTCCATGTCCGCCGCGGCGCGGAAGACGCCCGCGCCATCGCGCGGAAACTGAAGGACAAAAGCGGGGACGGGGACGGGGAATAGGGCGGACAGGCCGGGGAAGCTGCCGATTGTGCCAGTCATGCTGATTGGTGCGTTGACAGCCCGCCCGCGGCCGGAGTATTCCGCCCGCTCTCCAACACCTGCCCAGGTGGCGGAACTGGTAGACGCGCCAGCTTCAGGTGCTGGTTTCCGAAAGGAAGTGGAGGTTCGAGTCCTCTCCTGGGCACCATTGCCTTATCCAAGGGCAACCGAGAAAATCCATAAATTGCTGAAAATTCCGCACTGACTGGGCATCCGGCGAGATCGGTTGTCCAACGATGTGCGGGTATATCCGTTGGCATGCGGGTATTCTGCGGGTAGATTTGCGGGTAGTTCCTGCCGATCGCATGAGATTGGCGATCGAGATACCCGCATTATGCCGCTCACCGATATTCAGGTTCGCCAGCTTGGCCCGCGCGAAACAGACTTCAAAAAAGCTGATGGCGGCGGGCTGTATATCTTCGTGCACCGGTCCGGTTCGAAGCTTTGGCGCATGCGCTACCGGTTCAACGGGAGGGAGAACGTGCTGTCGTTCGGTCCCTATCCAGCTGTGAGCCTCGCACGCGCACGCGAGATGCGCGCTGAGGCGAAGACGCTGCTGGCAGAGGGGATCGACCCCAGCGAGCACGGAAAGGCCATGAAGGCCAGCCAAGCAGCGCTCACCGAGCACACGTTCGACAAGATAGCCGCCGAACTCTCGGCCAAGCTCCGAAAAGAGGGGAAGGCGGAAGTTACCCTCCGGAAGAAGCAATGGCTGATCGATATGGCTAGCGCGGATTTCGGCGATCGTCCCATCACGTCAATCAGCGCATCCGACATTCTGACGACCTTGCGCAAAGTTGAAGCAAAGGGGAATTACGAGACCGCCAAGAGGCTGCGCTCTACAATCGGACAGGTATTTCGCTATGCCATTGCGACCGCCCGCGCGGAGAACGATCCGACTTATGGGCTTCGGGGGGCGCTCATCGCGCCGAAGGTTTCGCACATGGCCGCGCTCACCGATTGGAAGGGCTTCGGTGAATTGATCCGAGCGATCTGGTCCTATGAAGGTGGATCACCCTCGACACGGGCTGCGCTAAAGTTGATGGCGCTTCTTTATACCCGTCCCGGCGAGTTGAGGTTGGCGTTGTGGGAAGAGTTCGATCTGGAAAAGGCGATCTGGATCATCCCAGCCGCCCGCACGAAGATGCGCCGCGAACACGTCAAGCCGCTGCCCAAGCTGGCCGTAGAGATCCTGAAGACGCTTATATCGGAGACGGGAAGCAATTACCGAGCCTTCCCCTCGCTCGTCACACCCGGCAGGCCCATCAGTGAGAACACGCTGAACCAGGCATTGCGGCGGATGGGTTTCGACAAGGATGAGCACACGTCGCACGGCTTCCGAGCCAGCGCGTCAAGCCTGCTAAATGAGAGCGGACTCTGGAATTCTGATGCGATCGAAGCGGAACTTGGCCATGTTGGCGCGGACGAAGTGCGCCGCGCCTACCACCGAGCCCGTTATTGGGATGAGCGGGTTCGGATGACGGAATGGTGGGCGCGTGCGATTGAAAGCCGCCTCGATTGAACAGCAGACCTATAGCCCAATGACATTCGATAATTCGGAATACAAACTACCTGCCGAGTTGTGGAAGCTAGCCGCGACTGTTTCAGTGGTGGAGGCGGCGTTATTGTTGTTGGATATCGAGCCCCAAGGAATATCAGAATACATTGAGGGTTGGGCCGATGATCGAAAGCCCGAACGCTACCTAGCGGCTAGGAACGCGATAAAGTCGGCGATCCAAAAAGAGCAACTTGATGGGGCGATGATCCATCCGACTTACGAAAACGCCGTGGGCGGCGGCATAGAGATGGACTATGATCGTTTCGATTATCACCTCTCCCATGTCGATGTAGCTTCGTTGGCAAACTGGCTAGTTGAACGCGGCTATTCCTGCTCAACCTTCCCAGCGCAAAGCGAACATTCGATAGGATTTCGGAATCCGGATCACCCGAGATACTCCGCCAAGCTGGCTGCTGTCGTCGAAGCCTGGGAATCCTATGACGAGGAATCGACAGCGCCGGGCACGCCAAAACAACGCATGATAATCTGGCTAAGGTTAAACGCGGCACGCTTTGGCTTGACCGGCGAAGACGGAAAGCCGAGCGAAAGTGTCATCGAGGAAATCGCAAAAATTGCGAATTGGGCGACGACTGGCGGTGCACCTAGGTCAGCTTCAGAAGATGATCTACCATTTTAATTCCATTTTGTTTTCAATATATTAGGCTGCCCGCCCCACTAATTGACTCGAGAAGTGGGCCACATTCTGGGTCAAGATCTGCATCAACCTGATGTGATCTTCGACAAACCTGCCCGGCTATTTTTCTGCCGCACCTGACCGGACCTTGGCGTCACCGAAACAACGGAGACGCATCATGCTGCACCAAGCCGAACTTCCCGAGACGGGCTTTGTTCGTCTCAAGTCGATCCTCGCGCCGGAAGGCCCTATCCCTGTGAGCAAGTCCACCTGGTGGGCTGGCGTGAGGGATGGCCGCTTTCCGAAGCCCCAGAAGCTGGGCGCGCGCGTCACCGTGTGGCGCGTGGAAGATATCCGCGCCCTGATCGAAAATGGCGTGGCGTAATCGCGCTCCGGGGCCGGTCCAATGTCTCAAGCGACCTACCCCAGCAGCCGACACGATCGCCCACATGCGCGCATTTACGATCACTGGCTGAAGCACCCGGCATGGCTTGGACTGTCACCGCCCGCTTTCAAGATCATTTCGATCCTGTTGGCGTCCTACAGACCGGATCGCGCCAACATCTTTCCCGTAGGCGAGCGCCGAATGTCTGATATGTGCGGATGCGCCCCCGCAACGGCAAAGAAGTCAGTCGATGAACTCATCAATGGCGGCTTTCTTCGAGAGGAACGCAAGGGCAGAAGCCGGGGTAACGCAGCTAGCCGGGAGCGGATCGTGTCTCTGACCCGCTACGACACCGACACCATTGCAGGATGCCCGAACTTGCCGATCAAGATCTGGAGAGAAAGCGCAAAAGAGCGACGCCAAAAATCCAAGGCATCAACGCCTCATATTCGAGGCGTCAAAAGCAAGGCCCGCGAGCGTATCGCAGCGGAAAAGATGCAATGAAACCAGATCTATCCGATGAAAATCCCGGAAGCGCTCTTGGGGTCACACACCCGTATAGCATTAGGGCAAGCGCCCCGGACCAGAGCTCATCGCTGATGCATCTAGCAGACCGCTGGGATCACCGATCATTGAAACCTTTTCACTGACGATTTCGGAAAAACCACGGGAAGATTGGCACATCTGATATGGGCGGTTTTGGTTCAGGGCAGACAGGCTGGAAGGACAAGGTTGAGCAATGCCGATCGCTAGACGTGAACCGGCTTCACCGCTCAGGCTGTCTGTCGCCAGGATATTCGGGCGGTTGGGAATGGAAGCTGGATGGCCAGCGCGTTGCCAACATCTCGATCAGCTGTGATGGCGATATCCTGACCCTCGAATTCAAATTCAGACAGAATGGCGGTGACTGGCGCGATATCGCCCAGCGGGTGTTTCTGACCTCGACCGCATGCCAGTTCGGCGGATCCAGACCTTGGTTCGTCTGCCCTGGTATGGTCAGAGCACAGGCGTGCAATCGTCGCGTGGCGAAGCTCTATTCCGGCGGCCCTTACTTCCTGTGCCGGCACTGCTACCAGCTCGCCTATTCCAGCCAGTCCGAACAGGAATTCGACCGGCTGTTGCGCCGCGCCAACAAACTCCGCGCTTCGCTGGGCGGTGAGCCTGGCATGGGCGCAATGATCGCCGCAAAACCCAAGGGCATGCATCGAAAGACCTACGAAACCCGGTTCGAGGAGATCCTCCGCCTTGAGGAGGAAGCTTGTGAGCAGTTCGCATCC
The DNA here is from genome assembly GCF_042643335.1 of Hyphobacterium vulgare. Taxonomy (NCBI): domain Bacteria; kingdom Pseudomonadati; phylum Pseudomonadota; class Alphaproteobacteria; order Maricaulales; family Maricaulaceae; genus Hyphobacterium; species Hyphobacterium vulgare. The sequence goes on from NZ_JBHRSV010000008.1 coordinate 11,485, forward strand.
AAGTTCGCTCGTTTCTGAGAGCCTATGTGGCTACAAACACCCAAGTGATTGCTATGGCTAGCACCATCAGTCACAACTTGTTGGCGTTACGATCGGATCCATCACACGCGCCACCTACGGCTAGCGCTGGCGGGAGGTGATGATCGGCGAAGAGTCAGGACTGGCCGAGAAATTGGTAAGGCAGACACGAACATGACGACGAGCACACTTGAACGCGAACTCGAGCAGTCTCTCGTCACCAAACTAAGGGAACTGAAGTACGAATATCGTCCCGACATCCGGGACCGTGCTTCGCTGGAGCAGAATTTCCGGGAGAAGTTCGAGACACTGAATCGTGTCCGCCTTACGGACGCTGAGTTCGCAAGGCTTCTCGACGAGATCATCACGCCCGACGTATTCACCGCTGCCCAAACATTGCGCGAGCGCAACAGCTTCATCCGCGATGATGGCACGCCGCTGAATTACACGCTCGTGAACATCAGAGACTGGTGCAAGAACTCCTTCGAAGTGGTCAATCAGCTCCGTATCAATACGGACAACAGCCACCATCGCTATGACGTCATTCTGCTGATCAATGGGGTGCCGGTCGTTCAGATCGAGCTGAAGACCCTTGGCATTAGCCCGCGTCGCGCCATGGAGCAGATCGTCGAATACAAGAACGATCCGGGCAACGGCTACACCAAGACGCTGCTGTGCTTCCTTCAGTTGTTCATCGTCAGCAACCGTGATCGGACCTTCTACTTCGCGAACAACAATACGCGCCATTTCGCCTTCAATGCCGAGGAGCGCTTCCTGCCGGTCTATGAGTTCGCGGATGTCAACAACAAGAAGATCGTTCATCTCGACAGCTTCGCCGAGACATTCCTAGCCAAGTGCGCGCTTGGCCAGACGATCAGCCGCTACATGGTTCTGGTCGCAAGCGAGCAGAAGCTCCTGATGATGCGGCCCTATCAGGTCTACGCGGTGAAGGCGATCGTCGACTCGATCGCCCAGAACTGCGGCAATGGCTATGTCTGGCACACTACCGGCAGCGGCAAAACGCTGACCTCCTTCAAGGCGTCAACGCTGCTGAAGGATAATCCGGACATCGAGAAGTGCCTCTTCGTCGTGGACCGCAAAGACCTGGATCGGCAGACGCGCGAGGAGTTCAACAAGTTCCAGGAAGGCTGCGTTGAAGAGAACACCAACACCGCCTCCCTCGTTCGTCGTCTCGTCTCCGACGACTACGCCGACAAGGTCATCGTCTGCACGATCCAAAAGCTGGGGCTCGCGTTGGATGAAAACAGCAAGCGCAACAAGCAACAGCCGAAAGACGGCAAGAAGACCTTCAAGGAGCAGCTAGAGCCTCTGCGCGACAAGCGCATCGCCTTTATCTTCGACGAATGTCATCGGTCGCAGTTCGGAGAGAACCACAAGGCGATCAAGGAGTTCTTCCCGCGCGCCCAACTCTTCGGCTTTACCGGGACCCCGATCTTCGAACAGAACGCCGCCCAGCAGAAGATCGAAGACACCCAAGCCAGCATGAAGAGGACGGAAGACCTCTTCCCGCAGCGCCTTCACACCTACACGATCACCCATGCCATTGAAGACGGAAACGTCCTCCGGTTCCACGTCGACTACTTCAAGCCGGAGGGCAAGAGCGTTCCCAAGCCCGGCGAGCCACTGGCGAAACGCGCGGTGATCGAGGCGATCCTCGCCAAGCATGACCAGGCCACTGGTCAGCGCCGCTTCAACGCACTGCTCGCCACATCGTCGATCAATGACGCCATCGAGTATTTTGACCTGTTCAAGACCATGCAGGCCGAGAAGCTGGCCGCCGATCCCGGCTTCCGACCGCTAAACATCGCCTGCGTCTTCTCTCCGCCCGCTGAGGGCGATGCGGACGTCAATCAGATCCAGGAAGATCTTCCGCAGGAGAAGGAAGATAATGCGGTCGAGCCGGAGAAGAAGAAGGAGGCCCTGAAGGCCATCCTCGCGGACTACAACACCCGCTATGGCACCAACCACAAGATCGGCGAATTCGACCTGTATTATCAGGACGTGCAGAAGCGCATCAAAGACCAGCAATGGCCGGATGCCGATCTGAAGAAAGCCTACCCCAACCAGCCACACCACAAGATCGACATCACGATCGTGGTCGACATGCTTCTGACCGGCTTTGATTCTAAGTTCCTGAACACCCTCTACGTTGACAAGAAACTGAAGCATCACGGGCTGATCCAGGCCTTCTCGCGCACCAACCGCGTGCTCAACGCCACCAAGCCCTATGGAAACATCCTCGATTTCCGCCAGCAGCAGGACGCGGTCGATACCGCCATCGCGTTGTTCTCAGGCGAGGCAGCCGCTGAACGGGCCCGCGAAATCTGGCTGGTCGACAAGGCGCCCGTGGTCATCCAGAAACTGGAAACCGCAGTCCAGAAGCTAGACGCCTTCATGAAATCACAGGGCCTCGACTGCGCGCCCGATGCGGTGCCCAACCTCAAGGGTGACGCTGCCCGTGCGGCCTTCGTCGAACACTTCAAGGAGGTCCAGCGCCTCAAGACCCAGCTTGATCAGTACACCGATCTGACCGAAGAGAACCGCAATACCATCGAAGAGGTTCTGCCGCGCGACAGTCTTCTAGGCTTCCGGGGGGCCTATCTCGAAACAGCCCAGCGCCTTCGGGCCCAGCAGGGCAAGGGCGCGGACAAGCCCAGCCAGGACGCTGACCAACTGGACTTTGAGTTCGTCCTCTTCGCCTCGGCCGTCATCGACTATGACTACATCATGGGACTGATCGCTCGATATTCGGAAAGCGCGCCCGGCAAGCAGAAGATGAGCCGCGAGGAGTTGATCGGCCTGATCCAGTCCGATGCCAAGTTCATGGACGAGCGGGAGGATATCGCCGCCTATATCAACACCCTGAAGGCTGGCGAGGGCTTGAGCGAAAAGGCCATCCGCGAAGGCTACAGCCGCTTCAAGGCGGAGAAGAATGCGGCGGAGCTGGCGGGCATCGCTGGCAAGCACGGGCTGGCGTCCGAGGCGCTGCAAGGCTTTGTCGATGCCATCCTGCAACGCATGATCTTTGACGGCGAGGCGCTGACCGACCTGATGGAGCCCCTTGGCCTGAACTGGAAGACGCGGCGGGTGAAGGAATTGGACTTGATGACCGACCTGATGCCGCTGCTGCTGAAGCGGGCCGCTGGGCGCGAGATTTCGGGGCTGAGCGCTTATGAGCAGTAAGGGGAAATTATCTGCGGAGAAGGGCGGCAGGTCGGCATTGGTGCCCAAGCTGCGGTTTCCTGAGTTTCAGGGTGCTGCGGCGTGGGAACCAGTAAGCCTGCGGAAAGCATCGGTTCCAGTTGATGAACGTGTCGGCGATAGGAAGCTTACCCCGGTCAGCATTTCGGCCGGTATTGGATTTGTGCCCCAGGCTGAGAAGTTCGGGCGCGACATCTCGGGCAACCAGTATCAGCTTTATACGCTTGTTCGGGATGGCGACTTTGTCTTCAACAAGGGTAACTCGCTGAAATTCCCCCAAGGGTGCATCTACCTTTTGCAAGGCTGGGGTCAGGTGGCAGCGCCCAACGTGTTCATCGCCTTCCGTCTCAAAGACGGCTACTCGAACGGCTTCTTTCAGAATTGTTTTGAGCAGAACCAACACGGCAAGCAGCTCAAGAAGCACATCACCAGCGGTGCGCGTAGCAATGGCTTGTTGAATATCAGCAAAGAGACATTCTTCAACGTCGAAATTCCGACTCCGCGCTTCTCGGAACAAAAAAAGATCGCCGATTGTTTGAATTCGGCGGACGCGTTGATTGCCGCGCAGGGGCGGAAGGTGGAGGCGCTGAGGGTCCACAAGAAGGGCCTGATGCAGCAGCTTTTCCCCCAAGAAGGCGAAACCCAACCCCGCCTCCGGTTCCCGGAGTTTGAGCGCGCGGGTGATTGGGAAGTCAGAGCCGTCGGCGATGTCTTCAGAGTGACACGGGGCGAAGTTCTATCGATGACCTTGGTCAGCGATACGCCCACCAAAGAAGCACGCTATCCGGTTTATTCCTCGCAAACAAAGAATGTCGGTCTAGCCGGATATTATTCGCGCTTCCTATATCAAGACGCGATCACTTGGACGACCGACGGTGCAAACGCTGGAGACGTTAATTTTCGCCGTGGCAAGTTCTTCTGTACAAATGTCTGCGGTGTCCTGATTAGCAAGGATGGACATGCCAATGCATGCGTCGCGGCTCTTCTGAACAGCGTCACGCGCAGCCATGTGTCATACGTGGGCAACCCAAAGCTGATGAACGGTGTGATGGCAGGTATCGAGATTCCGTTCCCTTCGGTCCCAGAGCAACAACGCATCGCCGACTGTCTCACTTCCTTCGATGACCTCATCGCCGCCGAGACCCGAAAGCTCGACACGCTCAAGACCCACAAGAAGGGGCTGATGCAGCAGCTTTTCCCCCAAGTCGGGGAGGGTGACGCATGAGCACCTACAAGAACCTGAAGACTCTCGTGGCACGGCTTCGCGACGATCTGAACAACCCGACGAAGCCGCTCTCGCTGGTCCTGATCTATGCTTACAACCGCACTGGCAAGACCCGCCTGTCCATGGAGTTCAAGGATGCAGGGAAGCGCAAAAACAAGAAGAACCCGACCGGGACGCCCGACACGCTCTATTTCAACGCTTTCACCGAGGATCTGTTCGTATGGGAGAACGACCTTGAAGGCGACAGCGTGCGCCGCCTGCAACTGAACGAAAAGTCGTCCTTTTTCAACGCGATGACGGAACTCGCGCTTGACGAGACCATCGCCCACTACCTTTCCCGTTACGCCGACTTCGAGTTCGACTTCACCTACAAGGACCTTCAGCAGGGCAAGGATACCATTTCCAAGCCGGATTTCGTCAGCTTCCGCAAGGGTGACGAGGCCAACATCAAGGTGTCGCGGGGCGAACAGAACATCTTCATCTGGTGCATCTTCATGGCCATCTGCGAACGGATGCTGGATGGGCATGAATCCTATCAGGGGAAGAAGTACCTCTATATCGACGACCCGATCTCGTCGCTGGACGACAACAACGCGATTTCCATCGCCTGCGACCTGGCCAAGCTCCTCCGCCGGGCGGCCACACGGAAAGACGCCGCGGGCAAGCCTGCCCCGATCAAGGTGATCTTCTCTTCGCACCATGCGCTGTTCTTCAACGTCATGTGCAACGAAGTCGGTCGGAAGATCGATGACGCGCCCTCGGTCGACCATCGGCGCTACTTCCTGCACCGGCCAAGAGGCGACGGTACCTATACGCTGCAACCAACGGAAGACACGCCCTTCTTTCACCACGTCGCCACCTTGGCTGAATTGCTGCGCGCCGCCGATCCCGCCAAGGGAAAACTCTACACCTTCCATTTCAACGCCCTGCGCAGTGTCATGGAGAAAACGGCATCTTTCTTCGGGCATCCGAGCATTGCTTTCTGCCTGAAGAAGCTCAGCGAGGATGACTTGGCGCTATTCAACCGCGCCCTGAACCTGCTCAGCCACGGCGCTTATGCGATCCACGAACCCACTGAAATGGGCGAGGACAACAAGGAACTTTTCCGCCGCATCCTGCGCGAATTCATCGCGCGGTTTGAGTTCGCCTTGCCAGGCGTTGTCGCCGCCCAAACCGCAATCCCGGCGCCCGCGCCCGCCGCAGAGGAAGCACCCGCACAATGAACGACCACAACCAAAAACAGCTGGGCAAAACGCTCTGGAACATCGCGGATACGCTCCGCGGCGCGATGAACGCTGACGATTTCCGCGACTATATGCTGTCCTTCCTGTTTCTCCGCTATTTGTCGGATAACTACGAAGCTGCGGCGAAGAAGGAGTTGGGGCGCGACTATCCTGATCCCAAAGCGATTGGCAATGGCGGGCGATCGCCCCTCTCTGTTTGGTACGCGCAGAACCCAGACGATGTTGCAGCTTTTGAAAAGCAGATGCGTCTCAAGGCGCACTACGTCATCAAGCCGGAACACCTCTGGACCAGCATCGCCCATATGGCGCGCACTCAGAACGACGATCTGCTGAACACTTTGCAGGCGGGCTTCAAATACATCGAGAATGAGTCGTTCCAGAGCACGTTCGGCGGCCTGTTCTCGGAGATCAATCTGGGCTCCGATAAACTCGGCCGGACCTATACTGATCGCAATGCCAAACTCTGTGCCATCATCACCGAGATCGCCAACGGGCTGGCCGACTTCTCGGCTGACGTGGACGCGCTAGGCGATGCCTACGAATATCTAATCGGGCAATTCGCCGCCGGTTCGGGCAAGAAAGCCGGTGAGTTCTATACCCCGCAGCAGGTGTCGGACATTCTTTCCGCGATCGTAACGCTCGATAGCCAGGAGCCCGCAACCGGGAAGAAAGAACGGCTCGCTAGCGTGCTCGATTTCGCGTGCGGCTCAGGTTCACTGCTGCTGAATGTGCGAAAGCGCATGGGTCCGCACGGCATCGGCAAGATCTACGGGCAGGAAAAGAACATCACCACCTACAACCTCGCCCGCATGAACATGCTGTTGCACGGCGTGAAAGACACCGAGTTCGAAATCTATCACGGCGACACGCTGACCAATGACTGGGACATGCTGCGCGAGTTGAACCCCGCTAGGAAACCGTCCTTTGATGCCGTTGTGGCGAACCCGCCCTTCAGCCTCCGCTGGGATCCGACAGAGGCAATGGGCGACGATGTACGGTTCAAGAATTATGGGCTGGCGCCCAAGTCAGCCGCCGACTTTGCCTTCCTTCTCCACGGGTTTCACTACCTCAAGGATGAAGGCGTAATGGCCATCATCCTGCCCCATGGCGTGCTGTTCAGGGGTGGGGCGGAAGAGCGCATTCGCACAAAGCTTCTGAAGGACGGTCACATCGACACCGTCATTGGCCTTCCCGCGAACCTGTTTTATTCGACCGGCATTCCGGTCTGCATCCTCGTGCTGAAGAAATGCAAGAAACCCGATGACGTGCTTTTCATCAACGCGGCCGAGCACTTTGCGAAGGGCAAACGGCAGAACCAGCTCACCGATGATCACATCGCGAAGATCATCGACACCTACAGCAAACGCCCCGAGTCGATTGAACGCTATGCCCGACGCGTCGGAATAGACGAAATCGAGGCCAACCATTTCAATCTGAACATCTCACGCTATGTCAGCACGGCGGAGGAAGAAGCCGAGATCGATATGACGGCCACCCACGAGGCCCTCGTCGATATCGAGAAACAAATCCGAACGGCGACGGGAAAGCACAACGAGTTTCTCGAACAACTCGGATTACCACCGTTGCCTTCGCACAAGTAGATCGGTCAGAGGAGGGGGAGGGCAAATCTCTGGGTCCCAAAAAGTCACACCCCGGCGACCCCACACATCGTTCATAAACGGCCTTAAAAAAACGATTCAGGCGGGAAGGTCAGGTCCGCAATCGTGGTCGACCGCATCAAGCCCAGCGAAATGCGGGTAGATTTGCGGGTGTTTCATTCTGTCAGTAAATTTTTCCTGATTTAATTCAGATCTTTATCACGGGAATTAGATGCCTCTCCTGGGCACCACGATTTCGGGCTAAGGCGCTGAAATCCCTTTCATTACCTTGAGTTAGCTCCACGGTTTGGTACATGGCTTGGTACATGGAGCAAGCCGTGAGGATAGCTGTGACTGGACTGAAGCGCGAAGGCGATTGGTATCATTTTCGACGGACCGTGCCCCCTGATCTTAGAGAGATCGTCGGGAAGCGCGAATGGAAGCGCTCGCTCGGTCTGAAGGTCGGAGACGAACTCAGAGCGGCCGCACGAGCCAGAGCGCTTTGGAAGGAAACCGAAGCGCAGATCGCCGAACTTCGCGAAAAGATCGCTCACCGCGATGATCCCGCTCGCCTCGCCAAGGAGGCGGGAGAATGGGCGGCTGAGTTCGAGCTCCTGGAGGGACAACGGGGCTCTGTTCGAGAAACGGTACTCCACGAACGCGGAATGGAAGCGTTGGACAGTCAGCGCGATCTCGCGATCGATCACATCATCGAAGCTGCGGGAAAGAAGTTCGGGTGGGATGAAGAAGGCCGCCCTCGGGCATTCACCCCAGAACAAGAAGCCAAGCTCGCGGTTCTGGAAGCAGGCAAGCCGGTCTCGCCGCCGCTAACAATCGCCCGCGCTCGCGATCTCTACATTCAGGACCGTTACGCGGGAAAGCGGAACAAGGCCGTCATCCAGGGGGTCGGCCAATTTATCGACTTAGCGGGCGATCTAGTCCTGCACGACATAACGCGCCCAATCGTCATCAAATGGCTGAACGACCTAGCCATCAAGAATGACCAATCAAAGGGAACGATCAAACGCCGGCTCGGCACGCTGAGAGCGATATTCAACCATGCACGCGATAACTATGGCCTAGCAGGGGACAATCCGTTCGCCAGACAGAAAGTTCCGGATGTCGCACGACGTGGAAACCCAAGAGTTCCGTTTCACAAAGTGCATTATTCTCTGCTCGACAGACATCTCCAGACCGGGAAGGTCGCGGATGAGCAGCGCCTAATCCTAACGCTTCTACGATATACAGGATGCCGACCATCGGAGATTGGCGGCCTCAGCAGGAGCGAGGTTTATCTTGATACGGACGTTCCAGTAATTCGCGTTAGGTGGACAGAAGACCGTCGTGTGAAAACTGGGTCTTCCGAACGTATCGTCCCACTCGTCGGGCCAGCGCTTGATGCCTGTAAGGAAGCGGTAGAACGCTCGCGCAGCGAGGCACTGTTCAGTGAAAGATATCAGAATACGGATCGTCTATCGCAAGCGCTGATGAGGGTTATCCATCGCGCTGGCATTCCCAAGACAAATAGAAGATTGGTGATCTATTCCTTCAGGCATTCAATCAAAGAGGCGCTTCGGTTAGCAGGCGTCGCGGACGAATTACAGGACGCACTGATGGGTCATACCAGCAACCATGTGGGTAGGGGATACGGCGCCCAGCGTCGCCCTGCTTCCGTGCTTTCGGAGGCGATGGCAAAAGCCCACCCGCTCCTCGGCGAGGTGGACGAGACAGAGTACCTGCCTGGCGAACTCCCCGACCCGGAATTTTTGGCGAAAATTTCCAAGGGGGCATCTAACGGTACCGCTGAGTGATTTCCCCCCATACCCCCTGCCGGCTGACCAGCGGGGGGTATTAACCCGCACCCTTGCCCCACTCTGGGGACGCGCCCGGTAGGGAGCGCCAGACACATAAGCGCCCGCTGTCCATCGACGGCGGGCGTTTTCCATTCGAGGAGACCCCATGGACACCCAGCCCAGCATTCACGACCCGACACCAGCCGCCGCAGCTGCGCCCCGCGATGCCTCCCCAGCGGCCACCGAGGGCGTGACCGAAGAGAACGCTTTCGACTGGCACCGCACCGCCTTGGGCGCCCCAGCGCGGCACCTGGTCGATGAAGCGATGGGCGCCGCCGACGCGATCCGAACCGCTGCTGAAGGCGCCAGATCGCGCCAGGAGCGGCATCTCCAACCCGCCTGCGCCTCAGTCGAGGCGATCGTGATGAACCTCTCTGTGAGCGCCCTGAGCGGCTCTGAGGGCGGTCTTCACGTCACCCGCTCAAAGCAGCAACTGGAACGCCGCTGGCCGGGCAAGCCTGCGGGGATGAATGCGGGCTTCGTGCGGCGCCTGGACGAGCTTCAAGCGGCGGGATGGCTGCGCCAGAGCCAGGGCGGCCGACCGAGCGGCGGACGTGCCCGGCAGACCGTGATCTATCCAGGACCGGCACTATTGGCCGCCATCGATCGCCTTGGGGTGACTTTCGCGGACATCGGGCAAGAGCGCCCCTCTGACACCGTTACCCTTCGCAGCGAAGTGGCTCCTGGTCATCGCCGGGGGAAGCCGATCCCGCTACCCGGCACCGACGAAGTGCGGGGGATCAAGGACGAGGTTGATGCGCTGAACGCCTATCTCGACGGCCTCGACATCTCCGCTGCTGGACCTCACGCCCCAATGATCGACCTCAACCGGCGCAGTCTTCGCAGAGCGTTCCTCGACGGAAGGCTCGACCGGGGCGGGCGCTACTTCGGTGGCTTCTGGCAGACACTGAAGAAGGATGTGCGAAGGTCGGCCCTGCATCTCAACGGGGAGCCGGTCGTCGAGCTCGACTACGTCAGCGCCTTCCCCAGGATCGCCTATGGCATGGCCGGAGCGGAGCTTCCCGAGGGCGATCCCTACGACATTCCGGGGATTGGCCGGGAGCACCGGGCTGGAGCAAAGAAGGCGCTCAACGCCCTCCTGTGGCGTGAGAGTGCGATGAAGCAGGTCCCGGACGGAACGCGCCACCTCTTTCCAGCCCACCTCAAGGGACGGGACGTGGAGCGGCTGATCCGCGAACACCACGCCCCCATCGCTCACCTCTTCGGGACCCGCGCTGGGGCGAACATCATGTTCCTCGAAAGCGAAGTCCTGAGGGTGGTCATGGGGGAGCTTATGGAGCTGGGTATCCCCTTCCTTCCCATCCATGACGCGGTTCTGGTTCCGCTCTCCTCTCGTGAGGTGGCACAGAAAGTGATGCTGAAGGCGTTCCGAGAGATCGTGGGGATCGAGGGACAGGTGAAGGCAATCCATCCCCTATCGCTCCACTAACACCACACCTCAGCCATCACCTCCCCCCAAGAGCCCCTATAGATGAAGGGGTGGGGTAGGGTGGGGTGGGGAATACCTCTTTAGTACCCCTTCCCTCTCTCCCTTAGAGGGGGTGTTAAGCCCCCCTCTCCCTTAGAGGGGGTGTTAAGCGGCAGCCTTGCTCGACGCGCTCCGCTTGATCCGCTGGACGCTGGAGCGGCTGATGCCCAGAAGCTCGGCCGCTTCCACCTCCGTCCGTCCCTCGGCCAGAAGCTGCAACACCTCGTCGGCCTTTCGGCGGGCCGTCGGGGTGCGCCCCTTGTACTTCCCGGCGGCCCTCGCCTTGGCGATGCCTTCGCGCTGGCGCTCCAGCATGATCTCGCGTTCGAACTCGGCCACGGAACCGAGGATGCCGAGCATCAGCTTCCCAGTGGCGGTGGACGTATCGAGGTCCATCGCCAGGATGCGCAAGGCCGCCCCCTTGGCCCGGATCGTCTCGACGATCTCCATGAGGTCGCGGATTGAACGGGCCAGGCGGTCGAGCTTCGTGACCAGCAGCACGTCCCCGTCTCGGAGGTAATCCAGAGCGTCGCTCAGAGCCTCTCTGGTGGCCACTGAGGAGACTTTCTCGGAGAAGAGCCTCTCAGCCCCAGCGGCGCGGAGATCGCGCTCCTGGGCTTCTAGGCCGGCTTCCTGGTCCGCTGTTGAGGTGCGGGCATATCCAATGAGCATCGCTGCGCTCCCTGCTTCACTAACATCATTGACGTTGTGACGCCGAACGCTTCAAAAATCAAGGGCGACTTATGTGACGCTCATTTCCGAGGGCAGCCGACGGCGTCACTAGGGCAAGGCTCAATGAATCTACATGGCCGCTCTTGGGCGAACTGGTTCTTATTGCTTAGAAGGAAAGTAACGGAAAAATTCTAGCGTCCGCCGCCAGACGGGCGTGATCATAATTTCGCGGTGTGCTCGAGGACGCCAGCTTGACCGATCTAATTGTCGATGCCGTTTATAAAGGCGGGCGCCAAGGCAACGCCTCGGACGATCCGCTGCCTTCACTCTTGAGTGTTAGCAATCAGGGTGGTTTCAGGTACCGCGGAAAACTCACAGGTAAAATGGCGTTACTCTGTCTCGTAACCAGCACTCAGGACGCTGATTGGCCGGACGCGCTCGACGAAGAGACAGGCGTGTTTACATACTTTGGTGATAACAAAAAGCCCGGGTCATCGCTTACAGGAACACAACGGTTCGGTAATAAGATATTGGAATTGTTGTTCGAAAACGCGGATGCCGAGTCATCACGAAGCCTCGTTCCGCCGACATTTATTTTTGAACGTACTGGCAACTGGAGAGATGTCAGATTTGTAGGCTTGGCGGTGCCTGGTTCAGCCGAACATTCCCAGGGCGAGGACTTGGTTGCGGTGTGGCGATCCCGCAATGGCCGGCGATTCCAGAATTACCGTGCGAAATTTACGGTTCTTGATGCCGCTGAAGTCTCTCGACGTTGGATTAACGTCCTAATTGATGGTGGTACAGACGCGACCTTCGCCCCCGTTGCTTGGCGAAAATGGCTGGAACTCGGCATTCGAACCCCGCTAAGAGCCCCGCGAGTCGTTGAGTTTCGAACGCCTGACGAACAAATGCCTTCCTCATCCGGAGACCGAGCGCTCCTTGCGGCGCTGGTTCAGCGTTTCCGCGAGGACCCTTATGCATTCGAGAAATGTGCTTGTGAACTTGTCCGCCTACATCTCCCTCGTATCGCAAGTCTCGCGCTCACGCGGTCGCATCAAGATGGAGGGCGGGATGGAATTGGCACCTACAGTATCGGCGAAGGCCCTAGTTCCATCACGGTAGATTTCGCTCTCGAGGCAAAGTGCTACACTCCACCGAATAGCGTGGGAACGAGAGATGTTTCACGCCTTATCTCTCGGCTCCGACACCGCCAATTTGGGGTGCTCGTAACAACGACTTGGGTCGCACGGCAAGCCTACCAAGAGCTAAAGGAGGACCGTCACCCAATCGTAGTAGTTGCTGGCGGCGATATCGTGAGGATTCTACGGCGGGCAGGCATCTCAACAGTAAGTACGTTGAACAGGTGGTTGGATTCCCACTCTAGAACACTACAAGGAAAGATTTAGAGAAAATGCCTGACTCGCATCTTACAACGGAATTTCGGCCGAGAGCTCGACTCCTTCAGCTACTGGGAGATCAGCTTATCGCAAACCCCCGACTTGCCGTTTTCGAGTTAGTAAAAAACGCTTATGACGCCGACGCCACACACGTATCCATTGTTTTTGAAAAAATAAACACCCGAGACGCCAGAATTGTCATCGAGGACAACGGCACTGGCATGTCTGAGACAACCATAAAAAATATTTGGCTCGTACCCGGCCACGATCACCGAGAACAACAACGCCTTCAAAACAAGCGCACGGAGAAAGGCCGTTTGCCACTTGGTGAGAAGGGGGTGGGTCGGTTCGCAGTCCACAAGCTCGGTGATAAGATCAAACTTATCACTCGAGAAGAGGGACACGATGAGTGTACCGTCGAGATAGACTGGGCGAAATTGACGAACGTCCCAATGCTGCACGACGCCAAAGTCGAAATTTTCACTCACGCCACCCCCAACATATTCAAAAATTCGAGCGGCACCAGGATCGAGCTTTCGAAACTTCGTGAATCGCGATGGGGACGCCGCGAAATCCGCAATCTGTATCGTCAAATTGTTTCCATATCTTCGCCCTTCGGGAAAGATCGCGATGATTTTATTGTAGAATTTTCGGTTCCGGATCAGCCGTCGTGGATAGTTGACCTTCCCGATGTTGAGCACATCCTATCTCAGGCCCCCTGGCGATATTCCTTTGCATTGGAGAACGGTACTTTCTCTTTCGAATATTCCTTTCGGGGCGTTCCCGGCGTTAGAGTCGAACCTAGGACGCTAACCGGGACTGGCGAGCGTTTGAAACTGCCATTGCGTTCCGACTGGGATGCCAATCTCGATTCGACAAGCACTCAGTCCAAAGTCGTAGCAGATCAAAAAACCACCGCCGGCATCGGTACCGTGAAGGGTCACTTTTACGCGTTCGATCGAGATCGAAGTGTAATGTCGCAGTTCGCCAACGCCAGCGGCATCAAGATGCTTCTCGATGAAGGAGGGGGCGTCCGCGTCTACCGAGATGGGATTCGCGTATATAACTATGGCGAAAGCGAGGACGACTGGTTGGGTCTTGACCTGCGACGGGTTCAGAATCCGACGATGAAACTCAGTCGAAATATCATGTTCGGTGCGATCGAACTTGAACTCGCTGATAGCGCGGGGCTGCGGGAAAAAACCAATCGCGAGGGATTCGTCGAAAATCAAGCCTACGCACGTCTTCGCGCCATCGTATTAGGCGCACTTGCTGACTTTGAGACCCATCGGTTCCGGGACAAAGAGGCGATCCGAAAGTCGACCTTATCGTTGACGGAACGCCGAGCTGAACGCCTGACACAGCCGCTCGAGAATCTAAGGTCAGCTCTCGCCAATAAAGGACTAGAGCGGGAATTCGCTCCCATTTTGGCTCGCATACAAGCTGACTATCAAGAACTGCAGGAAAGCAGTTTACGCGTCGGAGTATCGGGCCTCGGGCTAGCGGTCGTATTCCACGAAGTCGAACATGGCGTTCGGACACTTTACGGCGCTCTCGAGGCCGGCGCGTCGCCGGATTCCGTCCTATTGCAAGCAAAGGAACTCATGAGAGTACTTGATGGATTTTCCGAGTTGCTCAGAAAAGGTGAACGAAAAAGAAATAGCCTAAAAAAGCTTATTCAGCGCTCGAGGGAGGTCAGTTCAGTTCGATTTAGAAATCACGACGTTAAACTGGTCTGCCCAATCTTAGAAGATGAGAATGATGGGCCATTCGGCGTGTTTGCATTTGGGCTTGTGCTTGGCGCTATAACGAACCTATTAGATAATGCGTTTTATTGGCTGCGGGTCCGATGGGTAACGCCCCTTGTGGAGGGCGAGAAGGTCCGAAAAATTTACATCGGAGTTGATGAAGATGAATCTGGAAATCCGCAGATCATCGTAGCTGACAACGGCCCCGGCCTCGACGCTGATCCTGAAGAACTCACTCGTGCTTTTGTCAGTACCCGGCCCGAAGGAATGGGGCTGGGACTCTATTATGCGAATATGGTCATGGAGCTGAACGAAGGGACATTATCATTCCCCGACCCACTGGACCTTGACCTCCCTCCCGAGTTTGATGGCGCCGTTATCGCGATGACGTTCAAGCGAGGTTAGTAGCTAAATGATTGTTCCGGGTCGCTTCATCGTAATCGACAACACAAAGGCACATCTTGACGCCTTAAGTGATGTATTCGTTTCGTTACGTAGCCCATGTCGACCAATTTTATTCGACCCAAGCGAAGATATTGAAGTCGGTTGTTTTGAAGGTGCACGGGCAATTTTTTGCGACGTTCATTTACTGGCGGGAATTGCCGGTACTACAGATGAGATGTTGTTTGCGAATATTATCGCAGTGCTGGCGCGAGGGGTTCCGCGGGCGGGGATGCCGTATGTACTCTGCCTATGGACGCGGCACGAGGATAAGCGAGACGCGTTCGTAGCTTATCTTGAGAGATCGATCTCTGAGGAGAACAGACACGCTATCCCCCTCATGGTCATCGCCCTCCCAAAGACCGACTTCATGCGAGATTTAAGAACCGGTGAGGTTCGTGACCCCTCAGCGCTAAAAGAGGCGGTGAAGGAGAAACTTACAGAGAGTCCGCAACTTACAGCAATTCTGGAGTGGGAGTCTTCCGTTCATCTTGCACTTAATGCAATGTTGAATACCTTAACAAACACAGCTCGCACACTTGAGCCGGGCAAGTCCCTTCCAGAAGCTTTAGATGTGCTACTTAGTCACCTAGCGGTAGGGGCGGCAGGTCGGCCACGTGCTCTTGAAAACCCGCAGTCGGCGATATCAGCCGCTTTGGCTCCGATACTCGCTGACCGTATCAGTCACGCTCAGCGAGCTGCGAGCCCGGTTTGGCGGTCGGCAATAACAAAAATTCCCGCTATTCAAAACCTTCAGCCTCTGCACGCGGCCACCATTCTAACAATGGTGCACGTCGCTATCGAGCCGGGCCCGTCACCGCTGGAATGGGGGGGCGTTCATCTACCGCCTGAGAAGTACATAGCCACAAGCTTCAGACGCAATCATGGCTGCGCCTATGGGGACTTCATCAAGAGCCTGACTTTCACAGACGGTACAGCGCCAGATGGATCGTCGCTGCGACTTATACGAGTTGGCGCTGCTTGCGATTATGCACAGAAAAATCAAGGGCCGGTTCCGATGGCCTTAGCTTTGGAAATACCAATTGAAAATCTAACGAAAAATAAGAAAAAAGATATTAAAAGCCGGGGTTACTTGTGGATTTCTCCTCCGTTCAAGAATCACAGCGGCACAGGCGTGTTCTTAGTATCTAATTTACGCTATCTGCACTATTTCTCGACAACCGTTGCCAGAAAATACAAGGCGCTATACCGCCTACGCGAACCTCTTCTCATGGAGCTCATCAGTCGCATTTCGACTTACATCTCGCGACCCGGCATCTTGAATATTGAGACTAAATAATTTTCGGTCGCGCGAAGTTTTTTCTTTTTTCATTATCTCTGTCACGATGCTCTGCATCACAGGAGGGCAAACAGCATTGCCAAGCAATCTAATTTTGTCTCTCCTAGTTCCATGGTCGAGCTTAAATTCGTCAGGAAAGCCCATAGCGCGGCGCAACTCCGGTACTTGAAGCATTCTAATTACTTTTCCATCAATGCTCGGTGAGACCAGCGCAAACCGGTCCACCGTAGTTATCGTTCTAAGCGGGCGATCAAGAGTTTGCCAGCCCCCACATCCGTCAGTTCCATAATAAACGATCAAATACTCTCTGTTGGGGCCAATAGACTTCTCGGCACGTCCCGCCCGATCGAGCGTAGCTCTCGCTCTCGTCGGTGAATGCAACAAATTCGTTGGCCATTTTCCTTTAGGGTCCAAGACGGCGGCAATCGTAGGCTTGCGGCCTGGACGCTTTCTTAAACTTAATTGTGGCTGTTGGCCCTTCCGACAAACAAGGAAAAGGCGCTTTCGTTTTTGAGGGACGCCAAAATCGGAGGCCTCAAGAACTAACTCTTGATGGCTATATCCAAGCTCAAGAAATTCGTTCTTTAGTTCGCCATAACGCGACCAGGGCCGCATATGAATTACGTTCTCTAGGACCACCCATTCGGGCGAAAACTCCCGAGCATAAGTTACAGCCATCATCGCAGTGGCGCGGCTATCCTCAGAGCGGGGAGCGCTACCTTTCGCACAGGTATGGTTGGTGCATTCAGGTGAAGCGAGGAGAAGATCAACTTTACCGACCTGCCTCCTCAATGCGCGGCGATCAATCTGCTCAAGGCGTCCCTGAACTGCTACTGCATCAGGGAAGTTATTGGCGAAGGTTTTAATCGCCACTTCGTCGAGATCAACGCCCCCGACGACTATCGCTCCTGCGGCCGCGGCACCTGCACTACTCCCGCCGGCTCCGCAAAAAATATCAAGCGCTCTCATGTAGTGCCCCCCGCTCCCTCGCTAAGGTATCAGGGTGACCGAGCTGCGCCAGGCTCGAATCGCAGCGATTTGCAACACCCGAGGTTGGCGCCGCATTCGGAACTTGTATCGACTGACAATTTCGAATCTCGATATGTTCCTATCTGTTTTCTTCAAGGCATTCGATGCTACGCAATTACCCTTCTAACCCAACCAAAAACTCGTCGATGCACTGCCGCAGTTTCGCTTGCTGTGACTTTGACAGCGCCAGCAATTGCTCCCGCAATGCTCGCCTGTGTATCCGCATCTCCACCCAGCGAGACGGCCAGCCGGACGGAGTGCTCCAGACTTTCACCCTCCAGGCCACAGATGATGGCCTCAGGGACCGACCGAGCGGCCGCCACCTCGAACCCATAGTCGGTACGAATGTCGTCCGCTGAGCGGCTCATGTCATAGCCAAAGCGATCCTCGATCTCCTGCCGGATCGTTTCGCGCGTTTCTCCCTGGCGCATCCACCAGACGGCCAATGCCACGGCTTCAGCCCCCGCGAGCCCTTCAGGATGATCGTGCGTCACCTCTGCGGTGGCTCTCGCGAGGCGGAGCAACTCGGCTTCGTCTCGGGCCACATAGGCCACGGGAGAGACGCGCATGGCCGCGCCATTTCCCCAGCTGCCGTAGGGGCCGGCTGAGGGGTCGTGCGCCCAGCGCTCGAACATGCCCCCATAGCCGCGTTTGGGGTAGCGGCACACGAACCGCCTCAAGGCGCCCGCGAAGTCGCCGTCTGTGGCGAGGGCTTCAGCGATCGCAGCGGTGCAGACCGTGTCGTCTGTGAAGCGGGAGCGGGGCGTGAACAGCTCGAAGTCGGTCGTCTTGATCCGGCTGTGCTCATAGGTCGAGCCGACGATGTCCCCGAAGACCGCCCCGATCATGCTGAAGCAGGCCGAGGCGGGGCAGCAGTCAGCAACGGATGCCTCATCACCATCGCTTCTAGCGCGTGCTTCCGTTCGGCGAGTTCGGCATCGACGATCTCTCGCCAGACCGTGAGGCGCTTCGCGAGCTGAGCGTGTTCCTTCAGCAATGCCATCCGAACTTCTCCGCCGCTGGATCGCATTCTGTGCCGCAGCGAGGACAGTCGATCTTCGATGCTTCGATCTTCGGGCGACACATCTGGTTGAAACAGGCCGAGGCCGACGAAGCCTGCCCCATAGGCGTCGATCGCGGCGAAGTCTCTCGCCCCCCGGATCGCCTCTCGGAGCAGCCTGTCGAGCTTTGGCTTGGGGGCCGGCAATTCCGATGTGCTGCGGACAGCGTCTTCCTCGTCCGTGGCAAGGATGTCTGCATACTTCTCGATCAGGTGCCGATCGCCCTCGCTAACTGACACTTTCGACGGACTGACCGGACTTGAGAGAGCCAACGCACCCCCAAGAACCGCCCCAGCGGTAGCCCACCAGAACCCAGACACTGCGAAGCCCAACACTTCGATGACTGGGTTGGATGTGTGTGTGATGGCAAGCCCGACTGCGTAGATGAAAGCGCAAAGGACCAGCGTGCTGAGCCTCGACTTCGCATCGGGATGTCTGGCGCCTTGTGTGCCGATCCCAGCAGCGAGACAGACAAGGCTACCAATCAGCCAAGCTACGCCATGCCAGACACTGTGCGTTCCTACGAGAAACGCAATGACGGCACTCGATAAAACAAAGATCAGCATCAGGGCGGTGAAAGCCAGCTGCATATTCTGACGACGGCCTGGCACGGCGTCCCCTCTGTTCGAAATCATGGAGGGGTAAGTTACTGATACGGCAGACCACTTCTCAACCCGCCCCTCGACGATTTGGTACATGGGTCCCTTGTGAAAGCCGGTTGATCTGGCGGTCTGGTTGACTTCTGAGCGTCGCCACGATTTGGTACATGGGTGGCAATAACTCGCCATGTACCGACGCTGAGGCGGCTTCATAAGGTATTGAAATTGTTGCTATTTTAGAACTGCCTAATTTATCGGGCAATCCTCTCCTGGGCACCATTCCAAACCGGTTTGTTTCACAAAATTTTCGACCCGGTGGGTCGAAAATAGGTTTGGAATGCCCCGGCAGGGGCCCTGAGCGCGCTGCGCGAGCTTCGGCTCGGCGAGCCACACCCTTGAATTCGAGCGATGGATGTCGCGCCGAAGCTTCAGCGAAGGCGGACCGGACGTGCTTTGCCGGCTTTCACCCAAAATCGAAATGGCACCACTTCCACACCCCTGTACCGGAGCCCAGCCCATGACCGCCCTTCCACCCTGTCCGAAATGTGCCTGTGAATGGAGTTACGAAGACGGGGCGCTGCTGGTCTGTCCCGAATGCGCGCATGAGTGGGCGCCGGGTGAAGCGGCGAGCGGCGATGCTGAGGCGCGGGTCTGGCGCGACGCCAATGGCACCGCGCTGGCCGATGGCGATACGGTGACCGTGATCAAGGATCTGAAGATCAAGGGCACGAGCCAGGTGGTGAAAGTCGGCACCAAGGTGAGGAATATCCGCCTGACCGACGGCGATCACGACATTGACTGCCGCATTGACGGGATCGGGTCGATGGGCCTGAAATCCGAATTCGTGCGCAAGGTTCAGAGCGACTGACGAAACGCCCTGCCCCACCTTACATCCCCGTCACGTGACATTATCACATAGGCGCCCCATATTAGGGACGTCTGAAACCGTTTGGCGGGTGTCATGAACGCCAGAAGCACGACAATCCGGCCCGTTCCGGCCGCCGCATGGATGCGGCTGGCCCTGGGCCTCGTCGTGGCGGCGTTCATGGCGTTTCAGGGCGGTGTGGCGCGCGGGCATAGTCATGACCCGGCGCTGATCGCCAGCGCCCCGGCGCATGCCGTCTATATCGCGGCCGATGACGGCCAGCCGGCCGTGCCGCTGCCGGCCGGCCACGACACGCAATGCCCGCTTTGCCATGCGCCCTTCCACCATGGCGGCATACTGGCTCCGGCCGATGCCGCTCTGGTGCGCATCGCGCTGGCCGATGCCCCGATGCGGCCCGGCGCGGAACTGGGCCCCATTACCGCGCGCGGCCCGCCGAGCCCGCCCGCCCGCGGACCCCCATCCCTGATCTGACCTGACGGACCGGCTCTGACCGAAACGAGCCGGACCCGGATCACGCCCGCAGTCCGTCTGGAGAGACCAGCGGCCCCCTTGTGATCCCGTCCGCGATCCGGTGATCCGATCCGTCATTTGACCCCGTTCCGGCTGCGCCCGTTCAAGGCGCGCCGGCCGTCTACCCGTCAGATCCGGATACACACGTCATGAAGCGTTCCTCTTCCCGTTTTGCCTCCCCCCGCCGCGTCCTGCTCGCCGGCGCGAGCCTGTCCCTTCTCATCCCCGCCGCCGCGCTCGCCCAGAGCGAGACGGGCGAGGCCGAGCGCCCCGAAGACCGCGACGTCATCATCGTCACGTCGAGCGTGCTGCGGACCACGACCGACGAGGTGACCGGCGCGGTCGAGGTCGTCGACCAGCGCCATATCGAGGACAATCTCGCCGGTTCGCTCGCCGACACGATCGCGCACGAACCGGGCGTGTCGACGACCTATTTCGGCCCCGCCGCCAGCCGCCCCGTGATCCGGGGCCTCGGCGCGGACCGGGTCATGGTGCTGGTCAACGGCACCGGCCTGATCGACGCCTCCACCGCCAGCCCGGACCATGCGGTCCAGTCCGAGGCGCTCGAGGCCGAGCAGATCGAGATCCTGCGCGGACCGGCCGCCATCGCCTATGGCGGCGGCGCGATCGGCGGCGTGGTCAATGTGATCGACGGCCGCATTCCGCACGCGCCGGTCGATGGTCTCGTGGATGGCCGTATCTATCTCGGTGCGACCAGCGTCGACGAAGGCCGCACCGCGGCGGCGCGCGCGCGGATCGGCGCGGGGCCCTTCGTCTTCACCGCCGAGGTGATGAACCGCACCGCCGAGGATTACGACATCCCCGGCTATGCCGAATCCGAGCTCTACCGCCTGCTCGAGGAGGAGGAGCATCATGACGACTCCCGTCCCGCCGTGGCCCTCGAAGAAGACGATCACGAGGACGAGGCGATCGGCACGGCGGAGAACACCTGGCTCGACACGCAGAGCGCCTCGGTGGGTGTCTCGCTCGTGCAGGACTGGGGGTTTGTCGGCATCGCCTACCGGTCTTCGGAGTCGGAATACGGCGTTCCCGGCCATGCCCACCATGACGAGGAAGATCACCATGATGACCTTTTGCCCTCCTTCGCAGCCGCCGAGGCCGAGGAGGAAACCGTCTACATCGACATGGTCCAGAACCGCTGGGACGTCCGAGGCGAGGTGGACCTGCCCGGCGGCGTGCCGCTCGACAGCGTCCGCTTCTCGCTCGGCATGGCCGACTACAAGCACACCGAAATCGAGGGCGGGGCGGTCGGAACGCTGTTCACCAATGAGGGCTGGGAAGGCCGCGTCGAAGGCCGGTTCGAGCCGGTCACGCTCGGGGCCGGCACCTGGGAAGGCGCGGTCGGCGTCCAGGCCTTCCGGCGCGACTTCGCCGCGCTGGGCGACGAAGCCTTCGTGCCGGCCTCGGTGACCGAGGACCAGGGCATTTTCACCGTACAGCGCTGGGATGCCGGCGACTGGGGGCTGGAAGGCGGGCTGCGTCTTGAGCAACGCGACCTGTCCTCTGTGGCGGGCGACCGCGATTTCTCGACGGTCAGCGCGTCGGGTTCGGTCTTCTTCCGGCCGGTCAGGGACCAGTTCTTCGCCGTGACGCTGTCACGCAGCGAACGCGCCCCGACCGATGTCGAGCTGTTTGCCGACGGTCCGCACCCCGCGACCAGTTCCTACGAGGTCGGTGACGCATCGCTTGATGTCGAGACGGCCCTCTCGCTTGAGTTCACGGCCCGCACGCCGGTGTTCGGCGGCGATCTCGAAGCCGCGGTCTTCCGCGCCGAGTTTGACGGCTTCATCGGCCTGTTCCCGACCGGCGCCGAGATCGATGAATTGCCGGTGTTCGAATTCCGCGCCGTCGATGCGACCTTCACCGGTTTCGAGGCCCGCTTCGAACGCGAACTCGGGCAGCTGCACGGCTGGGATCTGTCGGGCGAGCTGATGGCGGAATATGTCCGCGGCGAAATCGATGGCGGGGGGAATCTGCCGCTGATCCCGCCGCTGTCGATCTCCGGCGGGCTGACCGCCTCGACCGACCGGCACGAACTGCACGCCTCGCTCGAATGGGCGGATGTTCAGAACGAAACGGCCGCCTTCGAACTGAAGACGCAAAGCCATGTCCTCGCCAATGCGCGCTGGACCTGGCAGCCCTTCACCGAGCGCGATGTGCGCTTCATCCTGGAAGGCCGGAACCTGACCGACGAGGAGATCCGGGTACACACCTCGGTGCTGAAGGACCGCCTGCCCTTGCCGGGCCGGAACTTCCGGGCGGCGATCGTCTACAGCTTCTGACCGGCGGGAACGGCGCTGTCATTACTGCGCCGTTCCCATTCTTTTACGGGGAGTGCTGATCCCAACCCTGTTAAGGTCGGGATCATCATTCATACGCTCACCGCAAGGAAGCCGACTTGAAACCCACGGAATGCGCGGCCTGCAAGGCCCCCTCCGAGCAATTGTCCGCCTTCGATCCGGGATTGGATACTCACGGCATATCGATTTTCGGATGCCGGTCTTGCGGCAGCTTCACGATGTGGCCGCAGCCGGACAAGGACTACTCGGCTCACACGACGGAAACGAGCGCGTGGCGCGACTATGTCGAGATGAATTGCTCGATACACGACATCGTCAGCTCGGTGATGCCCGCCGTCTATGCCGGTACGGCGCAGCGTTATCTCGACGTCGGATGCGGTTTCGGTTTCTCGCTCGACATCGTGCGCCGGCTGACGCGGAGCGAAGTCCTTGGCGTCGAACCGGCCCATTACGGACAGCTGGGACGCGAGCTTCTCGGCATTCCGGTGCTGTCGGTCACACTGGCAGGCGGGCCGGAGACGCGCCGCGAGCCGGAATTGCGCGATCCGTTCGACGTGATCTTTTCATCCGAAGTGGTTGAGCATGTCACCGATCCGGACGGTTTCCTCGGCACGCTGAAAGCCTATCTCAGACCTGACGGCATTCTCGCGATCACCACGCCGCGCGCGGAGGCATTGAACGAGCCGCGCCGGAACAACGAGAAACTCGCAGTCATCTCCCCGGGAGCGCATGTCTTTCTCTATTCGCGAGCGGCCCTGCTCGACGCGCTGCGCCGTGCCGGTTTCGACCACATCGTAGTCAGGGAGGCCAACGTTACCCGGATCGTCTATGCCTCGACCCGGCCCCTCGCCATCCCGGAAATGGATGCCGGCGTGGCGACGATGCAGTATTTGCGTCTCGCCCTGGGAGAAGGTGATCCGCGCGACACGGTGAAAACCGGATTGCAGTACCGGCTTTACCGCAATCTCGTCGAACGCGCCGACTGGGCCGGCGCTTCGGAGCTTGATGAAGAAATCGAATTCGTTCAGGCCCCGGAGAGTCTTCGCTACGACCGGTATTCCGACTTTCTGCAGGACTATCGCGCCTGCGATCCAACGCTCTGTTACCTGCGCGGCATGCTCTACCTGAATTACAGGGGTGCGTACGAAGACTCGCGCGACTGGTTCCTGTCCGCATTCCGCTTCTGCGTCGAGAAGCTGAGGATCGCACCCGGCGAAGCGATCGTGGAATCCGATCTGGTCTGGCGGGCGTTGTTCCACGCCGCGCTCGCGGCCCGGCATGCAGGCTTGCCGGATCAGGTCCGGTCAATCTGGGTAAAGTCGGAGATGGCGAGGTCGGTGGGTTTCCTGCCGCCGATTCCGGAGGACATCATTTCGCGCCTGGAAGACGATCTCCACCTTCACTCCATCACGTGATGGCGGGCGCCGCGGCCTGAATGCCGAGTCAGGCCGTACGAACGGCCTGACGCTGTCCGGCCTGCCACCAGACGACGGCAGCCACCAGCGCGGACTGCGCGAGAACGCCGAGGAAGGTGAACAAGAACACCAGGAAGGCGAGCTGCGAGGTGCGGCTGTGCGCCAGCCAGTCCGGCTGTACGGACACGAAATACCAGCCGGGCGTGTCGATCCGGGCAAAGCCGACAATCCGCCCGTCGGACGTGCGGAAGGCGCCGTTCTGACGGCCGTCATTGCGGATGCGCTGCGCGAACTCGCCCGACCGGGCCGAGGCTTCGGCTGCGGCGACGGCTTCAGGCGTCAGCGGGTCGATGCCGACCAGGTCGCGATGCGCGATGAGATCACCCGCACGCGTCAGGATCATGTTCTCGGTATGGGGAACCGTGTCCAGAACGGACGTGGCCAGGTAATCGCCCATCGCGATGGTGATTCCGAAGGCACCGATATGCCGGCCGCCGACCCGGACGGGCGTGTGACAACCCGTGGTCAGGGCCGAACCGTCGGTGACATAGATCAGCCGCCGCAGGGCGGTGCAGGCGGTCGCGCCCAGCGGATTGGATTGCGGGGCGACCACGCGGGCGAGGCTCTCGTCCTGGAAGTCGAAATCGGCCGGCGCTTCGCGGCGGTAGAATTCCAGCCGGTCGGCCCGCTCCGGTCCGAAGATGATCAGATCATTGTGCGGCGTGAAGAAATAGAGATTGTCGAAACGCGTGTGCAGGGCCTCGCCGTGCTGACGGACGGTCTGAAAGGCGGCCAGGATCATGCGCTGGCGATCATTGGTCATTTCCGCAGCCGCGGGAATGAAGGCACCCATGCCGCGGACATCGTCCCCGAATGCGAATGCGCCGCCTTCGAACAGGTCGTCGCGGCTGCGGTGCGTGCCATCCGGCTGAAGCGGAAAGAGCCGGTTGAAGTCTGCCGAGACGTCCTGGCCCTGCAGCGCGCCATAGCGCCGCAGGAAGGTCCGCTGCGCAGCGATATGTGCGCGGCTGGCGTCCTCGAAAAGGGCACGCTGGCGATTGGCGCGCTCGGAAATGTCCCGGGTCATCTCCTCGACGACGAGGCGTTCCTGGCGCTCGGCGGTCACCGAGTAGGCAACCATGGCCGCCGCCGACGAGGCGACGATCGCAAACACCAGAACCATCCAGACATTACCGGCTGCGCGCATCCGCCCCCTCCCCATCAGTTGAGAGTCGGCTTAAGCGGCGAGCGTAAACAATCCCCTATCCGAAACCCGGGGCGGCAGGGCGATTCGCATCGGGGGCATCGATGGCCGAAGATCCGGTTTTCGATCCGGCTCAACAACGCGTTGCTGCAGGCCCATGCCGGACGGGTGCGGCCGGGCTAGCGCGCTGAAACGCTGATCGTGTAGGCGGAATGCTTCGATGCAAGCCGCGGCTCGGCGGTCGCCACCCGGACGAGGCCGGGGCCTCCCAGATCAACGCTGACCTCGGAGCCGGTGAAACGCGGCCGGTCGATCCTGCGCCCGGTGTCCGGGTCAACGATTTCGACCGTAAAGCGCATGTCGGCGTTTTCCAGGGTAACGGTGACGCTGAGCGGGCCGTCGGCATGAATCGCCCAGAGGTCCGACAGATCATCATGGCCGACATGGCCCCGGGCCGACGCATTGCTGCCGAGACTTGAATAGTTTCCAGCGACTTCGGCGTCATTATCGCCGCCTTCACCGTCATCACCATCCTCGATCGCGACTTCGAACAGGGATTCCGGTGTCACGGTTTCATAATTGTCGCCGATAGCGAAGACAAAGCCACGCCCGTCGGTGTCGGCGTAATATCCCGCCGTCGCTTCGCCCGGCAGGTTGCGTATACGCGGGAAGCCGGATCCAGCGCGCTCACCTTCGGGGTTCAGCATGCGGATGGTCATCGCGCCCAGGGCCGCGGGTGACTCTGACAGATTATCCGCCTCGCCGACATAGGCGTAGCTTTGCAGCAGGCCGCGCACCACGCCGAGATCGCCCTCGTCGGTGGCGACCCGGAAATAGCGATACTCGCCTCGGGGCAGGAGTTCGCCGACGGTGTAGATGCCGGGTTCGATCAGGACCGCGTCTTCAGGGGTCAGCCCGCCTTCGATCGGGTTGGAGCAACGCTCTAGCCGCCTTTCGGATCGGCGCACTGTCATCCCGACAGCTTCGCGCATCGCGTTGGCGAGTGCATCGCCGTCCGGTGCGTCGAGATAGCGACCTCCGCCGGCCTGCGCGATCGCGCGCATCTGCGCGGCCTGCGCGGCGTCGAGATCGAAACCGACCACATAGGTCGACAGGTTCACGCCGAGCCCGGCCAGTTCACCGGCAACCGCGACCGGGTCGCCGTTGCAGGTTTCCTCGCCGTCAGAGATCAACACGATCAGTCGTTCGCGCGCCTCGACCTCGATCAGATCATCAGCCGCAGCCCGAAGGCTGGCCGCGATCGGCGTATAGCCATAGGGCGTCAGGCCGCGCGCGGCGGTGCCCAGCGCGGCGATTTCATCGCCGGTGCGAAATCCGGTCAGCAGTTCGCTGTTGGGGCAGGAGGCCTCGGCCGTGTGGGCGAGCGAGCTATCGAACCCGTAAGCCCGAAGGCCGGCGAGCACATTGGCACCCTGCAATTCGGAGAGCGCGGCCTCGAAGGCGTCGAGCGCGATCTGCATCTTCTCGCGACCAGCCGCCTGGGCGCCCATCGAGCCGCTGGCATCGAGAATGAATTCCACGGCGATCGGGCCTTCGCCCTCAGGCGCGACCGTTTCGGATCCGGCAGCGAGCGTGCCACGCGTCACTTCCAGAATTCGGGCCTGGATGACGTCAAAGGCGGGACAGGCGTCCACGCCATGGTCGACCGCCACGATCTCGGTTTGGGCAAATGACGCCGACGCCAGAAGCCCCGCCGTCACCCCTGCAAGCCATACAATCCGCATCGCTAGCCTCCCCCCGAAACTCGGGAGGAGGCTAGCACGCGAATTCGACGATTGTGCAATGATCGCTATTGGGCCGGGCGAGCGGCCTTGTTGCGGCGGCGGCGGGGACGCTGACGCTTCGGTGCGCTGTCGGCCTCGGCCAGGAGGCGCTTCAGGCCGGCTTCGTCGGCCTTCCGGTCGCGGCGCGGTCCGCGAACGGTTCCGCCCGGACGCGGCTTGCGGTTCTGGTTGCGCGCTTGCGGGCGCGGTTGCTCGACGCGCTCTTCGCGTTCGGCCTCCGCGAGCGCGGCCGGCGTCGGCATGTCGTCGGGACGCACTTCGCGCTGGCGCACCGGCACCGAAGCGCCGATCAGCTTCTCGATGTCCTTCAGGAACGGGCGCTCGGATCCGTCGCAGAGCGACACAGCGACGCCCGCCCGGCCGGCGCGCGCGGTGCGGCCGATACGGTGGACATAGGATTCCGGCACGTTCGGCAGTTCGAAATTGATGACGTGGGAGACGTCGTCGATGTCGATCCCGCGCGCGGCGATGTCGGTCGCGACCAGCGCCCGCACCTGACCCGCGCGGAAGGCTTTGAGCGTGCGCTCGCGCTGGTTCTGACTCTTGTTGCCATGGATGGCCGAAGCGTCGATCCCGGCGGTCTGAAGCGTCCGGCAGACCTTGTCGGCACCGCGCTTCGTGCGGGTGAAGATGATCGCCCGCTCGACATCGGCACCGCGCATCAGCGCGACGAGCTGACCGGTCTTTCCACCCCGGTCGATGTGGATCACCGACTGGTCGATCCGCTCGATCGGACGCGCAACAGGTGCCACGGCGATCGAATCCGGATTGCGCAGGAAATCATTCGCCAGGGCGCGGATCTGCTTCGGCATGGTGGCCGAGAGCAGCACGGTCTGACGATCCTTCGGCATCGCGGCGAGGATGCGGCGGATCGCCGGCATGAAGCCGAGATCGAGCATCTGGTCGGCCTCGTCGAGCACGACGGCCGACGTTGCGCCGATGCGGATCGCGCCCGAGCCCATGAGGTCGAGCAGGCGGCCCGGCGTGGCGACGAGGATGTCAACGCCCTTGGCCATGGCGCGGACCTGTTGTCCGGCCCGGGCGCCGCCGATGACAATGGCCACGGACGGGCGGGTGTAACGGCCATAGGTGCGCACGGAATCGGCGATCTGGTTCGCCAGTTCGCGGGTCGGCGCCAGGATCAGCGCCGAACAGCCCTTCGGCTCGGGGCGCAATGCGTCGGCATGAATGCGATGCAGCAGCGGCAGTACGAAGGCGGCGGTCTTCCCGGTGCCGGTCTGGGCGGTGCCGAGAATGTCGCGGCCGGCCATCATGGCAGGCACGACCTTGGACTGGATCGGGGTGGCTTCGACATAATTCTCGTCCGACAGGGCGCGGAGGAGAGGCTGGGACAGGCCCAGCGTGTTGAATTCGGTCAATTCGAAATTCCATATACAAGCCCGCCGCGCGGACGCTCGGCCCGGCGCGGCTGGCAATTTCAATTTAGGAAGCTTGCGTAGACCAGCTGCCTGACGGCGCGCCTCGCCGGATATCCGTACCGGACGACCGGGGCGCAACTCATACGGCAACGATCACTGTGACAATTGCGCGGTCAACGCGCGCCGCAAACGGTCAATGCCGTCCTCTACGCGCGGCGCGGAACGCCTGCTCTCTCGCACGTGCAGCATCCAATGGCAATCGAATTCTTCCGACAGCAACTGCGACAATCAAATTCTGTTCTCGCAGTCGGCTTTCCCGCTACAGCTGGAACCTGACCGGTCACGGAAAGTTATCGCTACACAGAAGGAAATCGCTCCGATTTCCTTGAAACCGGCATTTCACCCTTATATTAACCTGTATCCATCCGCGCCGGTCAATTCCGGTTGAAATACAGACAAATGACTACAAGACGCGAGGTAAATACTCTATGTGCGGCATTGCCGGTGACTTGTCCTTTAATGGAAACAGGGTCGATCCCGAAGTCCTGTCCCGGATGGCGCAGCGTCTGGCTCCGCGCGGACCTGACGGAGACGGGCTGATCATTACCGGCCGGCACGGCCTCGCGCACAGGCGGCTGAAGATCATCGACCTCAGCGAAGCGGGCCGGCAGCCCATGGTCGACAGCGAGCTGGGCCTGACCCTGGTCTTCAACGGCTGCATCTACAATCACCGCGAATTGCGCAAGGCGCTCGAGGGCAAGGGCTACCGCTTCTTTTCCGACAGCGACAGCGAAGTGATCCTGAAAGGCTTTCACGCCTGGGGGCGCGACCTGCCCAGGCGCATGAACGGAATGTTCGCTGCCGTCATCACCGAGCGCGACAGCGGCCGGGTGACGATGATGCGCGACCGTCTGGGTATCAAGCCGCTCTACCTGGCGGAACGTCCCGGCGGGCTGCGCTTTGCCTCGACCCTGCCGGCGCTTCTGGCGGCTGGGGATATCGACCGCTCGATCGATCCCGTGGCGCTAAACCACTATTTCTCCTTCCACGCAGTCGTGCCGCCGCCGCGCACCCTGTTCAGCGGAATCCGGAAACTGCCGCCGGCGACGATCCTCGAGATCGAACCGGACGGGCGCCAGAAGCAGCACCGTTTCTGGACCCCGGACTACACCACCGCCGAGGACGAACGCGGGCTGGGATTCGAGGACTGGAAGGCGCGCATCGCCGAGGCGTTGCGCCTGTCGGTGAAGCGGCGTCTCGTCGCCGATGTCCCGGTGGGCGTGCTGCTGTCGGGCGGGCTGGATTCCTCGATGATCGTCGCGCTGCTGGCGGAAGCCGGCGCACGGGATCTGAAGACCTTCTCCATCGGCTTCGAGACCGTGGGTACGGAGAAGGGCGACGAATTCGAATATTCCGACATCGTCGCGAAACGGTTCGCGACCGATCACCGCAAGCTGGAAGTGGCCACGGAGCGCGCCCTGCCCGCCTTGCCGCGCGTGATCGACGCGATGGCCGAACCGATGACCAGTCATGACTGCGTCGGCTTCTATCTGCTGTCCGAGGAAGTCTCGAAGCATGTGAAAGTCGTGCAGTCCGGCCAGGGCGCGGACGAGGCCTTTGCCGGTTATCACTGGTATCCGCCGATGGATGCGGCGAACGATCCGTATGCGACCTATCGTGAGAACTTCTTCGACCGTGATCATGAGGAAATGGCCGACGTCCTGGCGCCGCAATGGATGGGCGGGGACCATGCCGGCGATTATGTGCGCGAACATTTCCTGCAGGCCGGGGCGGACCGGCCGCTGTCGAAAGCGCTGAGAATCGACACCAATGTCATGCTGGTGGACGATCCCGTGAAGCGGGTCGACAACATGACGATGGCGTGGGGTCTGGAAGCGCGTGTCCCCTTCCTCGATCACGAGGTGATCGAACTCGCCGCGCGCTGCCCGCCGGAGCACCATCTGCGCGAGAACGGCAAGGGAATCCTGAAATCCATCGCGCGGGACATCCTGCCCCATGAAGTGATCGACCGGCCGAAGGGCTATTTCCCCGTGCCGGCGCTGAAATATCTGCGCGGCCCCTATCTCGACATGGTGCGCGACGCGGTCACGTCCGAAGCCTTCCGGCAGCGTGAACTGGTTCAACCCGCCTATGTCGACACCCTGCTGGCCGATCCGGAAGGCCAGATCACGCCGCTGCGCGGTTCGAAGCTGTGGCAGGTCGGTGTGCTGGCGCTCTGGCTCGACGCCCACGACGCGGTAGCGGCATGACCGCCGGAACGCGCAGCCGGGCCGCCCGGGCCGTCCAGCACCGGCTCAAGCGGAAGCGCGAAAAGGCCCTGCAGACACCTGACCGGGTCGTTCGCGCCGAACAGGGCGAACTGCCCGAAGCGCAATCCGACGCCTGGATCGATTGCGGCTGGGGTCGATTGATCTTTGCACAGACATTCCCGGATCCAACCGATCTTGTCGCGCTCCTCAAGCGCGAGGAGCCGGACCGGCGCGATATCTGCTTCTATGTCCGAGACCCGCACGTCCTCCTCGGCCTGGCGCCGCTCGACCTGTTTCTCGACCCCTCGCACACCTATCAGCTGGATCTCTCGGCGGCTCGGCTGAGCGCCGACCCACCGCGCGGCTTCGTGATCCGCAAGCTCGGGTCGCGCAAGGATGCGGAAGCGGTCAACCGGATCTATGCCTCCTGCGGCATGGTCGGGGTCGACCCGGACTTCTTCTGGAAGAACCGGGACAACCGGGCGATGACCTACCTCGTCGCGGAGGACAGCAAGACCGGCGAGATCATCGGGTCGGTAACCGGCGTCGATCACGTCCGTGCCATCGGCGACCCCGAACACCGATCCTCGCTCTGGTGCCTGGCTGTCGATCACCGCGCCAGCCATGCCCGGATCGGCGAGGCGCTGACCCGCCATCTCGCGGCGCATTTCGCCGCGCGCGGGCGGCGCTACATGGATCTGTCCGTGATCCACGACAACGAATCCGCAATCCGGCTTTACGAACGGATGGGGTTCGAGCGCGCGCCGACCTTCACCGTGAAGCGAAAGAATCCGATCAACGAGAAACTCTTTACCGGCGAACCGCTGGAGACCGGGCTCAACCCCTATGCCCGCATCATTGTGGATGAAGCCCGGCGCCGCGGCATCGCGGTCGATGTGCTCGATAGCGAGGGCGGCTTCTTCCGGCTCTCGCATGGCGGACGCGCCATCGTGTGCCGGGAGTCGCTCAGTGAACTGACAAGCGCCATCGCGATGAGCCGCTGCGACGACAAGGCGGTGACGCGGCGGTTGATGACCGAGATCGGACTGGCGGTCGCGGAAGCGGTGGACGGGAATGACCGGGATGCGGCTCTGACCCTGATGCAGCGGGCGGGATCAGTGGTGGTCAAGCCGACGCGGGGCGAACAGGGACGCGGCGTCACCGTCGACATCCAGACCGGGGACGAGCTCGACCAGGCGATCGACACGGCGCGGACCTATTGTCCGGACGTCATCGTCGAAACCTTCGCCCCCGGTGACGACCTTCGCGTCATCGTGATCGGCGGCGAAGTCGTTGCCGCGGCGCTGCGAAAACGCCCTGCCATTCATGGTGACGGAAACAAGACCGTCCGGGAACTCATCGAGGGGCTCAGCCGGCGGCGCGCAGCCTCGACCGACGGGGAATCCACCATTCCACTGGATACCGAGACGCAACGGTGCGTCGCGGCCGGCGGGTTCGACCTTGACGATGTTCTGCCCCAGGGGACACGCTTGGAGGTCAGGCGGACCGCGAACCTGCATACCGGCGGGACGCTGCACGACGTCACCGACATCCTGCACCCGGCGATCGCCAAGGCCGCACGTGCCGCGGCCGAGGCGATCGACATTCCGGTGGCCGGTCTCGACTTCATCGTGGAAGCGCCGGATGCGCCGGGCTTCATCTTCATCGAGGCCAATGAACGCCCCGGCCTCGCCAATCACGAACCGCAGCCGACGGCGGAACGCTTCGTCGACCTGCTCTTTCCCCAGACAATCCGGCCCGAACGCAGCGGAGACCGCCCATGACCCAATGCGAAATCGACTCCGGCTATCTCCGCGACACGCTCGCGGCCCTGCTCTCGATACCCAGCCCGTCGGGCTATACCGACCGGATCGCGCGCTGGTGCGGCGAGGAGCTGGGGCGGCTGGGCGTCGAATACGAGCTGACCCGGCGGGGCGCGATCCGCGCCCGGCTGAAGGGCCGGAAGGCGCAACCGGCCCGGGCAATCATTTCGCATATCGACACGCTGGGCGCCCAGGTCGCCCGGCTGCAGGAGAATGGCCGTGTTTCCGTGGTTCCGATCGGTCACTGGTCGTCGCGCTTTGCCGAAGGTGCCCGCTGCACGCTGTTCACGCGCCAGGGCAGCTATCGCGGAACGATCCTGCCACTGAAAGCGTCCGGCCATGTCTATGGCGACGAGATCGACACGCAGGCAACCAGCTGGGAGCATGTCGAGCTGCGGCTCGACATCGCCGTTCATGACGCGGCCGGGCTGCACGATCACGGAATCGCGACGGGTGATTTCATCGCCATCGACCCGCAGCCGGAATTCATCGAGAGCGGCTTCATCGTGTCGCGCCATCTCGATGACAAGGCCGGTGTCGCCGCGGTGCTGACGGCGCTGAAGGCGCTGATCGAGGCCGATGTCACGCCGACGGTCGACACGCTCTTCCTGTTCTCGATTTCCGAGGAGATCGGCGTCGGGGCGTCCTCGATCCTCACGCACGACGTCGCCTCGATGATCGCGGTCGACAACGGGGCGTGCGCGCCGGGACAGAATTCCCGGGAGACCGGCGTCACCCTGGGCATGGCCGACATGACCGGCCCGTTCGACTATCACCTGACCAACAAGCTGGTGGATCTGTGCGAAGCGCAGGGCATCCCCTTCCAGCGCGACGTCTTCCGGCATTACCGGTCGGACAATGCCTCGGCGGTTGAGGGCGGCGCCGACGTGCGCACCGCGCTCGTCACCTTCGGGATCGATGCCTCGCACGGCTATGAGCGCGTTCACATGAATGCGCTGCAGAGCGTGGCGCGCCTGCTGATCGCCTATGCGACAAGCGAGGTGCAGATCGGGCGCGATGCCGAACCATCGGGCGGTCTGGAGGGTTTCACCGATCAGCCGGTCGAACCCGCTGAATCGGAGGATTCCGACGAAGGAGCGGAAAGACTGTTCGGCGACATGCCGGTCAGCTAGACCGGTCAGGCAATGCGGGAGTGTTTCATGAGTACGGTGAGAACCATCATCGCGGTGATCACGGTCGTCCTGATCGTGATCTTCGCGATCCAGAATTTCGAACTTGTCGAAATCGACTTCCTGATGTGGTCCTTCACGACCAATCAGGCCTTCATGCTGATCGGGGCCTTCCTGCTTGGAACGCTGTTCGGCCGGGCGCTGATCCGGGTGGTGCGCCGGCGCTAGTTCGCGTCGCTGGCCGGCCCGATCAGCACGAAAACCTCCCTGCCTGCGGTAGACCGCGCTGCGATCCGCTTCATATTGTCGTTCGACACATTGCGGGAGAGCGTCATGGGCGAACGGGTTCTGGTCACGGGTGCGACGGGTTTTCTGGGTCAGCATTGCATCCTTCAGCTGCTCGCGGCCGGCTACGAGGTGCGCGGCACGGTGCGATCCCTGAAACGCGAAGCAGAGGTTCGCGAGGCGCTTCAGCGCGGCGGCGCGGATGGGGCAAGGCTGACGCTGGTCGAGGCCGATCTGACCGCCGATGCCGGCTGGGCCGAGGCGGTGACGGGCTGCACCCATGTGCTGCACGTCGCCTCACCTTTCCCGCTGGTGCAGCCCGAGAACGAGGACGATCTGATCCGTCCGGCCCGCGAAGGCGCGCTGCGGGTTCTGAAAGCCGCAGCGAATGCCGGCGTGAAGCGCACCGTGCTGACGTCTTCTGTGGCGGCTGTATCGGCCGGGCACGACAAGTCCGGCGGCCGGGTGTTCGACGAGAGCGACTGGTCGGATCTCGAAAAGCCGAACGTGTCGGCCTACGAAAAGTCGAAGACGCTGGCCGAGCGCGCGGCGTGGGACTTCATCGCCACGCCGGAAGCCAAGGGAATGGAGCTTGCCGTCATCAATCCCGGCGCGATCCTCGGTCCGGTGCTTTCGGCTGACACGTCGTCTTCGCTTGAAATCGTCCGTCAGCTGATGAGCCGGGCGCTTCCGGCCTGCCCGCGCATCGGCTTCCCGATCGTCGATGTTCGCGATGTCGCCTCGGCGCATCTCGCGGCGATGACGCGGCCGGACGCAGCCGGCAAGCGGTTCATCTGTACCGAGAAGCATGCCTGGTTCCGCGATGTCGCCGGCGTGCTCGACACGCGCTTCGGCCCGGAAGGCTGGAAAATCCCCACCGGAGAACTGCCCGACTGGTTTGTTCGCCTCGTCGCGCTGTTCAATCCGACGATCCGGTCGATCACGCCGCTCCTGGGGGTCGAGCGCCGCTTCGATACCCGGCGGATCTGGAAGGAGCTCGACTGGAAGCCCTGCGGCATGGCGGCGATGGTGATCGCGTCGGGCGAGAGCCTCGCCGAGCTGGGAGTGGTGCAGAAGAAGTAGACCGCACAGCTGCGCGGGCCGGCCATTCAGCCGTGGCCGTTTTCACCCGTCTGCAACTCGCCTAGACAAGGGCCCGGTATCTCTGGAGGCAAAGCGATGGCGGCGATCTGGCACGGCGGGACGTTTCCGATCGAGGCGTTCAACGAATTCGCAAAGGGCTGTCTCAACGGCCATCTCGGCATGGAAATCCTCGAGGCGGGCGATGACTGGATCCGGGCCCGGATGCCGGTCGACGAGCGCACGAAGCAGCCCTTCGGCCTGCTTCATGGCGGGGCCTCGGTCGCCCTGGCCGAAACGCTGGCGAGCCAGGGGGCGTTCGCAACCCTCGATCCGCACAAGAAGGCCGCCGTCGGAATGGAGATCAACGCCAACCATCTGCGCCCCGTGACGGGTGGATGGGTCTATGGCGAGGCGCGGCCAGAGGCGATGGGCCGGACGACCCAGGTCTGGACGATCCGGATCACCAACGAACAGGGAAAGCTGGTCTGCCTGTCGCGCTGCACAATGGCGATTGTCGATCAGAAGCGGGAATAGTCGGGGCGTCGTACTTCCCCCTCTCCCCTCGGGGGAGAGGGCCGGGGTGAGGGGTGACTTCAAGAAAACCCCTCATCCGCCCTTGCCCCGCTTCCGCGGGGCCATGCGGGCACCTTCTCCCCCGAGGGGAGAAGGAATTGGCTTCTGCGAGAACTCAAACTTCGGGTTCCCGTTTTCACCGGGCCCCCATGACTCTCTAGTCCAGATCGATCTCCAGCACGACGAGCGGAGCCACCGCGCCGGCCGGGCCGGTGCCATCGTCCGGATACTGACTCCAGGGCGAATTGGCCACCAGCCAGACGCGGCCATCCTCGACGTCCAGAAGCGTCGGTTCGCCGAAATCGGCGTGACCGCGGAGCAGGATTTCCGTGCCCGACACGATGCGGCCGCGCGGCGCGAAGTCGATCGCGAAGACCTGGTGCGGGTTCATCCCGTTGCGCACCGCGATCAGGCGTTCGCCGTCGCGCGTCGCGCCGAGCCCGTCAATGCCGATCAGGCTTTCCGACCCGGAACGGACGAGGGTCGCCGCCCCGTCATCGAGATCGACGCGCCACAGCCCCAGCGCATAGTCCGCGACGTAAAGCCCGCCCTGCGCCAGGGCGAGGCCCTGAAGCGAGGCAAAGCGTGGATCGTCCGACAGGAGTTCGAGATCGCTGTTCAGGGTCTGAAGCCGGTAGACCCGGTTGGCGCCGCTGTCGGTGACGTAGACGATGCCGTCACGCACGGCGATATCGGCCATCCGGTCCGCGCCGTCGATCGTGTAGCGGCGGTAGACATCGCCGGTGATCAGGTCGAGCGCGACCAAGGCTGTCTCGCCGGTCTCGCCCTCGGGTAGGCCGGTCTGGGGCAGCACGCCGGTGGTCACCCAGAGCACGCGGTTGCGGCTGTCGACCGCCATTCCGAACACGGAATAAAGTCCGTCCTCGGCGTCGGCGAAAACGGTGTAGGTCTCGCGGTCGAAGGGCTCGATCAGCAGGACTTCACGGCCCGACACGCTCGACAGGAAGAGCCGGTCGGTCTCGATGTCCATGGCGAGGCCCTCGATCAGCCCGTCATAGGCAATCCTGGCCTCACGCTCCGCCTCGCCTTCAGGCGAAGTCAGTCGCGCCATGGCGGCGTCGAGCGCGGCATAGCGGTCCGGCTGCATGACGCGCAGGGATTCGTCCGCATCACCCAGATTGGACAGGGTCACGGCAATGCCCGCGTCGGCCATGCGTTCGAGTGCATCAAATATCAGGTCGGCATCACCGGTGTTCAGCCCGATACGGACGAGGCCTGACAGATAGGCCGGGTGCTGCGGCTTCAGTCCGAGCGCGGCTTCGAGCGCCCGGCGCGCCGCCTCCCAGTCGCCGGCCTCGGCCGCGCGGCCTGCCTCGGCGGCCAGCATCGTCGCCGTGCCTTGCAAGGAGAAGGCGTCATCCTCCTGCGCGAGCAGCGGTGCGGATGTCAGGCAACAGGCGGCGAGCGCCGGAAGGGCGAAACGAAACATGCGGAACCTCCCCCGAGGGCTTTTGAAATTCAATTCGGGGGCAGACTAGCTGCCCGGCCCGAACACGCCACCTGACAATGCCGTGAGAAATCGAAGGGCCGTTTTCGGCTAGTCGTTTTCCCCGAGCCGCTGACGGCGGGCGGCCAGCAGGCGCAGACGCAGCCCGTTGAGGCGGATGAAGCCCTCGGCGTCCTTCTGGTCGTAGACGTCATCCTCCTCGAAGGTGACGTGTTCGAGCGAGTAGAGGGAATGCGGCGAGGTGCGGCCGACGACATTGACCGAGCCCTTGTAGAGTTTCAGCCGGACGTCGCCGGAGACGTGGCGCTGCGACAGGTCGATCGCGGCCTGCAGCATTTCGCGCTCGGGCGAGAACCAGAAACCCTCATAGATCAGCTTGGCATAGCGCGGCATCAGCTCGTCCTTGAGGTGCATCGCGCCGCGGTCGAGCGTGATCTGCTCGATGCCCCGGTGCGCGGCCATCAGGATGGTGCCGCCCGGCGTCTCGTAGATGCCGCGCGACTTCATGCCGACGAAGCGGTTCTCCACGAGGTCGAGGCGGCCGATGCCGTGGGTGCGGCCCAGCTCGTTGAGCTTCGTCAGCAGCTTGGCCGGCGAACAAGCGACACCGTCAATGGCGGCGGCGTCGCCGCGCTCAAAGCTGATCGTGACATATTGCGGGGTGTCCGGCGCGTTCTCGGGATCCTCGGTGCGCTGGTAGACGATGTCGCTGGCTTCCTGCGACGGGTCTTCGAGGATCTTTCCTTCCGACGAGGTGTGCCAGAGATTGGCGTCGACGCTGAACGGCGCCTCGCCGCGCTTGTCGCGCGGAATGTCGAGACCGTGCTCTTCGGCATAGGCGATCAGCTTCTCGCGGCTGGTCAGCGTCCATTCGCGCCACGGCGCGATGACTTTCAGCGACGGGTCGAGCGCGGCGAAGCCCAGTTCGAAACGCACCTGGTCATTGCCCTTGCCGGTGGCGCCGTGGGCGACGGCATCGGCGCCGGTCTTGTGCGCGATCTCGACCTGGCGCTTGGCGATCAGCGGGCGGGCGATCGAGGTGCCGAGCAGGTAGAGGCCTTCATAGAGCGCGTTGGCGCGCACCATCGGGTAGACGTATTCGGCGACGAAATCCTCGCGCACATCCTCGATGAAGATGTTCTCCGGCTTCACGCCGGCGGCGAGCGCCTTCTTGCGCGCGGGTTCGAGTTCCTCGCCCTGGCCGAGGTCGGCCGTGAAGGTGACGACTTCGGCGCCGTACTCGTCCTGCAGCCATTTCAGGATGACCGAGGTGTCCAGTCCGCCGGAATAGGCCAGCACGACCTTCTTCACATCACGCGCCTTCGCCATCACTGATCCTTTCCTTCGCAAGTGCGGCACAAGCGACTACGCGCTTGCCGCCTTTCGCGCAAGGCGATCACGCGTCATCGGGCGACAGCGTCTCGCGCTCCGGGTCGTTCTTCCACACCCACCAGGAATAGGCGGCGAGACCCAGCGAACCGGCCAGCATGGCGGCGATCAGGCCGATCGTGACCGTGGCCGGGGGCAGGAGGAAGAAGGCCACCAGCCCGAGCACGCCGATCGCCAGGAAGACGCGGCTCGCCCAGCGGTGGGTCTTGTCCCAGGAAAGGTCGGACGACAGCGTCCAGGGCGTGCGGACACCGACGAAGAAGTTCGGCCGGGCGCGGGCGATCACAAGCCCGATGACAATCGACGTCGCAACAATGAAGAGGACGACGCCGCGCGCCATGACGCCCGGCGCAATCTCGCCCCCGAGTGCGAGGAAGACGGTCACCGCCTGCGCACCCAGAAGGGTGACCGCACCGATGATCCAGACCGTGACGAGAACGCCCCGCGAGCGCCGCAGATTGTCGCCGCGCGGATCGATCTTCGGGACAAGCGCCATCAGGAAGGTCAGCCCCGCGAGAAAAGCCGGCATCCAGAGAAAGGCTTCCGCCTTGCCGCCAAAGCGGTCGACCTCGCCCGACGGGCCGAAATGGACCGGGATCTGCGCGCCCTCCGGCGTCGCCATCCAGCCCCAGGCGGCGAGCGCGCCGGACGCGACCAGGCAGGCCAGGGAGATCAGGAAACCGATGCGCATCATGCCGTGTCCTCTTCACCTTTCGAACCGACCAGCCCCATGAGCAGGGCCAGCGCCTCTTCCGCGGCGCCGGCATTGAGGCGGTAGCGGATCGTCGTGCCGTGGCGTTCCGCGCGGATCAGCCCGGCATCCTTCAGCGTGTTGAAGTGCACGCTCATCGTCGGTTTCGAGACCGGAAAGCGGTCGGCCAGATCGCCGGCCGTCATCGGTCCCTCGCGCAGCACTTTCAGAACCTCGCGCCGGACCGGGTGGGCCAGCGCCTTGAAGACATCCGCCATGACGACTGATTGCCACGCGATATAATTAGTGTAAAGTCTAATTATACAGTTTGCTAAGCAGGAGCCGTCCCATGCGCCTTCTCGCCCTGATCCTCGCCCTGATCGTCTCCGCGCCCGCCTGGGCGCAATCGCCCTTTGAAGGGGTGTGGCACGGCACGCTGCAGGCGGGTCCGGCCCAGCTCCGCATGGAACTGGAGGTGATGGCGGCCGAAGGCGGGCTGCAGTCCGCGCTGACCAGTCTCGACCAGAGCGCGACGCCGATCCCGGCGAGTTCCACCACGGTCTACGAGAACACGCTGACGGTGGAATTCGCCAATCTCGGCGCGCGGATCACGCTGACGCCGGAGGGCGAGGACCGGCTGACCGGCAGCTTCTTCCAGGGCGCCAGCTTCCCCTTCGAGATGGAGCGCGGGCCGTTCGAGGATGGCTATACGCCGCCGGAGATGATCGGCACGGACGGCGACATCACGGTGATCGCCGGCGGTGTGGTGCTGGCCGGGTCGCTGCGCCTTCCCGAGGGCGACGGGCCCTTCCCCGGTGTCGTTCTTCTGAACGGGTCGGGCTCGCAGGACCGCGATGCGACGATCGCCGGGCGGGCCGTGTTCGGGGCGTTGGCCAGTGCGCTGGCCGAGCGGGGGATCGCCTCGCTGCGGCTCGACGACCGCGGCGTCGGCGGGTCCGACCTCGTCATTCCGGACTCGCCCCATGACCTCGCCAGTGATGCCGCTGCGGCGCTCGAAGCGCTGAGCGTACGCAGCGAGATTGCCGCCTGCACCGGCTTTCTGGGGCATTCGGAAGGCGGGATGATCGCCTTTCTCGCCGCGGACGCGGCCGATCCGGACTTCATCCTGCCGCTGGCCGGCATGGCCGGGACGATGCGCGAGACACTCTACGAGCAGTCCGAGGCGATCTTCCTCGCCTCCGGCGCGGGTCAGGCGGCCGCCGACCAGAACCGGGCGCTGCAGGACGCGATGTTCGCGGTGATGAGCGACCCGGACGTCGAGGACTATCCCGCCGCGATCACGGCGGCGCTGGTCGCGCGCGGCTTTCCCGAGGCACAGGCCGGGCAACAGGGCGCGATCTGGG
Source organism: Hyphobacterium vulgare (assembly GCF_042643335.1). Classification (NCBI taxonomy): domain Bacteria; kingdom Pseudomonadati; phylum Pseudomonadota; class Alphaproteobacteria; order Maricaulales; family Maricaulaceae; genus Hyphobacterium; species Hyphobacterium vulgare. The sequence continues at coordinate 51,977 of NZ_JBHRSV010000008.1, forward strand.
GTCAGGACTATTCCATCGCCTCGCTCGACCTCGACCCGGCGGCGGCCATGGCGGATTATGACGGGCCGGTCCATGCGATTTTCGGCGAACGCGATCTGCAAGTTCTCGCCGGACCGAATGCGGCCCGTGTGCGCGCTGCCCGCGAAGGTCTGCGGACGGACGTCACCGTCATTCCCGGCGTGAACCATCTGTTTCAGTCCACCCGGACCGGCCTGATCACCGAGTACGCGACCGCGCCGCATGCCATGGCGCCGGACGCGCTCGACGCCATCGCCGATGCGATGGAAGGGCTGATCGCGGCGGGGTGTGAGTAAGAGTCTCCGACTGCTTGGCTTCATCCATGGGGTCCCCATGAAAATGGGGACCCGAAGCTTCCAGCCAACTTCGGATTCCCGCTTTCGCGGGAACCCCAGTTGGCGAAATCAGACCCGCCGTCCCGGCCGCCCGGCGAAATACCAGTAGGCGATGCCGCCTGCCGCGCCGGCGACGGCGAGCATGATGTCGGCGAGCTTGAAACTCTCCGGTGAAAAATCGAACCCGCCGAGGATGGCGTGCGACAGGATCGGCCCCATCAGCGCGCCGGCGAGCGCATCACTCCAGCCGCGCGGCGCATGGGTCAGGCGCAGCGTCCAGACGGCGAGCGTTGCCGGGATGGCGCTGAGCACGGCCGTGTAGACCAGCACTGCGAAGAAGAAGCCAGCGATGGCGCCGGGCGAGTCCGGCATGATCCCGGCGAGCGAAAAGAGGCCGATGAGGAGGACGAGCGTCGCCACGGCAACCGCCATGGCCCAGGCGGCCATGCCGTCCATGCTCATCCGGACGAATCGCGCCCAGGGGGTCATCGTGCGGCCCGATAGGGCGGGCGCGGCCGGGCATTGGCGAGCCAGTAGACGAGGCCAGCGATGGCGCCTGCGATACCGGAAATTAGACCCAGCAGGTGGTATTGATCGAGATTGAGCCCCTGAAGGAAGATAAGGCTGGCGACCAACCCGATCAGTCCGCCAGCCAAGGCATCGCACCAGCCCCGCGGCCATCGCGCAGATCTCACAATGAAGACCGCGGCTATCGCCGGGATTGCCGAAACTACTGCGATGAAAGCCGTCGTGAGGGCAAGCAGGTACGCGACGAACAAGAGCTGCTCGTGCGTCATTGGAAGGACAATTCCTGGGGGCGAGATTGTGGAAACCGCCAGGAAGGTAAGGCTCGCCGCGGCCAGGCAAGCCAGGAGATAGCTTGCGAATGATCGAAGCGCGCGGAGCCAGAAGGCAGGCTTGGTGATGAGTGCGGCGGTTTTCACGCTCTGATTGAAGCTGGATTCCTTCCATCGCGCCACGATTTCCCGTCGCAGAGCGCTCTGGACACGCCCCACGCCGCACCCCACTTTCCCCGCCAGCTTCAAGGGAGTGATCCATGGCCCGCCGTCTCGTCGTTATCACCGGTGCCTCGTCCGGCATCGGCGCCGCCTTTGCCCGCGTCTTTGCCCAGAAAGGCTGGGATCTCGCGCTGGTGGCGCGGCGGGAAGACCGGCTGACGGATCTCGCCGAGGAGATGAAGGCGCAATTCGGGGTCAACAGCCTCGTTATCGCGGCCGATCTCTCGAAGGCGACCGCCCCGCAAGAGATCGTGAAAGCCGTCACCGACGCCGGGCGTCAGATCGACGGTCTCGTCAACAATGCCGGAGCGGGCCAGCCGGGCGAGTTCGCCGAGACGAAATGGACCGACCAGAAGCGCTTCCTGCAGTTGATGCTCAATTCCTATCTGGAACTGATCCATCTCGTCCTGCCGGGGATGCGCGAGCGCGGCTTCGGGCGGATCGTCAATGTGTCCTCGGTCTCGGCGCTGCTGCCGCCCTCGCCCGGCCATACGAAGTATTCCGGAACGATCTATCCCGGCATCAAGAGTGCGCTGATCAAGGTGTCTGAAGCGCTGCGGATCGAGGGGCAGGACCGCAATGTCAACGTCTCCGCCGTCGTGCCGGGCTATACGATGAGCGAGTTTCACGATGTGAACGGCGCCCGCGCGACAGTGTCGAAGCTGCCGTCCTACTGGTTCTCCACCGCCGAGGAGGTCGCGACCGCGGGCTATGACGCGGTCGAGCGCAATGTCCCGGTGCGGGTGGTCGGCGCCTGGTACAAATTCATGTCGGGCCTCGCCCGGGTCCTGCCCGATCCGGCGATGCGCTGGCTGATCGCCTCGCAGACGCGGCGGCTGGCTAAATCCGCCGGGAACTGATCACCCGTCCACAACACCCAGCGTGTCGCCCGGCTTCATTGCCTTCAGGAGCGTGAGCAGGTCGGGCTTGGCCAGCGCGACACAGCCCAGGGTCGGGCCGTAGTCCGGCCGCGCGCAGTGCAGGAAGATGGCCGACCCGGCGCCGGGGTGCGGCGGGTCGTCATTATGCCCGAGGATCACGATCACGTCGTAAAGCCCGTCCTCGCGGATCAGCGCCTCGGCCGACGCCGGATAGGGCAGGCGGACCGGGCGGTTATAGGCGGGATCCTCCGGTGCATCGCACCAGCCGTCATCGTCGCGGATCGCGCGGACAGGCAGGGCCGTCTCCGGCGCCGCGCCCCGGTCGGCGCGATAGAGCACGCGGCGCACCGGCCAGCGGCCGAGCGGGGTGGCCTTGTCGCCTTCGCACTTGTCGGCTTCGGGGCGCACGCCGGCCTTGCCCAGCGCGGCGCGCAGGACCTGTCCATTGAAGTCGAATTGCCCGGAGGCGGAGACAGTCCAGTCGGTCATGACGGGGACACAAGCACGATCACGGACGATCACAAAGCGGTTGGCGCGGGACGCGAGCGACCGGGTGTGGCGGCCAACCGCGTCCCGGGCGCCTCCCCCACCACGGAACGGACGCGTTGCCCTGTCTGGACACGCGATCGGCATTAACCCTGCAATATTCCTGCCGAAATCCGGGGGCGGCTTTTCAGGGTTTTGAGACCGCGAATCCGGTGATCCCGGCAATTTCTGCCGGGCAGTCCTGACCGCCCGGTAACAATTGCCTCCCGCGAAAAAACCGGCATATGCTCGCCGCCATGAACGTCCAGAAGACCATTCTCCTTGTCGATGACGATGACGATCTGCGCGAGACGCTGATCGAGCAATTTGCGCTGCACGAGGAATTCAGGACCGTCGGAGCGGCGACCGCCGGCGACGGGATGAAGCAGGCCAAGGCCGACCGCGTCGATCTCGTCCTTCTGGACGTCGACCTGCCCGACATGGATGGGCGGGAAACCTGCCGGCTGATGCGCAAGAATGGCGTGTCGGCGCCGATCGTGATGCTGACCGGACAGAACACCGATGCCGACCAGATCCTCGGGCTTGAATCGGGCGCGAACGACTATGTCACCAAGCCGTTCAAATTCTCGGTCCTGCTGGCGCGGGTGCGGGCGCATCTGCGCAGCCATGAATTGTCCGAGGACGCGATCTTCCAGATCGGGCCGTACGAGTTCCGTCCGTCGATGAAGCTGCTTCTGCTCGGTGATGGCCGCAAGGTGCGGCTGACCGAGAAGGAAACCAATATCCTGAAATATCTCTACCGCTCCGGCGGCAAACCGGTCGGGCGCGACGAGCTGCTGCACGAGGTGTGGGGCTACAATCCGGCGGTCACGACGCACACGCTGGAAACCCATGTCTACCGGCTGCGGCAGAAGATCGAGCCCGATCCGGGCCAGGCGCGCCTCTTGATCACCGAGTCGGGCGGATACCGGCTGCAGGTCTAGAGGCTGAGCGTCAGCGTCACCGGCACGTGGTCGGACGGCTTGTCGCGGCCGCGCTCGTCTTCCCAGATGGTGAACGCGTCCCGGCCCTTCGACAGGGCGGCGTCCTTCAGCGCGGGCGACACCCAGATATGGTCGAGGCGGCGGCCGCGATTGGATTCGCGGTAGTCGCGCGAGCGATAGCTCCACCACGTGTAGAGCTTCTCGTCCTCGGGGACGAGTTCGCGCGCAACGTCGAGGAAATTGCCCACTTCGCGCATGGCGATCAGGCCCTCGGTCTCGACCGGGGTGTGCGAAACCACTTTCAGAAGCTGCTTGTGCGACCAGACATCATGCTCGTGCGGCGCGATGTTGAAGTCGCCGACTATAACCATCGGCGCGTCTTCCTTCGCCCGGTTCTCGAAATAGCGCGTCATGCGCTCGAGGAAGTCGAGCTTGTGGGCGAAGCGCGGATTAATCTCCGGGTCGGGCTCGTCGCCGCCGGCAGGGACGTAGAAATTGTGCAGTTCGACGCCCTTGACCCGGACGCGCTGGTGGCGCGCCTCGCCGGAGCGGCAGAAATCCTCGTCGGACAGGTCTTCGAGCGGGTGACGCGAGGCGATCGCGACACCGTGCATCCCCTTCATGCCGCGGACGTGGAAATGCTCATAGCCCATCTCGCGGAAGGCGCGCGCCGGGAATTCCTCGTTCCGGCACTTGATCTCCTGCAGGCAGAGCACGTCCGGGCGGACCTGTTTCACGAAGGGGGCGATCAGCGGCTCGGCGCGCAGGCGCACCGAATTCACATTCCAGGTGGCGATCGTCAGCTCGGTCATCCGCGAGAGAATCCTTCGGGTCAGAGAATGTTGTAGCTGTTGCCAGCCAGACCGACCGGCCAGCGTCCGCGCGCGAACAGCCGCCATCGCGCGAGGAAGGGGTGGGGGTCGCCATCCTCGCCATCGTCGCCGGCAAGGATCACCAGGGCCGCGCCATTGGCCGCCTGCACCAGCGTGCCGGCCGCGGCGTTCTGGAGCGATTCGTCGCGCATGTCGGCGAGCGCGGAGAAATAGGCGACGGCGTCCTGCGCGGCCTCGCCGGCCTTCATCGCGACATAGGCAAGCAGGGCTTCCACGCCGGCCTCATCGACCTGGTCAAGCGCGCGCGAGATCAGGCCGGCCCGGAGCATTTCCTCGGCCTCCCAGCCCTGGGGGTCGACATCGAGCGCTTCTGCAGCCCCGGCGGCCTCCTCCCAGCTGCCGAGGACAGCCGCATCGGCATCAGGAAAGCCCAGCCCGTCGAGGTAGGAACGCACCAACGCCTTCTCGGGCACGGAGAGCGGTTCTCCGAGCCGGGTGAAGACGCGCGCGTCCTGGATCGCATCGGCGAAGGCCCGCGCCTTGTACAGCAAGGGGATCTCGTCGAGCAGGCGTTCGATGTCAGGGTCTGTCATGAGTGCGTTTTCATCCGGTGGACTCCCCTTCTGCCGCAATCGGGACCGAACGACAACTTGGGAGACCGGATGCACAAACGCCCGGCCGCGAGGGGGTGCGGCCGGGCGCTGTCTGTGCAGCCCTGCGGCCCGGAGGAAGGCGGACGCAGACGCCGGGAGGGGATTGTACCGGCGTGGTTGAGAGCCAGAGATCCGCAAGCGGGGGGACGACGCCGATCCGTGTGGCTCTCAACCAGCCGTGTTATTAAAGACACGCGTCTTGAACTTTTTCAAATGAAAAATCGGAAACCTATTGCGCGTGTCATTTTTGACACAGGACTTCTACCGCCCGCGGCGGCGATCGTCACGCTCGTCTTCGTCGTCGAGAACGAAGAGGCGCGGGTCGAACGATACACCGGTCTCGACGCCCTCAAGCGCGATCCGGGTCGTCATTCCCGCCGCGTCGGTGACAAACCATTGCGACAGGAGATAGGTGTCGGCGTCGAACAGGAAGAGCGCGTTGCCTTCGACCTCTTCGCCGCGATCCTCGATCCCGACATGGATGAAGCCGTCCTGTTCCCAGACTTCGCGCACGAATGCGTCGCGGCCGATATCGACATCGTCGGCGAGAATCCACCACAGCGGGGTGGAGCGCAGCGGCACACGGTCCGTGGTTTCCAGCGCGGTATCGCGCACGGCCACCGTGGTGCCGTCGGAGACGATCAGCATCGGGGTCGGCTCGTCATATTCGAAGCGCAGGCGGCCGGGACGGCGCACCGACAGCGTGCCCGTGGCGGTGGAAAAGTCGGGCGCGGTCTGGACGAAGCGGGCCTGCAGCGTGTCGATGCCGTTCAGCGCGGCATTGATCGCGGCCAGCGTTTCGGCGCGCTCGTCTTCGGTCATCGAGGCAGCGATGGCGGGCTCGGACAGGTCGTCTTGAATCGCCGCGCCCGCGTCTTGCGCGGACAGGGCGAGGGAGAGGAGAAGGGTCGTGATCATGGCACCAGCATAAACGCATGAAATGCGGCGGCGCGATGGCTCAAAACATGATGGATTGTTGGCGTTTCAGGCCACGTCCCGTTCAGGGAGGTAGATCTCCCGGCGGCCGGCATGGTCAGATGGGCCGATCATGCCCTCGTCCTCCATGCGCTCGATCAGCACCGCGGCGCGGTTATAGCCGATCTGCAGCTTGCGCTGGATATAGCTGGTCGAGGCCTTGCGATCGCGCGCGACGATGGCCACGGCCTGGTCGAACATGTCGTCGCCCGAGCCTTCCCCGTCCTCGCCGCCGCCAAACGGGCCGTCGCCGTCATCGGCGTCCTCGGTGACGGCTTCGAGATAGTCCGGCACGCCCTGCTTCTTCAGATAGCTCGCCACGTCCTCGACCTCGCGGTCGGAGACGAAGGGGCCGTGCAGGCGGCGGATACGCCCGCCCCCGGCCATGAAGAGCAGGTCGCCCATGCCGAGCAGTTGTTCGGCGCCCTGCTCGCCGAGAATGGTGCGCGAGTCGATCTTTGACGTGACCTGGTAGGAGATCCGGGTCGGGAAGTTGGCCTTGATCGTGCCGGTGATGACGTCGACCGAGGGGCGCTGCGTCGCCATGATCAGGTGGATGCCGGCGGCACGGGCCATCTGGGCGAGGCGCTGAACCGCGCCCTCGATCTCCTTGCCGGCGACCATCATCAGGTCGGCCATCTCGTCGATCACGATGACCAGGAAGGGCATGCGCTCGGCGGGAATGGATTCGGTCTCGTAAACCGGTTCGCCGGTCTCGCGGTCATAGCCGGTCTGGACGGTCCGCCCGAGCGGTTCGCCGGTCTCGATGGCCTCGGAAACTTTCTCGTTGAAGCCGGCCACATTGCGCACGCCGATCTTCGACATGCGCAGATAGCGGCTTTCCATCTCGCGCACCGCCCATTTCAGGGCGGTGACCGCCTTTTTCGGATCGGTGACGACCGGGGTCAGAAGGTGCGGAATGCCGTCATAGACCGACAATTCCAGCATTTTCGGGTCGATCATGATCAGGCGGCAGTCTTCCGGCGGCAGGCGATAGAGCAGCGACAGGATCATCGCATTGATGCCGACCGACTTGCCCGAGCCGGTGGTGCCGGCGATCAGCAGGTGGGGCATGCGCGCGAGATCGGCCATGAAGGGTTCGCCGCCGATCGTCTCGCCCAGTGCCAGCGGCAGTTCCGCCTTGGTGTCCTCGAACGCTTTCGAGTTGAACAGGGCGCGCAGGAAAACGGTCTCGCGGCGCGGATTGGGCAGTTCGATACCGATCGCATTGCGGCCCGGCACCACGGCGACGCGCGCCGCGGTCGCGCTCATCGAGCGGGCAATGTCGTCGGCGAGATTGATCACGCGCGAGGATTTCACGCCGGGCGCGGGTTCGAATTCATAGAGCGTCACGACCGGGCCGGGACGAACCTGGACGATATCGCCCTTCACGCCGAAATCCGACAGCACGCCCTGCAACAGTTCGGCGTTCTGCTTCAGCGCGGATTCGTCGATGACGTCGGTGCGCGCCTTGGGCTTGGCGAGCAGGTCGAGGCGCGGCAATTCGAACCCGCCCGCTTTCACGAAGGGCAAAGCGCCCTGCGCCTCGCGGACTTCCCGCTCGCTCGCCTTGGACTTGCGCGTCGGGGCGACCTTCACGGCCGGATTCATCGGTTCGGGGTCCGGTGTGCGCGCACGCTCCCGGCGGGCCCGCAGCGGCCTGGGTGCCGGTTCGACAAGGCGCGGACCCACGGGCCGTTCCGGGGCCGGGACCTTGCCGGTCAGCTGGTCCCACCAGACCCGGGCGCTGGCCCAGAGATAGGAGGCGGTATCGGCCGCGGCGGTCAGGTCGCGCGGCCGTAGACCGAAGGTCAGAAACACGCCAGCGATGGCAATCAGCAGAGCCAGACCCGCCACCATGCCGGACGCGACGGGCAGGCCGGCCTCGCCGAGCGGCCGGGCGAGCGAGAACAGGGCGAAATCGCCGAGCGCGCCGCCCAGTCCGGCGGCAAAGGGCCAGGCTTCGGGAATCGGCAGGGCCGACACGGCGGCGGCGAATCCGATGAGGCCGATCAGGGCGGCCAGTCCGCGCAACGCCAGCATGGCCGGCGAGCGGCGGCGCGGCGACTGGACGATCAATATGCCGCCCCAGACAATGAGCGCCAGAACCGGTCCGCCCGAGGCCCAGCCCAGCAATTGCAGCATCAGGTCCGACACGATGGCGCCGAAACCGCCCAGCGGGTTGAGCGGAGCGGCATCGGTCGCCACGTTGAGGCTGGGATCGAGCGCGTTGTGGCCGAAGATCGCGGCCGCGAGCCCGGCTCCGGCGGCGATCATGACGAGTCCGATCAGTCCCGAACGCAGGCGCGCGGCCAGGCGCGAGGGGTCGCGGCGGACCTTCGCGTCGATATCGTGCTGGGATGCGGCGTCATAGCTGGCCATGACCGCCGATCTAGCCGCAAAAGCGTGAGTCGAAGGTAAATGTCGGTTAAGCTTGGCAGCGGGACTGGAGGATCATGACAGAGACATTCGGAATCGCCGCCGTGGTGCGCTATCTGCGCCCTTTCCTGAAGCGCTGGGGCTTCCGGCCCGACCCGCCGCGCGCCCGCCGGGGGCTGCTGCGCAGACCCGCCCCATGGTCGGATTATCGCGACACGTCGCGCTGGACGAAGGGCGGCCGGCATGTGGCCATTTCGGTCGATCGCAGCGAATTGCAGGTCGTGGTCTGGCGCGATGGCGAGACGGGCGTCCGGCTTGATCTCGACTGCCCGGTGCATGAGGGCCGGATCGGCGGGGTCGCCTGCATGCGCTATTTCACCCGCGAGACGCTGAAATGCGTCTGCGACAAGCTGGAAGCGTGGGTGCGCGACTGACTGCGGCAGTGCGCCCCGCTTTTCATTCCCGCGCGAAAAGCTAGTCTCCCGGGCCATGACACAGCGGCTTTCCTTCGACGGCGATGTGGTGATTGCGGGCGGCGGCCTCGCCGGCCAGACGCTCGCCCTGGCGCTGCATTCCGCCGGCGTTGGCGTGGCGCTCGTCGATGTCCTGCCCTTCGAGACCCAGCTGGAAGACCGGTTCGATGGCCGCGCCTCGGCGCTCGCCTATACCAGTATGCGCATGCTCGACACGCTCGGCGCCGGTGAGCGGTTGCGCGAGTTCACCCAGCGGATCGAGGACATCCTCGTATGCGACGGGCGGCCGGAGGACGGGATGCGCGCGGGCGGGCCCGGCCCGTTCACGCTGCATTTCGACCGGCACGAAATCCATCCCGGCGCGGATGGAGAACCGCTCGGCTGGATGGCGGAGAACCGCCACTCCCGCCTCGCCCTGACCGAAGCGATTGCCGCGCGGCCCGACATTGCCGTCTTTGCTCCGGTCAAGGCGGTCGGCTGGACGCGCAATTCCGCCTCGACCGACCTGCATCTGGAAGACGGGCGGACGCTGCGCGGCAAGCTGCTGGTGGCGTGCGACGGGAAATTTTCCGCCGTGCGGCGCCAGGCCGGCACGCGCAGCTTCGGCTGGGATTACGGCCAGAAAGGCATTGTCGCGACGGTCGAGCACGAACGCCCGCATAATGGCGTGGCGTACGAGTATTTCATGCCGTCCGGCCCGTTCGCCATCCTGCCGCTGACCGGCAACCGGTCCTCGCTGGTCTGGACGGAAAAGGCCGCGGCTGCCGACGCGCTGAAAGCGATGGACCGGGACGGGTTCGAGGAGGCGCTGCGCGCCCGCTTCGGCGATTTCCTCGGCGCCGTGAACGAGACCGGGCCGCGCTGGACCTATCCGCTGACGCTGAAAGTGGCCGAGCGTTTCCATGCCGACGGCATCGCCTATTGCGGCGATGCTGCGCGCGGCATTCACCCGCTGGCGGGACAAGGCTTCAACCTGGGGATCCGCGACGCCGCCGCGCTGGCGGAGATCACCGCCGAACAGAAGCGGCTCGGCCTCGATCTCGGCTCGGCAGTCGGCCTTCAGCGCTATCAGGCCTGGCGGCGGATGGATTCGATGGCGCTCGTCGCCGCGACCGATGTGTTCAACCGGCTCTTCTCCAACGACATCGCGCCGCTGCGCCTCGCGCGCGGGCTCGGCCTGTCCATCGTCGACAAAATCCCGCCGGCGCGCCGCTTCTTCATGCGCCATGCCGGCGGCGAGATCGGCGACCTGCCAAAGCTTCTGAAGGGCGAAAGCCTCGCGGCCTAGGGACATTACGATGACGTCATCCCGACGGACGTCGGGATCCAGATTGACGCGTTTTCTGGATTCCCTGAGTTCTCAAACGAAGTGCAACACCTTCCTAGGGTGTTGCGATGGGACAGCGATATCGACATTTCAGCGTTGAGGAACGGGTTGAGATT
>NZ_JBHRSV010000009.1:0-22919 GCF_042643335.1 Hyphobacterium vulgare
AAATCTCAACCCGTTCCTCAACGCTGAAATGTCGATATCGCTGTCCCATCGCAACACCCTAGGAAGGTGTTGCACTTCGTTTGAGAACTCAGGGAATCCAGAACAACGGTGAAACTGGACTCCCGCCTGCGCGGGAGTGACGTGAGAAAGTCAGCGAACCGAACTCACAAACACCCGTACGCTGCCTCGATCAGCGCCATGGCGCGGGGGTCGCCGGACAGCACGTCCATCTGCCGGTTCATGACATAGCTGCCGGAAATCCCGCGCACCGGGTCGGCGAAGCCGCACGACCCACCAAAGCCGTACTGGCCGACAGCCTTCGGTTCTGGCCCGAGATGGCCGAGATCCCGGTTGATCAGTATGCCCGCGCCATAGGCGAGATCGAAGGGCAGGACGCGGTCCGGGCCGGAGACGCGCTCGCGCATGGCCGCCTCGACCACGTCCGGGGCGATCAGCTGCGTGTCGCGCAGCTTTCCGGCGCGTGCGAAGGGAGAGAGCAGTTCGGCGATGGCGCGGGCCGTGCCATGCCCATTGGCGGCGGGAAACTCCGCCATCCGCCATTCGGCCGCGCCGCGGCGGCCGGGGCTCGACCAGGGCTTCAGGAAGGCCGCCGCCTTGATGTCATTCATCTTGCCGAGGAAAGGTGGACGCGGCGGCAGGACGTGTTCGGCGGTGCGTGAATGTTCGCTCTCGGGCGTGCCGATGCGGAAGTCGATGCAGCGCGGCCCCGCGATGTCTTCGCGCAGATGCCCGCCGATCGTCCTGCCCGTCATGCGCCGGGCTATGGCGTCGGCAATGAAGCCGTGGGTGAGCGGGTGGTAGCCAGACCCCTGACCCGGCACCCAGAGCGGGTGCATGGCCGCCAGCCGGTCTTCAATGAAATCGCGGTCGAACCAGTCGCCCGGCTCCATGGGCTCCGGGAAACCGGCCAGGCCCGCCTGGTGCGACAGCGCCTCGGCCACCGTCACCCTGTCCTTGCCGGCGCGTGCGAATTCCGGCCAATAGTCCGCGACCGGCGCGTCGTAGTCGATGGTCCCGTCGGAAACGAGTTTCGCCATGACCATGGCGGTGACGGCCTTGCCGGTCGAAAACACCGGGACGATCGTATCCTCCGTCCACGGCAGTGTCTTCTTGCGGTCGGCCCAGCCGCCCCACAGGTCGACGACGGTCTCGCCGTCGATCATCAGCGCGAAAGCGGCGCCGATCTCGTTGCCGGTCTGCCAGTTGGCGGCGAAGGCGTCGCGCACCGGTTCGAAACCGGGGGCGGTCGTGCCATGAATCGCGGGTTTATCGCTCATGCGCGGTGAGCTAGCCGGTCAGGGGCCGCGCCGCAAGATGCGCGTCCTCGCGCACCGGATGAAGCCGGGCCGTGACGTCAGGCAGTTCGAACGCCTCCCACGCCCGCGCCTTCAGGAGCGTGTCCCAGATCGTGGTCGCGGCGGTTTCGAGCGCGGCTTTCGGCTCGGCACCGGTCAGGCGTTCGGCGAGGAACGCCGCGGTCAGCAGGTCGCCCGTCCCGTTTGGCACCTTGTCGAGCCGGGGATGGGTGACGCTCACCGCGGTGTGTGCATCGGCGTAGTGGATGGCAATGTCGTCCCCGGCCGGAATCGATGACGCCAGCACCGGCTTGCCGAGCGCTTTCGCGGCCGTGAGGGCTTCCCCGCCATCGCGCACCGGCAGGCCGGTCAACCACGCCAGTTCGAAGGCGTTCGGCGTGAGGAGGTCGGCGCGGGGGACGAGTTCTTCGCGGATCGCATCGGCGACCGCATCCGGCACATAGGGCTTGCCGTGATCGCCGATGATCGGGTCGACCGCGATGAGCGGCTCCGGGGCATAGGCGCAGACATTGTGGGCGGTACGGGTCTGGACCGCCCGGATGGCGTCGATCGCCTCGGCGGCGCGCTTCACCTGATCAGCGCTCGCGAAATAGCCGGTCAGGACCGCATCGGTCAGCGCGAAGAGGCCGTTGGCCTCGATCCCGTCGAGGGTGCCGGAGAACAGGTCTTCGCCGATGGCGCCGCCGCCGGGCGTGCCCCATCCCGGATGGCGGCCGAGGAGGACAGTCGGGACATGCATGGCGTCGATGCCGCGGGCCTGCAGCGCGGCGACGCTGACCCCGCCGCCGACGCGGCTGCCGGAGACAAGCGAGGAGAGGACGAGGACCAGCGGCATGGACCGTGGTATAGGGCCGCCATGAGCGAAAGCGAAGTGATTCAAACCAGACGTCCGGCCTTCCTGCGCTCGGCGCTTTTCGTGCCGGCCAGCCGCCCGTCCGCGATCGAGAAGGCCGCCGGCAGCGGGGCCGACCTGCTGATGCTCGACCTCGAGGACGCCGTGGGCGAAGGCGGCAAGGCCGAGGCGCGCGAAGCGGTCGGGACGGCGATCTCGTTGTGGCGCGGAGCGGGCATGCGCGCCGCGATCCGCATCAACGGCACGGACACGCCGCACTGGCGCGCCGACCTCGACGCGGCGTCGGCGGCCGATTTCATTGTGATCCCGAAGGTCGACGGTGTGGCGGATCTCGAAGCCGTGCGCGAGGCGGCACCGGACGGTCCGCCGCTGATCGCGATGATCGAGACGCCGCATGCGGTGATGAGCCTGCCGGCGCTGATGGCCTCGGCGGAGGGGTTCGGACTGGCCGGGCTGATTGCCGGGACGAATGATCTCGCCAAGGCGCTTCGTCTGACGGACGACCGGACACGCACCGGGCTGGTGCCGCATCTCGCGGCGATGGTTCTGGCCGCGCGCTCGGCCGGGCTGTTCGTGCTCGACGGGGTCTACAATGCCTATCGCGATGATGAAGGCTTCGCGCTTGAAGCCCATCAGGGCAGGGCGCTGGGCTTTGACGGCAAGTCTCTGATCCACCCGGCGCAGGTTGGGCTCGCGAACCGCGCCTTCGGGCCGACGCCGGGCGAGATCGAACGCGCCCGTGCCATTTTGAAAGCCTTCGAGAATGCGCCGGGCAAGGGCGCCATCGCCTTTGAGGGCGAGATGATCGAACAATTGCACCGGGAACGGGCGCAGGCCCTGATCCGTTCGGTGGAAAGCAGGAGTTAGGTGATGAGCCTCGACACGCCGGTGATCTGGCACAATCCGCGCTGCACCAAGTCGCGCCAGACCCTCGCCCTGATGGAGCAGAAGGGGATCAGTCCGCGCATCCGGCTCTATCTCGAGGACGCACCGTCGGAGGCGGAAATCCGCGAAGTCGTCGAACGCCTCGGCCTCGACAGCGCCCGCGACCTGATGCGGGTGAAGGAGGCCGAGTACAAGCAGCTCGGGCTCGACAAGGTCGAGAACGAGGACAAGCTCGTTGCGGCGATGGCGCAGACGCCGAAGCTGATCGAGCGGCCGGTGGTCATCAAGGGCGAGCGCGCCGTGATCGGCCGCCCGCCCGAGGACGTGCTGGATATCCTGTAGCGCTGTTCGCTTTGCTAAACTTCAATGTGTCGTCACTCCCGCGCAGGCGGGAGTCCAGTCTTTCGGTTGCTCTGGATTCCTGCCTTCGCGGGAATGACGTTAGGCGGTCCTACTCCCCCTGCGCTGCGATCCAGGCGGTCATGTGCGCGTCGAGGAAGTCGAGCGGCACGCCGCCAAGTTCCAGCATCGCGTCATGGAAGGCGCGGATGTCGAAATCCTCGCCCAGCGCCTCTTCGGCGCGGGCGCGAAGATCGCGCATCAGCAATTCACCCGTCTTGTAGGCGAGCGCCTGGCCCGGCCAGGAGATGTAGCGGCTGACCTCGGTGCGGACATTGTGCGGCGCCAGGGCGGAGTTCTCGAGGAAGCAGGCCTCGGCCTCTTCCCGCGTCCAGCCATACCAGTGGATGCCGGTGTCGACGACGAGGCGGCAGGCGCGCCACATCTCGTAGGTCAGGCGGCCGAAATTCTCATAGGGCGTGGTGTAGAGCCCCATGTCGATGGCGAGATTCTCGGTATAGAGGCCCCAGCCCTCGCCGAAGGCCGTGATGTAAAGATTGCGCCGGAATTCCGGGACGTCCTCCATCTCCTGCGACAGGGCAAACTGGTGGTGATGGCCCGGCACCGCCTCGTGCACGGTCAGCGCCGGCAGGTTGTAGAGCGGGCGCTGGGAGAGGTTGTAGGTGTTGACCATGTAGCCGCCCGCGACACCGTTCTCGGCGTCGCCCGGCCAGTAGCGCCCCGTGGTGTAGTTCGGAGCCATCGAGGCGGGAACCGGACGCACGCCATAGGGCAGGCGCGGCAGGCGGCCGAAGAAGCGCGGCATCTGGTCGTCGGCGCGCTTGGCGATCCAGGCGGCATGCATCAGCAGCTCTTCTTCGGTTTCCGCATAGAATTGCGGATCGGTGCGCAGGAAGTGCAGGAAGTCCGCGAAACTGCCCTCGAAGCCGACCTCCTCGAGGATGGCGTCCATCTCGCCGCGGATGCGTTCGACCTCGGCGAGGCCGCGGGCATGGACTTCCTCGGGGCTGGTATCGAGCGTGGTATGGTAGCGCACCAGCGTCTGGTAGAGGGCGCGGCCATCGGGAACTTCGGAGATGCCGAGGCTGTCGCGCGAACCCGGAATGTATTCGGTCTCGAACCAGTCGGCGAGTTCGCCGTAGGCCGGCAGGACGGTGTCCCGGATGACCGCCAGCCCCTGTTCGCGCAACACCTCGCGCTCGGCCTCGGGCATGCTGGCCGGCAGGTTCCCGAACGGCGCGAAGAAATCACTCTCTTCCGGTGCGGTGTCCGCGATGGCGCGGATCTGGTCGAGCACACCGGGCAGGATGTTGCGCGGCTGGACGAAGCCGGTGGCGAGGCCCTGCTGCATCCAGGCCTGGTTCTGGTTGAGGAAGAGCGGCACGGCTTCAAGCCGGGCGATCCAGTCCTCGGCGTCGGCGCGCGAGCGCAGCCGGGTTGACGCCGCCGTGTAGCTCGGGCCGGAATAGAAGCCGCTGTCATTGGTGAAGGGGATGCGTTCCAGTTGGAAGGGCGCGAGCTCGACGCGGTAGCGCAGCACATAGTCGAGCACGGCGTAGGAGACCTGGTCGTTCTCCGGCAGCGCTTCGGCGTCGATGGCCTCCAGCCGATCGAGGAATTCCAGTTCGGCGTCGTTGCGCGCCTCGACTGTCGCGGTCGACAGATCGGCCCAGCGGCGCGCGGCTGCGCGGTCACCGTCGCGTCCCTGGCCGACCGGGTCGCCCGATGCCTCATGGGCTTCGAAATCGGCGACCAGTTCGGCGAAATCGTCTGCGGCGTCGGCCCAGACAGGCGCGGCAGGCAGGGTCAGGACCGCGAGGGCGGCCAGCATGGAACGGATCATGGAAAACTCCCCGGCAAATCGTCTTTGCCGGGGAGGCTAGCCGATGGCATGGGCCGGCGTCAGCCCTTCATTCGCGTTTCGGGCGTGCGATCAGGCGTCCTCGCCTGCCAGCCGGGCGTGGCAGGCGGCGGTCAGATCGCCGCCGGTATTCGGCACGAGACGCTGTGTCCGGCGGATTTCGCCATTGGTCGGGCGATAGCGAAGGTCCTGAATGCCGTCTTCATTCTCGACGCGCAGCACGGAATCCACGCTCGCATCGCCAACCGAACCTTCGAGGCGCTCGATTATCGTCATGCCGGGGCGGAAACCGGCGGGCCATGCCGGGCCGGTTTCGTCGACCGTCTCGATCACGAACTGCCCGGCCTCGTTCCGGCTGCCGGTCATGCCATAGACGAAGACCGGGGCTTCCTCGGTCTCGACCGGGCCGCAGGTGCCGAAAGTGTCCGCCGCGAGGAAGACGGGTTCGCCGTTAACGATATGCCTTTCGACGAGGCCGGACACGTCGACCCCGGTGATGGCCAACACCACATCCGCGAAGCGGGCTGAGGCCGGACCCTCATCCCGGGTTTCGGCCATGGCCGTGATGACATCGTCGAGATCCTGCGCGCCGTTCGTGGCGGTGCGAATCTCGTGATCGACCAACGCGGCGAACAATTCTCCGCGATGATAGGGCAGGCGCTGGGCCTGAGCATCGGCCCAGAACTGTTCTCGGATCACCGAGTTCGGCGCGCCGCGCCAGGGCGAGGCGGCATCCTGCGCCAACACTTCGTTGAGGTGCGCGATTGCGGTGGCGGCATCGAAACTGCCGCCGCGCACCCCGGCGCGCGTCGTCAGGAAATCCGTGAAACCTTCGGAGAACCAGTAGCCTTCCGCCTCGTCATACTGATCGCCGGGCAGTGCACCGCCCAAGCGGTCCGGCACCCAGGTGTGCGTGTGTTCATGCGCCAGGATGCGGGTGAGGATGGAGATGTCCGGTCCGGCGGTGACGAACATGGCGAAGGAATCGCCCAGATTGGTGCCGCCGATCGACATGTGATCCGGCTCGGATTCAAGCGTCAGGACGGTGACGAGATAGGGCTCACCCTCGGCCTGCCAGTAGTCGAGATTGGCGAGGATGGCGGTTTCTATCGCCTCCGCGAACACGTCATCGGGGATGCCGGTATCGCCGCGCTGGGCGATGCGGACATTCGCGCCGCCGACCTCGCGGGTCTCGACCCGGTAGTCGCCTGCCACGGTGACGCTTGTCGTGAGCGCGTGCAGCGTCATCTCGCCATGTTCGAGATCGGAGGCGAAGGCCCAGCCATCGGGGTAGTCGATACGCAGACTGATCGGCGTATCGCTATCGATGTCGGGAATGATAAAGACGGTGTGGCCGATCAAGTGGATGAAGTCCGGCTCGATATAGGGCCGGTAATAGTCGCGCGGTTCCGCATTCGGGGCTCCGGTCCGGTCGGGGACCACGGAGTATCGGATGGTCAGCGGCGCGCCGGGGGCGTGGGCGATGTCCCGAAAGCCGGGATCATCGGTTTCCGACAAATCGCCTCCGTTGACGGTGAGGCCGTCGATCACATTCCAGAGATCGCTCTGACCACCCCAGAAAGCCGGGATGCGCAGCCTTGTCGTGCCGTCTTCCTCGCCGGTCAGGCGCAGTTCGACCGACACGGACGGACGTTCGCCTGTCGCGGCAATCCGTACGGCATAGCTGACGGGTGTGGCCGGGTCCTGCGCCAGCAGGATCCCTGCCGCGAGGGCAATCTGGATCATGTCTCTTCCGTCTCCGTCCCCAAGAGGAATTCAGATTAGCGGGCGAGACGCGATCCGGGCCAGTTACGCTTCGTTCAGGCGTCCGACGGCGTTTTGTCAGGTTTCCCATCCGTCCGGGCTTCGCCGCGATCTTCCGGGCGCAGGCCGATCTGCTTCATCACCTGCGCATCGACGACTTTCTCGGGCAACAGGCGCGGGATGGACCAGTTGGTCAGGCGCTGGGGCACTTCGGCATAGCGCAGGCGCGGGCTGGAATTCGTCAGCGCGTCATGCACGCGGCGGCCGATATGTTCCGGCGGCAGGCCTTTCGGTCCGCGGTCCTGCATCCAGGCCATCACCCGCTTCATCGCCGGGACGTAGTCGGTGCCGGCATATTGCTCGACATCGATCTCGTCGGCCTTGTCCCAGATCGGCGTGGCCACCGCGCCGGGTCCGATGATCACGCAACCGATGCCGTAAAGCCCCAGCTCCTTGCGCAGCGACTTGGTCAGGCCTTCAAGCGCATGCTTCGACGCGGCATAGGGGCCGACGAAGGGCATGCCCATCTTGCCCGCGACCGAGGACATCATGACGATCCGGCCCGGCTGGCCGATGCGGCCGTCCTCCGCGCCCAGCAGCGGGGCGAAGGCCTGAACCGTGCGCAGCACGCCGAGCACGTTGATGTCGAACTGCTTGTCGACTTCGGCGATATCGATGTGGAGGAGCGGGCCCGCGACCGCGATGCCGGCATTGCAGACGAGACCGTCGAGGGTCGACTGGCCGAGCGCGGCGCGGACCTGATCGGCAGCGGCCTTCAGCGTCGCGGCGTCGGTGACGTCCATCTTCAGCGGTGTAACGCGGTCTCCGAGCTCGGCCTTCAGCCGCTGTGCGTCCTCATCCTTGCGAACGCCTGCAAAGACGTGAAAGCCCTTTTCGGTCAGGACTTTCGCGGTGGCGTGACCGATCCCGGTCGAAGCGCCGGTGACGACGGCGGTCTGGGACATGGCATCAATTCCTTGCAGCGGCGGACTGGACATCAACCTAGTCGTTTCGCGGCGACTTGCCAGCACCAAGCCGCCGGGCCCGGACGATCTGCAGCGCGATGCTGCGGCCGCGTTGACCCTTGCGGTTCGAGGTCTATTCTCCGGCGCACATTCGAATGACCGGTGATTTGCTCAGGCACTGCCCTGGGGGGCGGCCACCGGTCCCGGCCGTGAAAGGACGAACGCGATGGCGTCGGAGACATCTGATCCGCGTCCGCTGTCACCTCATCTGCAGGTGTGGCGCTGGCACGCGACCATGCTCACCTCCATCCTCCACCGTGCGACCGGCGTCGGGATGTATATCGGCACCGCGGCGCTGACCGTGTGGCTGGTCATGCTGGCGACGGGCACGAACTCTTCCGTCGACTTCCTGTTCGAGGGTGTGATGGCGTGGGTGACGCGGGCCGGCCTCATCCTGCTGACCTTCGCGGTGACCTTCCACTGGCTCAACGGGCTGCGCTTCCTGTTCTGGGATGCGGGCAAGGGTTTCGATCCGAAAGGGTCGAGCCAGCGCTCCATCATCATTCTCGGCGCGGCGATCGTGGTGACGCTCGGCTTCTGGGTCTTCCTGCTGACGGGAGGCGCGGCATGAGCCGGATGACGACACCCCGCAAGCGCGTTCGCGGATCCGGCGCGGCCGGTTCGGGCACCGGGCATTTCCTGCAGCAGCGGGTCAGCGCCATTGCGCTTTTCGTGCTGATGCCGGTGTTCGCGGTCTGCTTCGCCCTGTCGGGCGCGCCCGATGCCGACGCGACCCGCGCCTGGCTCGGTTCGCCCTTCGGCGCGCTGGTCACCCTGCTGACGATGAGTGCGGCGCTTTATCACGGCCGGCTCGGTGTGCAGGTGGTGATCGAGGACTACATCCACAGAACGACGACCAAGGCGGCGCTTCTGATTGCCAACACCTTCCTCGTCGCCGGGCTCTGGCTCGCCGGGGTCTATTCGCTTCTCACTCTCGCGCTCTAGGCGCGCTCCAGGACCGTATCCGATGTCGAAATACGAATGGATCGATCACACTTATGACGTCGTGGTTGTCGGGGCCGGCGGTTCCGGTCTCCGCGCCGCGTTGGGCGCCGCTCAGGCCGGGCTTCGCACGGCCTGCGTGACCAAGGTCTTCCCGACGCGCTCGCACACGGTGGCGGCGCAGGGCGGCATCTCGGCCAGCCTCGGCAACATGGGCGAGGACGACTGGCGCTGGCACATGTACGACACCGTGAAGGGGTCGGACTGGCTCGGCGACCAGGACGCGATCGAATATCTCTGCCGTCACGCGCCGGACGCGGTCTATGAGCTGGAACATTGGGGCGTGCCCTTCTCGCGCACCCCGGAAGGCAAGATCTACCAGCGCGCCTTCGGCGGCATGACGCGCAATTTCGGCGAAGGCCCGGTGCAGCGCACCTGCGCCGCAGCAGACCGCACCGGCCACGCCATCCTGCACACGCTCTACGGCCAGGCCGTGAAGCACCAGACCGAGTTCTTCATCGAGTATTTCGCGCTCGACCTGATCATGGACGATGACGGCGCCTGCCGCGGCGTCACGGCGTGGAATCTGGAAGACGGCAAGCTGCACCGCTTCCGGGCGCAGACCGTGATCCTCGCCACCGGCGGCTATGGCCGCGCCTATTTCTCCGCGACCTCGGCGCACACCTGTACTGGTGACGGCAATGCCATGGTGCTGCGCGCGGGTCTGCCGCTGCAGGACATGGAATTCGTGCAATTCCACCCGACCGGCATCTATGGCGCGGGCGTGCTGATCACCGAAGGCGTGCGCGGCGAGGGCGGCTATCTGACGAATTCGGAGGGCGAGCGCTTCATGGAGCGCTATGCCCCGAGCGCGAAGGATCTTGCCAGCCGCGACGTGGTCTCGCGCTCGATGACGGTGGAGATCCGCGAAGGCCGCGGCGTCGGGCCGAAGGGCGACCACATCTATCTCCATCTCGACCACCTCGATCCGGACGTGATCTATCGCCGCCTGCCGGGCATTTCGGAGAGCGCGCGCGTCTTCGCCGGCGTCGATGTGACCAAGGAGCCGATCCCGGTCCTGCCGACCGTCCACTACAATATGGGCGGTATCCCGACGAATTATCACGGCGAGGTTCTGACCAAGAAGGGCGGCGATCCGGACTGCGTCGTGCCGGGCCTGATGGCGGTGGGCGAAGCGGCCTGCGTCTCGGTGCACGGGGCGAACCGTCTGGGTTCGAACAGCCTCATCGACCTCGTCGTGTTCGGCCGCGCCGCCGGCCTGCGCGCGGCGGACATCCTGGAAAGCGGCGCGCGCCAGCCGGAGCTGCCTTCGGGCGCGGGCGACAATTCGATCGCCCGTCTCGACAAGTTCCGCAATGCCAGGGGCGGTACGCCGACGGCCGAGCTGCGCGACCGCATGCAGCACGCCATGCAGACCAATTGCGCCGTGTTCCGCACCGGCGAGGTTCTGGACGAGGGCGTCAAGAAGATCGCCGAGGTCTATGCCGGACTGCCGGACATCGCGGTCAGCGACCGCACGATGATCTGGAATTCGGACCTCGTGGAGACGCTGGAATTCGACAACCTCATCGCCCAGGCCGCCGTGACGGTGAACGGTGCGGCCAACCGCACGGAAAGCCGCGGCGCGCATGCACGGGAGGACTTCCCGGACCGCGACGACGAGAACTGGATGAAGCACACGCTGGCCTGGTTCGACACCGAGAGCGGCCAGGTCACGCTCGACGAGCGCCCGGTGCACACCTACACGCTGTCGAACGACATCAAGTATATCGAGCCGAAGGCGCGGGTTTACTGATGACGGATGCGCTATCAACAATTGGTGCAGGCCTTGAGCTGCTCTCGTCGGTTGTCAGTTCGGGTGGTCCGAAGCGACCAAGAGGCCTGAATATCGACCGGGAAATCGTGAAGGCGCTTCGCGACATCTATTTCGCACCTGACGGCGTAAAAGCTCTTCTCGAATCAATTGTCGAAGGAAATTCCCCGACTATCGAGGAAATTGAGAACGCACTTCCCGATTTTAATGATGCAGAGTGGCGGGTTGACCGCGCGCTTCGACGTATTGAATTTGAAAGACTAGGCTACGACCGGCGATTGTCTCTTCGGGCTGCGGAGGAGTTACAGAAAATCGCGTACGGGAAGGTAAATCTGCGCAGTGATATTAAACGCAGTCTCAACGAAAAGCTAACGAGAGGCGGCCGCGTTCCTCCTGAGTTCGCAAATAAACTTCTAGTTCAACTTAATGCGCTGAATGCTATGATTTGCGCTGTGGAAGAACAATTCAATTTTGATGCTCGGCGATAAGATGAAGGCGATCGGCGGATACTTTCGAAAATTGACTTGGACCGGCTTGGCGCTTGCTCTTGCCGTCAGCGCATCGGCGCTGGCGCAGAACAACGGCCTGCCGACGGCGCGCCAGTCGGTCGTCTTCGTGAAGACGATCGCGGTGCGCGGCGTGGAGTGCGGTCTTCTGGAGCGCTGGCAGGGCGCGGTGCTGTTCTTCCAGGCGGGACGGGAAATGGCGCGTTTTTCGCCCGAAGAGCAGGAAGAGATCGCGACCGAGATCGAGATGCTGTCGGGCGAGATGACCTGCGAGGATACGGCACTGGTCGGCTGGACGAGCGGCGCGTCGCCGAATATCGAACGCGAAGTGCTGCCGCATTATCTCGTCGGTTACCGCGCGCTGGCGCAGCTCGATCCGCCGCAGGATGATTTCATGACGCTGACGGAGAACGCGGCGGGGCTGGCGGCGGTCGAGGCGAAGATCGCCGAGATGCAGGCCGCCGGTACGGCGCTTGAAGGCGGCGTGACCTGGGAGCAGTTCGATACCCGGATGCGCAATGGCGCGGCCGACATCGCCGCCGCGCTCGGCGGCGCGGAGAATACGCAATTCACGGCCGATGATGCCCGCCTGCAGATGCGTCACATCGCCGATGTGACGCTGTTGTGGCTTCAGGACCAGGCAGAGGACGAATAATGGTTCAGCTGACGCTTCCGAAGGGTTCGCAGCCCAAGAAGGGCAAGACCTGGCCGAAACCCGAAGGCGCGACGAAGACGCGCGAGTTCAAGATCTACCGCTATGACCCGGAAAGCGGCGAGGGGCCGCGCTGGGACCATTACACGGTCGATACCGGCGATTGCGGGCCGATGCTGCTCGACGCGCTGATCTGGATCAAGAACCGGGTCGACCCGACGCTGACCTTCCGCCGCTCCTGCCGCGAAGGCGTGTGCGGGTCGTGCGCGATGAATATCGGCGGGCGCAACACGATCGCCTGCACCAAGGGCATGGACGAGTTTTCCGGAACGATCACGATCGCGCCGCTGCCGCACCAGCCGGTGGTGAAGGACCTCGTGCCGGACCTGACCGACTTCTACGCCCAGCACGCCTATGTGCAGCCCTATCTCCAGACCGAGACGCCGGCCCCGGAGAAGGAATGGAAGCAGTCCGAAGAGGACCGCACCAAGCTCGACGGGCTTTATGAGTGCATATTGTGCGCCTGCTGTTCGACGGCCTGCCCGTCCTATTGGTGGAATGGCGACAAGTATCTTGGCCCGGCGGCGCTGTTGCAGGCCTATCGTTGGATCGAGGACAGCCGCGACGAGATGACCGGCGACCGGCTCGATGATCTGAACGACCCGTTCAAGCTCTATCGCTGCCACACGATCATGAATTGCGCGCAGGTCTGCCCGAAGGGCCTCAATCCCGCCGAAGCGATCGCCGGCATCAAGCGGCATCTGGCGGAACGGGAAGTCTAGCCTGGATGACGTTTCCCGGACGGCGAAGCCGATCCGGGACCCAGTTTTTTGTTAACGGGACCCCGGTCTTCGCTGACGCGAAACCGGGGAACGTCTTTTCCGCGTAATCCCGCTTTCCGCCGCAAATTGTCTTCGCATCGCCCCGATCCCGCCCCGTGATCTCCCGATCCAGCGCGCCTGATCCCCGACCGTTATCTAACGGACAAGGGAGAGGGATGGATGACGGATCACTCCGTACAAACTGGCCAGACACGCATCGACCGCAGCCGGTCGATGGGGCTGAAACTCATACTCGTCGGCGCGCTCGTCGTGCTGCTCGGGGCGCCGCTGGCGCTCGTCAACCTGCTCGCCTGGGAGCGGGCCAACCGCGCCGAAACGGTCTCCGCCGAGGTCGGGGCCGCCTATGGCGGCGCGCAGGAAATGCGCGGACCCTTCCTGGTCCTGCCCTATACGATCGACCGGGAGATGGAGGTGCGCGACGCCAATGGCCGCACGCGCCGGGAAATGCGCACGGTGACCGAGACGATCGTGCTGTCGCCCGACACGCTGCACCTGACCGGGGCGCTGGAAACCCGCATCCTGCACCGCGCCATCTATGACGTGCCGGTCTATGAGGCGGGCCTTGAGATGGCCGGGCGGTTCGATACCGGTGCGGCCAGCGGTGTGCTGCCCGAGGGCGGGACGATCGACTGGCCGGGCGCACGCATGATCTATGCGGTCAGCGATCTCAGGGGCATCGGCGAGGATTTCCGCTTCACCCTGTCGGGGCGGCGGACGCTGCGCTTCGAGCCGCAATCGGACTTCGACCGGCTGGGGCCGGACGGCTCGGCCTGGCGCGGCATGGCGGCGCCGGTTGCCAATCTGCGTCCCGGCGAGGCGTTCGATTTCGAGGGCGCGTTGCAGATTTCCGGGGCCGGGCGGTTCGCACTGCTCGCTTCGGGCCGGGAAACCACCGCCGACATGACCAGCGACTGGCCGCATCCCGGCTTTGACGGGCAATACCTGCCCGACACGCGCGAGATCGGGTCCGAGGGCTTCACCGCCAGTTGGCGGGTGCCCTATCTGGCGCGCGGCGTGCCGGCGGCCTGGGTCGAGGGACGCGGCTTTACCCTGGGTCAGGCGAGCACGGCACTGTTCGCGGTCAATCTGGTGACGCCGGCGGACGGCTATGCGCAGGTCTCTCGCTCGCTGAAATACGCGCTGCTCTTCCTCGCCTTCACCCTTTTGATGTTCTTCCTGATCGAGGCCAATGGCGAACGCCCGGTCCATGCCGCGCAATACGGGCTGATCGGGCTGGCGCAGGTGGTGTTCTACCTGCTCCTGCTGGCGATGTCGGAACATCTGGGCGTGTGGGCGGCCTATGGCGTGGCGGCGCTGGCGACGATCACGCTGACGGCGGGCTATGCGCTGACCATTTTCCGTTCGCAGCCCCGCGCCATGGTGACCTTCGCCGGGCTGACGCTGACCTATCTCGTCCAGTTCGTGCTCGTCCTCGTCGAGGACTACGCCCTGCTGATCGGATCGGGCCTCGTCTTCATCGCGCTCGCCGCGACCATGTTCATGACCCGCAAGGTCGACTGGTATGGCATGACGGCCAGTGTCGAAGGGAAGACCAGCCCCGCAATCTGACGTTTCCCGGACGCGCGAAGCGCGGGCCGGGATCCAGATTTATGGAAAGATGGGCCCCGGTCTTCGCTCAGGCGAAACCGGGGAACGTCATGGAGTGAGGATCAATCGGCGTCGGAGCCGCCCGAGGCGATCCAGGCGTCAACCTTCTCCTCGATCCACCAGAGCGGCACGCTGCCGTCTTCCAGCACAAGGCGGTGGAAGGTGGGATAGTCGAAGCGATCCCCGAGAGCATCGCGCGCCCGATCGCGCAGACTATAGAGGAATTCCGCGCCGAGACCGTAGGAGAAGAGCTGGGCGGGCATGACTGACATCCAATAGAGCGGAATGTCGGCGGTGGACGGATCGGCGTCCGGCATGCCACGGAGATGGAGAACAGCCTGCCGGGTTGCAGCCTCATCGGCCGCCCCGGTCTGGAAGCGGGACTCGATGGCGATGGTTTCGCCGAAGTCTGCCCAGAAATCGAGCGCGGTCCGGTCGGAGTCGGCCAGCAGCCCCTCCTCGAAGGCCAGGGTTTCGGCGTAGTGCGCCCAGCCTTCCACGAAGGCGTTGTTGAAACCGATGGTCAGGATCGGGTGGGGTGGCTCGCCGCCGGCCGTTCCCGCGGCCCGGGCGATCATCGCTTGCATGTGGTGTCCCGGTGCGACCTCGTGGCTGGTCACCGCGGCCATCGACCGGCGCGTCCGCATGCGCGGCTCGTCCGGGTTGAGGAAATAGGTACCGGCAAAACCGCCGTCATTCGACGGCCGATAGGAGGCCGTCACGCCCTCCCGTTCGATCGCGGAATAGACGACGACCTCGACCTGCTGCTCCGGCAGTGCCGGAAAGAAGCGCGCAGACGTCGCGATCAGCCGGTCGGTCTCGGCCTGAGCCGCCGCGATGATTGCGGACTCGTTGCCGATCTCTTCGTCATCATCCGCCATGGCGCGAATACGCTCGCGAACCGAGCCGGGATCTGCCAGCCCCCAAATCCGGGTGCCGAGTTCGGACAATCGGGTATCAGCCATATGCTGCAGCCGGCTGGCCAGTGCCTGCAACTCACCTGGCGTCATCACGATACCGACATTGCGCCGAACCGAGGCGGCCAGGCAGGCCGGGCCATCCTGCAATGCTGACAGGGACAGATCCGTGCGTGCTCGGGGCGCGTAGCGATCGCGGATATATGTGGCCTGACGAGCAAAGGCCGGGGCGATGACGGTGTTGAACAGGTCCGACCAGTGTACCGCCAGCGCCGGGTCCAAACCGTTCGGCAAGGCCGCGACCGGGGAGTCCGGGGACGCCAGGCCGTCATACTGGTCCGCCACAATCAGTGCGACGGGACGGGGCACGGAATAGCCGTATTCCAGTCCGGCTTCGAGCGCGGCGGCGTCGGCACTCAGGCGCGCCGCAATCTGTCCGGCCCAATCACGCAGCAGCTCCGTGTCGGGGCTCGAGGTTTCCAGAGCGATCGCCAGCGAGTTCTCGAGGTTCAGATGCCAGCCGCTGAAATTGTTCAGCGGCCAGAACTCCCGGTGGCAGGCTTCCAGGGCCAGATCGGTTTCGATCCTGTCGCGCAGATTGATGTAGATGGCCCGATCCGCATGCGCGAGCGCCGCGGCATCGATCCGGTCGAGCTCGGTCAGCCATTGCGCCTGCTGCCGGCGCCAGCGTTCCGTCTCATCGGGTGAAACGTCAGTTGTCAGTCGTTCGGAATCCGTGGCCACGCCCCAGAGGCGGGCTTCAAGCGGATCATGGTCCGCAAACCCAGCCACCCATGCATCGGCGAGATCGCTGACCGTCGAGGCGGCCTCCCCGCCGGGCGGAGACAGGAACAGGGCAAGGGTAAATAGTCCGGTCGTCAGGGGCATGGCAGGTCTCCGGCGGGAATATCCGAATACCAGACATGATCCATTCTGCTATTGGTTCGAGCAGAATGATCTAGAAAATGTATCGGCCCATCGATCTCGATGATGCGCTTTCAGCCAGGAGAGAGGATCGACGACAGCAGCTCGACCAGCGGTCCGATCTCGGCGCGCTGGGCCGATTGGGCGTTTACGGCGAGGCGGATCTGCCCCCATTCCAGCACGATGGTGCGATCAGAAAGCGGGGAAAGCTGACCCGAGCCGACGGCGGCATTTGCCAGAATGTCTGCGCACAGGGCGATCCCCGCCCCCTGAGTGGCGAGCGTCTGGGCGAGGCCAGCGGAATTGGTGTGGATGGTCCGCCCGACGATCTGTTCGTTCGTCATCCCCCAGGACCGCCAGTCCGTGCCGTTCTCGAAACTGATCAGGGATGGTCCGCCGCCTTCCCAGCCCGATACCGCGATGCCCGGCGCCGCATAGGGGCGCCAGTGCGTTTCGAACTCGGCCTTGGTCAGGAAATCGGGATCGAGCGGCCAGGTCGACACGCACACATCGATATGCCGCTGGCCTGTTGCGGGCTCTTCGGCCAGCAGATCGAGATCGATCCTGAGGCCGGGACAGGCATCGGCAATCCGTGTCCAGACCGGTGCGAGGGCGTGAAAGCCGATCGAATACTGGACGCCCAGCACAAGCCGGGTTTCACCACCGGGATGAAGGCGGGTTTCGGCCCCGGTGAGGATGCGAAGCGCATCGCGTACATCGATGTAGAAGAGGCGCCCGGTCTCGGTCGGAATCAGCCGCTGTCCGCTGCGGATGAAGAGCGGCGCGCTCGCCCGTGCCTCGACCGCCTTGAGGTGATGACTGACGGCACTCTGGCTGATGTTCAGCGAGCGGGACGCGCGGGTCACACTGCCGGTCTCGACGATGCGGGCAAAGGCTCTGAGCGCAGCGAGCGACAGGGTCTGGCCGGTCATTGCGTCACCGCCAGGCCAGGTCTTCGCAGATCCGGCGCAGGTGATCGGTCGCTTCGGCCTCGCTGGCGGGCAGGGATTTCGGGTCGACCGGCGCGCCGAAATTGAGGCGGTAGCGCGACGCCTGTTTGTCCATGAAGCCCTGGAAGATTGTCATGTCCTTCAGCTCCTCATTCACCTGCGCCAGGGCGTAGTAGAGGAAGGGCATGTGCTGGTTCACCCCGAGCGGGATGATCGGCACGCCGAAACGGCGGGCGAAGCTGACGCCGGTCGGCATCCACGGCTTTTCCCGCAAACCCCAGCGCGACCAGTCCCACTCGGCCATGCGGCCGGACGGAAAGATCACGACGCAGCGCCCGGCGCCAAAGGCGTCCAGCGCCGAGCGCAGCGTCTCCCGGGTGGAATCGCGGCGGCGCTCGTTCTGGCGCCATTCCACCGGCAGGACGACATCGACCAGGCCGGGGCAGACCCGCAGCGCGTCGCGGTTGGCGAAGAAGCACAGATCGGGACGGCGCGCCCCCAGCGCCTGCCAGACAGCGACGCCGTCGGCAATGCCGCCCGGGTGGTTGGCAATGACGACACAGCCGCCGCTTTCCGGCACCGCCTCGACACCGGTCGGCTCGATCGCCAGTTCGAGAAAGTCGATCGCCCAGTCGAGCGTCTCGACGCCGCGCAGATTCGCGATTTCGTCGGCCATGGCCATGGCGCGGCGATAGCCGAGCGCCGGATAGGCGAGCGCCTTGATCGCCTTCCACAGGCGTTTGCGCTGCATCAGGCGCGGGGCGCGTTCCTCGATCAGCACATCGACGATGTGCTGATCGCCGGGGTCGCGCGGGACGGGGTAGCGATAGTCGTTCACGGCGACACATTGCGCGCGTCTGCGCCGGGCGCAAGAGGTCAATCGTTAACGAAATCCTACCGTCTGGCATCGCGGTTGCGACGGGACGGGAAGGACTTAACGACCTGTTCACGATTGGGACGACGATGGCTGTTCTCGACGCATTTCATACCCCCTCGCTGTTCGACCGCCTGACCGCACCGCTGAAGCGCTTCCAGCGCAATGTGAGGCGCCGGCACGGCCCGCTCGACGCGGCGCTGGCCGATTTCCTCGGCGACGCGGTGCGTCCGGGCGACAAGGTGTTGCAGATCGGGGCGAATGACCGCGCGGCGCTGACCTTCCTCGATCGCGGCGTCTTCCATTTCCTGATCGCGCAGGCGGCCAACGCCGAGGCGGTCGAAAGCCTGTGCCAGGCCGAGGGTATCTCCGCCGACCGGCTTCGGGTCTTTACCAGCGTCGCGGCGTCGGAAAGCGCCGGCAAGGTCGATGCCGTCTATCTCGCCCCGACGCCGGGTTTTGCCGCGCTGGCTGCGCATTTCCGCCACGCCGCGCAGCGTCTGAAGACCGGCGGGCTCCTGTTGCTCGACGGGGCTGACACGGTCGAGGGCGGCAAGCTCTATGACGCGCTGCATGCCGATCTCGGCTGGCGGCTGGACGAGCTGATTTCCGGCAAGGTCGCGGTGTTCCGCAAGACGGCGGCCCTCGCGGCGGCCTGACGTCACCCTGTCACTGAACGGGATTGGAACCGCTCCTGCCACAGGGCAGGGGCGGTTCGTCTTTGCGGGCTACTGACCGGTCGGGCGGCTGGTGCCGACGCCGGGCTGGATCACGTCCTGAAGGTTGATTTCGCGCTCGCGGCGCATCGGCGAGGTCAGTTCGCTGCATTCCGGGCCGGCCTGGGTCATATCCAGCGTCCGGGGGAAGAAGTCGGCGGCGGCCTCGACCGCAGCGGCGCGTTCGGCGTCGCTGGCATTGGCGGCGATGGCGTCGCTCGTCGTCTGCGGCAGGCGGGTCAGACCAAGCGCCTGGTCGCGATTGTTGGTGCGGTAGATCGCCGACCAGCGCGCGGCCTCGGCGGTGTGGCCCATGCGGTGATGGCGGATCGCCAGCTCGGCCTGGCTGGCGGCCCAGCCGGCACGGGCAGCGGTTTCCAGCGCCGCGAAACCTTCGGCGCGGAAGGCCTCGGCATCGGCAGGCAATGTCCCGGGCGCTTCAGCGGTGTCGAGCGCCAGAATGCCGAGACTGTGCCAGGCGACCTCATAGCCGCGCCCGAAAGCCGCCGAGCAGCGATAGGCCTCGAGCGCGGTGGCGACGTCGCCGGCACGCTGGGCGCGTTCGCCGCGGGCATAGGCCATTTCGCCGCCCGTTCCGGCGCGCATGTATTCCGGCCGATTGCTCCCGGCACAGGCAGCGAGGGAGAGGGACAGTGCCAGGAGGGGGACCAAGCGGATCATCGGACATCCTTTGCGCCGGAACGGTTCGGCAGGAGTGTAACGCGGCGCGGCGCGTCTGTCCGGCGGTGATTGCTGAAGTTTGGGGGAGATTTCTTCCTCGCCCTTCGAGGCACACTTGGGGTCCCCATGAAAATGGGGACCTGAAGCATGTACCCGGTTTCGGATTCCCGCTTTCGCGGGAACCCCATGATGGCTTCATCTGCTACGAGCCTCGAAGCACGAGGGCGACAATCGCGATCCGCGCAGCTATCCCTCCCATGAGGGAGACCTGCATGAAACCCGAAGACTTCCGCACCCACGCGCACACCGTCACGGACTGGATGGCGGAGTATCTCGAGACGATCGAGACGCGGCGCGTCCGCTCCGATGTGAAACCCGGCGACATCCTGAAGCAATTGCCCGAGGCCTGTCCGGAAACCGGAGAGGCGTTCGAGGCGATCTTCCGGGACTTCCAGGACATCATCCTGCCGGGCATGACTCACTGGCAGCATCCGCGCTTCTTCGCCTATTTCAACGCCAATGCCTCGCCGCCCTCGGTGCTGGCGGAGATGCTGACCGCTGCCATGGCCGCGCAATGCATGCTGTGGGAGACCTCGCCCTCCGCCGCCGAGCTGGAAGACCGGATGACAGTCTGGCTCAGGCACCTGCTCGGCCTGCCGGGCGGCTGGATGGGGTCGATCCAGGATTCCGCCTCGACCGCGACGCTGTGCGCGATCATCGCCGGCTGCGAGCGCGCCACCGGCGGGCGTTTTTCCGATGAGGGGCTGGCGGGCGGACCGAGGCTGGCGGTCTATACCTCCAGCGAAGCCCATTCCTCGGTCGAGAAGGGCTCGCGCATCGCCGGGCTGGGCCGGGCGAATGTGCGCAAGATCGGCGTCGATGCCGATTTCGCGATGGACCCGCAGGCGCTGCGGGCTGCCATCGCCAGGGACCGCGAGGCGGGGATCGTCCCGGCCTGCATCGTCGCCAGTTTCGGCGCGACGGGGCTCGGCTCGATCGATCCGCTCGGGCCCATCGCGGCCATCGCGCGGGAAGCGGGCATTCACCTCCATGTCGACGGCGCATGGGCGGGCAGCGCGCTGATCCTGCCCGAGGTGCGGGCGCTGGCCGGGGGGCTCGAGCATGCCGACAGCTTCGTCTTCAACCCGCACAAATGGCTGTTCACCAATTTCGATTGTTCGGTGCTGTATCTGAAAGACCCGAAGACGCTGGCGCGCGCCCTGTCGCTGACCCCGGCCTATCTGGAATCGGTGCCGATGGGGGAAAGCCCGAACTACCGTGACCTGACCGTCTCGCTCGGGCGGCGCTTCCGGGCGCTGAAGCTGTGGTTCGTCCTACGCAGCTATGGCGCTGAGGGGCTGCGCGAGAAAATCCGCGGCCATATCGCCTTCACCGGGAAGCTCGCCCAGATGGTCGAGGCCGACCCGGATTTCGAACTGGTCTCGGGTCCGCGTCTGGCCCTGCTCGGTTTCCGCTTTCTGCCGCAGGGTGTGTCCGACCCGGCAGAGATTGACCGGGCGAATGACGACCTCGTCGCGCGGATCAATGATGACGGGCGCACCTATCTGACGAAGACGCGGGCGAATGGCCGCACCGTGATCCGCTTCGTTATCGGCCAGACGCACACCGAATGGCGCCATGTCGCAGAGGGCTGGGCTGTGGTGCGGGAGTTGGCGGGGGTGGGCTGACGCCGGCCACCGATCTCACCCGCGCATTTGACCTCGGACACGCGCGGCGCGATATGAGCGCCAACAGTTCAGCCATCCATCGGAGAGCGGCATGCGCGAGATTCACCACTTCATCGGCGGCAAGAGCGTCGCGGGTTCGACCGGGCGCTGGGGCGATGTCTACAACCCGTCGACCGGCGAGGTTCAGGCCCGCGTCCAGTTCGCCAATGCCGCCGAAGTCGGGCAGGCCGTCGCCAAGGCCGCCGAGGCGCAGCGCGAATGGGCCGCGATGAACCCGCAGCGCCGCGCGCGCGTGCTGTTCAAGTTCAAGGACCTGGTCGAAGCCGAGATGGAGTCGCTCGCCGAGCTGCTCTCCTCCGAGCACGGCAAGGTGATCGCCGACGCCAAGGGCGACATCATCCGCGGCCTGGAAGTGATCGAGTTCGCCTGCGGCGTGCCGCACCTGATGAAGGGTGAATACACCGAGAGCGCCGGCCCCGGGATCGACGTCTTCTCGATGCGCCAGCCGCTCGGCGTCGTCGCCGGGATCTCGCCATTCAACTTTCCGGCCATGATCCCGATGTGGTTCATGGGCATGGCGATCGCGACCGGCAATGCGCTGGTCCTGAAGCCGTCGGAGAAAGACCCGTCCGTCCCGGTGCGGCTGGCCGAATTGTGGAAGGAAGCGGGCCTGCCGGACGGCGTGATGCAGGTCGTCCACGGCGACAAGGAAGCGGTCGATGCGCTGCTCCACCATGACGAGATCCGGGCCGTCACCTTCGTCGGTTCGTCCGACATTGCGCATTATATCGCGCGCACCTGTACCGAGCAGGGCAAGCGCTTCCAGGCGATGGGCGGGGCGAAGAACCACGGCATCATCATGCCCGACGCCGACATGGACCAGGTGGTGAAGGACATTGTCGGCGCAGCCTTCGGCTCGGCCGGCGAGCGCTGCATGGCGCTGCCCGTGGCGGTACCGGTCGGGAAGAAGACGGCGGACGAGTTTGTCGCGCGCATGATGGAGGCCGCACAGGGCCTCAATCTCGGCGTCTCGACCGACCCGGACGCGCATTACGGCCCGGTGGTCTCCGCCGCGCACAAGAAGCGCATTGAGGACTACATCCAGATGGGCATCGACGAAGGCGCGGAACTGAAGCTCGACGGGCGCGGCTTCGAACTGCAGGGCCACGAGACGGGCTTCTTCATCGGCCCGACCATCTTCGACCACGTGAAGCCGGGCATGAAATCCTATCACGACGAGATTTTCGGACCCGTCCTGCAGGTCGTGCGCGCCGACAATCTCGAGGAAGCGGCCGCGCTGCCGAGCCAGCACCAGTACGGCAATGGCGTCGCCATCTTCACCCGCAACGGCCTCGCCGCGCGCGAGTTCGCCGCGAAGGTGAATGTCGGCATGGTCGGCATCAATGTGCCGATTCCGGTGCCGGTCGCCTATCACAGCTTCGGCGGCTGGAAGCGTTCGGCCTTCACCGACACCAACCAGTACGGCACCGAAGGCATCCGCTTCTTCACCAAGATCAAGACAGTGACCCAGCGCTGGCCGAGCGGCGATATCGGCGACCAGGCTTTCGTCATCCCGACGATGGGGTAGGGGTTATCCCCTCGTCCTTCGAGGCCGCCTTCGGCGGCACCTCAGCAACCGTGTTGTTGCGGGTTGTTCCAGGTCTGGTTTCTGGCGACGAGGGTGTTGAGGAGAATGGTGA